>JBPCYB010000070.1:0-27084 GCA_051007995.1 Woeseiaceae bacterium | reverse complement strand
GCGACGTCTTTTTTCGATGTCATCCTCGTCATCCTTCCTTATGCGATCGGCGCAATAGTCGCACTGGGATTGCTCAGTTTGTTCATGACTGAACAAGGTCGGTCTCGCTACGAGTCGGTACTGTGTGCTGTTGCGATCTTGCTGTGGTTGCAAAGCAATATTTTGGTTTGGAATTACGGGGTTCTTGACGGCAGCGACATCAATTGGATGGTCGGCGCCTGGCGCGGTGCGCTGGACATCGTTATCTGGGCAGTGGTCCTGTGGTTGGCAATCAGCGCATATGTGCGATTTGGCAAGGCATTGCTCGTAGGCGCCATCGTTACGTTTGCAATTCAATTGATATCTTCAACATCGATTTTGATCACTCATCCAGATGTCTTAGACGAACGTGATATCGAGTCGAGTTTGGAGGGCAGGGATGCCACGATGCGTTTCTCGCGTGAGCAAAACATTGTTCACATAGTAATGGACGGTTTTCAGTCGGACATTTTCGAAGCGATCCTGGCCGATACAACGGAACGCGATTTCAAGTCGGAATTGAGAGGATTCACCTATTTCGATCAACATCTTGGTGCCTACCCTTATACCCAGTTAACGCTTCCAGCATTATTGAGTGGCGAGCTCTACCGCAATCAAGAGCCAGTCGAGTCGTTTGTAAGCGCTGCACTAGGCGGACAAACAATTACCAATGTTGCGTTCGCGGAAGGTTACGAGGTGGATGTTGCCGCTCCGACCGCACTAAAAAACGTGTACGTATTGGGTGACACTTCAAATGCCTACGGAATTTCGCCCAGCGGGCACGTCGACGTCGATGATTTCGCGCGCTCCGATTCGGCAAGACTTATGGATCTGGCGCTATTTCGCGGCGTGCCGCATTTCGCAAAAGCGCTCGTGCATCGTGACGAATTGTGGGTATTTCAGGCAACATCGCAGGCGGATGCGTATCTCCAAATGCAGTATTTTTCGGATCTTGCGTACCTCAACGATCTCGCGACTGACATGACAGTCGATCGCGATGTACCTGTATACAAGTTGATACACGTTATGCTCAGCCATCGCCCGATCGTTGGTAATGAGCGCTGCGAATTTGGCGGCCGCAAACCAGAATCCCGAGCTGCGGTAAGGACCCACGCGCAATGCGGCCTGCTTGGGGTCTTGTCAGTATTGCAGCGCATGAAGGACCTGGGTATCTACGATAGCAGCCTGATAGTACTCATGGCGGATCACGGCGCGTGGGTACCTGTCGAGGACTTCGCAGAGTCTGATGCAGTTAACGCATTGACGGTCGCTATGGCGACGCCGGTTCTGGCTGTCAAACCTCCCGATACACCCGGCGAATTTCAGGTATCAAGCGCGCCATCCTCGATTGTCGATATCCCGGCAACCATTGCAGACATCGCGGGATTTTCGGCAAGTTTCGGTGGTCAGTCGGTCTTCTCGATCAATGCGACTGCGAGCAGGCCGCGCCGGCACCTTGTGTACGGTTACGGCATCAACCCTAAGGCTGAGGGCTATTTGTTTCCAATGCAGGAATTCGTGGTCGACGGCAGCCCTTACGACGCTGAATCCTGGCGTAAAGCCGAGCGTCACTTGCCGAATGACTAGCAGCCTGATTCGTTCAGCGTGGTAATAAGTCGGTAATGCGGCCGGTCAGTCTCTAAGTGCAATATTTATACTATGTGATCGCATTTCTGCTCGCCGTGGCAGCCGTATTGCTGATCGCCAATCGGCCATTGTACGTAGACGTAGACGCGCCGCTGCCGGTCGGGTTCGAAGCAACTGGTTTTCAACACGATTCCTTCGAGGATTTGTTGCGTCAGTGGGTCAGCGCCGACGGCAACATAGACTATGCGGGATGGCATGCGTCAGATTCGTCGCGAACGAAACTGGATAGATATCTAGCAGCGGTCAGCCAATTCAGCCCAACGTCGGCAAGCGAGCGCTTCGAAACTCGCAGTGATGAACTTGCGTACTGGATGTACGCGTACAACGCATATGTCATCAAGAGCGTTCTGGATCACTGGCCGATTGCCAGTGTTACTGATGTCAAAGCGCCTATTGAGGCGATTTCAGGGCTCGGATTTTTTTATCGTCAGCGGTTCAAGTTCGGCGGTGAATATATGAGCTTGTTGTCCGTCGAAAACAGCATCATTCGCAAGCAATATCAGGATGCCCGAATTCACTTCGTCCTCAGTTGCGCCAGCGGCAGCTGTCCGATTGTTCGCCCCGAACTTCCGACAGGTGCGGCGCTTGAGCAATTCCTTGCAACGGCGGCGACCGAATTCGCGAGCGACCCGGGCAATATCTCGGTCGACCATAAAACACGCCGCGTTATCCTGTCGCGGATTTTCAAATGGTATCGAAGCGATTTTGAGACTGCTGTTCGCCTTACAGGCCAAGCCGGCGGCGATAGCCTGATCGCCTACGCCCGGAGTATCGCCCCAGAGCCACTTGCCGGAGATTTGAAGAAAGCAGGTGACTACGAGGTCGTCTTCAACGATTACGACTGGGCTCTGAATATCAGCGAGTAAACGAAATCCGCTCTTCGCGCATCTAAGTCTTAAACCACCTGCATGTGGGGTGGATAAAGGCGTAGAGCAGGGGGCTAGAGCTGAAAATCGCAGACACATCGGGTCAGGACATCCGTCTGGATCCGCCGAGCAAGCGCAAACAGCAGGTGATTGCGGCAGTTGCAGTGGTCGGCATCGTGATACTCGCGTGGCTGGCGGCCCCATTTTTTCAACGCTGGGCTGATGCCACGATCAGTATTCCATTCGATCGGGTGCGTCTTGCAACCGTGACTCGCGGCGATCTCGTGCGAGATGTTTCAGTACAGGGGCGCGTCGTTGCCGCAGTTAGTCCGACCTTGTACTCAACGGCGCCTGGGACGATCACGCTGGAAGTCGATGCCGGTGAACGCGTCATCGAAGGTCAAGTTGTCGCAATTGTTGATAGCCCTGATCTTGCGAGCCAGCTCGAGCAGGCGGAATCTTCACTCGAACAACGTCAAGTTGAGTTGGATCGACAACGCATTGAATCGAGGCAGCTCGCACTGGATAAACGTAAGTCTGCGGACCTCGCAATGGTGTCGCTGACCGCTGCGGACCGTGAAAAACGACGTGCGGATCAAGCTTATGACCTCGGCGTCATCTCAGTTATTGACTACGAGAAAGCTCAAGATGACCTTCAGAATGCACAGGTTGCTCACAATCATGCGGTTGCTGATGCAGATCTTTTCGATGAACGGCTGGCATTTGAGTTAAGGGCGAGCGAACTTGAACTAAATCGACAGGTGTTGCTGGTCAAGAATTTGCAACGGCAGGTCGATGACCTGGCGATCAAATCACCGGTTAACGGCATCGTAGGTGATCTACTTGTGGATCAGAAAGCTGCGGTTGGCACGGATACTCCCGTCATGGCCGTCGTCGATCTGACGCGTTTCGAGATCGATGCTCAGATACCTGAAAGCTATGCAGATGATCTCGATGTTGGCATGCAAGCCGAGATCATGATCGGCGGCAACAGATATTCAGGCGAGCTGGTTGCTGTGTCTCCGGAAATTCTGAACAACCAGGTCAACGGGCGAATTCGATTTAGCCAGGCGGGCCCCACGAATCTGCGGCAAAACCAGCGACTTACGACCCGAATTCTGCTGGCCGAGTATAACGACGTGCTCATAGTGCAACGCGGCCAGTTTCTTGATACCGGTGCCGGACGTGTCACTTACGTATTGAACGAAGACGGGCTGGCCGAACGGCGCGCAATTGAAGTTGGCGCAAGAAGCCTGGGCGCGGTCGAAATCGTTGCGGGGCTCAATCAAGGCGACACCATTGTCATTTCTAATCTGGACCCGTTTCGCAGTGCCGATACGGTTCTTCTTACCGAATAGTTGTCTCAACCAGGAGTACGCACCATGTTGCAAATGAAAGACGTTTCAAAGATTTATCGTACCGATACGGTCGAGACGCATGCGTTGCGAGAGTTTTCGCTAACGGTGGACGAGGGCGAGTTCGTTTCAGTTACCGGGCCCTCCGGTTCTGGCAAGACGACATTCTTGAATATTGCTGGTCTGCTCGAGGATCTAACGGCTGGAGCATACGAGTTGGATGGTCGAGACATATCGAAACTGAACGACAAAGAACGATCCAAAGTACGCAACGAAAAAATCGGCTTCATCTTTCAGAGCTTCAATCTGATTCCAGAGCTCAACATATTCGACAACGTCGACGTGCCATTGCGGTATCGCGGCTTCAAGGCCGCGGAACGCAAGCGAAGAATTGAGGAGAGTTTAGAGCTCGTCGGTTTGGCATCTCGCCTGCAACATATGCCGGCACAGTTATCGGGTGGCCAACAGCAACGAGTTGCCATTGCACGTGCGCTGGCTGGTGAGCCGCGCTTTTTGCTGGCGGACGAACCGACGGGAAATCTGGATACGAATATGGCTGACAGCGTTATGGACCTGCTGGCAGAAATCAATTCAACCGGAACGACCATCATCATGGTGACACATGAGATGACTTTGGCCACGCGCGCGCGACGCAATATTTTCGTACGTGACGGCAGCGTCAGTGACGGTCCTGGAGATTTGCACCTGGCGGCAGTTGCCAGCTAAGCGGCCGGGGAGAAAAGTATGTTTCGATACTACCTGCGCCTAGGCGTACTAAGCATTAGGGCGAATCCAGCCCTTAGTGCATTGATGGTTGCGGCGATAGCGATAGGGATTGGCGCTTGTATGACGATCGTAACGATTCAATACATCATGAGTGGCAATCCGATACCGGAGAAATCCGACCAGCTGCATTACGTCCGGGTCGACAACTGGGATCCCAGTGACCCCTACGACGAACCAAACGAACCGCCAGAACAATTGACCTACCTTGATGCGACCGCATTGTATGATGCGGGCAGGGCGACCAGGCAAGTCATTAGTTTTCAGTCGTCACGCGTGATCGAACCTGAAGATGACGACGCCAAGCCATTTCAACGGGAAACGCGCGCCACAACGGCGGACTTCTTCGCGATGTTCAACGTGCCGTTCAAATACGGTTCGGGCTGGGAAAAATCGTCAGACGATACATTGGAGCGTGTTGTCGTAATCAACGAGTCGCTCAATGAACAACTCTTTGGCGGGGAGAATTCGGTCGGCAAAATGCTGACGTTGACGGGCGAAGCCTATCGAATCGTCGGTGTGCTCGATCAATGGAGGCCGGTACCGCTCTTCTATGATCTCAATAACAACGAGTATGGTGATCCATCGCCCGTATTCCTGCCGTTCTCAGTAGCAATAGCGGGCGAACACGGCAGCTCGGGCAATACCAGTTGTTGGAAGCCGGTTGGCGAAGGTGGGGTAGAAGCGTTTCGAAATTCAGAATGTATCTGGATTCAGATGTGGGCTGAATTGCACAGCGAATCTGAGAAACAGGCTTACCTGCAATTCCTCGATGCCTATGTTGAAGAACAGAAAATGGTCGGTCGGTTTCCCCGGCCGCTAAACAATCGTCTCGACGATGTCGAAGCATGGATGGACTACAACGAAGTTGTCGACGAAGATGTTGGTGTTTTGCTCGGACTGGCCATCCTGTTTCTCATCGTTTGTCTGCTCAACACTATTGGCTTGTTGCTTGCCAAAGTCATGCGCCGTGCCAAGGACATTAGTTTGCGGCGCGCGTTGGGCGCCAGCAAGGCGACATTGTTTGCACAATACATAGTTGAGGCAAGCATGATCGGTCTTGCGGGCGGTTTACTGGGCATTGCCATGACCTGGCTAGGCCTGCGTGGCATCGAAAACCTGTTTAGTACATTCGATTTCATCGACAAGCTCGTTCGTATGGATTGGGTGATGGTCATGGCAGCGGTTGCTCTGGCTATCGTGTCAGCCCTGGCTGCAGCACTCTATCCAACCTGGCGAGCTTGCAACGTTACACCTGCGACTCAACTTAGAATTCAGTAGGCGGAGACCGACATGGAATTGGGACCAATTTGGCGAGCAATACTCAGAAACAAGAGCAGCTACTCGCTCATCGCGCTGCAAATTGCTGTGACGATGGCGATCATGGTTAACGCAATTGCGATCATACAAGAGCGCGCCTCAAACATGGGACGACCAAGCGGCGCTGACGAAGAAAACATTGTCACACTGTCCAGCATTTCATTCGCACCGGAAATCGATATGCGTTCGTTGATCGATGAAGATCTCGCGATGCTTCGCGGCATGCCAGGCGTAAAGAACGCGATAGCGACAAACTCGTTTCCGCTGCGCGGCGGCGGTTGGAGCATGGGCCTGGCAACGGAGCCAGGTCCAGGTCAGGACGGTGTTGGCACTGCAATCTACTTCTCCGACGAGCACGCGATCGACACCTACGGCACGACACTGATTGACGGCCAGAATTTCGCGCACGATGAGATCACATGGAATGACAATGAAAGCAATACCTGGCCGGCGACGGGCATCGTGACTGAAGCGCTTGCCGAAGAGTTGTTTCCTGATGAGCAGGGCTCATATGTCGGCAAGACGGTTTACATCAATGACAATGATCCTGTGAAAATTGTCGGCATCATCGACCGACTGCAGGCGCCGTGGGATGGGTGGGAACGAGTTGAGAACACTATGCTGGTGCCGTCGCGACGCGACGATGAGTATGTTCGCTATGTAATTCGCACGGAAGCAGGCTATATCGATGAATTGATTCCACAAATCGAGGAAGCGCTGGCGGTAAATAAAGAACGCATTATTGAAGACGTCCGAACAATGAACGAAGTTCGAGAGCGCAGTTATCTGGGCGACGCCGCAATGATCAAAATGCTGTCATTCATCGTCGTACTGCTCACGGCAATCACCGGCCTTGGCATCGTAGGTCTGGCCAGTTTCAGTGTGAGTCGTCGCACTCGTCAGATCGGCGTACGACGAGCGTTAGGTGCAACCAAACCGGCAATCATGCGTTACTTTATGGTGGAGAATTTCATCATTAGCAGTGTCGGAATAGTCGCCGGCGCAATTTTCGCTATTGCGCTGAATATCTTCATGGTGCAGGCGTTCGCTTTGACGCCACTGGCGTGGTACGTCGTGCCAATCGCCATGATCATCTTGTGGATTGTCGGCCAGGCTGCAGTTGCCGGACCCGCACGGCGTGCAAGCGCAATCTCGCCGGCAATTGCGACACGATCAATCTAGAGGCTGCTAGTCGGGGCGGCGACCGCTGCAATATCCTTGTCGCATGTCGCCCTGGTCTATCACAACTACCATGGCTCGCCAGTTCTCGACAAAGTAGTCCGCATCTTTTTGCCCTAAAAGTTCCACCATGCGTGCATTCAGTTCACCGCGCATCAGGTCGTACTCTCGGTGCGCCTCCTTTTGATACCAGTCGGTTGCGTCAATTGTTTTGACATCGACAAAACCAGCATCGACAAGGTGCTGTTCGTAGCTTGCCAGCGTTTCCAATGCGTAGGTGATGCCTTCCATCTTGAACCAATAGAGCATGTCATCCGAATGCTCTCTGCCAGAACCGAGCCAGTCATAGCATCGCAGGTGACCCCCGGGTCGCAACACGCGCCGACTCTCGCCGAGGATGCCGCTTTTGTCTGCAATCTGTGTAAACGCGCCAGAACTGATGACAACATCAAAGGACTCGTCATCAAATGGCAGCGGCCCCACCTCTGTGGTTTTAAACGTGCAGCGATCGGTCAGACCTAGTTTGACTGCGCTTTGTTCTGCGCGTTCGATCAATGGTGCCTCCAGATCGATGCCAACTACGTTCGCGCCATGCGTCGTCGCCATCTCGAATGCCGGTCCACCGATACCGCAACCAATATCGAGTATTCGTTTGCCGCTAGCGTCAATGCCGTCGAGCAATCTTGCGACGTTTCCTGGTCCGCCGGGCGCCATATATCCATCGCCCCAGATAATTTCCAGCATTGTTACCAGGGCATCGTGATATTCGTTTTCGTGACTCATCGGGCGTCCTATTTGAGATGATGTAAGGGCAGTGCGGTCGTGTATTTTATTTGCTCCATGCTAAAGCTCGATGAAACATCATACAGATCCACTTTCGCAATCATCTCTTTGTACATCGCATCGTAACTTCGCATGTCCGGTACAACCGCGCGAATGAGATAGTCGATGTCGCCACTCAGCCGATGAACTTCCATGACATTTTCCATTGCCGAAACCATTTTGTGAAATCTGCGAAACCACTCGGCCGTATGCTCGTGTGTGCGAATGGCCGAATACACGGTCAGGTTCAGACCCAGTTGTTCCTGATTGAGAAGAGTCACCCGAGCACCAATGATGCCTTGTTCCTCGAGCAACTGAACACGTCGCCAGCACGCCGACTTGGACAATCCCACTCGTTCGGATAGTTCGGCGACGGTAAGAGTTGCGTCGTCTTGCAGTGCTTCAAGAATGGTCTTGTCGATACGATCCATGTGCGAGCCTCCTGATCGGAATTATGGAATGATTATAGGATAAAATTTCAAAATAGTTGAGAAAATAGGGTAAAAGTTCGATATTTGTTAATTATTGCAGAAATAATGAAACCCTGTTTCGAAGCGGCTTGCGTACACTGTAAAGCCAGTAGTCACTGGGCCCTACGGAGTCGCCGCCATCAACAATCGAGCCATATTCGGCACTTTGTGTGTCGCTTTTGTATTTTACTCGGGCTATGTCTATACGAAGGGTACTGAGGCAGCACATTTGCCGCCGATGAGTGACGTTGAGCGCCAGGGTGCTGAGGTTTTCCAGCAATACAACTGTGTTGCCTGCCATCAGTTTTATGGTCTTGGCGGATACATGGGGCCCGACCTGACCAACGTCGTTTCGAATCGTGGCGAGGCCTATGCACGCGCATTTATCGCCGCTGGAACAGCGACAATGCCGAACCTGGGGCTTGCACCGCAGGAAATCGATGCCGTGATGGCCTATCTCGCTTTTGTCGATAAGACGGGCACTTACCCGCCCGAAAATTACGACGTGCAGTGGTTCGGTTCAGTCGAGCAAGAGGACGACCCGGAATGATTACTGAGGATCGATCGTTCACGGGTTTGCGTTTTATGCGACTTGGCATGTTGTCGCTCGCGGCCGGTATGTTTTTCGGTGTGATTGGCGGATTCCAATTCCTGTTTCCTGATTTCTTGCAGGAATTGCTGTTTACGAAAACGCGGCCGCTGCATGTGTCATTGGTCGTATCGTGGATTTTCCTGATCGCTATCGGCGGTGTTTATTTCTATCTGCCGCGCCAGTGTCACTACAATCTGTGGTCAGAACGGGCAGCTAATATTCATTTCTGGGTGTTCGTCGCAACAGGTATTGCAATCCTTGCCTGTTACCTGTCGGGAAAATTTGGTGGGCGCGAGTACTTTGAGTTTCCGCCGGTCTTGAGTATTCCAATTTTCCTGACCTGGATATTGTTCGGCGTTAATTACTTCATGACCGTGCGTCAGGAAAAAGAGCCATGGCCTGTGTACTACTGGATGTGGGGCACGGGCATTGTGTTCTTTTTCATTACTTACACCGAAGCGCATCTGTACCTGATCCCCTATTTCCGCGAGACGATGGTTCGTGAAATCATGGTGCAATGGAAGTCCTATGGCGCCCTGACGGGATCCTGGAACATGCTGGTTTACGGTACTGCGTTGTTTCTAGCGACTCGAATCAGCGGCAGCGACGAATACGCCCGCTCCAAAATGGCGTTCGGCCTGTTTTTTCTCGGACTTTTTAACCTGATGTTTGGTTGGGCGCACCATACCTATCTGGTGCCATCCGAAACATGGATTCGAACGTTCGCATATTTCGTCAGCATGACCGAGCTATTCATCTTCGGCAAGATCATCTGGGACTGGCGCAATTCTCTCGAGGACTGGCAAAAGAATCGATTCTGCAACGCGTATCGCTTCCTGTTTGCGGCCGACATCTGGGTCTTCATCAACCTTGGTCTTGCGCTGATCATATCGGTGCCGGCATTTAACCTGATCACACACGGCACGCACATTACCGTTGCGCATGCGATGGGCAGCACGATCGGCATTAACTCGATGATTCTCCTTGCGTCTATTTTCTACGTCATTCGCGAACAGTTGCCGCAGGACGTGCATGCTGAATGTACGCCGCAAATCAAGCTGGGCTTTTGGACGGCGAACGTTTCCCTGGCTGTATTTTTCACTGCCCTGGTTTTCGCCGGCGTTGGCAAAGGACTGTTTGACGGTGCCTCTTTCCAGGAGATGATGTTATCTATCAGGCCGTTCCTGGTCGTGTTCACGCTGTCCGGGGTCACATTGATGATCGGCCTGTGGATCATTCTGTGGCACGGTTTTCGATTGATCGGTGAAGTTCAGCGTGGTGCCAAAGCCATAGACGCTCAGCCCGAGCCTGCCTGAAACTCAACCGTCGGCAAATAGAGACGCCGAAGAGCAGAACTGGGTCACCTTTTTATGCTGTTGGATATGGCACAAAGGGTGTCTAACCACGCTTGGGAGCGGGTCATGAAAATTCTTATTGCCTTGGTGAGCCTGGCGCTACCGGTCGTTTGCCTTGCTGACACGGTCGTGCCGGTTGAGGCCGTCGAAAGCTACGTCAATATTCGTCAGGCGCCACAAGCAGGCGCCGACGTGGTCGGCCGCCTGGAGCAAGGCACATCCTTGCCGCTCGTTGCCTCACAAGAAGGCTGGAACGAAGTCCAGCTGGCTGATGGCGAAACGGGGTTCATCAGTGCTGACTGGACAGATATTGTGGTCGACGATACGGATGCGGATACCGCAGAGGCCGTGGTTGCCGACGAGATTGAGCCTGAGCCAGTCGTCGAAGAAGTTGTCGAGGAGGTCATCGAAGAGGTCATCGAGGAGGTCGTCGACGAAGAAATAGTGAAAGAGGCCACGGAAGAAGTGGTTGAAGACATTATTGTCGAGGATGTTATTGAGGAGCCTGAAGCCGTCGCTGAGGTTGCGTCGGATGTTAAGGAAGAAGTGATAGCAGCCAGCGGTGCGCAAGGTCCAATGGGTGAGACGGGTGCGGTGGGACCCATGGGTCCGCCGGGACCAACTGGGCCGTCGGGTCCGCCAGGACCTACGGGGCCACAAGGACCGGCAGGCGAGCCGGGTGCCGGAGGCGACGGATCAATCAAGGGTGACGCCGGGTATCTGGTCAAGTTCAAAGATGAATTTGTAGGTACAAACTCTCAAATATTCGATAACGGCAATCAGGTCGGCATCGGTATCGCGGAGCCAAAACAGCGGTTGGAAGTCAACGGCAGCATTCAGATTCACGATCGCAACAGCGGTGTGGCCGGCCTCATGATTACGCAGTCGTCGGGTGATACTGGTTACATCATGCATAACCGTGCAAGTACGCTAACTATCGGTTCAGGTTCAGTCGACCGAATTACGGTGGACCGCGACGGCAATGTTGGTGTCGGCGAATCGAGGCCTGCACATCCGCTGCAAATGGCGAGCGGTGCGCACGTCACGGCAGGTGGTGTATGGACCAACAGTTCCTCGCGCGCCAAGAAAGAAAACATTGATGTGCTCACGATCGAGGAAGCGCTGACGGCGCTCGTCGAACTGGAACCTGTACATTTCAACTACATCAGCGACACGACCGAAGCGCATGTCGGTTTTATTGCTGAAGACGTACCCGATCTCGTTGCGACACGCGACCGGGAAGGCTTGAGTACGATGGACGTCGTAGCCGTTCTAACTCGAGTGATTCAAGCCCAACAAGAGCAGATTGAGGCACTTGAAGCGCGTCTTGACGCGACCGACTGATTGCAATATTTGTGACGCTTATCAACGCTCCAGTGGGCTGAAAAGCCCATAATTAGCCTGCTAAGGAGTGTTAATGAAAAAGTTGCTCACAATCTGTGTATTGGTGTTCGGGCTCGTTCAAACGGGGCAAGCTGATGTTTGGAAATGGGTTGACGCCTTTGGTAACACCCATTTTGTGGACACGGTAAAGCCTATCTACACCTGGGTCGACGATAACGGCAAACTGCACTATGCCGATCACCCTGATCACGAAGACGCCGTTTCGGTCGAACTCGTCTGGCATTCAGAAGGTGATCTCGATGAGGCAGATGGTTCCGATGGAGAATCTGAGGACGGTGGGTACGCCTATCCCGGCGAGACTGACGCGCAACGCGCCGAGAGAGAGCGAGCCGAAGCGTACTACTGTGAACGTGCTACCGAGGTTTACGAGTCTTATCTAAACGCGCCGCAACTTTACAAGACTGACGAAGATGGTAGTCGCATTATTCTAAGCGAGGCAGATGCGGCGAAAACGATCGCTGATACTCGCGCTAAGAAAGATCAATTCTGCAAGTAATCAGCCGAACCGACGACGTCGTCCCGACTGTCGGTCTACATCTTTGAATCTGCGAATAATCCACTCAGGAGAAACTGCGTGGTATTGCGGATGACGGTGTCGCTCTCAGTGATGTAATGGTGCGAATTGTCGACGATCAGAAAATCGTCCATACCTTCGATGCGTGTACTTTCCACTGACACTTTGCCGTCATTTGGTTCGGGCAACATCGCCGACATCACAAAATTAATCGATCCGGTTCCGGCAATTACGCCCAATTCAAAATCGACTGGGCCGAGGCGCGTCGGGATACTGTCCGGGTCGGTTCCCAATTGCAAACCGGCTTCGCCCGCAAATAATTCTGTTGTTGGCCAATTGCGCGTGACATCGATGACTTCGCTGCCGTGGTTCGGCGGCGCCAGCATGACGACCCGGCCCAGGTCAGGAATGGGCGCAGCTTCATGCGCGTAGCGCAACAGGATGCCGCCAATTGAATGTGTAACGAAATGAATCTGTGTAGCACCCGCTTGACGACATTCATTGAGACCGGTGTTGATAGCCATTGGCGCCAAGACGTCGATCGTGCCTGCCTGAGACGGGTAGTCGACATTTGCGGTCGAAAAGCCGGCTTCACGTAACGCTTCGGCCATTGGTTGCATCGCACGCCAGCTGCGATTCAGCCCGTGTATCAAGACAACGCAGTCGTCGGTGTCGGGCGCCTTCGCGAATGCCGTGCGTGGCGTAGTCACGCAGGCCTCAAGCGAAACAAGCGCAAGCGCCGAAATTGCGGTGATGCCAGTGATGAAACTAGGTCGCATAAGGGCATTCTGCCAAAAACCGTTGAAATTCGCATGCGGCATTGAACAATTTCATGCAAAAACCGGGTCAAAAACTGCTTTTTGATTCCAGCAGGATCTGAACGTCGTCGATCGAGGCATCGCCGTCGAGTGGAAATGCGATATCGAGATGAACGATTTTGCCGAATCCAGAACGCGTTGGTGCAAATCGTAGACCAAACCCGACGTCACGCAACCATCGCTGTTCAGGCTCACCGACCGCATTCTCGCCCCAAACGCGTCCTGCGTCGGCGAAGACCGCGCCGCCAACACGAAATAAGCGAAATGGATACCAATCCCAAAAGAAGCGTTGTTCCATTGTGAGTAGCAGTTTTGCGTCTCCATTCTGGTAGCGCAATGGATAGCCGCGTAAACCCGTTTCCCCGCCCAGTTCCACAACAGTGTCGACATCCAGTGCGTGCCCGTGGACGCCTTCAAGTGTGGCAAAAAACATGCGTTTCTCGGATTGACGAAAATAGAAGCGAGCATCAAAACCAAACAACGCATTTTTCGAATCGCCACTTTCCATGCGACCGTTCGTCCAGGCGGAGGTCAGCAGCGCTTTGGACTGGAGTGAACCGAAGCCGCGACTATAACTTGCCGCGTACATCAAGGCGTTCCGATCGGCGCTGAGACTCTCAGTCGAGTAGCCGAGCGTTGCGGAAAAGCGCTGTCCCATGAAGAAATCTTCAGTTCGTCCGATCTGTTCTTTGTTATTTGTTTTCTCGAATTCGTCTTGCAAAATCTCAACGCCGACGAACGGATAAATCAGACGCCGGTCTGCAGGAACAATGGCCGGCAGGCTACCGTCAGCGACGCTGCCGAACTTGTTGTCATCAATAGTAATGCCTGCCCGGTAGCGCCGAACCCATCCGTCTTGCAATCCTGCGGACCATCCGCCGAACAGCGAGTAAAGCTCGTGTTCGTGTTGAAACTCGGCGGCTTCTTCGCCTTGAGAATAGAGTGCGGTGCGATGCTCGTCATCGAAACCAGATGCACCAAACGACCAGCGTGTGTCCAATGCATAGAAAGGTCGAATCAGCGATGCAAAATTTGAGTGGCCATCTGAATTGTCGGCCAGGTTCAGAGAACCAACAAACCAGCTATCTTTGATGTGCGGGTCACGAAACTCAAAAGACTTTGACGTCCGATCGATGTCGTCAATTCTTGCGATCCGAATTTCCTGGCCGCCACCAAACAGATTGAGTTCTTCGAGGTCGACGCCAGACCTATTCTCGCCGCCCTTGCGGCTCGCCGTTATTCCCGGCTTTAATGTCCAAACGTCCTTGGTCGTAATATGCAGATCGACAATACCGTTTTCCAGGTTTACAGGTTCGATAGTCGCGTCGTACAAGTAAATTCTGCGTCGGAGAATTCGTTCGGTTTCATCGGCTAACCGTTTGGAATACGGCTCTCCCGGTTTCAAAAGCAACTGCTTTTCGATGACATCGTCTTTCGTAATTATGTGCATCCTGTTGATAAGACGGTACAGAAAATTGTTCTCGCGTTCGTCCGTCAAATCGAACACATCGTGCTTTGTGAGGACTATATTGCCGATCACGGCACCGTCAGCTTCCAGCTGTGCCTCGTCAATGGGTTTATCGTCCGCACTCGCGGCGGCTACCCAGGTGCTCAGTAGCAAACCAACAAGCATTACATTTCGCGTTAACGTCATTCGCTGCGGGTCAAGCTTGTACCGTACAGGTCGCCAAAAAAATCATCCTTACGCCATTTAGGCCGCACGTCAGTGTTGGCGATTTCAAGCGCGATCATGAAATTTGCAGTCGCTACACGTCCGGCCGACTCTACGTCGAAGCGCAGGTTTTCATCATCCGTTGCGCCATGATAGTGCGTTTGCATAAAGTGATTATATAGCGCCTCGGGGTCGACGCCGGGTTCGGCCGTCTTGAATCCTGTCGCGAAGAAAACGGCAGGAATACCTTGTTGAACGAATGGAAACTGATCGCTGCGTGTGAAGTAGCCGCGTTCTGGAAACGGGTCAGGACTCAATTCAATGCCGACCTTGTCTGTCGCCCGCTGCACAATATTCGAAAGCGTCGAATGATCGGCGCCGAACGCTACAACATCCTGTGTCTTCCAGAGGAACATCACCATGTCCATGTTTACATTGGCTACGATGTCTTCGACAGGGACCGTGGGGTTGCGGGCGAAAAAATCAGAGCCGAGCAGTCCTTTTTCCTCGCCGACAGTCGCAATAAACAGTATTGAGCGCTTCGGTCGCACCGGCGAAGTCGCCAACGCCCTGGCTACTTCGAGCATTGTGCCGATTCCCGAGGCGTTGTCATAAAACCCGTTGTAGATATTGTCATCCGTCTCATCTCCCAACCCTTTG
Organism: Woeseiaceae bacterium; assembly: GCA_051007995.1. GTDB lineage: Bacteria > Pseudomonadota > Gammaproteobacteria > Steroidobacterales > Woeseiaceae > UBA1847. Next base: position 11,609 of record JBPCYB010000070.1, on the reverse strand, counting down.
CCGTCCAGATGCGCACTGAGAACAACGAATTCGTGCTTGAGTGCGGGGTCGCTGCCTTCAAGGATCGCGACAACATTGTCACCCGTGATGCTTCCTTCGCTAATCCGGTGAGAGACGGTTGCGGAAATACCCAGGTCCATCGGTTCGTAGGTCTCATCTTCGATGGAAGCGGCCATCTCGTCGAATGAAATAGGGCTGTCCGCAAACAATCTTTGAGCACCTTCCTCCAAAAGCATCATATCGATCTGTAAGCCGTCGAAAGCGTAGTTTGGTTTGCCATGTTCGTCGATGGACCAATACTTTGGCGTTTTCGAACCGCGAACGGCTGCGCCTTCGGAAGAGATCTGACGATGTTGCAATGAAATGACGCCGATAGCGCCGCGCTGCTCCAGCTCAATTGATTTGTGGTATCGAGTGCTACGATAGAATGCCCGTACTTCGCTGCCGAGAGCCGCTGGCGCGCCGATGACAACCACCGCGATTTTACCGTCCAGATCGATATCCTCGTAGTCATTGCGCTCGATTGACGGTGCATTGACGCCGTAGCCAACGAATACCAGCGGCGCCGTGATGCTGACGTCTTCTCCGGCTAATGTCGGCGTGGACGTATATTCCTCAAACGTTTGATAATCGTGATCGCCACTCGCAGAAGACACGGTTAGTGCGCGCGACCCGCGCACAATACTGGCGACTTTGAAGGGGACTGTTTGGAAAAAGCTGTCGTCGTTGCCGGGTGACAGCCCCATGGTTTGAAATTGCGTTGCAACGTATTTGGCGGCGAGTTGGTAGCCGCGCGTACCGGCCTCACGACCTTCATATAGGTCATCTGCGAGTAGTGCGACGTGAGATCGTACCGCCGCGCCCCGAATGTCAGGCGTGAAATCCTCCTTGCCCTGATTTGGTGCGCGTGGCTCGGCGCAGGCGGCGAGAACTGTAATGCAAGCGGCGACAAACCATATGCCCACGGCTGATCGTTTTTTCATTCGGAAATCCATGCGAAGCTGAGCGCTAGTCTACCGGATAGCCTAGGCTGATAGCATTCGCGTATAATCCCGACGCATGGAAAATGATCTACTCGATCAGGGATTGACGCTGATGCTCGCCGGAATGGGGACCGTGTTCGCATTTCTGACAACATTGGTGATTGCGATGACCCTTATGTCGAGAATGCTAGCGCGTTTTCAGGGAGAATCCGGGTCCGACGATCCTGGCGATGAAGAGGTTGCGGCAATCAGCGCTGCTATTGCCAGACATCGTAATAACCAGTCTGCAAAGTAAAATAGAAAATCAATATGAGCGAAAAAAATCCCTTAGGAATCACTGACGTTGTGTTGCGTGACGGCAGCCAGAGCCTGTTGGCAACCCGGGTGCGCATCGACGATATGTTGCCGATCGCCGAAAAACTCGACCAGGTTGGTTACTGGTCAATAGAAACCTGGGGCGGCGCGACCTTTGATGCCTGTATTCGCTATCTCGGAGAAGATCCATGGGAGCGAATTCGCCGGTTGAAGGCAGCGATGCCAAACACACCGCAGCAAATGCTGTTTCGCGGACAAAACATTCTGGGGTATCGCCATTACGCAGATGATCTGGTCGAGAAGTTCGTTGAACGTGCGGCGATCAACGGCGTGGATGTATTTCGAATATTCGATGCGCTTAATGACATGCGGAATCTCGAAACTGCAGTCAAAGCAACTTTGGCAGTCGGCAAGCACGCGCAGGGCACAATTTCCTACACAGTCAGTCCGGTGCATACGATGGACTTGTGGGTGGACATGGGGCGCCAGATTGAGGACATGGGCGCACATTCGATCTGTATTAAGGACATGGCGGGTCTGTTGCGTCCTTACGTTGCTTTTGAGCTCGTCACTAATCTCAAGAAAGCACTAAACATCCCGGTGCACATGCAATGTCATGCCACGACCGGCATGTCGACGGCTGCCTGTGTCAAAGCAGCAGAGGCCGGCATCGACAATATCGATACCTCAATTTCGTCGATGAGCATGACATACGGACATTCTCCGACTGAATCGCTGGTTGCGATTCTTGACGGCACCGAACGTGATACAGGCCTTGATTTGCACTTACTTGAGGAAATTGCCGCATATTTTCGCGAGGTAAGAAAAAAGTACGCGCAATTCGAAGGCGGTTTGCGTGGCATCGATTCGCGAATCCTGGTGGCTCAGGTCCCTGGCGGCATGCTGACCAATCTTGAAAGCCAGTTACGCGAACAGAATGCCGGGGACAAGCTCGATGCGGTTCTTGAAGAGATTCCGCGCGTTCGCGAGGACCTGGGAATGTTGCCGCTGGTTACGCCAACTTCTCAGATCGTCGGTACTCAGGCGGTTATCAATGTCATGTCGGGCAAGCGCTATGCCACGATTTCGAAAGAAACGGCAGGGGTTCTCAAAGGTGAGTACGGTGCCACGCCAGCGCCAGTCAATGCAGAGCTGCAAACGCGTGTCCTGGAAGGCGCGGCTGCGGTGACCTGCAGACCAGCAGATTTGATCGAGGCCGAAGTCGAGAAGCTGACGCGAGAATTCAAGGACATCGCCGCAGAGAAGGGAATTCGTCTCGCTGACGATGTTATCGATGATGTGCTCACCTACGCATTGTTTCCACAAATAGGTCTCAAGTTTCTTGAGAATCGCGACAATCCTGACGTATTCGAGCCAGTGCCGGATCCGTCCTCAGTTGTGCCAGCGACAAAGGCTGCAACAATTTCGTCCGGTGTTGCGGTTTATGATGTTCGCGTCAACGGCAAGAAATACACGGTCGAAGTTGCAGACAGTGGCGAACTTACAAACGTCCAACCGGCAGCGAGCGTTGCGTCAGCAGTTTCAGCTGCGCCTGGCGCTTCGGGTGACGCTGTCAACGCCGTGCTCGCCGGCAATATATTCAAAGTGCATGTATCGCCGGGTCAGGAAATTGCCGAAGGCGAGCCATTGCTGGTAGTTGAAGCTATGAAAATGGAGACCGTTGTCAGTGCGCCCAAGACCGGCACGGTAACGGATGTCTTTGTTGCAGAAGGCGACATTGTCGCTGTTGGTGATCCGCTGGTGGCCATCGCTTAGGTCATGGAACTGGTTGAACAAATCTGGCAGGGATCTGGCCTATACCAGATTACAGGCGGCCAAATCGCCATGCTTGGAGTGTGCCTGCTCCTGCTGTATCTCGGCATCGCCAAGAAGTTCGAGCCGCTGTTGCTCGTTACGATCGGCTTCGGTGGCTTGTTGTCCAATATCCCTGGCGTGGAGATTGCGACAGGTGACGGATTGTTGCACCTCACTTATGTTGTCGGAATAGAAACGGGTGCATTTCCACTGATAATTTTTATGGGCGTCGGGGCCCTGACCGACTTTGGTCCGCTACTCGCCAACCCCCGCACCTTGTTTCTGGGAGCTGCCGCGCAATTCGGTATTTTCGCAACCTTGCTCGGAGCGCTCGGACTTACCTCGCTGGGCATCATGGACTTCTCCGTTCGCGAAGCAGCAGCAATCGGCATCATCGGTGGCGCGGATGGCCCTACGGCCATTTATGTTGCCGGCCAGCTTGCTCCGCATTTGCTCGGCGCGATCGCTGTAGCGGCGTATTCGTACATGGCGCTCGTACCTTTGATCCAGCCACCGATTATGAAGGCGCTGACGTCCGAGGCCGAACGCAAGATTGAGATGGTGCAACTGCGTGAAGTCTCGAAAGCCGAACGAATCATATTCCCGCTCCTTCTATTGCTGCTGGTTGCCTTGCTATTGCCATCGGCGGCGCCGCTGCTCGGGATGCTGTGTTTTGGCAATCTGATGCGCGAATGTGGCGTCGTAGATCGCCTGTCGGATACGACGCAGAACGCCTTGATCAATATTGTCACAATTTTTCTGGGTCTTGCGGTCGGTTCGAAACTCAGCGCTGAACAATTTCTCGTGCCAAGTACATTAGGAATCCTGTTGCTCGGTATGGTGGCGTTTGCGATCGGCACGGCCAGCGGCATATTGATGGGCAAAATGCTGAATCGAATTTCCAAGCAGGCGATCAATCCGTTAATCGGAGCCGCCGGTGTTTCGGCGGTCCCGATGGCCGCGCGAGTCGCCAACAAAGTCGGTTTGGAAGCTAATCCACAAAACATTCTCCTGATGCATGCGATGGGACCGAATGTGGCTGGCGTTATCGGTTCAGCGGTCGCTGCAGGCATCATGATCATGCTGACGTCGTGATCGACTTCCGGTCGCTGCATCGTCGCGCAGCGCTGGTCGGATTCGTTTTTGCGCTGCTGTTCGCCTGGGCCTGTTACCGTCCCGCAGTTACCGGTGCGTTTCAACTTGATGATTTTTCAAATCTCGGCGGTCTGAGTCGGGTTAGTGATCTTGATACTGCACTTGATTTTATGATCTCCGGTCGTGCTGGACCGTTGGGGCGGCCGATCTCACTCGCGACCTTTGCGGCTCAGGCAGATAGCTGGGCGCAAGGTGCCAGCGCATTTCTTGAAATCAATTTTCTGATTCACTTGTTAAACGCGGTGTTGGTGGCGTTTTGCATGTGGCGACTGGCGTTGCAAATGTCGATAGAGCGCACGCGCGCGATGAATATCGCGGCGCTGGCAGCGAGTGCGTGGGTGCTGATGCCGCTGCTGGCGACAGCGTCGATGCTTGTCGTACAGCGCATGACAACTCTGAGTGCGACTTTCGTATTGGTGGGACTGGCGGCATATCTGCTGGCCAGGACACGCATCGCCGAGCGACCGCGCGCTGCAATGTTAGGTATGAGTATCAGCCTGGTCTTAGGCACATTGTTCGCAATGCTATGCAAAGAATCTGGTTTGCTGCTGCCCGTATACATCCTGGTACTCGAAGCCACAGTATTGACCCGACCTGACAGTATTCAATTGAAGCGATGGCGAACATGGCAGGCGCTTTTTCTACTCACACCACTCATCGTGGTTGTCGCTTATCTGGGATCGCAATTGTCGTACGCCGACTGGATGGTTCAGCGTCGTGGTTTCACGGCGAGCGAGCGTTTGCTGACCGAAGCGCAGTTGCTTTGGGTTTATTTGTCAAAAGCCGTGCTTGGTCTGCCCGATAAACTTGGAATTTTTCGAGGCCCGCCGTCGCTCGCCCAAAGCCTGTTTCAGCCGTTGACGATCCTGGCTACGCTGTCCTGGCTGGCGCTCGCCGTAGCGTCGATCGTTTGGCGGCGCCGCTATCCACTCGCAGCATTGGCCGTGCTCTGGTTCCTAGTAGGGCACTTGCTCGAATCGACCGTTGTGCCACTCGAGCTGTATTTTGAGCATAGAAATTATTTGCCGATCGTTGGACCGTTGTTTGCATTGAGTGCCGCTGTCTTGCTTGCGGGTCATCGCGTGCGCATTGCCGGGCTATCGGCAATCGTTGCGCTAATCGCAGTTAACGCCGGATTCTTGTACATGTTTGCCAGCCTGTGGGGTGAACCATCCAGCGCGTCGCGTCACTGGGCATTGCGTCATCCTGATTCCGTTCGTGCGGTTACGACCATGGCGACATTCCAGTTGGCTGAAGAAGGACCATTGCGCACTTTGCGGACCATTGACCAATTTGTTGCACGTAACCCTCAACATGCCTATTTGCGTTTGCAGGAACTAAATTTGTTGTGCCGCTACTCTTCTGGTTCGGATCATAGTTCGGTTTTGCAGGAACTTGACCGCCAGTTAGGGGGAGTAGACTTTACGTTTACTGCGGGCACGATGTTGTCACAATTGTTTGACGCGGCTGTGGCGACAAATTGTCCTGGCGTAAACCCGGGCACGATTGCTGCACTCGCGGCGACGTTGCGCAATAACCCGCGCTACGTTACAGAGCCGGGCTACAATCAGTTTCACCAAAAATTGTTGGCGAGTATTGCGCGTTATCAGGGCGACGATGGCGCCGCGATCGATCATCTACGCGCGGCGATCGACTACCGGCCATCGTCCGAACTCAACATGATGATGGTGACCCTGCTAGGTGGGCAGGGTGATTTTGACGCGGCGAGAAAATTCATTGACGATGCGAGAGCAGATGGACCGCTTAATCCATTGCACGCCTACCAGTGGCGCCGCGACCTGGACGGATTGCACATTTACACCGAAGAGCTGGAGAAAGTGAAGCAATGAGCGAAATAACTGACACGTCTACGCTATCGATAGTCATCCCGGCCAAGAATGAAGCCGCGTCTATTGGCGAAGTGGTTACAACAGCCAGAGCGGAGTTTCCTGACGCAGAGATAATCGTCGTGGATGACGGTTCGACAGACGAAACTGGCGAGCTCGCTGAAGCGGCAGGTGCGAACGTCATTCGTCATCCGGAGAGCCTCGGCAATGGAGCGTCAGTTAAAAGCGGCGCGCGAGCTGCCAATGGCGATATTCTGGCGTTCATGGACGGTGACGGCCAACATGATCCGCGCGAACTTGGACGGTTACTGCAAAAACTGGATAGCGGCTATCACATGGCCGTCGGAGCGCGAGACTCTGGCTCGCACGCCAGTATCGGTCGTCTGTTCGCGAACGGTATTTATAATGGAATCGCGTCACTGCTGACTGGTCGCAAGATTCTTGATCTGACTTCCGGCTTTCGTGCGGTGCGAGCAAGTATGTTCAAGCAGTTTCTATACTTACTGCCGAACGGTTTTTCCTATCCGACCACGATCACAATGGCCTTCTTGCGTTCTGGTTTGCCAGTTTGCTTCGAACCGATCAAAGCGGCCGAGCGTTCGGGCAAGAGCCACATTCGACCAATTCGTGACGGCGTGCGTTTCCTCGTTATCATTTTTAAGGTTGCAACGCTGTACTCGCCGCTAAAGATTTTCTTGCCAGTTAGTGGTCTGTTTTTTGCGACCGGTATCGGTTATTACGCCTACACTTATGCAACGTCAGGTCGCTTCACGAACATGAGCATGCTTGTGTTGAGTGCTGCAGTGATCATATTCCTGATTGGACTTATCTCTGAGCAGATTACAGCGCTAACATACAGCCGGTCCTGATTGGAGAATTCAATGTTCAAAACACTCAGCGCGATGCTGCTACTGGTTCTGGGCAGTATAGCGACGGCTGACGCCAAGCCAGAGCAGGTTAGTTTCGAGACGGCCGACGGTGTACGGATCTACGGCGATGTCTACGCCGGCAGCGAGGGCGCATCAGCAGCAACAATTTTGCTGTTCCATCAAGCAGGCAGTGACGCACGCGGCGAATATACGTCTATTGCGCTTCGGTTGATGGAAAACGGATACAACGTGCTGGCGATCGACCAACGATCGGGCGGCGATCGTTTCGGCGGTGTTAATCGAACGATGGCCGGACTTGAACGACGGGACTTCGGCTATTGCGAGGTGTATCCAGACCTTGAAGCAGCACTGAAATTCATGCGCGACGAAGGATTCGATGGTCCGCTTGCCGTGTGGGGAAGCAGCTATTCCGCAGCGTTGGTATTTCAGCTCGGGGCAAGGAATGCCGATGATGTCGATGCTGTGCTTGGGTTTTCGCCGGCATCGGGCACACCGCTCAAAGACTGCTCGTTGTCTCCCTATCTCGAAAAACTCGACGTGCCTGGCATCGCGCTACGTCCGCAAAACGAATTCGAAATCGAGGCGGTGCAAGCGCAAATGAAGGAATTCGAAAACCACGGCGTACAAACTTATGTGGCGAACCCTGGCGTGCACGGCTCCTCGATGCTCAATGCAGAGAGGGTGGGCGAGTCGACCGAAGCAACCTGGACCGTGGTCCTCGATTTCCTGGCTGAATCGCTGGCTACCGAATAGCCGCCTACTCGGCTAGCGGTTGAAATGATCCTCTAGAACCTGCGCGACACAGGATGTCAGTCGCTTGCCGGTTTCGATGTGCAGGAATTCGTTCGGGCCATGAGCGTTCGAACTTGGTCCGAGCAATCCTGTGACCAGGAACTGAGCATCGGGAAACTTCTCGCCCAACATTCCCATAAATGGGATTGTGCCGCCTGTGCCCATGTACATCGAAGGTTTGCCGAAAAACGCTTCGGATGCTTTGTTCATGGATGCTTCAAGCCAGTCTGCAACAGGTGGAGCATTCCAGCCGGCCATCGTCGACTCAACGTCGAATTCGACGTTAGTCAATGCTGGCGGGTCGCTTTCGAGCGTCTTCTTCACAGAGTCTGCTGCAACGTCGCCATCACAGGTAGGTGGCAAGCGAAACGACAATTTCAGTGTGTTGAATGGTAGCTGCACGTTGCCCGCATCAACGAGCGACGGCAGTCCATCGGCGCCCGTAATGCTCAAGGTTGGGCGCCACGTGTTATTGAGCAGTAATTCATAAGGCGTTTCATCGGGCGCGGGTGTATCGACAGCCCATGGGTATTTCATGTAGACAGATTCACCGAGCGTCGCGGCCGCTTTTTCTGCCTGGTCTGTTCGCTGCTTGGGAATATCCACGAACAGGCCCTCGGGTTTGAGTTGCCCGGTTGACTCATCCTCGACGCGACTCAGCAACTTGCGTAATACGCGGAAGCTGGACGGGACGATGCCGCTGGCGCTGCCCGAATGTACACCCTCGGTCAATACTTCAGCGCGCAGAGAGCCGGTCAAGTTGCCGCGTAAAGAAGTCGTGCACCACAGTTGATCATAATTGCCACATTCGGCGTCGAGACAGACGACAAGGTCGGGCGAGCCAATACGATCTCTTAGCAGATCAATGTAGTAGGGCAGGTCGAAACTGCCACTTTCTTCACAACCTTCGATCAATACGACACAGTGTGCGTGCGGAATTCCCTGTTCCTGCAACGCTCGAATGGCTGTCAGAGATCCGAATGTGGAATAGCCGTCGTCGGCACCGCCACGGCCGTACAATTTGCCATCCCGGATAGAGGGAACCCATGGTCCAGACTCGTCGGACCAACCAACCATCTCGGGCTGCTTATCGTAATGTCCGTATAGAAGCACGACTTCATCGGAGTCGCCTGGAACATCAATAAAAAGAACGGGTGTTCGACCGTCAAGGCGCACCACTTCAACCTGCATGCCCTTGATGGTTTGCGATTTCGCCCAGGTCTCCAGCATTTGAACAGCTTGTTCCATGTGGCCGTGTTGCTCCCAATCGGGATCAAACATCGGCGACTTATTCGGTACTTTGATGTATTCGCATAGTTCCGGAATTATCGAGTCGTCCCAGACGCCATTAACAAATTCAGCGGTCTTTTGATTATCCATCAGTCTTGTTCTTCGGTAATGGACCGGTACAGCGTCGTCGTCATGCGTTCGGTCGTGATGAAGCCCCAGTTCCATTGTTCGTGATAGTCGGCCAATGGGTTTTCCTCGAGCACCTGTTCCTGCGTCATGCCGGCGTCCACGAGCTTCCTTACGCGTGTTTCTGCGTCGGTGAGCATATCCAAAGCGATTTGCAGGTCAGCTTTCGACGCCAATGGACCGTGCCCCGGAATAATTGCTGTGTCGTCGTCAGACATGTCGATGATGCGTTGCTGGCCGGCTTTGTATCCGGCGACGCTGCCGCCACTATCGAGGTCGATGAATGGGAACATGTAATTGAAGAACAGATCACCTGCGTCTATGACATTTACATCGGTGAACTGAATGACGGCGTCACCGTCGGTATGCGCTGCCGCAACATGAAAAACGAAGGCCTCATGTCCATTCACGTGAAACGTAATTTCGTCGGCAAAACTAACGACCGGAATGCCTGCCGGGCCACCGGCATGATCTGGATTGTCGACGAGCCGACGTCGCAGATTGTCGTGGGCAAAAATGATTGCACCGCTTTCCGCCAAAATTGCATTTGATCCGGTGTGGTCCCCATGCGCATGAGTATTCACCAGGAAATCAACAGAGCGGCCGGACAGGTTCTTTACTTCCGCCAGCAGGCTGGCGGCTATCGGTTCCATGCCATCATCGATGAGCAGGACATGCTCGTCACCGACCAGCAAGCCCATGTTCGAGCTGAATCCATTGACGCCTTCCAACATGTAAATGCCAGAAACGACTTCAGTAGATTTGACCTCGGTCGCGAGCTCCTGTGCAGAAATGGGCAGCGCCAATAGCAGCGCCAAACAGACCAGCTTCTTCATCGTATCGCCCCTTAGAATTGTTATTGGTTGCTCGGAAAAGAGAATTGCGCATTCTCTCTGACACCACCTTTTGGCCAACGTTGCGTAATTGTTTTGCGGCGCGTGTAAAAACGAACGCTGTCGGGGCCATAAGCAAACAAATCGCCGAACAATGAGCGCTTCCAGCCACCGAAGCTGTGCGTTGCAACTGGAACCGGCAGCGGTACGTTGATGCCAACCATCCCGACCTGAATATTATCGGCAAAGTAGCGTGCTGCTTCGCCATCACGGGTAAAGATGCAGGTGCCGTTTCCATACTCATGATCATTGATCAGCTGCATAGCCTGTTCCTGCGAGTCGGCGCGAACGACACACAGAACCGGGCCGAAAATTTCTTCCTGATAGATTCGCATTTCCGGGGAAACCTTGTCGAACAGGCAACCGCCAAGGAAGAATCCGTCTTCATGGCCGTCGACCTCGAGTGTTCTGCCATCCACGACAAGCTCCGCGCCTTCTTCGACGCCTAAGTCGACGTAACTTCGCACCTTGTCGTGATGCGCTTCAGTAACGAGCGGTCCCATATCATTATTGGTGTCCGTACCATTACCCACCTTCAGTCCCTGCAATTCATGGGAGAGTTTGCTTACCACAGTATCGGCGGTGTCGTCACCAACACAAACAGCGACCGAAATCGCCATACAACGCTCTCCACAGGACCCGTAAGCTGCGCCCATCAATGCGCTAACGGCATTGTCGATATCGGCATCCGGCATCACGATCGCATGATTCTTCGCACCGCCGAGCGCTTGCACCCGCTTGCCGTTCTTGGTGCCGGTCGCGTAGATGTATTCGGCAATCGGCGTTGAGCCGACAAAACTGACGGCCTGCACGCGCGAGTCCTCGAGCAAGGTGTCAACTGCCTCTTTGTCGCCATTTACGACGTTGTATACGCCGTCTGGTAAACCAGCTTCCTTAAATAGCCGCGCAATGTAGAGCGGTGCACTGGGGTCTTTTTCGGACGGCTTCAACACAAATGTGTTTCCGCAGGCTATCGCCATCGGGAACATCCACATCGGTACCATCGCGGGGAAATTAAATGGCGTAATGCCGGCGACGACACCTAGCGGTTGAAACTCGGACCAACTATCGATATTCGGGCCAACATTTTTGGTGTGCTCGCCCTTAAGCAACTCCGAGATGCCACAAGCGTAGTCGACAACTTCAACGCCGCGCAAAAATTCGCCCATAGCATCATCGAGAACCTTGCCATGTTCGCTGGTGAGAAGTGCCACGATTGCATCAGCATGCTCTTCTAGCAGCTGTTTGAATTTGAACATGACCTTGGCACGTTTTGCGGGTGGCGTGTTGCGCCATGCAGGAAACGCGGTTTCTGCGGCTGCGATCGCATCCTCAACTGTGCTGCGTGACGCTAGCGCAACCTGCTTCGTGACCTCGCCGGTCGCCGGGTTTGTGACGTCTTGCGTCCGACCGGTGTCGGCAATGTCCGATCCGTTGATGTAGTGGCCAACGGTGCCGGCGGTGCTGATGTCCTCAGCGGCTCGTGCGTTCATGATATCTCCT
>JBPCYB010000069.1:0-6145 GCA_051007995.1 Woeseiaceae bacterium | reverse complement strand
ACGTTTCGTCACCGAAACTAATTTCCCAGTCGTCGTACCAGAAATCCGTGTGCTCTGACGCGAGGAGGGTTGTCATGAATAGCACGATCGGTACGAATATCAGCTTGGTATTCATGTCACCTAACGTTAAGTATCAATAATAATAGTAAGAATAAACTATACGCTTTACGGAGAATAGCGTGTTGATTGGCGTGTATGTCCTTGATTAGCCTTATGCGAAGGGAAATATTCTTGCGAATAATCAGGGACGATGTCTTGCGATGGCGAAGCGGCTGGAGGAAGTGTTTGGGGACGTCATTCGGACGCATCATTACAGTTTTCTAACAGGTCGAACCTATTGGGCCTGGGTCTGTCGATTTATCCTCTTTCACGGCAAACGACACCCGAAAGACATGGGTGTCGAAGAGATTCGCGCATTCCTGAGTTTTCTGGCCTTGCAGGGCAAGGTGTCGGCATCAACGCAAAACCAGGCGCTGAGCGCCTTGCTGTTTCTCTACAAGAAGGTGCTCGAGATCGACCTGCCATTCGTCGAGGATGTGGTACGCGCCCGCCGGCCGGTGCGTGTGCCGGTTGTACTGACGCAGAGCGAGGTCGCAGCTGTACTGCGCTCGATGCAGGGCAAGTATTGGCTCATGGCGAAGCTGATGTATGGCGGTGGGTTGCGGCTGAACGAGTGCCTGCGATTACGCGTTCAGGATATCGACAAGAACATGTTGCAGATTACGGTTCGCAGCGGCAAAGGGGCGAAAGATCGCTACACCATCTTGCCCGAGTCAGAGTTGCCGCACGTTGATCACCAGCTTGATGTCGTGCGAGGAATTTACGAAAAAGATCAGCGTGAGAAAAGAAATGGTGTCTCACTACCGCAGGCGATCGAACGGAAATACAGAGGAGCCCGGATCGATTGGAAATGGCAGTATCTTTTTCCGTCGAGCCAATATGCCTATATTCATCACAACCAGAGCATGCGCCGGCATCATGCGCACCCGTCAAGTCTCAACCGTGCTCTCAAGAAGGCCGTGGATCAGGCGGGCATCAACAAACGCGTTTCGAGTCATACACTGCGGCATTCGTTCGCAACGCATCTGATCGAAAACGGCTATGACATTCGTACCGTGCAGGAGTTGTTGGGCCACGCAAACGTGCAGACAACGGAAATCTACACGCACGTCTTAAAGAGAGGCGGGCGTGCAGTCAGGAGTCCGTTGGATGGGTTGTAGGTGAAGGTCCGCGAGATTCTGAAAATACTACGCGATGACAATTGGGCTCACGTCCGAACCAAGGGCAGTCACCGCCAATTTCGCCATGCGACCAAGCCTGGCACCGTAACCGTTTCCGGTCGACCGAGCGTAGAAGTGCCCAAAGGGACAGTCAACAGCATTCTCAAGCAGGCTGGGCTAAAATGAGCGATATGCAGTATTTAGTTGTTATTGAGAAGGGCGAATCCGGCTACGGAGCATATGTTCCGGACTTGCCTGGTTGTATTGCCGCGGCGGTTTCTCGCGAAGAGCTTGTTCCTCTGATTCAAGAGGCCATCGAGTTTCATATCGAAGGTTTAAAGAAGTCTGGCGAAGCGATTCCAGAACCATCAAGTCAGTTTGAGCTTATTGACATTCACGCTGCCTGAATACGACTACTCGTTTTCGCTTCTGACCGAAACATTCGCGTCGCCGTCCGCATCGACCATGACGATAAAGACAATTGGTCGGCAGCAGACCTGGCAATCTTCGATGTAATTCTGTTGCGACTCCGACTGGTCGATCAGAACTTCAATAGCCTCACCACAATACGGGCACTCAACGGTCTTATCGATCAGCTCGTTCATCTACCATCGTCGCAGGCGTGCACCGGTACCGGCGGCGAATTTCGTTTCTTCGAGTGCTAATTCAATGTATCCGGCTGTTCCGCTCAGTGCTGCAAAATCGCCCGATGTATTCGTGTGCACCGGCATGGCGAGTGTCTGGCCGCCAACACCCGACACGAGGTTGACGGGCAGGAAACAAGTCAGCTTGGGATTGAACGTGACGTCCTGCGCAAGGCTCGCAAACTCAGGTGTCGGTTCATGTAAACCAGCGGCGGCGTCGAGCGCAGGCACGACATACTGTCGGCAACACACGAGCGCTGATACCGGATTGCCTGGCAACGCGAATACGGCTTGTCCGTCTGGGCCCATGCCAAACCACATCGGTTTGCCCGGTCGTTGACTCACTTTGTGAAACACCACCTCGACGCCAAGTTCTTTGAGTACTTCAGGAACGTAGTCAGCTTTACCCATCGACACGCCGCCGGACAGAATGAGCACATTCGCCGCATTGAGGTGCGTAGCGATGCGTTGCTTCAATATCTCAGGCTCGTCGACGATGTGGTCATGCTCGCAGTCCGAATAGCCGTGTTGCTCGAGCATCGCAATCATCGCCGGCCCGTTTGACATGCGAATCTGGTGCGGCTCGATTGCATCGCCGGCCGCAACAAGTTCGTTTCCTGTGGAAACGACGCGAATCGTTGGTGTTGCGCTGACGTCGACATCGGTCAACCCACAGGACGCGATAACGGCGATGTCCATCGGCGAGATTCGGGTGCCCGGGCGCAGTAGTTCGGTTCCCTTTGCATGATCGGAAGCGCGTGGGTGAACAAACTGGTCTTTCTTGGCAGCGTAGTCGGCCTCAATCTCCGCGACGCCTTCGCTTACGGCAATGCGCTCAACCGGAACGATGCAATCGGCACCGTTCGGCAATGACGCGCCTGTCATGATTTCAATGCACTTGCCGCTTTCCAGCTCCAAAGCACGATCGCCCGCCGCTTGCATTGCCTGGATCGGAAAGGACCGTGTGCCGCTGTCGAAGTCTGCGAACGAAAAAGCGATGCCATCCATCGTGACGCGATCAAACGGCGGCTGGTCGCGCTCGGCGACAACTGTTTGCCGCAGGACCATGCCCACCGCAGAAAAAACCGGGACAGTTACCGATTTCTCGGCCGGCATCGCGGCCAGGATCGCGGCACTCGCTTCGGCCGTTGTCAGCACGGTCTTAGTCTGTGCTCCGTTCGCGTGCGATCGCCCGGTGACCGATATCGCGGCGGCAGTACACGTTGTCCCAATCGATTTTTCCAACAGCGTCGTACGCTTCGCTTGCCGCGTCCGCGACACTGTTGCCTAAGCCGACCGCGCACAGCACGCGACCACCGCTCGTTGCGACCTTGCCGTCGATAATCATTGTCCCGGCATGAAAGACCTTTTGCGCGTCACTCGCAATGTCGTCCAGTCCCGAGATCTCTGTTCCTTTTGCGTATGCGTCGGGATAACCGCCAGCGGCCAACACCACACCAAGTGACGCGCGCGTGTCCCACTCGGCCGTTTGTTCGACAAGCTCGCCGTTCAGCGTTGCATTGCAGATCGCAACGAGGTCGGATTTGAGTCGTGCCATGATCGGCTGCGTTTCCGGGTCACCCATGCGGCAATTGAATTCGATAACTTTCGGTGTGCCGTCGGCCATCACCATGAGTCCTGCATACAGAAACCCAAGGTAGGTTGCGCCGTCGGCTTTCATGCCATCCAGTGTTGGTTGGATGACTTCATTCATGATGCGTTCTTCAATGTCCGGAGTGACCACGGGTGCAGGCGAATATGCACCCATGCCTCCCGTGTTGGGACCGACATCACCTTCGTCGCGTGCTTTGTGGTCCTGTGACGTCGCCATTGGCAAAATCGCTTCACCGTCCGAAATCACAATGAAGCTCGCTTCTTCGCCGTCGAGGAATTCCTCGACAACAATTCGTGCACCTGCGTCACCAAACTTATTGCCAGCCAACATGTCGCTTGCGGCCGCTTCCGCTTCGTCTAACGTCATCGCGACGATGACGCCTTTGCCGGCCGCAAGTCCGTCAGCTTTGATGACAATCGGTGCACCTTGCTCGCGAATGTAGGCGAGGGCGGGTTCGAGTTCGGTGAAATTTTGATAGGCGGCGGTTGGTATGCGGTGGCGCGCGAGAAAATCTTTGGTGAAGGCTTTCGAGCCTTCGAGTTGCGCCGCCGCCGCGCTGGGTCCGAAGCAGGGCAGGCTGAGTTCGTTGAATCGGTCAGCTATGCCGGCAACCAGCGGTGCCTCGGGACCCACAATCGTCAGGCCAATGTTCTCGTCCTGTGCGAGTTGTGCGAGCCCGTCAATATCATCGGCCGAAACATCGACGTTGCGGCACTTGGCTTCGCCCGCCGTGCCGGCGTTGCCCGGGGCCACGAGAATCTCATCCGCATCGGCCGACTGCGCGCACTTCCATGCCAGTGCATGTTCGCGTCCGCCGCTGCCGATGATGAGAATCTTCATTAGTGCCGGAAGTGTCGCATGCCTGTAAACACCATCGCCAGACCATGTTCATTGGCTGCTTCAATCACTTCGTCGTCGCGCATCGAGCCGCCAGGCTGAATGATCGCCGCGATGCCGGTTTCGGCCGCCGCATCGATGCCGTCGCGGAACGGGAAGAACGCGTCCGATGCCATCACCGAGCCCTGCACCGACAGACCTTCGTCCGCTGCCTTTATGGCGGCGATCTTGGTGCTGTAAACGCGGCTCATCTGGCCGGCGCCAACGCCGATCGTCATGTTGTCTTTGCAGAAGATGATTGCGTTCGATTTCACATACTTGACCACGGTCCAGGCGAACAGCATGTCGGCGATCTGTTCGGGTGTTGGTGCAAGGTCGGTCACCACCTTTAAGTCGTCCGCGGTGATTCTTCCGAGGTCGCTGCCCTGCACGAGTAATCCGCCAGACACTTTCTTGAATTCCTGTCCGGCCGCACTTTCTTCCCAGGCGCCCGTATCAAGCACGCGGACATTTTTCTTTTCCGACAACACGTCGGCGGCGTCAGCAGCGATATCAGGCGCAACGATGACCTCGACAAACTGCTTGTCGATGATCGCCTTGGCAGTTGCTGCGTCGAGCGGTCGATTGAATGCGACGATGCCGCCAAATGCAGACGTCGGGTCGGTCTTGAACGCTTTCTCGTAGGCCGCGGTGATGTCGTCGGCAACTGCGACACCACAAGGATTGGCGTGCTTGACGATGACACAGGCAGGTGCCTCGAACTGGCGTACACATTCCAGTGCCGCATCGCTGTCGGCAATGTTGTTGTAGGACAGTGCCTTACCCTGCAGTTGTGTCGCAGCTGCCAGCGATCCCTTTGGCGCCTGCTGATCTTTGTAAAACGCAGCGTCCTGATGCGGATTCTCGCCGTAGCGCATTTTGTCGATGAGCTGGCCGGCATAGACGAAGCGTTCGCCAAGCGGATCATCGCCGAGCGACGCCGACAGGTATTTCGTGATCGCTGTGTCGTAACCTGCTGTATGTGCGTAAGCTTTTGCCGCGAGCCGCCTGCGCATCTCGGGCGATAGCACTTTGTCGTGCATCGCTTCGAGAACGCTTTCGTAGTCATTTGGATCAACGACCACAGCAACGCCGTCGTGATTCTTCGACGCGGCCCGGATCATGGCAGGCCCGCCAATGTCGATATTCTCGATGGCGTCATCGATCGTCGCATCCTCACGCGCAATCGTTTGTTCAAACGGGTACAGATTGACCGCCAATAAATCAATCGGCTCTATTCCATGCTCGTCCATCACCGCTTCGTCGGTGCCGCGCCGGCCGAGCAGGCCGCCGTGAATGACCGGGTGTAGCGTCTTGACGCGACCGTCCATGATTTCGGGAAAACCGGTTTTTTCGCTGACTTCGATGACATCGAGACCGGCGTCGCGGAGCGCGCGACAAGTGCCGCCGGTGGAGAGAATTTCTACGCCTAATTCGGCAAGCCCGGTGGCGAACGGAATCAGGCCATGCTTTTCGGAAACGCTTAAGAGCGCCCGCCGCACAGTTAACATGAATAAATACCTATTGAATCAAAGAGTAATAACGCAGTTTCTTACGTAATGTGCCGCGATTGAGTCCTAGAATGCCAGCCGCCTGGCTTTGATTGCCTTGTGTATATTCCAGCACGGCTTTGAATAAGGGTCGCTCGACCTCACCCAAGACAAGATCGGACAGATCGCCCTGGCGATCGCCGTTCAGGTTTTCAAAATAGACTTCGAGTGCGTCTTCGGTGTGTTTGTGAAGCGATTTGCTGCCGTTGTTATTAATTTTGTTGGGCACGTCTCTAAAAT
>JBPCYB010000068.1:0-11884 GCA_051007995.1 Woeseiaceae bacterium | reverse complement strand
AGTCCTATTCGAGCGATGCTCTCGAATCATTAGCGTACTCGGATGCCAAGGCCGCCGAAGTGCTTGGCGTTCGATTGCGCGATAAGGACCTCGCGAAGTCGATGAGTTTGATGATTCGATCGTCGGCTCTAAGCAGTGGAGACACCGGACCGATACTGCACTTTTTTCACATCTACCCACATCCACATTCCATCGATGGTGTGCCGGTTCAAAAAACCGTGCGAACTAAGTTCGTCCTTTCAGCGATCGTCGATATTCTGAGCAGTGATTCGAATTACACAGGGAAGTGGGAAGACCGAATCAGAGAATACTCGCCGGACCCTGAGGCTGAAATTGCGCAGCTGTATGAGCAAGCCCTTCGAATCATCGAGGAAATGCGCCAGATCGAGTTGGAAGTAACGGGCTACTCCACAATCGGAGGGCAGGGCGATGCATAGACTCCTAATTCTGTTGTTCGCATTTGCCTTGCCTTTCTCAACCAGCCTTGCCGTCGAATTCGACAATACGGCGGAGGATCAAGTTGAACCCGATGAGTCAACGCCGGACGTTTTCGGTGATGATTTTGTACCCGGCATCGTCTGTGACGTTTGCGGAGATCCATACGAGGATCCCATGGATTTTGTCGGTGTTGCCTATAACGCGTTCTTCGGTGACGAGCCATGGCTTGCCGGCTCGGACGTCAGCTGGCCATTCCGAATCTATAATCTCGACGGGCAGTGGGTCGCAGTCTGGTTTGAGAATATTCTGTTCGATATGCCGTCGCTATTGCCGGACACGATGGAGGTGATGGTTCGATTTCAAAACGGGTTGGTTGTTACGTATACCGTACTTCAAGACGGTCCGACTATACAGGTCGGGCCAGAGCCTGAATCCGGGTCAGCAGATTGTAGCTGCGGTGGTGACGGTGAAGAAGAAGATGACTACGCCGACATCGAAGAAGAGTGGGAGCCGGAAGAATCGGAGCCCACCGGCGTCGTCGAGATCGTTGATCCCGACGAAGACGGCGAGTTTCCAGATTTTTACGACGAGCTTTAGTTAGCGCTCACTGCCAGATTCGTACGCGTTGTTCGGGCGGCAAGTACAACTTGTCGCCCTCTTTTACGTCGTAGGTCGCATAAAAATCATCGACGTTCGGCGCGACACCGTTAATCCGGAATTCATCCGGTGAGTGCGGGTCTGACTTAATCAACAATTCGATCAACTGCTCACGCCACTTGATGCGGCTCGACTGCGCCATTCCAAGGAAGAAGCGCTCTTCGCCAGTGAAGCCGTCGATGACCGGTGATTCCTTACCTTTCAATGACATACGATAGGCTTTTAAAGCGATTGCTGTGCCGCCAAGATCACCAATATTCTCGCCTAGCGTGAATTCGCCATTGACGTTCAGGCCGGGCAGGGCTTCGAACTTGTTGAACTGCTCGACGAGACCCTTGGTACGTTTTTCAAAGTTGGCCCGATCTTCATCAGTCCACCAACTCTTGAGATTGCCGTCGCCGTCATACTTGCTGCCCTGATCGTCAAAACCATGACCGATCTCGTGACCGATTGTGATGCCAATCGCGCCGTAGTTGTACGCATCCTCTGCGTCAAGCTGGAAGTTCGGTGACTGCAGGTAGGCAGCCGGGAAGACGATCTCGTTCATGCTCGGGTTGTAGTAGGCATTAACTTGTTGCGGCGCCATGAACCACTCATTGCGATCAATGGGTTTGCCGAGCTTGTCGATGTTGCGGTAGTGATTGAATTCCCGCGCGTTGCGAATATTGCCAACCAGACTATCGGCGGAGACTTCAAGTGACGAGTAGTCGCGCCATTCGTCAGGGTAACCAACTTTCGGCGTAAACTTTGAGAGTTTGATGAGCGCCTGTTCTTTGGTTTCGGGGCTCATCCACTCCAAATTCTTAATTGAGTCGGCGTACGCTTCACTCAGGTAATGGAGCATGTCGTTCATGCGCTCTTTGGCTTCAGGCGGAAAGTGCTTCTCAACATAGAGCTGGCCAAGCAGTTCGCCCATCGCGCCGTTCATCGAACCAATCGCACGTTGCCAACGCGGTGTTTGTTCTTCGGCGCCAAGCAAGGTCTTATTGATGAACTCAAAGCGCGCATCAACAACGTCTGCATGCAAAACTGTAGCGAATGCGTTTATCGCACTAATACGAGCGTACTCTTTCCATGTGGATAGCTCGGTGGCCGGGTAAATATTATTTAGAGCCTCGAGGTAAGACGGCTGACTGACAATGACGAAGTCCTGCCGTCCTGAACCGATTTCTTCAAAATATCCGTCGACGTTGAAGTTCGACAACATTTCGCCAAGCTCGGCGTCCATGATTTTGTTGTAGATCTTGTCTGCATTGCGACTGTCTTCTTTGTCCCAGTGATGTTCGGCCAAAGCAGTTTCAACTGCCATGATTCGATTGGCAGCTCCATTCGCGTCCTCGTAGCCCGAAGCAGCCAACAAGTTCTCCATCAGAGCGACATAGCCATCGCGCAATTGCAATCCACGTTCGGAATCGTCGAAGTAGTATTCTTTGTCGGGCAAGCCCAGGCCGCTTTGCTGAACAAAGATGACGTATTGAGTCGAGTCCTTGTCATCCTGGCCAACGCCGACACCGAATGGACCGCCGATGCTGATCGTGTCGGCTTTGCCGAACCATGCGGCCATTGCGTCGTGGTCTGCAATAGCTTCAATTTCAGCAAATATCTCGTCAAGCGGTGACATACCAAGAGAATTAACACGCTCTTCATCCATATACGCGTTGTAATAATTGCCGATCTTTGCGGCAGCTTCGCTTTCTGTCACGTCTGCCGCGACCTCGTCGACAATTGCTTTGACGTCGGTAAGACTGTCATCACGCAAGGTCATGTAGCTGCCCCAACCGAACTGATCTGCTGGAATTTCGGTTTCTTTTATCCAGGTGCCATTGGCGTAGGCGTAGTAGTCATCCTGCGGACGAATGCTCAGGTCCATGCCGGTGAGTTCAACGCCGGATTTTAACGGTGCGGGAGGCGCAGCTGGCTCAGTCGGAGCAGTGTCCTGGCCGCAAGCGGCCATTAGAAGCGCAGCCGCGAAGGCTGTAAGGATCTTGGTCATTTTGATGTCCTATGGTTGTTCTTGCCGATGGTTACCGGCTTTTAGGCCACGCATTTTGCCACTAGTTCGGCGAAATTTGTTGGATTTGTAACTGTTTCTGTTATCGCATCGCAGAATAAGCCGCCAAATCAAGGAGTTGAATGTCTAAATAGCACGACCGGCGGCCTGTGCCGACGCCCAGGCCCACTGAAAATTGAAGCCGCCCAAGTGACCCGTGACGTCAACAACTTCGCCAATGCAATACAGACCGGCTTGTCGTTTGCACTCCATGGTTCTTGACGACAGTTCGTTTGTGTCAATTCCGCCGAGCGTAACTTCGGCTGTGCGATAACCCTCCGTCGCCGCTGGTTTCAAGATCCAGCCGCTGATGTCCATCGCCAATCGCTGAATCGCCTTGTCCGACCAGTCACCAAGTGGCTTTTCGGTCGCATCCGGCCATAGCAATGCCTGCAATTCAATCACGAGTGCTTTTGGAATCTTGTCGGACAACACGGAGCGCATCAGCGCTCTCGGATGTTCAGCTTTGGCCGTCAACAAGAACTCGGCCGCATCGGTAGTGGGTAACAGGTCAACTTCGATGTCATCGCCAGGCAGCCAGTAACTAGACGCTTGCAAAGCGGCTGGACCACTCAGGCCGCGATGCGTAAACAAGATGTCATTGGTAAATGCCGCGTCACTTGCACGTATCGTTGCGGGCAAACTGATGCCGGAAAGTCGGTCGGTCATGTCGTGAATCGCGCCGGTAAACGTGAATGGAACGAGGCCGGCCCGTGTCGACAGAATGTTCAAATTGAATTGTTTGGCAAGTCGATAACCGAAATCCGATGCGCCCATCTTCGGGATCGAAAGTCCACCGGTTGCGATAACGAGTGCGTCGGCTGTGTACTCTTCGTCGTTACACACGACCGAGTAACTGTCCGCGTGCGTAACCGAATCTATTTCGCAGTGCGTCCTTATTTCCACTCCTGCGTCAGCGCACTCGGCCTCAAGCATACCGAGAATGTCTTTCGACGAGTTATCACAGAACAACTGCCCATCCGATTTTTCGTGATATGCAATCTCGTGCTTTTCAACGAGCGCAATAAAGTCCCATTGCGTGTAGCGACTTAGTGCCGATATGCAAAAACTCGGATTGGCCGAGATAAAGCGCGATGGTTCGCAATGCAGATTGGTGAAGTTGCAGCGCCCGCCGCCTGACATCAGAATTTTCTTGCCAATCTTGTTGGAGCTTTCTAGTACGATGACACGACGGTCACGCTGGCCCGCGGCAAGAGCGCACATGAGGCCGGCCGCACCGCCACCAAGCACAATGACATCGAATTGATTCATGTCGTCAATATAAAGGAGAACTCGTCGTATGGACGAATATCTTAGTGCTGCGATCGACGAAGCACGTCAGGGTTTAGATGAAGGAGGGATTCCTATCGGATCCGTGCTCGTACTTGATGGCCAAATTGTCGGGCGCGGCCACAACCAACGCGTTCAAAAGGGCAGTGCCGTGCTACATGCTGAGATGGATTGCCTCGAGAACGCAGGCCGTCTAAGCGCTGCTGACTATCAAAGAGCCACACTCTATTCCACGCTGTCGCCTTGCGATATGTGCAGCGGAGCGATCCTCTTGTATGGCATAGGGAAAGTTGTGGTTGGCGAAAACCAGACGTTTCAAGGTCCGGAAGACTTACTTCGCGCCAGAGGTGTCGATGTTGAGATTGCAGCCAGCGACGAGTGCGTGGCGTTAATGCAAGACTTTATCGCTGCCGAGCCCGAGTTGTGGAACGAGGATATTGGTATCTAGTGAGGTCGATACGGGCGGCTGAAGTGAACGACAAGTCCAAGCAGTAGTGCAGTCAATGACGACCACATTGATATGCGCCAGTAACTGGTTGCAGCTCGTACAATATCGAATCGTTCGACGTAAATCGTTTCGCACGCGCCATCCCCGGTGTCGGTGCGAGTTGTACTCGTGCCGCGTTTGCCGATGCCCGGGCTTGAGTATCCAGCCAGATAACCACGCACCCTGATCTGATCCCCGATTTGAATGTCTTTCACGCGATCGCGTACGTAGTCGTCGTCAGAAATCAGGTGATTGTTTGATAGTTGATTCATGTCGAATGAATCCCACGCAACCTGATCGCGCGTCTGTACGTTACAGGTAAAAATACCGTTCCAGAAATCAAGTTTATCGAGTTGCGCGCCCACGGTGTTATTGCCCCATACGACACATACATCGAGCATATTCAAATGGTCGTTCGAGAGCCGATGCATGCGGCTACTGTCATCGTGATGACGATACGAAACGATCATCCCTGTAATGTCGTAGGAAAACTCAGGTTCAACGAGGTATTCGACCTCGTTGAACGCTACGCTGAAAGGGTCTTTGCGTGCGGCCGATTGCATCGGTTCGTCAAGAATAGTGGTTACGTAATCTATGTTTCCGGGTATTGCGTTTCGATTCCAAAATGATACGAGCAAGCATACAAAGCTAGCCAGGATCAGGATGTTGTTCGAATTCTTGATCATCGTCCTTTCGCAATAACTCCAGAAGGTTAGCGCCTTGCAGGATGTCCAGGACTGCGTGCGCAAGCATCGGCAACCAAATGGACCCCGTGAAGACGTAAAACGCACCGAACGCTATGCCGATAAGCGTGACGCGTGCGACACCGCCAGCGCCCTGATACGTGTGTCCGAGACCGAAGGCAACAGAGGACACTAATACCACAGCCCACAGCGGCAAAAAGTGCGCGAGGTACCAGAAAGCGAAACCACGATACAAGAACTCTTCGACGATACCGGCAGTCACCGAGACGGCATTGAAATAGCGGTAGTCGCGCGCGTCGTGCGGCATTAGGTGGACAAGGGTGCCTAATGCGTCGATTTCCTTGGTCCTGCGCTCGTCACTCATGGATTTCACGGTGCGCCAGGAATAGAGCAAATAGACCGTGAAGACGGCGAGCACGGCGAGGCCGGCAGCGATCTGAGTGGTTGATGACGAAACAAAGCCCAGGTCAGCTATGGGGCGGCGGAGGAAGTACCAGGCGCCGGCGACAACTATGAAAGCAGCCCATTCAAGCGCCATTGTCTCGAGATACGCACGAACGCGATCGGCAGGTTTTCCGTCTTCAATGCGCTTCACGTATTTTTTGTAGGAATATGCGCCGTGGATCGGTTGAACGACGAAGAGAAGAAAAACGAAGATGTGGTCGACAAAATGCATTGCTTTAGATATCCTGAATATTCACGAATTAGTGAATAATATTATTCACATTTTCGTGAATAATCAAGCCCAATTTTCAACAGAGTGCAGGTACAGTGAAAGAAACCTTTAAAATCAAGAATTTAGAGCAGATCAAATTGCTGTCTGATCCCCTCAAGTTGCAGCTCATTCAGGCATTTGCCGAGGATGCGAAGACGACTAAGCAGGTGGCGACGGAGTTGGGCGAGAGCGTGACCAAGTTGTACCGTCACGTTGATGCATTACTTGACGCCGAACTCATTGAAATTGCAGAAGAAAAACAAAAACGTGGCACGGTTGAGCGAACCTTTCGTGCCGTCGCACGTCGATTCGAAGCCGATCACGCCTTGTTCGCGGATCAAGCCGATGAGGAGGCCACCCATGCGGCTCGAGAACTTCTGCGCTCGGCCGAAAATGAGATCTTGGGCGCCCTGGCGGCTGATGGCGATAGAGACGAACGTGAGGCGTTATTTGCGCGCGTACGTTGCAAAGCCTCTCCTGAGCGCGTCGACGAGTTTCGTAACATCTTGAAAACATGGCTGGAATCAGCCCAGGAAGACGACGATTCGGACGACGAACGTGCTACAGAGTTCGGCGCCTTGATTGCGTTCTATCCCATCAAATAACCAAAAGATATCAATGTCCGAGTCATGACCTGGGACACAGAATAACTCCTTGGAATCCGCAAAAATTGGATGCTACCGGACTTATGTCAGAATAAATTTCTGCTAGTCTATCAAGGAGTTACAGGCATGCGAGGGATGTGCTTCCTGGCAAAACAGTCGCGATTCGGCGCGTTGGTCATTCTGGCCCTGGTTTTCGCCGGCTGCGCGACACAGACGCCTGTTGAGGACCCTGACCCGATCGAGCCTGTGGTGGTCGTCGAGACCCCTGATCCGGTCATCATAGAACCAGAACCCGAACCCGAACCCGAGCCCGTCGTTGAGGTGCCAACGGAACCCAGTATCCCGCCGATCGCAATTGTGCTGACGAGCAGCCAACCCGCGTACCTGGACGTGGCGGTCGAATTGGCAGCACATTTTGAGGACCACCAGGTGTACGACCTAAGTGCGGAGAGTCTTCCGCCCATTTCGGTGTTGCGATCGATCAATGATGGCAATTCGACTGCAGTCGTCGCGATCGGTTTGCGTGCAGCCCAGTCGTCGGTTGCAATGTCAGATACGCCCGTCGTATTCAGCCAGGTCTTCAATCATCAGGATCACGATTTGCTAAAAGAGAGTACTCGGGGCGTAGCGGCTCTGGCACCGCTCGATGCGCAACTCGCAGCGTGGAAGGAAGTAGATCCGGACATGACTCGCGTTGGGCTGATCATTGGCGAGGGACACGATGATCTGATGGCGGACGCAGAAGTGGCGGCCGCTCGACACGGTATCGAATTGCATATTCGCGTGGCGCATTCGGACCAGGAGACGCTGTATTTCTTTCGCCGGATGATTCGTGATATCGACGGCTTTTGGTTATTCCCTGATAACAGAATCCTTAGCGCCCGCGTCTTGTCCCAAATGCTGGAGGATGCCAATCGCCAGCGGGTTCCGGTCGTCGTTCCAAACGACTCAATGTTGAAAATGGGCGCGGCGATCAGCATCACGACGGTTGCTGCTGATATTGCCGCAACGATCGCGAACATCGTGCGCCGAATTCAAGCCGGTGACATAGACGAAGTGCCGGCGATGACTGAATTGTCAGAAGTGCGGATAGCCGTCAATGAAGATGCAGCTTCCGAACAGGCGGTCGCAACTACGAGTACAACGCAATGACATCGTTGGCACTCATGAAACGGAAGATCATGAAGTTCTTGGCACGCAGGCGTGCGATTACGACAAAGCGCATGCTCGTCAATGAAATTCTGTCCATTCAGGTCATTAGCGCCGCATTCATCGGAGCCCTCGCAGTTGCAGGACTGTACTGGGGTGGACAGTGGGTACTGCAAGACAACTATAGCCGTTGGGCGTTGCAATGGACCGAAGAACTCAATGAGCTCGGATCTCCACTGTATCTGGATGATGACAATGAAGCGCTGTTTCGGCTGGAGAGTTTCGTCGAACGCTATCCGGAAATCCGGCGTGTCTCCTACTTTGACAAGGACGGCGGGTCTCTTTTCTCTGTCGATAATTTGGAGGACCCGGAAGCCGTCGAAGATCTGACCGCAGAACGCCTGGAACAGGCAGTGGCGGTAGTGGGTAACGAGAAACCCTACATCATGGATGCAGGTTTCCTGGACCCACGTCAATTCGAAATCCTGGCACCCGTATGGGTCGAATCGATTCCGGACGACGGACTCTTTGTATTTGATCCGAGCAATATCGAGACCCAGGCTAAGACAGCTTTGGTCGGATTCGTCGGTATTCATCTCGACTTTGTGATGTTCCATGATCGCTTGTTATCGAACATACGCGGCGCCATACTGATTCTGCTGTTGTTGTTAGTCGTATTCGGTTTGTATGGTCGCTATGCGCTGCACAAAGCCCTGTCGTCTATCAGCAATCTGCAGGAGCCGATCAAGCAACTCGCGGAAGGCAATCTGCAGGTAAAATTTGAACCGGCCGAACACCACGAAATTTCTGAAATCGTGGAAGCCTTGGAAACAACGGCTAGCGCACTCAGTGAACGCGACGCCAAGCTTCTTGAGTTGGCCAACCACGATAGTTTGACGGGCCTTTACAATCGTCGGCGATTCGTCGAAGAGCTTAAGAAAGAGATCGTTGGCGTTATCCGACACGGCCACGGTAGTGCGCTGTTCTTTATTGACCTTGATCAATTCAAATACGTCAATGATGTGTGTGGTCACCCAGCGGGTGATCGTCTTATACGCAAAGTAGCCGATGAACTAAAGCGAAGTGTTCGCCGCGATGATGTTGTCGCCCGTTTCGGCGGGGATGAGTTTGTGATCCTCGTACGCCGGGCGGATCGGGCAAGTGCGCAATCGTCGGCGCAGAGTATTCTCGCCAATATGCGCCGCATGGCGCATATTGAGGAAGACCAGGTTTTCCACGTCCATTGCAGTATCGGCATCACGATGCTGACCGGAACCAATCTGCACTACGATGACGTGATCAATCAGGCTGACATTGCGTGTCGCGAGGCCAAATCGGCGGGCCGTAATCGTATGCATTTCTTCGATCAGTCGCCTGAGGTCGAACTCAGCAAGTCGGCCGACGTCGGTTGGATGAATCGTCTTCGGAAAGCAATTGATGAGGACGGATTTGAGCTACGTTTCCAGCCGATCAACGATATCGAAACTGGCAAGACGACCCACCATGAGGTCTTGATACGACTTCGTGGTGATGATGGCATGCTGATCTCCCCTGACGCTTTCCTGCCGTCTGCCGTACGTTTCGGGCTGATGACTGAGATCGACTTTTGGATGATTCGCCATGCGGCGATTGCCTATGCCGAGCACTCGGCGCCGGATCGTTTGATCAAATTTTCGATAAACTTGTCAGCGAATGCGTTCGAGAACGACGACCTGACAGACTTTGTCGAAAAGACGTTCAAAGAATTCAACGTGCTACCGACCGACATTATTCTCGAGATTACGGAGAGTCTGGCGGTGCGTCGCCCCGTTCATGTCGAACGGCAAATCGCAGTACTTCGCAAGCTTGGATGCCAATTCGCACTGGATGATTTTGGAACCGGCTACAGCTCATTTAGTTACCTGCAAAAACTGAAGTTCGACTACATCAAAATTGACGGCTCATTCGTCTCCGACCTGCTGAATAACCCGGTAGATCAAAAGATGATCAAGATGATCGCCGAAATCGGCAAAGAGGCTGGCATGCGGACGATCGCAGAGTATGTCCAGAATGCCCGCGCATTGGACCGGTTGGGAGAGCTTGGGGTCGATATGGCGCAGGGCTATTTCGTTGGCCGGCCCACCAAGGTGCCGAAGTTTAGATCGACACCAATCTCATTAAATGTGCGCCGCTCACGGAAGTACTCGTCCGGACATTGAGGTAGAATAGTGGTCACCATCCGATTCCGATTCAGGTGAGCGAAATGAAAAGCAAGTTGGCATACGCGTTTATCGCGACACTTCTTCCCAGCCTGATTTTTGCGCAGGGCACCACCTCGTATCAATGCAACTTCGAGAATTTGCAAAGACGCATTGAGATCCTGACCGAGCCAGGTGTCACGGTCCCATGCGAAGTGCATTACTACAAAGACAGCGAATCGCCTGGTGCAAAACAGGTGCTTTGGACGGCAACCAGCGAGGAAGGCTATTGCGAGGCCAGGACGATGGAATTCGTGGCAAAGCTGCGTGAGTGGGGCTGGCAATGTGCTCCGAATGCCTCAGCCGAGCCGGCCATGACGACTGCTCCAGCCGAGGATGCGGCTAGTGCCGAAGAAGCCGAAGTGTCAGAAGCCGTCAGCGATGACACAGCGGCATTGGAGCCAGCTGAGCAGTAAGTAGGGCGCTATTCCGGCTTACGAAATTTCAGTACAAATCGATGTGTCTTGCCCTGCACGGACTCATCGCGCATGTGCAAACTCATGTCGTCGCTATGGTGATGCAAGACACCGCTGTCGGTTTCCAAAACGAACCCTGCTGCTTCGCCGACTCGAACGGCATCGGCTTTCACCATACGGTGAAGTTCCGCGTTGTCATTGCCTTCGATCCCTTCGTGATCAATAACCACAAAGAACCCGCCCGGTTTAAGGGTTGAATAGACTGCAGCCAGCGCTGTAACGGCGACTTCGTCGCCGCCGCGATTGTATACGTCGTGCAGATTGAGGGCAGTAAGCGCAGCGTCAAATTGGCCATCATCGGCGGTTAGCGCCTCGGTGTCTTTGTTGAGACGAGTGACATTCGCTAACCGACCGTCAGCGAGCCGTGCGCTAATGGCTACTTCGTTAGCACCATCTCGGAATTGGAGTACGCGCGGCGGGTTGTGCGCTGTCACGCTACCTTCCGAACCAACTGCAGCTGAAAGAACCTCGGTGTACCAGCCGCCGGCAGCAATAACGTCAAGCACATTCATGCCAGGTTCGATGCCCATCGCTGCGATCACTTCGGCCGGTTTTCGGCCGGCGTCGCGTGCGCGATCCTCTTCGGATCTGGCTGCCAGTAGGGTGGCGAGATCGACAGCAACAACTTGCTCTTCTGCAACAGGTTCAGGCGGCGTTGTTGCCGATTCGTTGGTGGCTGAATCGCCGCAGGCGACGAATGAAAGTGCTGCACTTACCAGCAGCGCGGTACGTAGTGTTTTCATGCGCCAATAATAGTCGATCGGACACAAAAAAGGGCGAGACCCGAGGATCTCGCCCTTTGTAGCAATCTGTTAAGAAAGCTTAGACGGGTACGATATTTTCCGCCTGCGGTCCTTTCTGACCATCAACGATGGTGAACTCGACCTTCTGGCCTTCAGAGAGGCTTTTGGAGCCGTCGCCCTGAATTGCACTAAAGTGTGCAAATACGTCTGGGCCATTCTCTTGCTCGATGAAGCCGAAGCCCTTCGAATCGTTAAACCATTTAACCGTTCCGGTTGTCGTAGACATAATAATTACCTATTTAAACATGAGTATTTCAGGCCTCAACATGAGAC
>JBPCYB010000067.1:0-22091 GCA_051007995.1 Woeseiaceae bacterium | reverse complement strand
AAAGAAACTTGCCTCAGAAGGTCTGTTTGACGAAGAGCAGAAGCAGCCGTTGCCCGACTTGCCGCAACGCATCGGCGTAATCACATCGCCGAGTGGCGCCGCTGTGCGTGACATCATCTCCGTTCTGCGACGACGATTTCCGTCGATACCTGTCGTGATCTATCCGGCCGCGGTTCAGGGTGACGCAGCTCCAGCCGAATTGATTGGCGCGCTGGCCACCGCAAACTCTCGCGACGAATGTGACGTATTGATCATCGGTCGCGGCGGCGGATCTCTGGAAGACCTGTGGGCATTTAACGACGAACAATTAGCGCGCGCGATCGCAGAATCTTCAATTCCAATCATTAGTGCCGTTGGTCATGAGATCGATTTTACGATCGCCGACTTCGTCGCCGACTTGCGCGCACCGACACCGTCGGGTGCGGCGGAGCTCGTGACGCCGGATCGTGACGATTGGCTGCGCTCACTGCAATCGCTCGCGACGCGAATCTCGCGACTCGGCCAGCGGACCGTCGAAGACCTGGGACAAACGCTGGACTGGCTGAGTCGCAGACTTGTACAAACGAGCCCGTCCGCGAATCTGGCGCGATCGTTGGCGCGACTGACCAGCTTGCGTCAACGCTTGAGCATTGCTGCACGCGGCTCTGTTGCCGACGTCATTCATCGTTTACAGCTGGCCTCGCGCGGCCTGAATTCTGTAAGTCCGTTGGCGACGCTCGAACGCGGCTACGCGATTGTAGAAGACGCCAGCAGCGGAAAAGTTCTGCTCGACCCGAATGAGATCCCGTCAGGCAAAGACATTCGGGCACGACTCGCACAAGGCGAACTTATCGCGACGGTGAAGAAGAACGATGCATAAGATCTTTCTGCTCTTGTTGTTCCTCGCCACATCGGCAATCGGTGACGAGGCGGCCTGGCCAGGTGGAGTTGCGAAACTGGATCTTGGACCCGCCGTTGATCAGGCACCTGTTGCCCATTTCGGCAAGAAGCGCGTCCTCGTCAATAATGAGAACGGACGCTGGCAGGCTGTTGTCGGCGTACCATTAGGCGCCACAACCGGCACTGCGAAAATTTCCGTCGCCGACGGCCGGGAGATCAGTTTTGAAGTCGTTGAACACGCATACCGGGAACAACACCTGGAAGTTGCACCGGGTTTCGTCTCCTTAAGCGATGAAAATCTCGTGCGTGTTGGTCACGAACGAACGATTATTGACCTTGCATTGAACAATTGGCGTGACGCGAATCTCGATGGCGTAAGTCTAATCAAGCCGGTTGACGGACCGCACAGTTCGAGTTTTGGCTCGCGGCGCTTCTTCAACAAACAACCACGCAATCCGCATTCAGGTATGGATATCGCCGCAGTCACTGGTACTGATATTCTCGCACCGCGCGATGGCATCGTTACCGCTATTGGTGACTACTATTTCAATGGCAATACGGTCATTGTCGACCACGGTCAGGGATACATCACAATGTACTGCCATCTGAGCGAATTCAGCGTGAACGAAGGTCAAATCGTAGCGCGCGGTGATTCTCTTGGCGCTGTCGGCGCGACCGGCAGGGTAACTGGCGCGCACCTGCATTTCGGTACCTACCTGAACGGCAATGCCGTGGACCCTGCGCTACTGATCGAGCAATAGACTACTCGCAGTCGCCCTCAAAGAAATCGCAAATAACGGGTCGAAATGCGTCCATCTCGACGAGAAACGAGTCATGGCCGCGGATGCAATCGAGCTCAATATGTGTCGTGTCTTTGCACACTTCTGCTAAACCTGCGGCGAGTTCGCGTTGCTGATGCGGCGGAAACAGAATGTCCGTCTCAACACCGATCACGAGTACCCGCTCAAGCATCAGACGTTTGAATGCCGCCTGCAATGAGCCGCCGTGTTCTGCGAAATCAAACAAATCCGACGCTCGCGACAGATACAGGTAGCAATTCGCATCGAACGCACCGCTAAATTTCTCGGCATGATTCTGCAAGTAGGATTCCACCGAGAAATCGATCTTGAACTGCTTGCCCGGCTCTGGTCTGTCCGTAACTCGCTCGCGGCCAAAGCGCTGCTCCCACTCCTTCGCAGAACGATACGTAATCATGCCCAGCTTGCGCGCCAGCCGCTGACCTTCGATTGGCGGGTCCGACGCATCATATGCGCCATGCAGCCACTTTGGATCGCGACGAATCATCTCCCGCTGCAACGACCGCACAGCGATCGAAAACGGCAGTGAGCGCGTGCACGACGAGATAGATACGAACGATCGAACATTGCCGGGGTGTGCGACGCAATACGCCAGACCACTCATGCCGCCCATCGAGCAACCGACAACCGCGTGCAGAATTTCGATCCCGAGATGACCCACGACCAGGTGCGCTGACTCGGCGATGTCTTCCATCGTCAACACAGGGAAGTCCAGACGGTAGACAAGACCGCTCTCCGGATTCACCGACGCCGGACCGGTAGAGCCAAAGCAACTGCCCAGTGAGTTCACAGCGATGACGAAGAAGCGATCGGTATCCAGAGGCAGGCCAGGACCGATCATGTCTTCCCACCAGCCTGCAGATGGATCCTCTTCGGACGACGCGGCATGCGCAGACGGCGACAAACCGCTAAAAATCAGAATCGCATTGTCGCGCGCATCGTTCAGCTGGCCCCAGGTCTCGTAGGCCAGTGTCGGCGATTCGAGGTGCCCACCGCGATGCATCGCGAAGCGACCTTCAAACGTTTCGGATTTGGATGCTTCTGACATTGTTTGGCCTTGGCCCCTCTACAGCGCACATTGTAAGCGAAGCTAGCGTTTCGCGTGCTGTGCCAGTCTACCGCTTGGCATGCTTCATCAGTCGTTTGCGTTTCTGTTCCTGGCGTGGCGTCAGCTTGTTGCGCCTGCCTTTGTATGGGTTTTCGCCGGTTTTTAGCGCCAGTCGAACAGGCGTCCCCTTGAGTTTGAACGCCTTGCGAAATCGGTTGATCAGGTAGCGCCGATACGCCTCAGGTACGCGATCGGTCTGATTTCCATGGATAACAATCACGGGCGGATTTCTGCCGCCTTGATGCGCATAGCGCAGCTTGATCCTGCGGCCTCGCACGAGCGGCGGCGGATGCGCAGTAACGGCGCTTTCCAATTCACGTGTCAGCTCGGTGGTTGGCATATCCCGCGTTGCGGCCTTGTAGGCACGTTCGACGGCCGGCAACAAATCACCGACGGCCGTTCCATGCAAAGCCGAAATCGTAATGCGTTCGGCGAAATCCAGAAACGGCAGTCGCCGATCAAGATCGTCACGCACCTTCTTGCGATCCTCAGCCGACATGCCATCCCACTTGTTCGTAACCACGACCAACGCACGGCCACGCTCGAGAACCAATCCGAGCAAACTGACATCCTGCTCGGTAACGCCTTCGTGCGCATCGAGTACCGCAATCACCACCTGTGCGCGCTCGATCGCTTGCAGCGCTTTCACGATGCTGAATTTCTCAATGCTCTCATGCACTTTTGCGCGACGCCGGATGCCGGCTGTATCGATCAACTCGTATTTACGATCATTGCGCTCGAACGGCACCGATACGCTGTCTCGCGTCGTACCGGGCTGGTCGTACACAACCAGTCGATCTTCACCGATCAGCCGATTGATCAACGTCGACTTTCCAACATTCGGCCGGCCCACAACGGCAATGCGTAGTTCACGGTCTTCGTCTTCGTCGGCCACGTCATCGTCAGGCTCTTCATAGTCCGCCAGAACCAGATCCATTAGCGCGCTGATGCGATCGCCATGCGCTGCCGAAACTACCAGCGGCTCGCCTATGCCCAGCCCATGAAATTCGCCGCCCGCGATTGCCTGATCGAGGCCTTCCGACTTATTGACAACAAGAAACGTCTTCTTTGCATGCTTACGCGCGAGTTCCGCGACATGCTCATCGGCAGCATTGAGCCCGGTTCGACCATCGACCATGATTAACGCGACGTCAGCCTCTTCAAGCGCGCGCACCGTCTGTTCGACCATGAGCTCGTTGATGCCGACTTCGCCGCCGGCAACTCCGCCAGTATCGATCACGAGGTACGGCACAGGACCGAGCTTGCCAAAACCGTATTGTCGGTCCCTCGTCAAGCCGGGGTAGTCAGCCACAAGTGCGTCACGCGAGCGCGTCAGGCGATTGAATAAAGTCGACTTGCCGACGTTGGGTCGGCCGATCAATGCGATTACGGGAAGCATGGGGCCGTTTCCCGCGACGAGGGCTTAGGCGCCTTCGTCGTCAGTAACGTCGTCGGAAACATCCGGAGCGTTACGTCTGCGCTTCGGCTGCTGCACAGCAAATGCCGCGATCTGGCCTGAGTCGCTTTGCACATAGAGTCGGTCTGCGACCACTACCATGCCGGTTGATATTGCTTTATTACCCATGCGAAGGCGTGCCATAGGCGACCCATCAACGACACTGAAGAAATGCAGATAACCTTCTAGATCACCCACCGCCACAGTTGTATTGAACGCGACTGGAATCGTCGGTTCGCGGCGCAGCAATGATGCCTGTCGCCAGACTTCCTGGCCTGTTCGTCGCGACAACGCGACCACTTCACCGCCTTCATCGGTCGTGTAGATGCTATTCCAATCGGCTGACACGCCAACATAGGAAGAGATTTCGCGAGCCCAAAGTACCTGACCGGATTCTGCGGCGACAGAAGCGACTCGCCCCTGGTACCCGCCGGCATATACATCCTGTCCAACTACGCTGATCTGACCGTCGATGTCAGAAAGGCGTTCCAGATCTGAACGTCCGCTCGGCGGCGCCAAAACCGTGTCCCAGACAATGTCACCTGAAGCCAGATCGACAGCCATAAGGCGGCCATTGTCGAATCCGGCTACGACTGATTTTCCGACAAGCGCTGGCGACGCTGAACCGCGCATGGTCAGGAGCGGTGTTGATTGTTCAACAATCCAGCGTTCACTGCCGTCGATGACGCGCAATGCGCGCAGCCGGTTATCAATGGTAGCGACGATGACAGAATCGCCGGAAATCAGCGGTGCTGACAAGGTCTCGCCGCCCAGATTCGCCCGCCAGCGCTCAGTACCGTTGTTGGCATCCAGCACAACTACCGCTCCGTCGGCCGTTCCAACCGCGACAATTCCTTCACCGACGCCGGGTCCTGCTGACAATTCTTCGTCCAGCTCAGTCTTCCAGGCCTGCTTGCCGGACGCAGGGTCGAATGCCAGGACATTGCCGTCACGACTCGCCGCGTAAATACGATTGCCGTCGCCTGCCGGTTGCAGCATGACGCGCAAAAACTCCGCCTCATCGCCGAGTTTGGCGCTCCAGAGTTTCTTGATGTCGATCGTTGTCTGGATATCAACCAGTTCGAGCGGCTCAAGAGCGATCTCGTCGCTATCGCCACCGCCGAACCAGCTACACGCTGACAGCGTTAGTGCAGCTGCGCTCAGAACGCTAATTCGAACGACGCTGTTCACTCGGATTCTCCACCCTCAACAACGGGCTGTTCGGTCACTTCTTCTGTTAATTCTTCTGTCACTTCTTCTGTCGCTTCTTCCACGATCTCTTGCGCCTCGTCTGTTGCAGCTTCAGCAACAACGGTGGCAGGCAGATCAACAAGCTTCATTTGCACTAGAGCCAGGTCTACGACGGGGTTCGGCGACGGATCGGCGAGTGCGCGCCGGTAGGCATCCCCCGCATCTTCATACTGCCCGAGTGCCGTAAACGCATCACCGCGCTGTTCGTCATACAAGCCGTTAAACGCACCTACGTCGACATCGGCGAGCAGATCTACAACTTCCTGCGGCTTGTCTTGATACAACAAGATATGCGCTAGTCGCAGGCGAGCTACATTCTTGAGCTCGTCATTGTCATTCATCGCGAGCAACTCATTTAGAGTATCGGCAGCGTCCTGGTCACGATTTTGATCCATATACAATCGCGCCATCGCAAGGCGTGACTGCGCGGCATAGGTCGTGTTCGCATAGTCGTTCGCCAGATCGTCTGCAACCGATTCAGCAGCGTCGAGCTTGCCGTCAGTTACATGCAATACCAGCGATTCGAAAAGTTCGGATGCCTCGATCTGCGCTGCGAGCTTGCTGTCGTTGTATGCGTTCAAACCAAACATCCCGCCAACGGCGACTACGATGCCAGCCACGACTACGGTGCCGTATTCCGACCACCAGGCTCGAAATCTCTCGATCTGTTCTTTCTCGTGCTCGTCCACAAAATTGCCTTTACGTTAATTAATCCAACCGGGCCGACAGCGTTTCTGCCAACTCACCCATTGCGACACTGATTTGGTCCTCAGAACTGCGCAATGGTTTCAATCCAATATTCCCGTCGGCGAGCTCTTGCTCACCCAAAATCAATGCGTACGCCGCATTGCTCTTATCAGCCCGCTTCAACTGCGACTTGAAACTGCCGCCGCCCAGGTTCAGCTCGATCCGAACGCCGGTGACCTTGTCGCGCAATTCCTCGGCCAGCGAAACCGCTCGAACCAACGCCGCATCGCCAACTGCAACCAGATACACGTCGGCATCCGTTGCAGGAGCGACACCGCCGCACTCAGCAAAAAGCGCGATGAATCGCTCCATTCCCATCGCCCAACCGACAGCCGGTGTGGCACGGCCACCCAGTTTTTCGACCAGGCCATCGTATCGACCTCCAGAACACACCGCGCCTTGCGATCCCAGCGCATCGGTCACCCATTCGAAAACGGTGCGATTGTAATAATCGAGACCGCGTACGAGTCTCGGATTAACCGTATACGCCACTCCTGCCGCGTCCAGCAGGGCCTTCAGTTGCGCAAAATGCTCGGCAGACTCCTCATCCAGAGCGTCCAGCATCACGGGCGCAGCCTCGACAATGGCCTGCATTTCCGGATTCTTGCTATCCAGGATCCGCAATGGATTCTGCTCAAGGCGGCGAATACTATCGTCATCAAGCTGGTTTTTCACGCCTGAAAAGTACTTAACGAGAGTTTCGCGGTAACTGGCCCGGGCTGCGGGCGACCCCAGGGAATTAATCTCAAGCTCGATCCGGTCGATTCCAAGCCGCTGCCACAGGCGCGCGCTCATGATTATGAGCTCGGCATCCACATCAGGACCCGCATATCCCAAGGCTTCCACATCAAACTGGTGAAATTGACGATAGCGCCCTTTCTGCGGTTTTTCGTAGCGAAACATCGGCCCGGACGTCCACAGCTTGTGGCGTTGATTGTGCAGCAGACCATTCGTGATTCCGGCGCGCACAATGCTGGCGGTCGCTTCCGGGCGCAATGTCAGACTCTCGTCGTTGCGATCCGGAAACGTGTACATCTCTTTCTCGACGATATCCGTAGCATCGCCGATCGAGCGACGGAACAATTCTGTGTGCTCGAGCAATGGCAATCGAATTTCGGCATAACCATAAGAATGCACGAGGTCTTGCACCACATTCTCCAGATACCGCCACGTACCCGAGACGTCCGGCAGGATATCGTTCATTCCCCGTATGGCTTTTGGTTTCATTGCTTTGCTACTGGCTGACTATGGCCACGCGTACCATTCGATTTGCGCTGCTCGATGCCGGCAGCGCGAAATCGTTCCCGTCGACACGAAGACTGACGTTGTCCGCATTGCCGAACAGCGCCGAAAGTGGTGCTTTGCCGCTAAGATCAACGGACTGGCCGTTGTGCCCCATATTGACAAAAAGTTGCCGGCCATCGGCGTCACTGATCTCGGTCCAACAGTCGCCATTAAAACTGATCGCCAATCGTATGTGGCCGTCCGGTAGTTGCTGCGTCGTGGCCGGCGGAGCTGCTTCCTCGCTCGGCGCCGCCGCGGCCAGTACGATCGGCTCGTCATTGCTTTCGACATCTGCAGCTGCTTCATCGGATTGCAACTGCTCTGGTTGCACTTGCTCTGGTTGCGCTGGCTCAGGTTGCAATTCGCCGGGCTGTGAGCTGTCCGGTTCCACCGGCACCGACGGTGTGTCGGCATCACGCACGAAAAACCACCAATAACCGCCCGCCGCAACGAGCAAGATCGAGATCAATGCAATCCACGGTCCTGGTGAAAACTCCTGGCGTATTTTTTTTCGTCTGACGACCAGCGGCGGCGCCGCAGAAGTGCGCGTCATCGCATAATAGTCAGCGAATACATCCGCTTCATCGACACCTACGAGTTGTGCGTATTTTCGCAAGTGTCCTTTCGCGAATACGGGCGCACCCAGAACATCGAAATCATTGCGTTCCAGAGCGTGAACTTTTGGTTCGTCGAGATGCAGTTCCTTAGCGACTTCCAATACGCTGATCTGCTGCTCGCGCCGGGCTTCTGCCAAACGCTCGCCGCCTCTTGGGCCATCCCCGTCAGGACTTTGCTCAGTCGAATTGTCGTGCTTGTCGCTCATCCGCGATACGACTCCAATACCTTCTTGGCCTCAGCTGACTGTGGGAATTCGCGCAGAATCCGATCTGAGTATTCTGTACGAGCACGCTCGTCGCCCAGTTTGTCTTCGATCGACACGCCCAGATACAAAATGCCGGCGGACGGCGGGTAACTACCTAAATAACGCTGCAGAAACGCCCGCGCTGCCAGATACTCTTCCTGCCCGATCTTGACCAGCGCCAACTGGATCAAAGCCTCTCCGTAATTCGGTTTGCGATCCAGCGCGCGTCGAAAATAGGTTTCGGCTTCCGCCAGGTCCGGCTTCTGTGTCAGGCAAACGCCAGCGTTCGTCAACGTGATCTCAACATCATCGTTTTCAGTAACATCAATCGCCCGATCAAAGCTCTTCATCGCAGCATCAAACTCGCGTTGTCGACACAAGAAGACGGCGTAGGTATTCAATACGTCGTAGTTTCTTGGCGCGACACGCACGGCCTGTTCATAGGACGCTGTCGCAAGACGAATGTTGTCTAGCTGTTCGTAGGTCAACGCCAAAGTTGAATGTGCGACAGGGTTCTTAGGATTCAATTCGATCGAATACAAGAGCCGATCGCGGGCAAGTTCATAATTGCCGTTGCGATAATAACGGGCGCCAAGCTGGTAATTCAGGTCAGCTGCGTCGCCGGTGTTTGGTTCGGCCTTTTGGGGCCCGGTCGTCGTCGAAACACAGCCTGCAGCAAGCACCGCAATTGCCAGTCCGATTAAGATTCTTTCGCTCATTTTCATGCTGATGCCGTCCTTATGTTTTTCTCGCTCAGGCGTACGCGCACCCTGTCACTCACTTTACCAGCCAATTGCCCGCACGCCGCATCGATATCGTCTCCGCGTGTCCGTCGAGTCGTCGCGATCAAGCCGTGTTTTCTGAGCCTCGCCTGAAACTGACGTATCGTATCCGCGGCAGAACGACTGAATTCATTGCCCTCGAATGGATTAAACGGGATCAGATTGACCTTGGCTGGCTTGCCTATCAACAAACGCGCGAGTTCATCGGCATGCTGCAACGAGTCGTTAGTATTTCGCAGCATGACGTATTCAAACGTGATGAACCGATTCGAATGCTTCGCCGCATACCGCCAGCATGCATCCAGCAACTCTGCGATCGGGTGGATCTTGTTGATCGGCACGAGTCGATTCCGCAAATCGTCATTTGGCGCGTGCAAGGAAACGGCAAGCGCGACATTGCATTCATCGCCTAGCTTCTCGATGTGCGGCACTATGCCTGATGTGCTGACCGTAACCTTGCGGCGCGACAGCCCATAGGCAAGATCCGAAATCAGCAACTGCGTCGCCGGCACCAGATTGCGATAATTGGCCAAGGGTTCGCCCATGCCCATGAACACCACATTACTGATCGCGAACTCACCATTGCGGCGTCGCGGCAGAGTCTGGTTCGCGTGCCAAACCTGGCCGACAATTTCGGCCGTGCTCAAATTGCGATTGAAGCCCTGAGCACCGGTTGCGCAAAATGCACAGTCGAGTGCACAGCCGACCTGTGACGAAATACACAACGTGCCGCGCTCGGCCTCCGGGATAAAGACCGCCTCGACGGCCTGCCCCGAGCCACTGGCGAACAACCATTTAATCGTGCCATCGGTCGAATCATGCTGCGACAGCACTTTCGGTAATTCCACGACAGCACTCTCGGTAAGACTGGCTCGCAACGACTTCGAAAGATCCGTCATCGCAGCGAAATCGGTAACGCCGCGCTGATATATCCACTGCATCAACTGACGCGCATGAAACGGCTTTTGACCCATTTCAACGAAATGCGCTTCGAGACTGCTTTGCGGCAGCCCGAGCAAATTCGTCTTGTCAGCTTGTGCGCTCAAAGTTTGTCCTATCGAGTTCTCGGACAGACGCCATCATCGCCGAAGAAAAATGCAATTTCCGTTGCTGCGGTGTCTGCGCCATCCGAGCCGTGACAAATATTTTCTTCGATGCTGTCAGCGAAATCTGCGCGAATCGTGCCGGCGTCCGCCTCAGCCGGGTTCGTCGCACCCATGATCTCGCGATGTTTGCTGATCGCATCTTCGCCTTGCAATACCTGCACGATGACTGGACCAGACATCATGTAATTGACCAGGTCCGCATAAAACGGCCGTTCGCTGTGGACGGCGTAAAAACCCTGTGCCTGCTCGGTGCTGAGATGCAGCATGCGTGCCGCAACGATCTCCAGCCCTGCTTTCTCAAAGCGACCATATATTTCGCCAATCAGGTTCTTTTGTACGCCATCCGGCTTGATGATTGAGAGCGTTTGCTCAACGGCCATGTTTCATTCCTTTCAGGTAAGTGAGAAAGAGCTCGGGACGACCCCGGCTCGGATACATAAACGACTGATTTTACTTCAGACGTTGAAGCTTTCGCCACAGCCGCATTCACCTGTGACGTTCGGATTCTTGAAGCTGAACGCCTCGTTGAGGCCATTCTTGACGAAATCGACCTCGGTGCCGTCGATGAGCCGCAATGCATCAGGGTCAACCACGATCTTGACGCCTCGATCCTCAAAAATGACGTCATCTTGCTCGACCTGCTCGGCGTAATTGATGACATAGGAGTAACCGGAGCAACCTGTCTTGGTAATGCCCAGCCGCAGTCCCACGCTCTCGGTGCGGGTATCAAGATATTTCTGCACACGTTCTGCAGCCGATTTGCTTAGTGAAATAGCCATGATTCAGTCTTGCTCTGTTGGTGATGAGGCCTCACGGATCGCCGCCCCGAGCGCGCGCACCGCATCCTCTATGACAAGTATACGTCCGCTTTTCTCCACGGGTACAGCGAGACTTTGCATAAGTCCGGTGGCCGTGAATTGCGCGAGATCGGCCGTTGCCCTGCCTTCGTATTCGGCACAGAAATATTCAGCTGCCGCCAGCACATGCGGACAACCCCAGGCTCGGAACCTGAGCTGCTCAATATGGCCGTTTTTGGCGACTGCGGACAGCTCGAGGCGCACTCCCTGATCGTCATGCAACACCTGTGTTGCGTTCTCCAGCGTCCCAGCGTGCTCAGTTGCCGCAAACAATGCGCGGACCGAGCCACTGTATTGACCTGCGCTCACGCCGCACTCTGTGGCGCAATTGCGCGCAATTTCTCGACGGCTTGACGATATCGCGAAACCGCGAATTCAACGTCAGCGGCGGTCGTTGGGCGGCCCAGACTAAAACGAATGGCGCTTTGTGCCTCGGCATCGGATCGCCCGAGCGCCCGCAAGACATAGGACGGCTCCTGATTACGCGCATTGCAGGCCGAACCCGTCGCGACGCACAGAGGCTCGAGTGCGAGCAGCAGGCTCTCACCTTCGATATCAGACACACTGACATTGAGCAGCGAGGGGAAACTCGCGTCGAGATCGCCATTAACCTGAACGCCCGCGATGTCTCGAATTCCATCCCACAATTGCTCGCGCAGTCTGCTCAAGTGTCGCCTGTCGTCATCCATGCTGGCTGCCGCAATTTCAGCCGCATGACCAAACCCAGCGATAAGCGACACAGGTAACGTGCCCGGCCGGATCTTTCGCTGCTGACCGCCGCCGAACATCAATGGTTCGATGTGCACGTCGGGTCGGTCGGCGATGTAGAGCGCGCCTATGCCATTCGGTCCGTAGATCTTGTGTGCCGTCATCGATAGCAGATCAACCGGCAATTCGGCGAGGTTAATCGGTAACTTGCCGACCGATTGCGCTGCATCGACGTGCATCAAAACGCCTCGCTCGCGGCACATCGTGCCGATCGCGGCGATGTCCTGCACAACACCCGTCTCATTGTTGACGTGCATGATTGAAACGAGCTGAGTGTCCTCGCGAATAGACGCCTCAAGTGTCTTGATGTCGAGCACGCCGCTCGCCTGGGGCTTGAGCCAGGTGACGTCAAAGCCCTGCTGCTGCAGGGCGCGAAATACATCGCTTACCGCTTTGTGTTCAGTCGGCATTGTGATCAGGTGTTTGCCGCGCGATTCTCGGTGCCGGGCCGCGCCAATGATCGCCAGGTTATTTGACTCGGTCGCACCAGACGTCCATATCAGTCGCTGCGACGCGGTGCCTAGCAGCGCAGCAAGTTGCTGCGCCGCGACATCCAGATGCGCTTTGCTGCGCCTGCCAGCCAAATGTATCGACGACGGATTGGCGAAATCGCCACCGCTGCCGAACAGACGGGACACAGTCTCGGCTACGCGCGGGTCCACCGGGGTCGTCGCAGCGTAATCGAGATAAACGGGTTGCTCTTGCGAACTCAAGACTTGGCTCGCCGATGTTTGTCGATTGCCGCTAGCATACCGCGCAAGATATTTACCTCATTCTTGTCGACGTTTGCGCGAATGAACAAGCGTCGCAGTCGGCGCATCAAGTGCCGTGGATTGTCCGGGTCAAGAAACTCTACTTCCGTCAGCGTCTGTTCGATGTGTTCGTAAAATTTTTCCATTTCACCACTGCTCGCCAAGGGCGCGTCGTGTTCGTAGTGTGCCGGCGTTCCCGTGATCGTGGCCATGCGAAGTTCGTAGGTCAGCACCTGCACAGACATAGCAAGATTGAGTGAGCTGAATTCCGGATTTGTCGGAATCGTTAGTAGCGTATTGCAATGATCGAGATCGGAATTCGACAGGCCGGATTTTTCAGGACCGAAAACCGCAGCGACCGTACCGTCCTGGCTGAGCTCTGTAAATTTGGCCGCACATTCGCGCGGCTCCATGTACGGCCAATTCAAAGAGCGGGATCTTGCACTGGCGCCTGCGACAAACACGCAATCTTCGATCGCCTCGGGAAGACTTGCGACGACCGTCGCGTTCTTCAGCACGTCGGTGGCGCCCGATGCCCGGGCCGTCGCTTTTGCGTGCGGAAATTTTTTCGGATTAACCAGTGCCAGGTCAGCCAGCCCCATGTTCTTCATGGCACGAGCGACTGCCCCGATGTTGCCCGGGTGAGTGGTTCCGACAAGGACGATACGAATAGACATGGCTGGCAAAGGCGACCCAAAGTCCGCTATTCTAGCGCCGCAGTCGGCCATTGGCCGAGTTCTTTGACACTAATGGAATCGTTTGATGCACCCACTACTCAATGTGGCCGTGATGGCCGCCCGTCGTGCTGGCAGCACGTTGATCAAAAAAATGGTCAATCTCGGCAAACTCAAGATTGAGCAAAAAGGGCACAACGATTTCGTTAGTGATGCCGACCGCGCGGCTGAAAAGGCTGTTATCGACTGTATTCACAAGCATTACCCCGATCACGCCATCCTCGCCGAGGAAAGTGGCGCCAGCGGCGAGTCCGATACCGTCTGGATCATAGATCCGCTCGACGGCACCACAAACTACCTGCACGGCTTTCCTGTTTGGGCCGTTTCTATCGGCGTGCAGGAAAACGGACGTATGGAGCATGGGGTCGTCTACGACCCGCTGCGCGAGGAATTGTTTACAGCCTCGCGCGGACAAGGTGCCCAGGTCGACGGCCACAAGATTCGCGTCAGCGGACTGCATGAACTCAGTGGCGCACTGATTGGCACTGGCTTTCCTTTTCGTGATGCAGACATGGACATCGCGCCGTACATGGCAATGCTAACGAAGACGATCCAACACACGTCCGGCGTGCGCCGCGCAGGCGCCGCCGCTCTGGATCTTTGCTATGTCGCGGCAGGCCGTCTCGACGCCTACTTCGAAACCGGGCTTGCACCCTGGGATCTCGCGGCCGGCTCACTCATCCTGCGCGAAGCAGGTGGCATCGTTAGTGGTCTCGATGGCAGCGAAAATTTTCTGGATACGGGACACGTGCTCTGTGGCACGCCACGAGTTTACCGCGACTTTGCGAAACTCTGCGCGTCCGACATTAACAAGCTGGTTTAGGGTAGATCGTCGAGGAGATCAGGATCTTTGACAGGCTCGATGAGATCCTG
Organism: Woeseiaceae bacterium; assembly: GCA_051007995.1. Classification (GTDB taxonomy): domain Bacteria; phylum Pseudomonadota; class Gammaproteobacteria; order Steroidobacterales; family Woeseiaceae; genus UBA1847. Next base: position 7,814 of record JBPCYB010000067.1, on the reverse strand, counting down.
CGCATCGACGTTGAGTAGCAGCGCAGTCGCGCTCGCCGTGTAGATCGATGAATAGGTACCGACGATAACGCCGACAATTAACGCGATCGAGAACGGCGCAATCGACTCACCACCGAGCACCAACAAGGCAACCAGCACGAGCAAGGTCGTGATTCCCGTTATCAGGGTTCGCGCCAACATCTCATTGACCGAGACATTCATCGACTCATACGCCTCGACGCCGCGCAATTTAAAGAAGTTTTCGCGTATACGGTCAAACGAAACAACCGTATCGTTCAAAGAGTATCCGATCACCGCGAGCACGGCCGCGACTACAGTTAAGTCGAATGGCAGTGAAAAAATTGAAAAGAACCCGATCGTGATAATGACGTCATGCACCAACGCAGCTACGGCGCCGAATGCAAATTTCCACTGAAAGCGAAACATGACGTAGGCGAAAATCATCATTAACGCAAAAATCATCGCCAGGCTGCCCTGCTCGGTCAATTCTTTACCGACTTGTGGGCTAACAAATTCGACTCGACGCAAGTCGACGGTCTCGCCACTCACCTCGAGAGTCTTCTGCAACTCCGTGCGAATACTGTCAACATCACCGTCTTGTGGCGGCAATCGAACGAGCACGTCGTTGTCGGCGCCAAATAGCTGCACCTGAGCATCGCTGAAACCACTGCCCGCCAGATTGGTGCGAATCGTTTCGAGTTCGGCGGCTTGCTCGTAACCGACTTCCAGCAGAATGCCACCCGTGAAATCGATTCCAAATTCAAGTCCGCGTGTAACCAGTGATGCGATCGACACGGTGATCATCACAAGCGAAAAACCCAGTGCGAGTTTGCGCCGAGACTGCCCAAGAAAATTGATCGTCGTTTTTTGTTTTATCAATCGCATCTGAGCAATTCCTAGACTGGCACCGATTCCAACTTACGGCCACCGAAGATCAGGTTAACGACCGAACGCGTGCCGATAATTGCCGTAAACATCGACGTAATGATTCCCAGCGACAAGGTAATCGCAAATCCCTTAATCGCCCCGGTGCCGAACGCGAACAGGACAATTGCCGCGATTAGCGTTGTGATGTTCGCATCTGCAATGGACGACAGGGCTTTTTCGTAACCCGAATTGATCGCCGCCTGAGGCTGCGCACCTGCAGCAAGTTCTTCACGTATTCGTTCAAAAATCAGCACATTGGCGTCAACCGCCATGCCAACCGTTAGAACGATACCGGCGATGCCGGGCAGTGTTAGCGACGCCTGCAACAATGACAGCAGAGCGACAATAAAGACCAGGTTGGATAGCAGGGCGAGGTTCGCGATCATGCCGAATCCGCGGTAATACAACGCCATAAACACTATGACGGCGAGAAAACCGATCTGCACTGCAAGAAAACCGCGATCGATATTATCCTGGCCAAGGTTCGGGCCAATCGTACGCTCGTCGATCATGTACACAGGCGCGGCCAATGCACCTGCGCGCAACAGCAGCGCCAGGTCACGAGCCTCAACGGGATTCAGACCTGTCGTCTGAAAGTTATTTTTGAACACACCGCGAATCGTCGCCGTGTTGATGATCTCTTCGGTTTTCGTAACGCGGTACTCCGTAACACCATTTCGGGTCACGGCTTCGCGATTGGTTTCGATAAACAACGTCGACATCGGCTTGCCAACATTTTCCTGCGTCGTTTCCAGCATTCGGTCGCCGCCAATCGAATCCAGCCCGATGAATACAGCCGGCTGGCCCTCGCTGCTGAATCCAGACTCCGCATTGACGATTTGATCGCCCGATGCAATTACCTTGCGTTTGAGTACCTGTGACGCGATTCCGTCACGTCCCGGATACTGCCGCGAACCGGGCTCCATGCCCGTCTGGTCCACCATCCGAAACTCAATTGTTGCGGTCGACGTCAGGATGGTCTTGATCATGTTCGGATCTTGCACACCCGGCAACTGCACAACGATGCGATCTGCGCCCTGCCGTTGCACCAGCGGTTCGGCAACACCGAGTTCATCGACACGATTTCTCAGCGTTGTGACGTTTTGCTCGATCGCGAGATTACGGCGCTCCTCAATCTGTAATTCGGTCATTCGAACCAGGAGCGATTTGCCATCCGTGCCATCGGCAATCAATACGTCAGCGTCTGCGTCTCGAACGATTGTCCTTGCAGCAGCTGCATCTTCGGCCGATTGCAATCGCACCGTAATGATTGCGCCATTTAGGTCAACGCGATGCCGAATGCCGGCGTCGCGCAGGCGGTCATCGAAGTCTGCCTGATAGGAATTCATACGAGTGTCTATCGCCGTGTCCATGTCGACTTCAAGCAGGACGTAGACGCCACCCCTGAGGTCAAGGCCAAGACTCATCGGCTCGAGGCCAAGGGTACGCACCCACTCGGGCAATTTAGGTGCAATTGTCAGCGCAATACTCGCTTCGCGTTTGTAACGGTCGCGCAGTCGTTCTTCGGCTGTTCGCTGATCTTCAACCGAATCAAAACGCAAAACGATACGACCATCTTTCAGATAGGCCGCTTCGGGCTCAATCCCGGCGTTCTCAACTGTCTGCAGCACTTGCTCAAGACGTTCTTCGGCAAAGTCCGCACCGTCTAGGCCGGACAACTGAACGGCCGGCGCACTGCCATAGATGTTCGGCAACGCCAGCAGAATGCCCAACATGACGATAATGAGCACAAGGGCATTAAGCCAACCGGGATACTTATTCATAGCGAAGCGACTTTAGCTGACTTAAGCAGCGTCGAAAGTATCTTTGGGCACAACCTGCGAGACGCTGGCCTTCTGCATTTTGATCTCGGTGTTGTCGGCGATCTTGACGACGACATAGTGCTCACTGACACCCGTGATCTTGCCGAGAATTCCACCGGCCGTGAGAACCTCATCGCCTTCTTTGAGCGCTGAGACCAATGCCGCGTGTGCTTTCTGTTTCTTTTGCTGTGGACGAATCAGCAAGAAATAGAATGCCGCGAAAATTATGATCATCGGCAGCAAGAAACCGAATGGGTCAGCCGCTGGGGCACCCTGTGCATGTGCGTTTTGAATTAGGAAATCCATGATGTTTTGAAATTCTTCTCAGACGTTTGGTTGGGAGCTGTCGGGACTCGCCCCGAAAATCAGCGCGGTATTATGGCATAGAGAAAGCGAAATAAGGGCGGCATCTGGTTTCGCAAGGGCAAACGGCTTAAGGCGTATAGGCTTCCCGCAGCTCGGCCACTCGCTCAGCCAACGACCCGGCCTCGATTGCCGCGCGCAGTTCTTTCATAAGTATCTGATAATAATGTAGATTATGAATAGTCGCGAGCCGCGGACCCAAAATTTCGCCGCATTTTCCGAGGTGTCGCAGATAGGCCAGGCTATAGTTCTGACAGGTATAACAAGCACAATTTGGGTCCGGTGCTGACGTGTCATCGGCATACCGAGCATGGCGGAATTTGACGACGCCCTGTGACGTGTAGAGCTGACCGTTACGCGCGTGCCTGGTCGGAATCACACAGTCGAACATATCGATGCCACGCAGCACCGACTCGGCGATGTCCACCGGTGTGCCCACACCCATTAGGTATCGTGGTCGATCAACCGGCATTTTCGGCATCAGATCATCAAGTACCTGGATGCGTTCGTGTTCGGGTTCACCGACAGCAAGTCCACCGACGGCATAGCCGTCGAAGCCAATATCGGTAAGTCCACGCAAGGATTCATCACGTAACTGTTCGTAGACACCACCCTGCACGATGCCAAACAGCGCTTCGCCGCGTTCCGGTGCTGCAGCTCGCAACTTATCAAAGTGCTCGCGACTGCGTACCGCCCAGCGCAGAGATCTCTGCATCGATTCGCGGGCTTCGTCCTCGGTTGCCGGATACGGCGTGCACTCATCGAAAATCATCGTGATGTCTGCGTTGAGGTCATGCTGTACCTGCATCGATTTTTCCGGTGTCAGAAAGACCTCATCGCCATTCACGGGTGACTGAAAACGCACACCCTCTTCCGATAACTTTCGCATCGCGGCAAGCGAAAAAACCTGGAAGCCGCCTGAATCGGTCAAAATTGGGCCGTGCCAGTTCATGAATTCATGCAGACCACCGTGCTTGCGAATGACTTCAGTGCCAGGTCGCAGCATCAAGTGAAAGGTATTGCCGAGAATGATCTGTGCGTCGCTAGCTGCTACTTCCTCAGGTGAAACGCTTTTGACAGAACCGTAAGTACCGACCGGCATGAACGTGGGTGTCTGAACGCGACCGCGTCGAAATGTCAGTTGACCGCATCGCGCTGCACCATCTCTCGCGTTGACATCAAAGTTCATGGCGTCGCTTCCGGCATAAGGAACATCGCGTCGCCGTAACTGAAAAAACGATAGTTCGCTTGCACTGCGTGTTCGTAAGCATCCAGGACGCGCCCGGTGCTGGCGAATGCTGCGACTAACATCAACAAGGACGATTGCGGCAAATGAAAATTAGTGATCATGGCGTCAACAACACGAAATCGATAGCCAGGGAGGATAAAGAGATCAGTCTCACCATGAAAGGATTGCAGCTCGCCATTTGCCGAGGCGCATTCCAGTGAGCGCACTGCCGTGGTTCCGACTGCAATGACGCGGCCGCCGGCTTTACGACAGGCCAGCACGGCGTCACAAACGTTCTGTGTAAGCTCCACCCGTTCGCTGTGCAGGCGGTTCTCCGCCACGTTTTCCTCGCGCAGAGCCTGGAATGTCCCGGCACCAACGTGCAACGTTACCCAGGCGTGCTGAACGCCCATTTGCCGTGTCTCAGCTAGCATCGCTTCGTCAAAATGCAGTCCAGCCGTCGGTGCCGCAACCGCGCCCGGATCATTGGCGTACACAGTCTGGTAGCGCTCCTTGTCCGCCGGCTCGGCGTCGCGCTCCAAATACGGTGGCAATGGAATCTCGCCGGCGCGCTCCAGCAAATCGAGAACCGGCATCGAAAAATTCAGTGCGAACAGCTCGCCTGCGCGCTCGACAACAAGCGCTTCAACGTCATCGATGAATATCCTGCTGCCGGGCTTGGGTGACTTGCTCGCCCGGATATGCGCTAAAGCACTTGCTTCCGACTCGACCCGCTCGATCAGGACTTCGACCTGACCGCCAGATTCCTTGTGACCGCGCAGACGCGCCGGAATTACTCGGGAATCATTGAAAACCAGCAGATCCCCTTTACGCAGCAGTGACGGTAATTCAGCGAATTGCCGATCGACAAGCTCGGCGCCGACCTCGAGCAGCCGACTGCCACGACGCTCGGTCGCCGGGTAGCGGGCGATCAGCTCGTCAGGCAGTGTGTAATCGAAGTCGGATATGCGCATGGGCGCGCATGGTAACAAACCCATGCTCACCCATACGCGGGGTATTGCGTTTAGGTCCGTTCAACCGGTGTATTCGGTCGCGGCGGTGACGGTACGCGTGCTGGTTGCACAACGGGCGCAACGTCCGGTACCACTTGGCTGCTCAGGTCATCCGGCATTTCGATGCTAAGAGTACGACGTTTCTTGTCGCGCATAATTTCGATCTGTAGAGATTCGCCCGACTGATACGAACCAAGAATGCGCAACGCATGTCTGACCGAGGTCGGTTCACGGCCATCGATCTTCTGAATCACATCACCATCCTCGAGCTGCCAGGAACTCGCCTCTGGAGCATTCACGACCAGCAAGCCGTCTTCGGTTCCAAAATACTTGCCAAGGCCCTCGTTGAGCTCGACCAATTCCATGTCGCCCCAGCCATTTGAATGCCACTGAAAAACGAATTGGTTGGGCGCATGTGGCATGCCCGGCGCAACCTGAACATTCGGCACTCTCGGCGCCTGGAAGTCGCGACCATCGCCAGCGAATGCGAAAACCTGTGCGGCTACCGGCTTCGGTTCTACTTCGACTTTGCCGATCTTGCCATCGCGTTCGTACTCCATTGCAAGCGTGTCCCCGGCTTCAACGCCGCGCATGAAATCGAGCAGGCGTTCGGCGGCAACAACGGGTTCAGGCGCGCTCATTGATTCGTCGTTCACGACAGTAATGATGTCGCCTGCACGAAGACCCGCATCGTCCGCTGCACTACCAGGCGTGACCGCCAGAATAGGTACTCCGTTTACCGGGCCCTCACCTTCGCTGCCAATGCTCACGCCCAGGCGTGGCCGATCGTCGGTAATAAATTCAAACCGTCGTTGCATCCCTGCCAGTTGCGGCAATCGTTCCGCCGTTATTTCCGCCATTTGCCGAGCTGCCGTCGCCATGCGCCGCTCGGCGTCGTGCAAGCGACGCTCAACTTCGGCCTCGCGTTCTTTTACTTCGCGCAGTTCGGCAGTCGCAGCGTCGTGCGTCTCTTCATCGGATTGCGCTGCGGCCTGACCGGCGATCACCAGCGCAGCCGTAACCGGTAACAAGATTTTCCAGCATTTCATTAGCCAATACTCCTGATTAAAAAGCGGTCCGTTGCGCTTGCGCGTAACGCAACTGGACCAGTGATTTCATTAGCCTGACGCGCTCGCGCCAGAACAGTTCTCGCTCATCCGGTGTCATCTGCACACCAGAATCATTCAATTGATAATCGATGGACGCAATTGCATTCTCGATGTCCGAGATTGTTGCGATCGTGCTTGCACGCATCACTCGCGGTTCGTCGGGCAATGCGCGCAGATCACTTTCCAGTTGTCGCGACTGCACCATTAACGCCTGCAATGCCGTAACCTGAATCTGATCATTCTGTGCCGTTGCTGGCGGTTCTGTCGTTAACGAACCGACATCCGACGTGGTCATGACTTTCGGCAGCATAATGACTGCAAGCACGACGGCGGCGGCGATCGCAAAGCCGCCAAACCAAGTCGAGGGTCGCTGCGTGATCGTGGTGCGAATCAATCCCTCCGCTTCGGCTTGCTCACGAATCCGGTTCCAGACGATACGTGGCGGCATTGTGTCGGTCAGCCCATCAAGGCCGCGCCGCAATTCGTCACGCTCATCAGCGGTTAATCCGCAAATCATCTCTTCATCCTTTTCTTCATTGGTCATTCTCAGAAGCTCCTGAGTGCAGCATTTTCAGCCGCGGTGTCGTCGTCGTGTTGCGAGAGCATCGGCCGCAATCGCTGATACGCACGCGATAACTGCGATTTTGAAAAGCTCTCTGTCCGACCCATCAGTTTTCCTATTTCTTTGTGCGTGAACCCTTCGACATCGTGTAACCAGACAATGGTGCGCCCGACTGCCGGCAAGTTCGCCAGTGCTGCGTCGAGATCGATCGCTTCGTCGGGGCGACTGGATACGCCATGACTGACGGCGTTGCCCGGCGTCACCTCCTCCCAATCGTCGCCGAGCGACTGACTCCGCGCAGTCCAGGCCGAGCGCAGGAACATCAGCGCTTTTGACACGGCGATGCGCCGAATCCAGCTACCGAGCGCCGCTTCACCGCGAAACTTCGCAATTGATCGCATGATCTCTATGAATGTCTCCTGCACCAGATCCTCGGCATGTGCCGGCACCCGTGTAAATCGCAAACACAGCGAGTAGACAGGGGTCGCGAAAGCCCGGTAGATGATCTCGTGGGCACGCGCATCACCGCGTGCAGCACGTTTCACGATCGCCGGGTCGATCAGGATGTCAGCAAATTTGCTCATATCTCGAAATATTAGATGCCCAATTATCAAAAAAGGTCGCACATAAGACCGTATTTTGCCTCTGGCGACGACGATAAAGCACGCCTATACTGTGCGCCGTTCGATCTGGGCATGCCGGGATGGCGGAACTGGTAGACGCGCTGGATTCAAAATCCAGTTTCTGAAAGGAAGTGGGGGTTCGATTCCCCCTCCCGGCACCATGCCC
>JBPCYB010000066.1:0-42543 GCA_051007995.1 Woeseiaceae bacterium | reverse complement strand
ACGATTCAATGGCCTCGTAACGACTAATTCGACGAGGAACGGACATGAATACCAAAATTTTCGCAGGCCTCGCGCTTGCTCTGCTAGTTGTAGGTTGCTTTGACGGTTCAAAAAGAAAGAACGGTGTGGCAATCATGCAGGTTGATTACAACGGTGACGGCGTCATAAATTCAGTTAACACGCTGACATACCGAAACAAGAACGGCCAGTTGCGTAAGCAGGAAATTGACTTCACTGACGAGAATTCCGAGGACCAAATTGCCACGCATACGTATGACTCGAATGGCTTCGAAGTTCGCCAGGAAACGGTGAACGCGAGCGACGGCGCCATTTCCTTCGCAATCGACATGACAAACGATGAGCGCGGTAATGTGACGGTCCTAAGCTACGACTTCGATGGTGACGGTGTAGGCGATCAGATTCACTACAAAGACTACAGTGATGATGATGATGTTACTCGCGAAGCCTATGACTATAACGGCGATGGCGTCATTCAAAGAGAGCGTCTCTATACTTTCGCCTCGCCGGGCCAGTTTCTAACGCGACAGTTCGACGACAATGGCAATGGTGTTTTCGAGTATGTCGAACAAGCTGTCTACAACGTCGACATGCGGCGCGAAACCGGCTTCCTGAAAGATCGCAACGGCGATGGTACGTGGGACGAGGAGTACTTCGTAACGTGGACCGATAACCCTGATGGAACAATTACTCGTCTTGTGGAGCGTGATACCGATATGTCAGGTTCGATCAACCGAACGGATACTCGCATCATGTTCACCGATGACATGCGTGAGTATGCTCAGAAATCGTTTAGTCTGGTACGCGACTCGAACAACGACGGTTCGCCGAATGAGATCCTCACACAGACGTTTAATTCGATGGACCAGGTTCTGACGTACGAGCACGATTACAATGGCGATGGCAACATCAACTTTCGTATCGAAAACGAATACAACGATGACGGAAACGTAACGGCGCTACGCTATTTCAACGCAAGTAATACGCTGATCTACGCGATGACTGTGGAATACAAGCACTGGCGTGTTGGCCAGGTCGTATTGCCATCTGAGGGTGCAGGGACCTGATAGCCTATTGAGCTCGGAAGCGCGGCGGAAATCGAGTTAGAACAGACAACGTCGAACGCCGCGCCCGAAGCTCAGCGTTATCCCTGTCCACTGGCGGCAAGGTTTTCCGTTGCATCGACATCCGTCTGACTTACGGCTACAACCAGGAGCACACCGGCGCCCATCGCTATCATGTAAATCTGAGCGATGCCTTCAAGTTTCAGTGCGAACGCCAGTGCAATAAGCACAAGTCCGGCTAATGAGTCGAGCAACAAGTGCAACTTGAATGAAATGATCTTGGCTACGCTGAAGGCGTAATCCGTAAGCAGGCTATAGATGATCAATCCAACGCCACCTGCAATCGAAGCCCAATGGGCAACAACAGACTGGTCGGCAAGGTTGATAACGAAGGGTGCGGTAATGAGAACCGCGGCGGCAGCATAGTCGCCGAGGCCGTGTAGCTTTGCGGTAAGAAACTTCATGAGTAGCTCCGGTGTTTGAACAGAAATTGATTAAACGACAAACAATCCGAATTATGAATGACTATAAGTACCGTTTTTTTGATAGATAGTTCAAAATTTAGATAAAATTTGACTTATCGATAGCCAGGCGCTATTGAATAAAGGATGGATCTACTCAGCGACATTCTTTCCCGGCTGCAGGTCGAGGGAACCCTGTATTTCAGAACTTCGTTTACATCGCCATGGAGCGTGCAAGTCCCGGCATTTCAAAATGTTGCGCGCTTCCATTTCGCACACAAGGGCAGTTGTTTCGTTCGTGTCGCAAATTCACCGGACGCGGTATTGCTTGAGCAAGGGGACCTCATCATCATTCCGCGTGGCGCGTCGCACACACTGTTTTGTGATCCGGATACAGAAGGACAGGCCATTCAACTCGACAAGGTAGTTGAGGACTCAGGTTTCACTGGCCGAGGCACGCTGATTTACGGGGACCTTGGCAGTAATCAGGAAGCGCAGCTGGTATGCGGTCATTTCGCGTTCGATGAGCACGCCAGTCATCCACTACTCGACTCCCTGCCTGATCATATTTTGATTAAGAATTACGGTGAGGCAGCCGGCAGCTGGATGGAAAGCACATTGAAGCTCATAGGCTTGGAGGCAGGCCGCGACGGCGTCGGCGGAGACTTCATTGTAATCCGAATGTCAGAGATAATTTTCGCCCAGGCGTTGCGCACCTACTTTGCGTCGGAAGGCGCTGACAAACCAGTTTTCGCTGCCTTCCTTGATCCGCAAATCACGCCGGTACTCAACGTCATTCACGATGATCCGTCAAAACCACTGACGCTGGAATCGTTGTCGCAAGTTGCCGGCATGTCGCGAACGTCTTTCATTGCAAAGTTCACGGCGTGCATGTCAATGACGCCACTGAAGTACATTACGTATTGGCGAATGCAAGTTGCGAGACAACAGCTTGTGCAATTCGATGAGCCGATTCTGGATATTGCAGAGAGCGTCGGCTACCAGTCAGAAGCCGCGTTTGGGCGCGTATTCAAAAAGCACCATGGTGTCGCGCCGGCGACCTATCGTCGGCGGACAAGGGATCACGTCGTCCAGGTTTAGCAAGTTTGAGGGTTTAGCATATGAAGAAGAGAATTCTCGGTGGGATCGGCAAGGCGGCGGTGGTGCTAGTTGGCGCCACATTAACTTTTCTCGTGGTCGCGCAAGACAAAGAGAAGAACGAGTCACCGAACGACCCATTCGCCGAAGCGATTGAAGAACCCATGACGGCCGCCAGGCTTGGGGAGCTCATTCTTAAAGTCGATGGGAACGCCCAGTTGAATGGCTCGTCCTGGGTCTTTCAAGTCGCCGATCTTGAAGTAATTGTCGTTTACGATATTGATGCAGATCGCATGCGTATCCTGATTCCAATCGGCGGCACCGATGAGATGAAAAAGGAAGAGTTACTCCGTCTATTGCAGGCGAATTTTGACTCAGCGCTGGACGCCCGCTATGCGATCGCGCAAGACACGCTGTGGGGAACCTATATTCATCCGCTCAGTGCACTGAGTGACGAAGAATTTCTCGTCGGTCTCGCGCAAACTGCGAACGTCGTCACTTCGTACGGAACCAGTTATTCCTCAGGTATGTTTATCTTTGGCGGCGGTGACAGCGCAGACATTGAACGTCAGCGCCTGATCGAGGAGTTGAAAAACATTCAGACCTGATCGGCACATAGTTCGGCGCCCAAAAACAGCCTCCTACCAACGTAACAATTGTTTACGAATGGCCGAGTCCTTCGACGGTAAACTCTAGCTAATCAATTAGCCGCATTGCGGTCTGGTGAGGAGAAGAATAATGAATTATGAAGAGCTTTTGCCCAAGATTCAGGCATTCGGGTTGGAGTATGGAATGCTCGCCCTGAAGGCCATTGCAATATTTGTCATCGGCCGATGGGTCGCGAAACTCCTCGCGACCATTGCGAATCGACTGATGCAACGAGCCGGCATGGACGACATGCTTCGCAAGTTCGTTCGAAATATTGTCTACGCAATTCTGCTCACCTTCGTTGTTATTGCCGCCATCGGAGCGCTCGGCATACAAACGGCATCACTGGTCGCAATTATCGGTGCTGCGGGTCTCGCGATCGGCCTCGCACTGCAAGGATCGCTGGCCAACTTCGCCGCCGGCGTGCTGATGATCATCTTTCGTCCGTACAAAATCGGTGACCTCGTACAGGTAGCGGGCACCGAAGGCTTTGTGGAAGAAGTCGATGTATTCACAACGACGCTGCGCCTGCCGGACAAAACCAAGATCATCATTCCGAACGGCCAGATAATGGAGACTCAGATTACAAACTACACGGAAGCCGAAGACCGTCGTCTTGATCTGGTGATTGGTATTGGCTACGAAGACGACATCGACAAAGCCCGCGATGTCTTGCTCGCGGCTGTGAAGGAAAGCGACTACGTCCTGGATGAACCGGCGCCAGCGGTATCTGTGGCGAATCTCGGTGACAGCTCGGTCGATCTGGCGGTGCGTCCATGGGTTAAGTCAGCGAAGTATGCGCCCGCATCGCATGAAGTTACTGAGAGAGTTAAGAAAGCGCTCGACAATGCCGGTATCAGCATCCCATTCCCGCAGAGAGATGTGCACATTATCAAAGACTAAGCCTGTTAGGCTGAGGGTCACAGGCCAGATTCAAAAGGTCCCTTATGGGGCCTTTTTTTGTTTCGCTAAGGAACAAGTTCAACGTATATTTTTGCTATACGGTTGAATCAGTTATCGTTGCAGGACCCGAATGAATCAAACCAACACTTCAATCCCGACACCTGTCCTCGTGGGCGTTGCAGGTTGTTTCCTGTTGTCAGGTTTTGCTGCCTTGCTCTACCAGATGGCCTGGATGCGGCAATTCTCGACCGTTTTTGGGACCTCCGAGACAGCCGTGGCCACGGTCTTGTCAGCCTACATGGGGGGTCTGGCTCTGGGAGCCGCACTTGCCGGCAAATTGGTGCAACGTATTCGCCGACCGGTTCTGTTTTATGGTTTGCTCGAAGCCGCCATCGCGGTGTCGGCACTGCTGGTGCCAACTCTGTTGGCGTTCGCCGGAATCCTGTACGCGACCGTACTTGGGGACCAGGCTTCTATTCCCGATGCCGCTGGCTGGGGCCAACCGATGTTTTACTTTGTCGTCGCATTTGCGGTGTTGATTGTGCCGACGGCCTGCATGGGTGCGACCCTGCCAGTGCTGACACGCTACGTAGTATCCAGCGATGATCAGATAGGTCGCCGCGTCGGTGGCCTGTATGCGATCAATACGCTCGGAGCAGTTTGCGGGGCCGCGGTGGCGGGTCTGATACTGCTGCCGCAGCTGGGGCTGCGCGGAACAGTATGGTGCGGAGTTGCAATAAACATCCTCGTCTTTGTTATAGCCGTGCTGGTCGCGAAAAACGCCCACGCAGGGCCACCGCCCGAAGAAACTGTCGCGCCGGAACATGGCCCATCCGGTTATGCCTGGATGATATTGCCAATCATGCTGTTGTCAGGAGTCTGTACCTTCGTTTACGAAGTGCTGTGGACGCGGCTGTTGTCACATATCCTGGGCGGCAGCGTCGCGGCATTCGCGATCATGTTGGCCAGCTTTCTGACCGGGATAGCACTCGGCAGTTTGATCGCCAGCCGGGTCGCAAATACACGTCCCATTGCGGCAAAGGCATTCGTCATTAGCCAACTGGGGATCGCCGCCACATCTATCCTGATCTATTACTCGCTGGATCACTACCTGCAGACAGGCCTTACCTACGAAGCCCGTGTGCTGGCTGCCTTCCTGGTGCTAATGCCGGCGACACTCTTCATCGGTGCAACCTTTCCGTTAGCGGTACGTATCTATGCGCCAGGAGCCGACGTCGCTGCCCGGTCATCCGCGCGCGTGTATGCATGGAACACAGTCGGTGCCATCTTTGGCGCTGCGATTGCGGGATTCTTTCTCGTACCGCTCTTGAAGTACGAAGGTGCGGTACGTGCCGTGGTTTTGCTGAACCTGGGCCTTGCACTAACAGCCGCAATAATTTTCTCGACAACTCGTCGGCTGCAACTTGCGTTTTCCGCCGGCGTCATGGTCGTTGTTGCGGTTCTTTACGATCCGTCTGCACCGGAAAGAATATTGCGGTTTTCACCGCTGTTGGAGACCGCAACTGGTGACATCGTTTTTTACGATGTTGGTCGATCTGCAACCGTGCTGGTGGTTGAGCAAGATGGTGAATTCAGGCTTCGCAACAACGGGCTGCCCGAAGCGGCGGTGGTATCCCAGGGCACGCCACCCATGCTGGATAGCCAACGTGTGCTTGGCACTTTTCCAGTAATAATTCGCCCCGATACCAAGTCAGCGCTCATCGTCGGGCTTGGCGGTGGTAAGGCCATTACCGGTTTGCCGCCAACCGTTGAAGAAGTCGATGTCATTGAACTTGAGCCGAAAGTTATTGCCGCCAACCAGGCGATCAGCGACCGGCTTAAGTTCGATCCCCTGCAGGACCCGCGCGTGTCGATCTATGTCAACGATGCCCGTAGCGCATTGGCACTATCATCCAAGAAATACGACATGATCGTATCGCAACCGTCGCATCCCTGGAGTGCCGGGGCGTCGCACCTCTATACGTCCGAGTACATGGCGTTGGTCGCCGATCATCTGAACGAGGGTGGCGTTTTCCTGCAATGGATTAACAGTCAGTTTGTTGACGAAACACTACTAAAAAGTCTGTGCGCGACAATCCTTGAAGTCTATCCGCATGTCCGAATTTATCAGTGGTCTCCGCAAGTGCTGTTCTTTGTCGCATCAGATCAGCCTATGGATGTCGAACAACAGATACTTAGCTCAGGACGTCCATTTAAAGATGCGCCGTTGTTCTATCTTGAATTGGGCGTTGCGGTTGTCGAAGACGTTGTCGCCGCATTGATGATTGACGAACAGGGGGTCAGGAAGTTCGCAGCCGGCAGTCGCGTGATCACGGACGACTTCAACATGATGGCCATGGAATCCGCTGCGCTAATGCGCGACGGTCGCGAGCTCGATATAGACAAGCTTGCCTCGACGTTCAGGCCCTGGGTGCCCGCACTCGATGAAGATAGCTGGCTGCACGAATTGCCAGATCAGGCATTGGATTTTTCGCGTGTCGCAGACAAATATGTCTCCCTCCAGGTCAGGACTTACCTGCCGGACCTTTTTAGCGCACTCAACAAAGCGGGAAACCCGCAAGCTATGTTGGTTGCCGGTAATCTTCGGGATGGCGAGGGCAAGCGCGAGGAGGCGCGCGCGCTTTTCGTTGCAGCGCTTGAGGCCTCGCCAGACAGTAACCAGGCAAAATACGCGCTGGTCGAGCCATGGCTGCGACAACTGGGCCGGAACCAAGTGCCCGAAGAAATTGTGTCGATCGCAAACAGCATGACCGGTAGTGCCCGGGCGGTGATTGAAGCCGCCAGGGCGGTGGCACAGAGAGACCTCCAGAGTGTCGCCGACCTTGACCCGCAACTAGCCGCTGCCGGGCCGGCAGATCCGTGGTTTACCGAGGCCGTGAAGCTCAGAATTGACTGGCGTAGTAGCGTATCGAATCCGGAGTTAACGAAACAGTTTTCAGAGCAGTCCTGGAGAATCCTCGATCTCGCCATGGCCAATCGGAGCGACCATGAATTTCTGGGCATGAGGATTTTCGCCGCGTCGCGCGCCGGACGACAAAACGAGGTCATCCAAAGTGCCCGTGGATACATTAAAACTGTGGATTTTCAGTTGACCGGTGTTGAAGAGGGCTACATCGCTCCTGGCATGCAGGAGCTGGCACTGAAGTCGCGTCAGCTCAATACGATCATTGAGCTGACAGCCGAGGCACGCAGGGTGGCAAGTGACTCCACACGCAGCGATCTGCAGTCCGGGTTTGACAATTTGTCGCAGAGACTTCAGGTTCTCAGCCAAAAACAATCAGAAAAACAATAGCTTATGGCTATGTCTCGCATCGCGATAAAGAAATATCGATAATTCACAAGAAAATGTGGAATTGTGTATTATGTGTCCAAGCCAACGCGACGATTGGCGAGATTGCTTTTGAGGAATTCTGCGCATTGCGCAGTAAGCGTGTCATCACTATTAGCTAAGAAATCGGGGGGTTTCGCATGAAGTATCTAGTTCGTTCAGCGTTTGGATTGGTGGGCGCTTCGATGTTGTTGGCAGTGCCGACCGCGGTAGTTGCCCAGGAAAGCAGCAGCGACTCAGTTAGCCTACTCGACGAGATCACGGTAACCGCGCGAAAACGCGAAGAGAACCTGGTCGATGTGCCCGTATCCATCTCTGTATTCAGCGCTCAACAAATTTTTGAAAGAGGCATCGATTCACAGGAAGATCTTTTCGATATAACCCCTGGTCTCGACTACAGTAATTTCAGCGGCACCCGAGGTGGCAACAATCCGGGCATTCGTGGTGTCCAGTCCGACTTACGCGCGTCCAATCAGCAGAAAGTCACATCGTTCATCGATGGAATGCCGACTCTGAATAACAACAGCACGCTGCTGCAGTTTACGGGCGTTGACGCCGTTGAAGTCTATCGCGGCCCACAGAGCGTCGCGTTTGGGCGATCAACGTTCGCAGGCGCAATCAACTACGTGACCTCCGATGCCGAGGAAGAATTCACGGGCAAGGTATTAGTCGATTACTCGGATATCGGCACGCAACAGGTTGGCGTTATGGCCTCAGGACCACTTGGTGAGAGTGCCGGCTATCGCGTCTCGTACGTGAAAGACGATTTTGATGGTCCGGATGAGTGGCTCGCAAGCGACGGGCAGGAGCTCGGCAGCTATGAAACCGAGAGTATCAACGCGAAACTGAATTTCGAATTCTCCGAAAGCGTCTACGGCGAAATTAGTTACACACGCCTCGATTCTCATGACCTGCAGTCGGCGACGTTTATTCCGGACTCGGCGAGTTGTGCGGCTGGCAGCGGTATCTGGCGTACCAATATGGGCGTCACGGTCGAGATGCCTAATAGCAATTGGTCGTGTAACACGACCATTAAAAAAGGTGACCTCGAGCGAAATGCAGATGTGCTTGGGCAATTCCTTGCGCAATACGATGCCAATCGGGCCTCCTATGAAGCGGCCGTCGGCATGGCGTTTGGCATGCTGGACACTGACCTCAACGGCGAGCTGTCAGCTGCCGAGTACCTGGCGCAGACGCTTGCAGACGGTCAGACCTATGAGCAGGCGCTACTGGGGCAAACGATTGATCCGAACCAAAACGGCTCCGAACGGGAAGTCACCCGTATCCAGGGTGAGCTGAATTTCGAGATCGGCGACGGCTTACTCCAGGTGCTCGCGATGGTGTCAGAAGACAACACCGTAAACTGGAACGAGAATGACTATAACGGTGCCGTCGGCGCATTCTCGGTCAACATGATGACAATGCAGACGTCCGTGAGCGCAAACCTCATGAGCATGCTGGTGCCGATCGACATTGATGAAACCTACGCGGAAGTGCGCTGGGTATCGTCAGACGAAGATAAATTGCGGTATACGCTCAGTGCCTCCTACTACGATTACGACCTGCAGCAACAGGTTTACAACAATGGCGGCGCATTTTACTACGACCTGATCGTGCCGGCCGGCCCCAATGCGGGCAATCCGGTTAATTCGAATGTGGGCATTACAATCTCTGAAGATGCGGAGAACTTCGGTGCGTCTATCGGTCTTCAATACGATCTGACCGATCGCACGACCTTGTCGCTAGAGGGCCGCTATCAAAACGATGAAGTCTGTGGAATCGACGCGAGTTCGACTGGCGCGAACGTCCTGCTGTGCCAGGAAACCACAGCCTTCCTGCCCAGGGTGTCCGTGAACACCACATTCAGCGACACATTGAGCGGCTATGCACAGATTGCGCTTGGCAACAATCCTGCCGGCGTCAACATTGCCTACCAGGATCCCGGCAACATCCGGGCACTGCTGGTGGCCAGTGGACAGATTCCAGTGCCGGCCCTGGCTGACGATGGCGTTACGGTCCCCATCAATGCCGGCGTACTTTACGACGGCCAGGGCACAAATCCAGCGCCTGCGGCAAGCTATGACGCTTCCGTATTCCCCGAGTTCGAGGAAGAAGAGCTGTTGAATTTCGAACTCGGCCTCAAAGGATCGTTTGCTGATGGCCGTGGCGCGTTCACCGCAGCGATCTACTATATGGAATACGATGAGATCGTTGGTGCCGAAAACCTTGACTGGGACGACAACACAGATGGAGACCCCGTCGCGGGCATTATAGGCGGCTGGAACGAAGGCAACTGGACAACATTTACGGGCGAGCGTACCTGGATTAATCAAGGCAGTGGCGAAATGTACGGCCTCGAATTGGATGTTAACTACGCCGTTAATGATATGTGGCTCGTCGGCGGCTACCTCACGCTGTCAGAGGCCAAGTTCACTGACTACTGCTCTATTCAGGCGCCACAGTATTTTGACGCACCTCCCGGCACCCCTGGCAGGTCCAATACGCTTCCAATCCTGACGCCTGCCGCAGATGGCGTGGACAGCAACTGCGGTGTCGTCGATGGAAACTGGCTGCCGAAACAGACACCTGTTTCGGCCAATTTCAATGCCTCCGCCAGTGACATCTTTGATGTCGCCGGCCTGTCACTCAGAGCGGATGTGCGGTACAAGGGTTCCTACTACGAGGATCACCTGAACGTGCTGGAAAGAGATGCAGTAACGACAGTTAACTTGTCCGCCAATTACCGCAACGATAACTGGCTTGTCAGAGCGTATATCGACAACTTGACAGACGTCGATGACCCCGTGCGAATTTTCCCGTCCAACGGCTACGTTACGGGCGCCAACCCTGCAGTCGCTCCGGTCGCTATGCCGGGGTGGGCAATGGTCCCCCGAATGCCCAGAGAAATTGGATTGCAGCTTCAATATTCGTTCTGATCAAAGCTGACTTGTAGGCCTGAAATGCCCGAGCACTGCTCGGGCATTTCTTTTCTGTAGCAGGAAACGATTGAAACCGAAAAGCCCGAACTCTCCCAACATCCTGTTCGCCGCAGTCGCCGGGTGTTTCTTACTTTCAGGTTTTGCTGCACTGCTGTACCAGATGGCGTGGATGCGGCAGTTCTCAACTGTTTTTGGTACCTCCGAGCTTGCGGTCGCGACTGTGCTCTCTGCCTATATGGGTGGTCTGGCTTTGGGTGCCGCGCTGGCAGGTAAGTTCATTGGCAGGGTGCAGCGCCCGGTCATGACCTACGGAATTCTCGAAGCAGCGATTGCCGGATCCGCACTGATGGTCCCGGTATTTCTCGGCCTGGCGAGTTGGGTCTATGCGGCTGTGCTTGGAGACCAGCCGGAGCCACCAGACGCCAGCGGCCTCGGTCAGTCAATTTTCTATTTTGTTGTGGCCTTTATCGTACTGGCGATCCCGACCGCCTGCATGGGTGCAACGCTGCCGCTGCTGACGCGCTACGTTGTTACAGCAAAAGACCAAATCGGTACAAGGGTAGGCGCACTGTATGCGATCAATACAGCCGGCGCAGTCCTCGGCACGGTCGTCGCCGCTTTTGTGCTTTTGCCGGCGATCGGGCTGTACGGCACTGTCTGGTTTGGCGTCGCAGTAAACCTGCTTGTGTTTGGGCTCGCAGTTTTAATCGCCCGACAGGTCGGTACAGCTGCCAGCGACACTATCGAGAGCACGCACGCAGATGCCGATACATCGCCTGCGTGGCGCTCGTCGAGCCTGATTTTGCCCATCATGCTTGTTTCGGGCACGACGAGTTTCGTTTACGAAGTTTTGTGGACGCGACTGTTGTCCCACATTCTCGGTGGCAGCGTCGCCGCATTTGCAACGATGTTGGCGAGTTTCCTTGCCGGCATCGCTATCGGTAGTGCCCTTGCGTCACGAATTGCGGTGACCTCTGAACGATCGGTAAAGGTCTTCGTTTTTGTGCAGGCCGGTATTGCTGTGACATCGATGGCGATTTATCACTGGCTGCATCTGGCTATACCGGGGGAGGAAGGCTTGAGCGGCAACGTGGGTATCGCAATGGCAATCCTCATGCCTGCGACGTTGTTCATCGGAGCAACGTTTCCGTTAGCTGTAAGAATTTATGCACGCAGTGCGTCTGCAGCTGCAACGTCCTCAGCACAGGTCTACTCCTGGAATACTGTAGGCGCCATCTTCGGTGCGGCTTTTGCAGGGTTCTATTTGATACCGGCGCTCAGATATGAAGGCGCGATAAAAGTCGTCGTGCTGACGAACATTCTCCTGGGCCTGGCAACAGCGCTAGCAATCAAACGAGTGCGCCCGGTTCTCGCAACTGGTATGGCCGTCGTTCTTGTTGGTTTATTCATCGCCTGGCAACCGCAAATGCCAGAGCAAATTCTGCGAACGTCTCCGATCGATGAGAAGGCAGAGGGTGAAATTCTTTACTACGCGGTTGGACGCTCTTCGACCGTCCTGATGACGCGTGATGACGGCACGATCGGGCTGCGCAATAACGGTTTGCCTGAAGCCGGCACGGAGTTTCGTGGCTCGCCGCCGTCACGGAACATTCAGCGCGCGCTCGCGACGCTTCCTGCAATGATCCGTCCCGACGCAGAATCGATGCTGATTGTCGGATTGGGCGGAGGCAACACGGTCAATGGCGTGCCACCCGGCGTAGATAAGATTGACGTCATTGAGCTCGAACCGCGTGTGATTGACGCCAACAGGCTGGCCGGTGACATACGTGTGACCGATCCTCTCGCAGATCCACGGCTGTCCATCTACATCAACGATGCACGCAGTGCGCTCAGCCTTACGAGCAAAACTTACGACGCCATAATTTCGCAGCCCTCCCACCCGTGGACGGCTGGCGCCTCGCACCTCTATACACAGGAGTACATGCAGCTGGTAGCAGATCGGTTGACCGATGACGGCGTTTTTCTGCAGTGGATGGCAGGTCAGTTCGTTAACGAGTCGCTGTTACGCAGTCTGTGCGCAACGATGTTGAACGTCTATGACTACGTGCAGGTCTATCAGCTGTTTCCCGAAGTCCTGTTCTTTGTCGGTTCGCAGCAACCCATGGACGCAGAATTAGAACTGGCCGTGTCGGGCAGACCCGTCGTTGATGCTCCGGTATTTTTCTATCAAATGGGTATCGCATCCGCCGAAGATCTCCTCACCGGATTGATTCTCGACACAGAGGGTGTTCGTGAGTTTGCAGCAGGTGCCAAACCGCTTACGGACAATTTCAATCGCATGGCCACCGAGTCTGCCGCGGCGAGTGAATCTGATGATCGACTGACCCAGGTTGAATTGTCGGAGCTGGTACAGCCTTATGTCCCCGTACTGGATCCTGATAGCTGGGTCTATCGCGATCTGGACTACGTCGATTTCGCCTATATTTCTGAGCGCTACGAAAAAATGGGTTTGCGGCCCTGGAGCATCGCACTGGCCGAGGTGCTGCAAAGCAAGAGCCGCTGGCAATCACTTCTGTTGACTGGTATCGGCTTGCGAGACCAGGGCGACAGAGCGGAGGCAGACCGTATCCTAAGACAGGCCCTGGAAGCGGCGCCGCAGGGAGAGCCCGCAAACCAGGTAGGGTATGCCGTGATCGAGCCCTGGGTACCGCAATTGATGCGAGGTGATGCTCCGGACGACGTTGTCGAGATTGCCAGCTCGCTGACCGGACCCGCGGCAGCAGTTCTGGCGGGTCGCGCAGCAGTAGCGCAGCGCGACTGGGGGGCGGTTGCCGCTTTGGATGGACTGCTCGCTCAATCCAGGCCGACCGACCGCTGGTTTGTAGAAGCAACCCGGCTAATGGTCGAATGGCGCAACAATGTCGCCAACATAGAACGTCGCAGCGATCTCGCGGATCAGGCCTGGCAGATTATTGATCTCGCTATTGCCGTGCGTCCGGTACCGGAGCTCTACGCGGCACGTGTCACTTCAGCCTATTTCGCCGATCGGCCTGAAGAAGTGCTCGAAACAGCGCGTCGATTGACCTACGTAATCGAAGGAGAACTCGATCTTATCGAGGAGCTGGACCGGTTGCCGGATGCGGCTGTGTTGCAGTTTCGACGGCGTCAGATTGAGGTCATCCAGCAAGCCGTTCGCGATGTGGCCGAACGACATGAGTTGTCCGCGGAATCTGTTGACGAGGTGATTGTTCGCCTCGAAGAACTGCGGACAAGAACGACCTCGATCAATGATGACGAAGATGTTCCTTTGTCGGTAAATTAGCTAGAATCGCGGGCCTCACATGCGCCCGTAGCTCAGCTGGATAGAGTACTGCCCTCCGAAGGCAGGGGTCACAGGTTCGAATCCTGTCGGGCGCGCCAACCCTTTCATGTTTAGGTCCCTTTAGTGACCTTTCTTAGTGGCTGGATGTTGCCGCTTCCTTCAATCGGTCCCCGAACAGTTGTACTAATGCCTGGATGTTGGTCATGCCCGGGTAGTTGGGGCGAATGGCGATGGCTAGCTGGCGGTGGGGCCCCGGCTCTTCCAAAGGGACACTCTTGAGCTGTGTGTTCTTATCGACCATCTGTTCCAAGGCAATCTCTGGTACCAGGGTAGATCCGATGTTTCCCATCACGAGTTGTATCAGTGTGGACAAGCTTGTTGCGCTGAAGCTGTGTGTAGAAACGCTCTCCAGCTTACAGGCAGAAAGCGCGTGCTCAGTTAAACAGTGCCCGTCCTTGAGCAGCATGAGGTGCGTTCGCGCCAAATCGTTAACCGTCGCCCTTTGGACATCCGCGACTTCGTCCTCGGTGTGAACTACCCACAGCAGGTCTTCCTCCCAAAATGGAAGGGTCAACAATCCGTCGCATTCGTAAGGCAGGGCAATTATCGCGGCATCCAGGGCACCTCGACGCAACTGGTCCAGCACATCGGCAGTCTGGTCCTCGACGATGTCCAGTTTCAGATCTGGATATTGCTTCTGCAACTCGGGCAACACGAGCGGCAGAAGGTAGGGGCCAATCGTTGGAATGACCCCGAGCGACAGCGGTGTGCTGAGCGGTTCACGCTGCGAATCCGCGAGTTTTTCCAAGTCTCCCATCAGTATCTCGATGGAACGAGCGCGATCGAGGACTTGCTGTCCCAGCGGGGTCACCAGCACCTTGCGGTTGTCGCGCTCAAATACCTGGAATCCGAGCTGCTTCTCCATTTCTGAAAGCGCTGTACTCAGGGCCGACTGCGAGATATTGCATTCTTCGGCCGCGCGCCTGAAATGAAGATGCCGCTCGACAGCAAGGGCATAGTGGACCTGTTTGACTGAAATCATGTGTTCAGGCTACGAGGAATGTTGATCTATTAATTAGAACACAACGTTCTATTTATTCAAATTTTCTAATGACCAGGCCGGGCCTAAACTATTCCGTTGAGTGTTTCCAAACAAATCTGAAGAGGGGAAAAACAATGTCAAGCAAATCAGGATTTGCTGCCGCACTGGCGGCAGCAACGATGTCGACCTTGCTGGTCGCCAGCGCGGTATATGCCGACGAAATGGGCACAACGAACCTGGACTGGTGGCCAGCCACACTGAACCTGGAGCAACTGCGCGCGCACGATGCCAGGTCAAATCCCTACGGTGATGACTTCGACTACGCCGAGGCGTTCAACGGTGTCGACCTCGAAATCCTGAAACAGGATATCGAGGAAGCTTTGACGACATCACAAGATTGGTGGCCGGCCGACTGGGGTCATTATGGTGGCTTGATGATCAGGATGGCCTGGCACAGCGCTGGTACCTACCGTGTGCATGATGGTCGCGGTGGTGCCGATGGTGGCCAGCAACGTTTCGAGCCGCTGAACAGCTGGCCCGACAACGCCAACCTCGACAAGGCACGTCGTCTGTTGTGGCCGGTCAAGCAAAAATACGGACGTAATGTGTCCTGGGCGGACCTGATGATCCTCGCCGGCAACGTCTCGCTCGAGTCGATGGGCTTCGAGACCCTCGGTTTCGCCGGTGGACGTGCCGACGACTGGGAATCCGATCGCGTCTACTGGGGCACCGAGACCGAGTGGCTCGGCAACGAGGAGCGTTACGACGAAGAAGGCGAACTCGAGAAACCCCTGGCAGCCGTCCAGATGGGCCTGATCTACGTCAACCCGGAAGGACCCAATGGCAATGGTGACCCGCTGTCGGCCGCCGCGGACATTCGTGAGTCTTTTGGCCGCATGGCAATGAACGACGAAGAGATCGTTGCGCTTATCGCCGGCGGGCACACGATGGGCAAGACCCACGGTGCAATGCAGGCTGACTGCGTAGGCCCGGAGCCTACCGCGGCCGATATCGAAGAGCAGGGCCTTGGCTGGATAAATAAGTGCGGCAAAGGCAATGCCGAAGACACAATGACCAGTGGCCTGGAAGGTGCGTGGACACAAACGCCAACGGCGTGGTCCATTCTGTTCCTCAGCAACCTGCTTACCCTCGAATGGGAACAGGCCGAGACACCGGCCGGCGCAACATTGTGGGTCCCGGTCAACAAGGATCTTCACACTGCGATACCGGATGCGCATGTCGAGGGCAAGCGGAATCCGCCGATCATGCTCACGACCGACATGGCACTCAAACAAGACCCAGGTTTCCGCGAGATCTCCGAGCGTTTCATGAAGAGCCCCAGGGAATTTGATGAGGCTTTCGCCAGGGCCTGGTTCAAATTGACGCATCGCGATCTCGGACCACGCGCACGCTACGCAGGCGCAGAAGTTCCTGAGGAAGTGTTCATCTGGCAGGATCCGGTTCCGGCCGTCAATCACGAGTTGATCAACGACAGGGATGCGAACAGGCTGAAGGCCGATATCCTCAAATCCGGCCTGAGCGGCTCCGAACTGGTGAAAGCTGCCTGGGCATCGGCCTCGTCCTACCGTGGGTCGGACATGCGTGGTGGTTCCAATGGTGCCCGCGTTCGTCTCGCTCCACAAAAAGACTGGGATGCAAACGATCCTGAGGAACTCGCCAAGACATTGAACGCGCTGAATGACGTGCAGAAAGACTTCAATGATTCACAGCGCGGCGATAAGCAAGTATCGCTGGCGGATGTAATCGTACTGGGCGGCGCTGCAGCGATCGAACAGGCGGCAGATGATGCGGGTTACAAGATTGAAGTTCCGTTTACGCCCGGACGCACCGACGCAACGCAGGAGATGACGGACGTAAACTCGTTTGCGGTGCTGGAACCGAATGCGGATGCGTTCCGTAACTTCTACAGCGAAGCAAGCTACGCATCGCCAGCCAGGATGATGGTTGAGAAGGCCGACCTGCTTACGCTCACCGTGCCGGAAATGACTGCATTGGTTGGTGGCATGCGTGTCCTGAACGCCAATGCCGGCCAATCGGCACACGGCGTGTTGACCGGGCAACCGGGAACCCTGAGTAACGACTTCTTTGCGAACCTGCTCGACATGTCCACGAAATGGACGAAGTCATCCGCGGACGAAGGAATCTACGAGGGCAGGGATCGCAGCACGGATGAGCTGCGCTGGACCGCTACTCCTGTAGACCTCGTGTTCGGGTCAAACTCGGAACTGCGTGCGGTCGCAGAAGCCTATGCTGCCAGCGATGGTGAAGAACAATTCGTTAATGACTTCGTTACAGCATGGACCAAGGTAATGAAGCTCGATCGATTTGACCTGGACTAGTCGAATTGTCTGGAGGTAGTCTCAGGCAGGCAAAGCGCCCTCGAATACGGGGGGCGCTTTCTGCGCCCGTTCGTCGATGTTGCTTTCCTTTGCACACTGCATCGTAATCGGAAGCGTGGCCGGCGATCACGCCCACGATAATGAAGATTAGTAGATAGACGCTGTGACGACTGTTCATAGTCCAACATTGCGCCGCCCCCGCGGGAACGTAGTCAGTATATGTCGCAATATCGTAGCGCCTTTTACTGACGTAATTTTACTGAAAAATTGCAGCGGAAACCGACATGGGCCTTGCCATTGATCGCAGCACGTTCAGCGATGACGAATTTGCGCAGGCCGCGATCCGCCAGCGAGAGAATTTGCACGCGCTGAAAATGCTGCTCGATCGACCCGGATTCGGCAAGGGCGACTGCAGTCTTGGTGCGGAAATGGAAATGTCCCTGGTCGACGAGAACGCTCAGGCGTTGCCGCTCAACCGGGAAATCCTCGCACAAACACCAGATCCAAATCTGACTCTCGAGCTCAATCGCTTCAATCTCGAATACAACCTGTCGCCGGTCGCCGCCATGGGCACACCATTCTCGGCCATGCAGCGGGAATTGACGGACGCGTTGCAATCGCTCATGCCGATAGCCGCCCGCCACGGCGGCCGTATCATCCCGATTGGTATTTTGCCGACCTTAGGCATGGAACATCTGACCTCCGGCGCTATGACAGACGTCCCCCGCTACCACGCACTGGTAAATGGCATCAAACGGATTCGTCAGGAACAACTTCACATCCGGATTGACGGTGATGAGCCACTGTCGGTCGACTGTGATGGCATAACGCTGGAAGGGGCCAACACATCGTTCCAGGTACATTTGCGCGTCGATCCCGACGACTTCGCAAATTATTACAATGCCGCGCTCCTGGCTACGCCGCTGGCACTCGCCGTTGGTGCGAACTCGCCGTTCCTGCTCGGTCACAGTCTGTGGGACGAAACTCGCGTGGCGTTGTTCAAACAGTCGGTGGACACGCGTGGGACGACTGACCACGAATGGCGGCGAGCGGCACGGGTGCCGTTCGGCCACGGTTGGGTCAGAAAGAGCGCCTATGAACTGTTTGCCGAGTCTTGCCTCCTTTACCCAATCCTCATTCCCGTCTGTTCCGACGAAGACTCCATTGCAGTTGTCGCGAGCGGCGGTATTCCTGAACTTGAGGAATTGAGGCTGCAGCAAGGCACGATCTGGAACTGGAACAGAGCTGTGTATGATTCGTCGGCCGGCGGCCACCTGCGAATAGAATTCCGTGCACTACCGTCAGGACCGACGCCGGTCGATATGATGGCAAGCGCCGCATACCTGGTCGGTCTAACGGTGGGCTTGAGCAAGACTGTAGAGTCTCTGCTGCCTGCGTTTCCTTTCCGCTACGCCGAGTACAACTTCTATCGTGCCGCCCAGGCCGGGCTTCGAGCCGAACTGCTGTGGCCAGCGCTGGACTCGCCGTCGCCTGAAACGATGGCGGCCAAAGAACTGTGCGGGAATCTGCTTTCGCTAGCGGACGACGGCCTTGCACAGATTGGCGTCGATGAGGCCGAACGAAAGTACTTGCTCGGGATTATTCGCAACAGAATCCAACTTGGAATAACGCCCGCCGAATGGCAACGGCGAATGCTGAAACAGCATAGCAACAAAACGCGACCGGACGCGCTGGTCGCACTCGTCGAAGAATACCTGGCGAAAATCGATACCGCTAAACCGGTCACGGAATGGTGAGGAAAATCTGAATCCTGCTACGTAGAAACCACGACGAACACCGCGGTCACCTTCACATAAGATATTTCGTAAATCCTGATCCCAATCAGGAATAGGGGGTTTACTGTGAAATCCAGATTCATCCTGTCTCTCGTAGTCGGCACGTCGGCGCTGTGCTGCGCACCTATCATATCGGCACAAGATGCCGAACAGGTTCAGGAAGTCGTAGACGTGCAAACCGAATCGCAGGATTCCAGCGCGGCAGTCCAACGACGTATCAACGAACTTGACGACGACACTCGAGAAATGCTGAACGAGTATCGGCAAACGATGGCACAGATCACCGATCTCGATGCTTACAACCAGCAACTTGAAGGGCTCGTCGCAACGCAAAAAGTCGAGCTGGCGGATTTCGAACGGCAGTTTCAGGACATCGAATTGACGAAACGAAAAATTCTGCCACTGATCATTCGAATGCTTGACGTATTCGAAGATTTCGTCGACATCGACATGCCTTTCCTGCCAACGGAGCGGGCGATGCGGGTTCAGGAACTGCATGCGTTAATGCGGCGTGCTGATGTGCCGACTTCCGAAAAGTACCGGCGCGTAACAGAGGCATATCAAATTGAGCTTGAATACGGCCACACGATCGAGGGTTACGAAGGCGAGATCGAGATCGCCGGCGAATCAAAAACGGTCGCGTTCTTGCGTTTCGGACGCCTTGGTCTCTACTACATGACACTCGACGGGCTTGAAATCGGTTACTGGAACAAGGCCGAGGACCAGTGGATGCAACTGGATAGCGAGTATCGGCAGTCGCTCGATCGCGCTATGCGAATCGCCCGCAAACAGTTGCCGCCGGACCTTACCCGCCTGCCCGTGCCGGCTCCGGAGGAGCGGATATGACTGCGAAACTGAAAGTCCTGATATTGCTCGCCACGTTCGTTGCAGCTAACGCGTCGGGGAGCCCCGAACAACTTGACGCCCTGGTTGAGTCGGTTCGCCAGGAAGCGCTTAAGGAAGCAAGTTACGACCAGCAGCGTATTGAGCGTTTTCTGAATGAGCGTGAATCGCAGAAGGAATTGCTTGACGATGCTCGCGCGAATCTGGCCGCCGAGAACGAACGCGCGGATCGGTTGCGTGGGGAATACGAAGCGAATGAGGAAACGCTGACGAAGTATGCGCAAGATCTGGAATTGCTGGCCGGAGATCTGAATGATCTGTTCGCCATCGTCAGGCAAACAGCGCTCAATGCGAACGGTGTGTTCGAGACCTCGTTGGTTGCTGCCGAGCAGCAGGAGCGCTCGCCGTTCCTGAAGCAGCTCGGTAAGGGCGAACGCCCGCCTACCATCGACGAGATCAAGCAGCTATGGACAATGGTTCTCTCCGAAATTTCGGAGTCCGGAAAAGTCGTTCAATTCAATGCAACGGTAATCAAGCCGCATGGCGAGGAACAAACTCAGCAGGTGACGAGAGCGGGCGTTTTCACGTCGGTGAGCAATGGCGCATTTCTTCGCTATCTGCCGGAGTCCGGCAAGCTGGTCGAATTGAGCCGCCAACCAGCCGCGCGGTTTCAACGCATGGCAAAATCGCTGGAAGAGGCTGACACCGGCATGCACGCGATGGCGCTGGACCCATCCAAGGGTGCGATCCTTGCCCTCATGGTGCAGTCGCCGGATTTGAGTGAGCGAATAAAACAAGGCGGCGGCATTGGCTACCTGATTCTGGTCATCGGTGCCGCAGGCCTGCTGATCGTAATACACCGCGCGATCAGTCTTTTGCTCGCACGGCGCGGCATTGAGGTGCAGATTTCAAAGCCGATAGTGGATGAATCGAATCCACTGGGACGCCTGAAAAAAATCGCGGGCGAGATATCAGCGAGCAATGTCGAAGCGATCTCTCTGCGACTGGACGAACAACTCGGCGAGGAAAGCGCACGACTCAGCCGTGGACTCGCAACGGTCGCCGTGTTGGCAGCTGTTAGCCCCCTCCTTGGGTTGCTCGGTACGGTTACCGGCATGATCGAGACCTTCCAGTCCATCACGTTATTCGGTACGGGTGACCCCAAACTTATGTCCGGTGGCATTTCCCAGGCCCTGGTAACGACGCAGATGGGTCTGGCGGTTGCGATCCCACTGGTGCTGTTCCATAGCCTGCTGGTAGGACGCGCAAACCAGCTCGTCGAGAAACTCGGCAAGTACACGAGCGACTTCGTTACAGGCCATGAACTGGACTAGCTACATAGACAACCTGTCAAAGCTCTTTGAACAGGGCGGCATTGTCTTGTGGGCGATCCTGATCGCATCAATTTATATGTGGTTCCTGCTCGTCGAACGTTACTGGTTTCACCGGACGCAGGCGCCCAGGCTCAGGTTGCTATTGACGGCCGAGTGGCAAGAACGGCCACCCACCATCTCCACCGCTCAGACCCATCGCAGGATCGAGACCCTGGCGAAAGACTTCCGCGCCGAGGCCGGCAGAAACATGCTTGCGCTACAAGCGCTTGTGGCCATTCTGCCGCTGCTAGGCTTGCTCGGAACCGTTTCCGGAATGATCAAGGTCTTCGAGGTCATTACTGTCTTTGGTACCGGTAATACACGCGGTATGGCATCCGGTATATCCGAGGCCCTGGTGACCACTATGGCCGGCCTGTTCACCGCATTGTCGGGTTTGTATTTCGTGTCTGATCTCGAGCGTCGTGCAGAGGAAATCTCGCGACAATTAGAGGCCGAATTCGCAAAGGATCTATAAATGGCGACAAAAGATCACCTCAAATCAGAAACCGGCTCGACGGCACTCAACATGACGCCGCTGATTGACATGGTTTTCATCCTGTTAATTTTCTTTGCGGTCAATGCCTCGTTCACCAAGGAGGCGGGCGTCGAGATCGAACGGCCAAGCGCTCGCAGCGCAGTCACGCAGGAGAAAGCCAACATCATGATAGCCGTGACCGAGAACGGCGAGGTCTGGGTTGACCGCCAGCGAGTGGATTCGCGCAGCGTGCGCGGACACGTCGAACGATTACGCGCTGAGAATCCCGAAGGCGCCGTCGTTATCCTCGCAGACGATAAATCGCAAACGGGTCTTGTGATTGAGGTGCTGGACCAGGTCCGTCTCGCGGGCGTGGAGAACGTTGCGGTCGCCGCGACTCCGGATAACATGTGATTGAAAGTAACGCCGCACGGTATGGTTTCATCGCGCTTGCCGCGCTTGCGATCAACGTTCTGCTGTTCACTGCAATCCAGTTCATGGTGGGGAGTCAGCGCATGCGCCTCTCCGATACCACGCAGTTTGATCTCGCCAACTTTATTAGAATGTCCGAACAACCCCGCGACGTGCGGTCGCGGAGAGATCCGAAAGCTCCCGAGAAGCCGGACACGGAGGCACAGGACGACCTTGATCGGCTCGCCCGTGCAAGCAATACGGGCAACTTTGGCGGAGTATCTGTCGACATGCCGGATATCGATATCGATATCGACATTGGCGGTGGAATTCAGATTGCTCGCGAACTGACGCCGCTGGTTCGATTTCCCGCAGCATACCCGGTTACGGCGCTGACGAGACGCATTGAAGGTTACGTCATTATGCGCTTCACCGTGACGGAATCCGGCTCGGTTGTAGACCCGGAGGTTGTGCGCGGAGATCCGCCCGGCGTCTTCGATCGCGCAGGAATTCGTGCTGTTCTCAAATGGAAATATCAGCCGCAAATCGTCGACGGCAAACCCGCCAGGTTGACGACTTACACCCGCCTTACGTTCGAGATTGGTAAGGAATGAGCATCATGCGTATAAAGAAAATCGGATGGATTATCGCATTGCTGCTGCTTGCTACCGCGGTATACGCGCAGTCGGTTTCGAGAGCAACCTATCGAGTCATCCAGGAAGCCCAGGCGCTGGCGGAGGAAGATAAATACGCCGAGGCTCGCACAATACTTGAAGCTCTCATTTCTGAAATCACTGACGACCCCTACGACTTTGCGATCGTGAGTCAGTCCCTCGCACATGCTTGTGCAATGCTGGATGACCTTGGGTGCGCGCGATCCTCGTTAGAAGCAGCGCTTGCTACACCCGACGTGCCGCCGGAAATGCTGACCGACATGAGCCTTTTCTATGGAACGGTTCTGTTAAGTGAGGAGGAATACGAACTGGCTCGCGATGTGTTGGAGACGTGGCTTGCCAATGCTCATATTGTGCAGTCCGTGCATATATTCGCAACCGGATACGCGAATTACATGGCCGATGATATCGACCGAGCGGAAACTCTGATCGCGATGGCGATCGACAAGTCGGACGCTCCTAAGGAAAGCTGGTACGAGCTCTATTATCGTGTTCTGTTCGAGCAGAAAAAATTTGACCAGGCGGAGTCTGTGCAGCTGGGGCTAATCTCGCGCAATCCCGGCAAGCAGCAACACTGGCGCACGCTCGCAAGTCACTATATGCAGATCGACCGGCAAAACGAGGCGCTCGCCGCAATCATGATTGGCCATCACCAGGGTCTCATAGACAACGACAGGGACTTGCAGCAGATCGTTTCTCTGTATGGCTACGTCGATGTTCCAGAAAAAGGCGCGCGCATGCTGCAGGACTGGATCAATGAAGATAGGTTGCCCGAAGATGCCGCTACGCTGACACAACTTGGCAGCATGTGGTTGCTCGCGCGCGAGCGCGATAGCGCTAAAGTCGTGTTGGAGAAGGCAGCCACGCTGGCGGAAGACGGCAAGTCTTACCGAATGCTGGGCGGCATTTACTTCGAGGACGAAGATTGGCTGGATGCATACGGCGCTTACCAGAAAGCCATCAGCAAGGGCGGGCTCGACGAACCACACCAGGTAATGCTTCTCGCCGGTATCAGTGCGATGCGCGCGGGTTCGAAGGACGACGCGAAGCGCGCCCTGACGGCAGCTCTTGAATCGGATGAATTGCGCCCACAAGCTGAGCGCCTGCTCGGCCAGATCGACTAACGACCACTTGGCCGAAATAGGTTGCCCTCCGAAGGCAGGGGTCACAGGTTCGCCTCGAGGGGCGAAGCGCCGACAGAGAGAAGCTAATCCTGTCGGACGTGCCATTCTTTACTAAGCGTTTGCTTCCTGTCGTTGCCATGTGGCCAAAAAAGCCGCGCCGTAATCCGTTAGCCGATAGTTGTCGAAGCCATCGGTCGAGCCGATCGTGGTGTCGAGCATTTTGTTGCGAAATAGCCTGTTGAGGCACTTTTGTACCTGCGCCGGTCGCATCGTGAATTGTTCGGCGAGTTCCGGGGCCGACTGCGTGAATCCCGGGCCACGAGCTGATATCGAACGCAACACGGCGAGATCCAGGTCATCGAACTCGACCATTGGCGCTGACTGATCTTTGAACCGTGCACGATTGGGCAGGTACTCTCGAATTTTGCAGATGATCGTTGTCTTGAGATTGCCGATCGCTTGCGAGATACGATACAGGGCTGTCCGCACGATCGCGCCGGCGATCCGCGTGAGGTTTTGCCAAACCAGAATGACCAGCCATACGATGATGGCGACTACTACCCACAGAAACAAAGACCAAAATACAAGTTGCATGCGATTGCCGAACTCGCCATCGATACCAATGCGATCCGCAATGCCCGGAGTATGCAGCACGAGCTCCGACAACAGTATTTTCCCCGGCAGTACGAGAAAGTCATACAGTGTGTCGCCGATACTTTGCAGTATGAGTTGAATTTCGTCGGCCATGGTCTTAGCGGATCACTATGCTGTGCAAACGATCTGCGAGCCGTGACTGGATTCACAGTCCGCGCAGCGCATCCTACTGCGGCGGCCGCCGAATTGAGGTGCAGTTCACAGATAAACGGACCTAATTACACAACACTAGTGATCGCCGGTGGTGTCTGGTGAACATAGTTCGTTGGCACCAATCGGGTACGGAATATGTAAAGAATAAAGGGATTTTCGAGATGTTGAGATTCAGTCGAACTGCATTGCTGATACTCGTCTCCGGATGTGCGTTGGGTATAGCCAGCGCGCAGGATTTGTCCAAAGACGAGATGCGAAGCCTTGACGGGCAGGTCCAGGAAATCAAATCCGACGTGCTCGATATTGCGTCCGAACTTGGTAATTTGGAAGAGCGCCTGCTGTATCCGTCAAATACACAGGTTGCGCTGTTTATATCCATGGCCGACAACGAGTCATTCAGGCTTGACGCTGTGCAAATCGAAATTAACGGCGCACTCGCAACACATCACATCTACAGCTACCAGGAACTCGAAGCGCTCAAAAAAGGCGGTGTGCAGCGCGTCTATACGGGCAACATTGTTACGGGAGACCACGAGCTTCGCGTGACGATGATGGGCAAGCTGGATAACGGCAACGATTTTAATCAGTCCGACAGTTTTTCTTTCAGTAAATCTGTCAAACCAAAATCACTGGGCATCATGCTGGCCGGGCCCGGATCAGGAAAGAGCGGCATCCAGGTCGGAGACTGGTAGACCGTGTGCCGGGCACCGTTCCCAGCGATTGTGCTCCTACTGTTTGCCTGTGTGGCAAGCAGTCCCGCGCACAGCGATGAGCTGAAGGACCTTTACTTCGGCGAAGCGCTTTACTACGCGCACCAGGGGCAGTTCTTCGAAGCGCTCGAACGACTTGATACTGAAGTAAAACAGCACACAGGCATCGACGAGCCCGAGCTCGATACGCTCTACTACCACATTGACGACGCCGAGTTCTCACTAGGCGATTTTGAACTACGTTACCGCATGCATCATCGTGCCGGGCGCGCCATCACGGCCGTACTTGAGGGCGCCGTTGATGAACGCATACGCAATGACGCTGCTTACCGACTGGCCCGCATTCACTTTCAAAAAGGGCAGCTCGAAGACGCACTGCATGCGCTCGATCGAATTCAGGGAAAGATTCCCGCGGCAATACAGGATGACATCGAGTTTCTGCGCGCCAATGTCTACCTGGCGCAGGAGCGTCCGACAGAGTCAATCGATACGCTCAAAGCACTGCAAGGCTCCAAGAGTTTCGCAGGTTTCGCCGCCTACAATCTCGGCATTGCCTACTTGCAAAGCGACCAGCGGGCAGCGGCGCTGGAACAACTCGATCGTGCGGGACAAATAGCCACGGACGATGCTGCCGAACTCGCGATCAGGGACAAAGCGAACCTGGTCCTGGGCACGATTCTGCTGGAATCGGGAGAATACGAAAGAGCCATTCCATACCTGAACCGCGTTCGCCTCGATGGCCCGTTTGCCAACCAGGCACTATTGAGTTCCGGGTGGGCGAACCTTTCGATCGACAGGTTAGAACGAGCTGTCGTTCCCTGGGATATTCTCGCGCAGCGTGAAGTTACGGATCGGTCGACGCAAGAAGCTATGCTGGCGTTGCCGTATGCCTACGGTAAGTTGAACGTTCATGGCCGTGCGGCAATTTCATATGGCCACGCGCTTGATGCGTTCAGCGCCGAGGTCGATAAGCTCAGTGCGTCCGTCGAGAGCATCCGCGAGGGTAAATTTCTGGAGGCCCTCGTACGCGAAGAAATTCGCAAAGATAAAGATTGGGTCATTCGCCTGCGCTCATTGCCGCAGGCGCCGGAGACTTACTACCTGATGCAATTGCTGGCATCGCATGATTTCCAAACCGGCCTGCAAAATTATCTCGATCTCGCGGACCTGCGCAAGAAGCTGCTGCGTTGGGAGGCGGGCTTCGATTCATTTGATGAAATGGTCGACATTCGCGACGACCATTACGAACCGCTGTTGCCCGATGTGGACGAGGAGTTTCGGCAACTCGATTCGCGTATGCGCCTGCGTGTCGAGCAACACAAGATGCTCGTTCGCCGACGTGACGATCTGCTAACAACGCCGCGCCCGAAATTCCTGGCGACGCGAGAGGAGCAGGCAATCCTCGGCCGGATCGAGGCGATGGAAGCACAACTCCATGGTTCCGAATCCGCGTTCGCTACGTCGATGATGCGCCGCATCAAGCGTGTCAAGGGCATGCTGACCTGGACGCTCGAGACCGAGTATCACGAGCGCTTGACCCGATTCGACGAAAACTTACGTGGGCTGGACGCCGCGATGGCGATCGCGCAGGACCAGTACGATCAATTTGTTCGCTCCCGACAGGCGGCGACACATAGCTACGTCGGCTACGAAAAACCGATTAAGCGGTTACGCGTACAAGTTCAGACGGCCGTTGAAGAGATCGACCGTTTGATGGCGCGCCAGGGACGTGTGCTCGAAGTTGTTGCTATCGAGGAACTGATCGCACGACGCAGCCGGCTAGAGAACTACGGCGACAAGGCGCGCTTCGCCCTTGCCGACAGCTACGATCGGGCAACGCAATCTCAAGCCCGTCGGGAATTGTCGGAATGATACGGCGCACGATTCTTATTTCTGCCGCAGCAGCGAGCTTGCACGGCTGCGCGACCAGCAGTCAGCACGGCACGCTGTCAGAGCTGGACACAGTGAATGCGGACATTGAAGAGGTCTTTCTGGCTGACAGTCTCGAGCGCGCGGCGGACAGTTATCGTCGTTATCTCGAAGAAACGCCGGCCAGCGCGCGCACGCCTGAAGCAATGCGTCGCTTGGCAGATCTGCAGATCGAGCAGGAATATGGCGTGCTCGGCGGTAGCGAAGTGGTCGAGATGGCCGCGCCGGACACGGCTACGCCTACCTCGCGAATCCAGACAAATGAAACTGCGCGCCAAGCAGTAGAGCCGTCGGAATCCGAGCTGGAATTCGAGCGTCGCGCGACCGAACGCGACGCACTACTAGCACAGACAGAAAACCTCGATACGACGTTACCGGGCAGCACGGGCACGCCGGTCCCGACCGGGCCGCGCGAAGCGATCAAGACCTACTGGGAAATTCTTGAAACCTACCCGAACTACGAGCGTAATGACCAGGTGCTTTACCAGTTGTCCCGCGCCTACGACGAGATCGGCGAGCCTGATGAAGCAATGGATGTCATGAGTCGTCTGATCGTCGAGTACCCGTACTCGAGCTACCTCGATGAAGTCTACTTCCGACGTGGCGAATATTATTTTGTGCGCAAGAAGTATCTCGACGCCGAGGACGCTTACGGATCCATAATAACGATGGGCTCGAATTCCTCGTACTACGAATTAGCGTTGTACAAGCTCGGTTGGGCGCTCTACAAACAAGAGATGTATGAAGAGGCACTCGATAATTACATAGCGATGCTCGACCATCGGCTGGCGACTGGCTACGACTTCGACCAAGACTATGAAGAGAACGATGAACATCGAGTTGCGGACACGTTTCGTGTCATCAGCTTAAGTTTCTCGAACCTCGGCGGGCCCGAAGTCCTGGACGAGTACTTTTCGATGCATGGGCATCGCAGCTACGCCGACAAGATATATAGCAATCTAGCCGAATTCTATTTTGCCAAGCTGCGGTATGACGATGCTGCATCGGTGTACAAGTCGTTTGTCGCGCTGAATGCGTACCACAAGGAATCTCCCTATTTCGGCATGCGCGTCGTCGAGATTTACGGTGAAGCCGGGTTCCCGCAGCTCGTCGTGCAGGCCAAAAAGCAGTTTGCTACCGACTACGCAATCGCTGCCGAGTATTGGTATTACTTTGACATCGAAGCATCGCCCGAAGTGGTTGGTTTTCTGAAAACCAACCTGACTGATCTCGCCGGGCACTATCATGCGCTTTACCAGGAAGACGCAGTCGTCAACGAGCGGCCTGAGAATTTCGGCGAAGCGCTGCACTGGTATCAACAGTTTCTTGGTTCATTCCCGGCCGACGAGCAGTCGCCAAAAATCAACTATCAGCTCGCGGACTTGCTGCTCGAGAACGAGAACTTTGGTGAAGCCGCCGCCGAATACGAACGCACGGCGTATACATATGCTGAACACGAACAAGCATCGGCCGCGGGCTATGCGGCAATTTTTGCTCATCGTGAAAACCTGAAAGTTGCGACCGGCGCGCGCCAGCTTGAAGTCAAGCAACTGACAGTCGAGAGTTCGTTGCGCTTCGCTGATACGTTCCCGGATCACGAGCAGGCACCAGTCGTGCTGGGCAAGGCGGTTGATGATCTTTACGAGATGAAGGATCTGCCACGGGCAATTGCGTCAGCACATCTACTCATCGAGCGATATCCGGATGCTGATACTGCGTTGATCCGTTCGGCTTGGGCGGTCGTCGCGCATTCGTCGATCGATCTGGCCGAGTACCCGAATGCCGAACAGGCCTACTCCAATGTTCTGGCGCTAACGCCGGAAGAGGACGAATCATGGGCGGCGGTGGTCGACGGACTGGCTGCCGCTATCTATAAGCAGGCGGAGCAGGCCAACCTGCTCGAGGACTATCGGACTGCAGCAAATCACTTCTTGCGCATCAAGAATGTCGCTCCAACGTCTACCATACGTACAGCGGCTGAGTACGATGGTGCCGCGGCGCTCATTCGACTCGAAGACTGGGAGTCTGCGTCCGGCGTTCTCGAAGAGTTTCGCGTGGGTCATCCTGACCACGAGCTACAGTCGGAAGCGACCAAGCAACTTGCGTTTATTTACCGTGAGGATGGCCAGATAGAGCGCTCCGCTGCTGAGCATGAGCGGATTGCGGCGGAGTCCAGCGACCCGGATCTTAGTCGCGAGGCGTTGTTGACGGCGGGTGAGTTGTATGACGAGGCGAAGGTCGTGGCCGACACGATCCGCGTTTACGAACAGTACGTGACTGAGTACCCGCGTCCTCTCGATCTCGCTATGGAAACGCGTTCCCGACTCGCTGAGATATTCAAGTTGGAAGTTGGTTACGAGCGCTATCACGAAGAACTGCGTGCGATCGTGACTGCGGATAACGAAGCAGGCGCAGATCGGACGGACCGCAGTCGCTACTTGGCATCACGTGCGGCACTCGTGCTGGCGGAGTTGACCTATGAGAACTTCGCACGCATCGAACTTGTGCAGCCGTTCGAAGAAAGTCTTGCGACCAAGCAGCAGAGCATGGACATAGCTATGGAGACATTCGAAGCGCTCGTGGATTACGAGGTTCCCGAAGTCACAGCAGCTGCGACGTTTTACATCGCCGAAATATATTTTCGCTTCAGTGCGGCGCTTCTAAGTTCCGAGCGCCCAGATGGCCTTAGCGAGGCTGAGAAGTTCGACTACGAAATGGTCATCGAGGAAGAAGCCT
Source organism: Woeseiaceae bacterium (assembly GCA_051007995.1). Taxonomy (GTDB): domain Bacteria; phylum Pseudomonadota; class Gammaproteobacteria; order Steroidobacterales; family Woeseiaceae; genus UBA1847. The sequence continues at coordinate 12,500 of JBPCYB010000066.1, read as the reverse complement.
ATCCATTTGAGGAACGAGCCATCGACGTCCATGAAGAAAACTTCGAATTACTCGCCGGCGGTATCTTCAATCCGTGGGTACAAAAAAGTCTCGACAAGTTAGCCGTTTTGATGCCCGGACGTTACGCCAAGAATGAAATCAGCGGTGGCTACCTTGGCTCAATCGACACCTATGCGTATCGCATGCCAATAGCACCGCCGATTGGCCTCGACGACGCGGACGATACGGACGATACGGATGCACCGGCAGCTACGGCCCAGGTGTCTGGCGTTGTCGACAGGGAATGAGACGATGACTGCTATCAATGCTCGCAGTTTAAGCAGGTTTGCTATCGTTTGGCTGGCACTGTTCTCTATCGTTGCCTGTGCGCCGACGACGAGCAAACGTCCGCCGACGAAGGCGCGCGCGAATATCGAAATCCAGGATACGGTCGGCTTCACGATTGTTGAAAAGACGAGGGCCGGTAGCGCAGTGCGCGGCGACTACAACTCCGCGCTGACCTATCTCCAGCAGGGGCGTCATGAGGAAGGTGTCGCGCTGCTCGAGTCTGTTGCTGAATCCGTGCCCGATCTCAGCGCACCGCACATTGATCTCGGAATTGCGCATCATCGCGCTGGTGATCTCGACGCTGCGGAGAGCAACCTGCTGCTTGCCATCGAGTCGAATCCGAATCACCCGATCGCGCACAACGAACTCGGTATCGTTTACCGCAAAACCGGCCGCTTCGCAGACGCGCGCAAAAGCTACGAGACTGCGCTCTCAATCTACCCCGGTTATCACTACGCGCGGCGCAACCTCGCCGTTCTCTGTGACCTCTACCTGGCCGATCTGGATTGCGCGCTCAGGAATTACGAAGCGTATATGGCAACTGTCCCCAGTGATGAGGAGGCGTCAATGTGGATCGCCGACCTTCGCAATCGACTGGGCCGACCGGAGGAGTGATCATGAGACGACTCGCAATGACATCGATTCTGTTACTCGCAAGCTTCGTTGCCGCTGCCGACGATGCGGCAGAGACGCCCGAGGTTGTCGAAAATGAGGCGACCGAGGAGCAGGACACCGCAGAACAAGGTGACGGCATCAAATCGCCAAAGACCATGTCGGGTATGTCCATTCTGGGTAACGAAGAGGCGCCAAAGTCTCTGGTCATCATCCCGTGGAAATCCTCGGAACTTGGCGACGATATCAGCTTGAATGACACCCTCGACGATCGCGCACGCCCCGTCGACAAAGAAGTTTTTCTTCGCGAACTGCGTTTCTACGAGATTCGTTCCGACGAATAATAAGCCCCGCAAGACCAAAGAGTGCGCCGTTTTCTGGGCCTAGTTCCCACCGATACCGATGGGCTAAAGCGCATGACTCCTGAATGTGACATAGAGCACGCCTATGATCGCGCTCCGGGCCTATTCTTTGTCCTGTTCTGAGCATATTTCAGGACATTCTGTTAAATGAGGAATAAGCAATGGACTTCTTCTATGGGATTGTAAGTTTCTTCTCGTCGGGTGGCGCGTTCATGTATCCGATACTGCTGGTATTTGCATTCGGCGTCGCGATCGCAGTCGAACGCTACATCACTCTCTCGATAGTTACGAACAAAAACCAAGCAGTGTGGGTCAAAGTGCAGCCGCTGCTTGCCGAAGGCGATTTCGATCAGGCTCGTGAAATGACGAGCAAGGACGAGTCGACGATCTCGCAGGTGCTGAATATGGGCCTGTCTCTGCAGGGTGCCGTACGACGTCGCGAGGATATAGAAATCGCGATGGAAGAAAGCATGATGGAGATTGTGCCGCGACTCGAGAAACGCACGCCCTATGTGGCGCTGGCGTCGAGTATTGCCACACTGCTCGGGCTGCTGGGTACGATTATGGGCTTGATCCAGGCGTTCACGGCTGTCGCGAATGCGAACCCGGCCGAAAAAGCGGATTTGTTGTCTGCGAGTATTTCGGTGGCGATGAATACAACGGCATTCGGGTTGATGGTTGCGATTCCGCTGCTCATTACGCACGCAATCCTGACCAGTAAAACCGGCGACATCATTGATAGCCTTGAGATGGCGACCGTCAAAGCCTTGAATGTATTCTCGAAACGAGCGAAGCGCACGACGGTCGAGGCCTAGCAAGAATGGCCAGGCGCCACCATTACAAGCGTCGCAGCAAGAAAGACGCTTACGATATCGATGTCACGACCTTTCTTAATTTGATGGTCGTGCTCGTGCCGTTCCTGCTTATCACAGCAGTGTTTTCCCGTCTGACAATCGTCGAACTGAATTTGCCGAGCACGGCAGGTGGCCCTGCGAGCGTGCAGGAAGGGTTCAAGCTCGAAGTGATTGTGCGCGAAGCCGGGATAGAGCTGACCAATGGAAAATCGGTTATTGCGTCGATCCCGAACATAGAAGATGAGTTCGATCTCGAAACGCTGTCCGACTACATCGTTGAACTCAAGCAGCAATATCCGGGACAGGACGCAGCGTCGGTACTCATGGAGGCGCAGATTCCTTACGACTACCTGATCCGGGTTATGGACATCGTTAGGAGTGTCGAGGTCCCGATCGAGGTCCCGATCGAGGGCACGGAGGAGCCGGAAGAACAATTTGAGCTTGTTGCGCTGTTCTCGGAGATTTCAGTTGGAGACGCGCCGTGAGGAATTCGCGCCGCATCAAACGCATGTCACGAAATCGCGTGAAGATCACGAAGATGAACCTCACTTCGCTGATGGACGTATTCACGATTCTTGTATTTTTTCTGCTCGTTAATTCCGGTTCTGTTGAGCTTGTCGAAGCTCCGAAGAATGTGCAGCTGCCGGAATCGCGCGTGGAAGCGAAGCCGCGCGAGACTGTCGTTATTTTCATAAGTCCAGAAGATGTAATGGTGCAGGGTGAAGTTGTCGCCCAGGTATCGGACATTCTCGAAGGTGACGGAGAATTCGTTGACTCGATAATGGTGCGTCTCGCGGAAATGAGAGACAACATTGTCGGCCCGAACACAATGGCTACAGCAGCTAGCCAGGAAGTGACGATTCTTGCTGACAAGTCTGTACCGTTTATTGTCGTCAGGAAAGTCATGTCTACCTGCACAGGCGAAGGCTACGAAAACGTGTCGCTCGCCGTTATACAAAAAGCTGAGCAGGCAGCGTCCCGCTAGCAACTCAGGGAAGAGATCGCACTGTGAGCGCCGAAAATTCAAACGACGAAAATTCGCTGATCAATGAGGTCGCGCGATCAGAAAGCGCGCTTGAAGATCTCGAGCGCGAGTTACACAGTGTCGAGACTGAACTCGCGGAAGTGGCGCAGCAGAACCACACTTACGACCTGCTGTCACAGATTTGCCAGTCTCTCGAAGAACTCGACAATCTGGGTGCGGTGGAATTGTTCTGGGAAAAGCATAATGCGCCGGCGGAGCAGTCGACACGGCTGCGGTACGCGCAACGTAACATCGATGACTACAGCGATCGAATCCAACGCATCGAGGCTCGTCGCATGGCGATTGCCGATAAGATCGGCAATCAGAATCATGAACTGGACTGCCTGCATTACGACCTGCAGGAAGTTATCGAGCGCGAAGAGAATCGAAAGAACGAATGGCTCGTAGAACGCGATGCTGACGATGTGCCGAATCGCGCACAGGTTATGCCCTGGGCGCGAGGCGGTGAAGAAGATCAGCGGTTTCGGCGCTCGCTCACAACATCAGTTGCCACTTCATTTGCCGTGGCGCTGTTGCTCAGCGTGATCGCACTGCCGATTATAGACAAGGCGACAAAGCCACAACTGCCGGAGCGGATGGCGAGTCTTGTTCGCAAGGAACGCGCTCCGGCGCCACCTCCGCAGCCGGTCATCGAACCGGACCTGCCCGAGGAAATTCCCGAGCCTGAAAAGGAACTCGTCGACGAGTTGGTGCCGGATGCATCGAACCAACCGGTCGTTGCGGAAACGGAGCAACCGGATACGCGTGAGCAGGTCAAGTCCAGGGGCATTCTCGCGTTTCGCGATAGTTTTGCGAGCCGTGCTGATGCCCGTCCCACGGCGCAACTCGGCTCGCAGGCACGATTCAGTAATGCAGGCGAAAACGCGGTCGGGCGAACACAGCGCAATATGGTTTCAACATCAGCACCGGGCTCGAGTGGCGGCATCAATCTCGCCAGCATAAGTCGCGACGTTGGTGGCGGCGGTGGATCGATGGATGGTGTGGCGATCACCCGCGTCGGTAGTACGATTGGTGGCGGTGATGGGCCGAACAGGCCACTCGCGAGCGGTGCGTCAGCCGGTCGCACCGACGAAGAAATTCAAATCGTCTTCGACCGTTACAAGGCCGCACTGTACCGCCTTTACAACCGTGAACTGCGCAACGACCCGACCTTGCGTGGGCAATTGGTCCTACGACTTACGATTGAACCTGATGGGTCAGTATCGTTTTGCGAGCTACAGTCATCCGACATGAAAGCACCCGCGCTCGCGGACCAAATCGTCAATCGTATTAGGACCTTCGACTTTGGTGCTAAGGAAGATATCGTGGCAGTGACGATTATTTACCCGATCGATTTTCTGCCTGCCGCTTAAGTCCGCAGTCGATTAAACATAAATGTTCAAACGGACGTAATGCACGTTCGCTAACGGACATAACTCACAAAAATTCCATTATTTTTACACTCGTGAAAGGGCTGTAAGCCAGTCATAGCAACGGTTATAGCGAGAGTGTCCGATATTTGCGACGCCGTACGAATCCTGTGAAGCAGGTCACCTTAGGGCCGCGGTGCATAGGGGATAGTCCCGGTTCGACACGGAAAAACGCATAGCTGCTGAGAGGTAGAAATGCGTAGTCACCGGCCTCAAGGGCAAAACGCACACGGATGTAAGCGACCGGCTATGGCCAAATCGGACAACAGTTATTTCAATATTCTGGCGATATTGATCGTTGCATTGGCGACATTGCTTCCAAGCGGGAGCGCGTCGGCGGCCGATATCACGTTTGTATCCGTTGATGGATCCTGGCGCGATCCGGTGGACAACGTTCCCGGAATCCAGCCGGGCGATCCCGTCATCACAAACGGCAACCCAATCTCTAGCATCAGCTGGGGCACATCGTCGGGTCCGCAAAGTGGCTATGATTTCATTGCGAACCTGCCGCCGCAGTTCACGTTGCCAGGGCCTATCCCGTACTTTTCCCTCGGCACGTTTCAACACCGGAATTTCGAAGTCGGCGATCCGTCTCTGGTGTCGGCTGAGCTCGATGTAGTGCTCGTGCTCGCCGTAGACGGCGTGCCAACCGGTCCCCTGACTTTTACCTTTACGCTCAACCACGAAGAAACGCCAAACAACCTGGACCCGTGTCCCTATCCGACACCCCCCGGAGATGGCTGTACGGATCGCGTGACAATCGTCGCTTCGGCCGACCCCACGACGTTCAACGTCGATGGCGTCGACTACACGTTGGAGATGAGCTTTCTGGACAACGGTAGCCCCGTCGACGAGTTCATCACCGAAGAAGGCGACACCGTCAATAGCTCAGGCTTGGTCGGTGAATTTACGTTGCCGCCTGGACTCACGGTCACGAAGACTGGTCCGGCGACGATGCGTTTGGCGGAGTGGGGAGATTTCGTCATCGGCGTGCAAAACGAGAGCGAGTCCGACGCCTACGACGTGACCCTCATTGACCTGCTGCCCGACGGCCCGACCGGTGGGATGTGCGACACGACGCCTCAGGTTCAGAGCGCGCGCGTGTACGCAGCAGATGGCGTCACACCAATACCTGGAAAAGGCCCGCTTGTTCAGGGGACGGATTATTTGCTTGCCTACAATGGCGCCACTTGCGAGCTCACGTTTAACACGCTGTCTGCCGCCTCGGTGATCGCCGTCGGCGAACGTCTGATGATTGCGTATCGCGCGCAACTCGACGCCGATTCCCAGGACGGCATCATTCTGACGAACGTGGCAGCCGCGACCGAGTGGTTTAACTCCGACGCTTCAACCGTTTACCTGCGCACGTTGACCGACGGCACTGTCGGCGTCGGCGACCACGAAGACGCACATAGCGTTACCGTTGACTTGCCCGTACTTCGGTTCGAGAAGACGGTCGTGAACGCGACTACGGGAGAAGACCCGGGCACCGTCGCGACACCGGGCGAAACGCTGCGCTACCGACTCTACGTCGAGAATCTAAGGGACGTCGCCATTAGCGATTTCTCGATCGTCGACGAACTCGACCGACTGAATGCGAACCCGTTGTTCCAGGCAGGCACGCTTAATGTCGTGACAATTCCGGCAGGCGCGGATGTCGCCAACACGGACGCGAACGGCGGCGCGGCCGGTACCGGCCTGCTCGACATACGCAATTTGAGCATCGGTGGGTTGGGTGAAAGTGTCCTCGTTGAGTTCGAGGTTCAACTCGCGCCCGTCATCGCGAACGATACCTTTGTCTACAACCAGTCCGAGCTCATGCTCGGCAGTTATTTGGCTGCCGTCAGTGACGATCCGAACGTCAATGGTGTGGCGGATCCTAATATCGATGGCGACGATGACCCGACGCAAATTCAAATCGTGTCGGCAGCAGCATTCCGAATTGAAAAACTCTCGTCGTACATGACCGGCAATCCGAACATTCTGCTTGCTGGCGAAACGCTGCGTTACACAATTACCGTGCAGAACATTGGTACCGAGAACGCCACTAGTGTCGACATAGTCGATCTTCTTCCTGCAAGCACCACCTACGTTGCTGATAGCACGACACTCAATGGCGTTGCCGTTGCAGATGTGAACGGTGGTTTACCACTAATCGACGGCATACTAATCAATGCGCCGCAGGACCTGACGCCTGGGGTCATGAATGCAGCTGTTGCCGACAATATTGCGACGATTGTGTTCGACGTCGTCGTCTACCCGGATGCACCCGACGGCACGATCATTTCCAACCAGGCGTTCGTCAGCGCGGTAGACAATGCGCTGGCCGATCTACCGTCCGATGATCCGCGCACAGCTGTGCCGGATGATCCAACGCAGGACGTCGTCGGCAACTTCCCGCTGTTGTTTGCTCCGAAGTCGGCGGCGCTACAAGTTGATCTCGGATCGCCGGGCATCGTCGATCCAGGCGATGTGTTGCGTTACACGATTACGGTTTACAACAACGGTACGGTGCCGGCAACGGCCGCCGACCTTACCGACATGGTGCCGGCTGATACGACTTACGTCGCTGACTCGGTCACGCTGAACGGCGAGCCCGTCGGCCAGCCTGATGGCGGTGTTTTCCCGCTTATCAATAGCATTCCGATCAGCTCGGCTGATCTAACGCCGCCAATCCCCGGCGATGGCGAAGGTGTACTGACACCGGGCGAATCGGCGGTCGTGCAATTCGATATGCAGGTTAACGCCGCTGTTCCACCCGGTACGTTAATCACAAACCAGGCGGCTGTTTACAGCGTCGAGGTGCCAAATACGCTCACGGATGGTGACGGCAATCCTGCCACGGGACCAGAACCTACCGTGGTGGTCGTCGGCGACGTGCAGCAGTTGTCAATCATCAAGGAAGTCTCGGTCGTCAATGGTGGCCCCGCACTGCCTGGTGCGGAGCTCGAGTACGTCGTAACGGTCAGGAACATTGCTGAAGTGCCGGCCCTGTACGTCACGCTCTACGACGATATCGATATGGTTACGCCGGGCTACCTGACCCATGTCGCCAATTCAGCGACGATGAATGGTTTGAGCGACGGCGTTACAGTCGTCGGCCCGCTGATCACGGCAGACTACTTTAATGAGTATGGCGCGCTGGCACCTGACCAGACGGTTGTCCTGCGTTTCCGGGCCATTATCAACCCAGCTCTCCTCGAAGGTACGACGATAACGAACACTGGCCAGGTGTCCTGGAACGATCCGTTGCAATGGCTGGACGCGAGCGTGTCGATTGACGTTGGTGCGATGCCGAATGCGGGCATGATCAGCGGCAACGTCTGGCACGACGCTGACCATAGCGACACGCAAGGTATAGCAGAGCGCCCACTTGAAGGCTGGACCGTCCAGTTGCTGCAAGACGATGCGTTTGTACGATCGACGCTTACAGACGTCGACGGCTACTACTTGTTCAATGCCGTGATGCCGAGTTACAGCCCGGAAACGCTGTATTCGATTCGTTTCAGTGCGCCAGGTGCGAATAGTACGACGGCGTTGATGGGCGATACGGATTCGGATTTCACAGATGGGATGCAGCGCATCGATGAAATCGACGTGCAGGAAGGAAGCAACTTACTGGCGCTTAACATGCCGGTTGATCCGAATGGTGTCGTATACGATTCAGTTTCCCGAGGACCGATTGCGGGCGCAACAGTTACGCTCGTCGATGTACGCAACAACGTGCCGATGTCTGCGAGCTGCTTCGACGATCCAAATCAGCAGGGACAGGTAACGGTTGGCAATGGTTACTACAAGTTTGATCTCAACTTTTCCAACGCATCGTGTCTGGCCGGACCGTATTACCTGATTCAAGTCACGGCACCGAACAGCAACTACATAGCAGGAATCTCGGAGCTGATTCCGCCCACGTCGGACGAAACGACACTGCCGTTCGATGTACCGGCATGTCCGGGTGGGGCAACCGATGCTGTGCTGGCAACGGCACAACACTGTGAGGCACAGCCTTCGGAATTCGCACCGTCAACAGCAGTGCCGGCGAGAAGCGCGGCGACCGACTACCATTTCTTCCTGCGCTTGGATAATAGCCAGGCACCAGGCTCGAGTCAGTTGTTCAACAATCACATTCCGCTCGATCCACGTCTGGGCGGTGCGGTTGCTGTCACCAAGACATCGCCGATGCTGAACGTCACGCGCGGCCAAATCGTGCCGTACACGATTACGATCAGTAACTCGTTTGGCGTGGACCTGCAGGACGTGACGATTGTCGATCGCTTCCCGGCTGGCTTCCGTTATGTCGAAGGATCGGCCCGTTTCGACAACGTCGAAACTGAGCCGACAATCGTTGGTCGAGAATTGATCTGGTCAAATCTTGCGCTCGCGATCGACGGTCGACACGAGATTAAACTGTTACTTGCTATTGGTGCCGGCGTCACCGAGGGCGAGTTTGTTAACCGGGCGCAGGCAATTAGTTCGCTAACGGGTACGGTGATGTCTGAGCAAGCAGAGGCAACTGTGCGGCTCGTGCCTGATCCAACCTTCGACTGTACCGACGTCACCGGCAAGGTTTTTGACGACGGCAACCGTAATGGTTACCAGGACAATGACGAAACCGGCTTGGCGGGTGTTCGTGTAGTGACTGCAAGCGGGCTCGCCGCGACCACAGACGCCCATGGCCGTTACCACTTTACCTGTGCGATCACGCCTAACGAAACCCGAGGCAGCAATCTTGTTATCAAACTCGATGACAGGTCACTGCCAAGTGGATTCCGTGTATCGACGCGGCCGGTGCAGGTGCAGCGCGCAACTCGCGGTAAGGCGCTGCGCGTCAACTTCGGTGCTTCGATCCACCGTGTAGTCGGCCTCGATATCGCGGATCCGGTATTCGAGCCGGGATCGATCGAGATTCGCAATCAGTGGCGTTCGCGCATTGACATCCTGCTTACGGAGCTCGAAAAAGCGCCAGCAGTCCTGCGTCTGTCGTATGTCGCGGACGTTGAAACCAAGGCGCTCGTCGAGGAGCGGCTCAACGCTATTCAGGAACAAATAATGACGGCTTGGACGGCGAGGAACTGCTGCTACGAGCTGGTGATAGAACCCGAGATCTACTGGCGACTGGGTGCGCCTGCGCCCAGACCCAAGGGGGCGGACCAATGAACGCCTATAAGATAACCGGCCTGGTTTCTCTGCTTTGCCTCGTAACGGCGTCGGGAACCGCCATTGCGGATAACGTCGAAGAGGCAGCGATCGGCGAGGCCGTCGAGCGTCACCTGTCGCTGGAGAATCCGATTGGTCAATGGGTACACGATCCAGACCGCGTCGAAGCAGAGCTTGGCGATCAAATTGACACGCGTGAAACCGTTGCCGACGGACTTGAGACTGTGAAGCTCGGTAATCTCGTGGCACCGATACGCTTCGAGACCGGCGTCGCACAGATACCGGATGCGACCGTCGAGTCACTGGGCGCGATTCTCGAGCGCATGCGTGACCGCCTGAATGTGCGCTTACATCTGATCGGACATGCAGACAATCAGCCGTTATCGCCCGAGCTCGCAGCCGTGTTTGGCGATAACGCGGGCCTCTCGCGCGAGCGGGCCGGCAAGGTAGCAGAGCACTTTCAAACCGCGCTGGCGCTGCCGCCGGAGGCAATCTCCTATGATTGGGCTGGCGATACCGACCCGGTCGGCTCGAACCTGACCGCTGCGGGGCGTGCACTTAATCGGCGCGTCGAGGTTGAGGTCTGGTATGACGAAGTCGTCGATCGATTGGCGCTCGAAGAGTTTCTTGTTCCGCACGAAATCAAGCGTGTGAAAATTTGTCGTATGGAAACGGTTTGTAAGCTGCGCTACGTTGATGGCCACGCTCGCCGCGCCCGCGTACAGAATCTAATTGCGCCGCTACACTTCGATACAGAATCCATAACGGTAGATGCTGAGTTCGTCGCAAAAGTTCAGGAAGCGTTTGCAAACCTGGCTGAAAAGCAAAACGTCGTCGTCAAATTTGTCGGCTTTTCGGACGATGTACCACTCAGCGGTCGCGTCGAGCGTATTTACGGTGATCATGTTGGTCTGTCGAAAGCGAGGGCACGTCGCGTGGCACTCGCGGTACAGGATGAACTAAACCTGCCGACCTACGCGATCGATAGTGATGGCCGCGGCGTGCAACGTCCGCTGGCGTCAAATCAGACGCCGCAAGGACGCGCGCTCAATCGACGCGTTGAGGTTGAGTTCTGGTACGACGATCCGCTGCAGGAGTTGCCGAACGAACCACAGCTTTGTCCGGAGTCAGCGGGCGCTGTCATGGTTACGCGAACCTACGATCCGCCGTGGGGATCGATCGCTGCGATCAATTTCGTCGACGGGCAACCTGTCGTGCCAGCTGGTTATGCGGACGATCTCAGTCGCGCATTGGGAGACATTGCCGAGGAGACTAATCCGCGCCTGCAATTCGTAGGCTACACTCGAAATGAGCGCCTGCAACGACGTACTGCGGCTGTCTATGAAGACGATATCGGGCTGTCAGCATCGCGTGCGCGACGCGCCATGGAGCACATTGCCGACGACATGCAACTTGCTGACAGCCAGGCAGAATTCGAAGGCCGTGGCTATGTGCATTCAGATGATGTTGTGAACGCCGGCTTTATTCAGGGCGAAACTTCGCACGTCGCCGTACAGGCCGTTTACGACGAACTTGCTATTCTCGATGACTACGAAGGCGTCGACGTCACACGAATTACACGTGAACTCAGTCCCGAAAATCCCTTAGGTCTGAACTTGATGCGTATCACTGTCGATGGCGAACCCATCGACGATCCACAGCGTAGCTCTTCCGACATTCAACGTTGTACTGACGTTGCGCTGACGAAAGCAGACATTCAATTCGGCTTCGACAACATGCGCTCTGCACCGCGCATGAGCGTCACGGCCCAGCCGCCGAGCGTCACGGTCGCGCGCGCAGCCGATGGTCGTGTACTCGGCAGTAGTGTCTATTTTCGGATGTACACGAATTACTCGTCGTTCATCGAACGTGCCGAGATTCGGGTCTTCGAGCCGGGCCAATCGCTGGAAGCCGAGCCACTCGACGTGATCGATATTGATATCGAAGGCGTCGCGAACTGGGCGCCGCCGACAGGAAAATTCAAGGCACCCGTTGATGAACTGGCGTATGTATTGCGCGCCTACGGTGAGGACGGCAACTTCGACGAGACTCGGCCGCAGCCGCTTTGGATTGTGTATGACGAGCTGAAAAGCCTCGATAGCACGCCAGATCCGAGCGATACCGGACCACTTCCGCGTTTGTTCTCGGCCTATGGTGAGAACAGCCTCGGGCTGCATAACATAGGTCTGTCCAGCGGTACCGTAAGCGTCCGTGGCACGGGTATTGCGACTGACCAGGAGGTCTGGGTCGCTGGGCGGCCGATCCCAGTCGATTCCACCGGCAGCTTTGTGACCGAGGAAATACTGCCAGAGGGTGCGCATACGGTTGAGGTAGCTGTCGTCGACAAGGAGGGTAGTGGTGAACTGTACCTTCGCGATCTCGAGTTCAAGGAAAAGGACTGGTTTTACGTCGGTATGGCGGATGTAACACTCGCATCAAATTCGGCGAGCGGTCCAATCGACTTGTTGCAGGGAGAGAACTCTACCTACGATTATGATTCCAACGTTGACGGTCGACTGGCGTTTTTCGTCAACGGCAAGTTCGGTGATCATTGGAAGTTGACGGCGAGCGCAGATACGCATGAGGGTGCACTCGAAGATATTTTCAGCAACTTCATGGACAAGTCACCCGATTCGTTGTTCCGACGCATCGATCCCGACTATTATTACCCGACGTTTGGCGACGATTCTGTTGTTGAGGAGATGGCGCCAAGTATGGGTAAGTTCTTCGTGCG
>JBPCYB010000065.1:0-27375 GCA_051007995.1 Woeseiaceae bacterium | reverse complement strand
GCTGCGGTTGGGCGTTCGCCTGAGACAGAACTGCTACACCAGCCTGCTGCAGAATCTGCGCCTTTGTCAGGGCAGCAGTTTCAGCGGCGAAGTCAGCATCCTGAATTCGACCACGTGAAGCAGCCAGGTTTTCGCTAACGGTTTGCAGGTTGACGATCGTAGACTCGAAACGGTTCTGGATAGCACCCAGGTTGCCGCGCAAGCCGTTTACGTCTGTCAATGCAGAGTCGATACGAGCAATCGCGAAGTTCGCGTTTGCAACCGTGTCAACACCAAGACCTTCAAGCGTCGTGGTTGCGCCAACTGCCTCGTCCGCGGTAACGACGCCTGCAAGACCCGTAACGTTGGTTCCAGCAGCGACCGTTTCCGTGATCGTGACATCTTCACCGGCAGACAAAATCTGCAGGAAGCCAGCCGTGTTGACGAAAGCAGATACGCCTTCAACGTTTGCGTCGTTGATGGCTGCTGCTGCTTCCTGGATTGTGGCCCCGGCGTCGATCGTTGCAGTGCCGTAAAGGTCAGCATCCGCGCCATCACCGAACTCAAGCAACGAAAAGTTAGCCACTGTCGTATCGGTCATGTCGAAAGCAACACCGGTTTCAGTATTAACTGTACCGATAGCCGCCGTCGTAACGTCCGTGGTCAGAGAAACAGCAATCGTTTCGCCGACGTTTGCGCCAACCTGGAAGGTTGCCGTACCAAACGAACCGTCAAGAACTTTTACGCCGTTGAAGCTTGTTTGCTTCGCGATGCGGTCAACTTCTGCAAGACGCTCGGTAACTTCAGCGTTGAGTGCTGCACGATCCGATGCAGAGTTGGTCGCGTTGACTGACTGTACAGCCAGCTCACGAATACGCTGCAAGTTATTGGTCAGCTCGCCAAGCGCGCTCTCAGCCGTCTGTGACAGTGAAATACCGTCAGAGGCGTTTCGAACAGCCTGGTTAAGACCACGGATCTGCGTGGTGAAGCGCTCGGAAATTGCCAAACCTGCAGCATCATCCTTTGCACTATTGATTCGCAGGCCTGTAGACAGCCTTTCCAGTGACTGATTTAGCAAACCTTGCGAACGATTCAAGTTCCGTTGCGCATTGAGCGATGCAACGTTCGTATTGATCGTCTGTGCCATTGTAATAACTCCTGTATTTCCAAAAAAACACCCGGTCTGCTAATGCTGCCGGAGGTCAAATTAAGTGGCCAAAAAACCAATGATGGCCACCGTACAGGGAAGTTATCGGTCGCTAATCTGAAACCTTGAGGGAATCATCGTAAATGCCGGAAAAAGTGGCGTATCGGCACCGACCGACGATCCGGAATCTTTAGCGCAGATTTCTGGAACTGTGAACTATGTCCCCAGAAATCAGAAATAGTTAAACAAAGAGAGTTGCTGTGTTCGTATGAACGATTGTTGCGCCGCTTCCAGGGTCGTCGCCTCAGCGCTGAGCCTTGATATTGCCTCGGCGTAGTCAAGATCCTGAATTTGAGCCAATGTCGACTGCAAAGTCAGTTCGAAAGCACCATTGTTGTCCGCCTGGCTGTCGATCGCGGCCAAACGCGTACCAACCTGCGTTCGCACATCCAGAATATTCTCGATCGCCCTGTCGATATTAAAGAGGCTCGCATTGACGCCATTACTGACGACCGCTCGGGAAGCATCACCGAAGACCGGCTGTTCGATAGCTGTTGCCAGTGTATCAATCGTCTCGAATATGTTTTGTGTGCCGCTCGGCGCGACAAGGAACTCGTCTCCTGCGGCAGGCTGTCCATCAATAGTCAATTCAATGCCGCGGAAATCGATGGTTTCGCCTGGATTGAAAAGGCCAATCCTCACGACGGCACCGCCAGAATCAAGTACTTCATAGTTGCCAGGATTAATGAAGTTCACCGTGTATGAGTCCTGGTCATAGGCGGCTGGATCCGTGACACTGCTGGAGCCGATAATGCCGGTGCCAGCATTCGCATTGTCTGGCACAACCGTGAATGCACCATTCCCGGTGCGTATACCAAAGAACACATTGGAGCCCGGATCGCTGTCGGCAATCTGCCGCCCTTCGCCTATCTGGATCAACCGTTGCCCCTGATCGCCATTATACGTAAACGTAGAGCCGCTACGTGATACCGGCTGCGTCTCTTCGAGATTACCGGAAAAGATGTAACTGCCACCGCCGTCCTGTTGATTGGCGATCTGAACCAGGTTCTCAAGTTGCTCGCGCATTTCCACGGCGATCAATGCACGCGTTTCGTTGCTTTGGGTCGCGTTGTTTGCCTGTAGGGCAAGCTCACGGACGCGCTGCAAGACGTTGTTTACCGACCCCAGTGCAACTTCTTCCTGACTAAGGCGGTTCGCAGCGATAACGCCGTTGCGATCAAACTGTTGAAGTCGCGACAAGGCTTCACCAAGTTCAATGCTGCGTGCGGATCCGATCGGGTCATCCGATGGGTTCAGGATCCGGCGGCCACTCGAAATTTGTCGCTGAGTGTAATCCAGCGCTTCCTGCAAGCGCTGTAATGCCTGCGTACTGCTTAGAAACGATCCGTAAGTAGAAATTCGCATGATTATCGACTCGTAGCGGAGATTAGGCTGTCAAACAGTGTTTTCGTTACATTGACGACTTGCGCCGCTGCCTGGTACGCCTGTTGGAAACGAATCAAATTGGCCGCCTCCTCGTCCAGATTGACTGCGGATTTGGACAACACCGCATTCTCAGCATTCGTAAATACGACATTCTGCGCACTCAACCCGGCCTGAATCTGGTGAGTTGTTCCGCCAACGCTCGCGACCAGCTGACTGTAGCTCTCGCCGATGCCGATATTGCCGCCGTCGAGCACACCCATTGACTGCAGGTCCGTCAACAACAAGCCGTTGCTGTTGTCACCTGAAGCACCGTAATTCGCTTCAATCGTAAACTGGTCGCCGACAACCGGAGAACCGTTGATGACGACGGATGATCCATTAACGACAATTGGGTCACCATCGACGTAAGCAAAACTCCCAGCACCATTGATGCTGTAGGTATTTGGCCCTGTGAACTCGATAACTGACGTCGTTAGTAGTCCCGGATCCGAATTGTCCACAACCGTCGCCGGGCTTATCAGTGCATCGCCCAGATTAGCCAATGATGCCTGCGAGCGTGTTGGTGCGGCCAAAGCGATGTCGCGCGGATCAGAAATAAGAACCTGCATTGAGCTGGCGGCACTATGCCCGCTGCGAATCATGAGTCGATCACCGGCAGCCGGTGCACCACTCACCTCTATACTCAGGCCGTCGGCGAGGAATGGATCCGCCGGCGTGCCGCTGCCAGTCAAGGCTATCGCCTGGCCGGTATCTGATCGTGTCAGGCTGTAGCTTGCACCATCAAACTCGAGAACATAGTCAGCGCCAGTAAGTTCGCCAAGATCATTGACGGTCGCGCTCGCTGTCCCACTTCCTGAATTATTTGATGAATACAAAATGGATGGCGGGTCGATCGCGAAAAAATCGCCGCCCAGATTGCCATGCAAATCCATACCGGACGCATGCTGAGAATTAAATTGATTCACGAACGCGACTGCCGTCTGCCCGAGCGACTGCCGGCTCGGATCGAGCATTCTGCTTCGAAATTCCAGTAATCCGCCCAGTGTCCCACCGGAGAGTGATGAATCCAGTGGCGTGGCGGCCGACGCGCCTTCGTAAACGACACTGACACGCGTTGGATCAAATTCGCTACTGCGTACACCAAGTCTTTTGGCGTCGGTTCCGAGCACCAAAGACTGTCCGCTACCGATGAAGACATTCATCGCCCCGTCATCCTGCAGCGTCGTCGATACTGACACCAGGCTGGATAGCTCAAGTACCAGATTGTCGCGCTGATCGAGAAGATCGTTAGTCCCAGTGCGTCCTGCAGCGACTGCGATGCGATCATTGGTTTCGGCGATTTGCGCAGCGATCCGGTTGATGTCGTCGACAGCCAGCGAAATTCTATCGTTGGTTTCAGACTCCAGCTCACTCAAACGCTGATCCATCGCGCGAAAGCGATTCGCCAACCCGTCAGCTTCTCCGAGTAAGCCCTGACGGACAGGAACACCAGCGGGATCATTGGATACATCCTGCAAAGTACTGAAGAACCCCTGCAAACCGGTGTTGAGTCCGGTATCAGCGTCAGCCAGCAGCGAATCCACACGTCCGGCCATGCTGTTCAGCGCCATGAATCTCGCCTGACCTGTCAATGACGTTCGATATTGGTCGACCAGCAACGAATCGTACATGCGCTTGATCGTTGATATTTGTGTTCCTGCGCCGCCGATTCGTGACGTAAATTCGGCCACCTGGCGACTGTAGCCCGGTGTATTGGCGTTCGAAATATTGTGTCCAGTGAGCTCGAGCGCTCGCTGAAACGCTAACATTCCCGTAAGACTGGTATTAAGCAGATCAGGCAGCGTATTTCCCCATTTCGCGTTGTCCGTTTCTAGATCGCATCGGACAACTGCCGTTCAGTAATCGGCCCCGATGAGGATATCTTTAGCTGGTAAAGCGCGTTTTGCATTGTTTCGCTGCCTGCGACGTCCTGCAGTTTGTCTGCATACGCCGGATCGGTCGCATAGCCACTCGCCTGTAACGCACGTGCAAAGCCGGCGACATCGTCACGATGATTACTGACAGCCGCGTAGCGCGGATTGCCCGTTAACAATTCTGAATAGTCATCAAACGTTGCTCCGACATCGTCATATGCACGGAATGCTGCAAGCTGCGGTTTTGGGAGTCCGTCCTCGAATTCGAGCGTTGCCTTGGTCACCTGGTTGCCAGACCAGCTACCGCCGGCCTTGATGCCGAACAGGTTGAAACTGGTGGAGCCGTCACCGTGTTGCGGCACGTGTGCACCCCAGCCGGTTTCGAGGGCTGCCTGAGCCACGATTGCTTCGGTGGGTACGTTCAGTCGAGCCGCAACACGCTCTGCGTGTGGCCAGACATCGCGTGCGAACGATTCGGCATCTTTCCAAACGGGTTTCGACTCGGCAGTGACCGAAACTGGCTGATTCTCACCACCCAGCTGACGTACGAGCATTTCCGCGAGACCAATACCTTTGCCAGAGGAAATCTCCACGGCCAGTTGTTGATCGAGCATTCCTTCGAACATCTCATGTTGGTCGCTGTCACCTAACAGTGCATCGCCGAGCGATGCCTCACGCATGTTCTTGAGCATTGTCTGCACAAATAGCGCTTCGAACTGTCCCGCTACCTCGCGCAATACCTCCGGATCATTCTGGTCCGCGCCCACTCGCAGGGCGGCGAATTGATTGAAATCGGTAATTGCGTTCGACATTGTATTCTCTAGATAACAACCAGCTCCGCGCGCAATGCGCCGGCTTGTTTGAGCGCCTCAAGAATCGCGACCAGATCACCCGGTGCAGCTCCTACCCGGTTAACCGCCTGCACGATCTCATCAAGGCTTGTGCCGGATTCGAACAAAAACATGCTGCCCTCCTCCTGGCTTATCTCTACCTCAGAATCGGGTAACACGACGGTCGAACCGGAATCACTAAACGGTGCGATCGGCTGACTCGCAAACGGTCGTTCACTGATCGTCACCACGAGGGAACCGTGCGAAACGGCGGCTGGCGTAACTCTTACGTTGCTGCCGATTACTACGGTTCCGGTTCTGGAATTTACAATGACCTTGGCGGATGTTTCGCCGGGCTGAACTTCGAGATTCTCGAGCATTGATACAAATGCGGTGCGTTGACTCACATTGACGGGGGCACGTACAGCAACCGATACGGCATCAAGCGATTGCGCCGTTCCCTCGCCCATCGTGTTATTAATTTCCGCGGCCAGCCGATTCGATGTTGTGAAATCCGGGGAATTCAGATTAAGCACTACAACGTCGCTGTTCAGGAAATCGTTCGGCACCGTTCGCTCGACAGTCGCTCCGTTCGGAATGCGACCGGCACTCGGAATATTGACGGTAACTTGCGAACCGTCGGCACCTGAGGCACCGAAGCCACCCACGATCAAGTTCCCTTGCGCGATTGCATAGACATTGCCATCCGCACCACGCAACGGTGCCATGAGCAAACTGCCACCACGCAGGCTTTTCGCATTACCAATGGACGCAACAGTGACATCAATCATCTGTCCCGGCTTCGAGAATGCCGGTAACTCCGCCTGCACGGTCACGGCAGCTACATTCTTGAGTTGCAGACTGGTGCCAGGTGGAATTGTTATGCCGAATTGCGTCAACATGTTTACGATGCTCTGCACTGTAAACGGTGTTTGCGTCGTCTGGTCACCCGTTCCATTCAAACCGACGACGAGACCGTAGCCCGTGAGTTGGTTCTTACGTACACCGGCCACACTGGCAAGGTCTTTTACGCGCTCTGCCAAAACCGGTTGCGCGCAAATCACGAAAAACATCACAATCAATGCGAATTTCCGTACCCAGTCTCCTTCTTGCTTTCTTGTGTGCATCCTTGTTTCCTTGACTAGTAAGGGTTAAGTACTGAGTTGAAAAAGCGTGAAACAAATCCCATCTTGTTCGCAGCGGCAAGAACGCCCTTGCTGCTATACGTGATCTGTGCGTTCGCAATACGCGTCGACAGCAAGGTGTTGTCCGTTTCGATATCATTTGGACGAATCGTTCCGGACAGCTGGATGAACTCGCGGCCCTGATTCAACGTGACCCATTTCTCGCCGCGAATCCTGAGATTGCCGTTTGCCAGGCGCTCCACGACAGTCACGGTGATATCACCGACCAGGCTATTGCTTTGACTGCTTGCACCGGAGCCATCGAAGGTGTTTTCACCCGATAGACTGCCGCCAAAGATTGGGTCGCCTTTGTGTGTTAGCGGACGACCGAGGACAGTGGGATTGGCAAGCGTCGCTTCGGTCGATTTCGACGTCGACGTTTGCGATGCCTTACTGGCGTTGGTTTGCTCGTCCAGGCGAACGGTGAGAATATCGCCAACGCGACTGGCCTTAAGATCCTCAAAAAGCCGCACATCGGTGTTGGCACGGTAAATCGCACCATCCGTAGGCGGCGCATGCGTGACCGAAATCGGTGCCGGCGGATCGAACGTTTCCTTAGGTTTCGGCAAGTAGCCGCAACCTGAAATAGCGTTTACGAAAACGCCCATTAGAACGATCGAAATAAGTCTATGCGTTTGAGTCATCGTTGATCGCCCTAGAGGTTATTGTTGATGTACTGCATCATTTGGTCATTCGTTGTGATCGCCTTCGAATTCATCTCGTAGGCGCGTTGCGTCTCAATCATGTTGACGAGCTCTGCCACGACATTGACGTTCGAACCTTCAAGCGCGCCTTGAATCAAGGCGCCCAACCCGTTAAGGCCCGGCGTACCTGACTGTGCCGAGCCGCTTGCGGCTGTTTCTACGTAAAGGTTTTCACCGACAGACTGCAGGCCGACCGGATTGATAAAGTCTGCGGTTTCCAGAGTGCCGACCTGCGTCGGCGAGGTCTGGCCAGCCAGCTTCACCGATACCACACCGTCGCTGCCGATTGTGATGCTCTGTGAACCATCCGGTATCGAGATTCCGGGTTGAACCACATAGCCACTGGATGTGACCAGTTCGCCCTGGTCATTCATCTTGAACGCACCATCGCGCGTATACGCGATTTCGCCGTCCGGCTTCAGGACTTGAAAGAAGCCTCGACCATTGATTGCGACATCAAGCGAGTTTTCCGTATTTTGCACGCTACCTTGTGCAAACAGTTTCTCGGTTGCAACGACACGCACGCCGGTACCTAGTGACATGCCAGACGGAAGAATCGTGTCTTGTGAACTCGATCCTCCCGGCTGTCGCACATTTTGATACAGCAGATCTTCGAACACCGCTCTTCCCTGCTTGAATCCCGTCGTATTTACGTTGGCTAGATTATTGGAAATCACCGCCATGCGTGTCTGTTGCGCGTCCAACCCCGTTTTTGCAATCCATAAAGCCTGTGTCATTACTTATCTCCTGAAACGCCGCGGCCTTAGCCGAGTCGCATTAACTGTGCCGCCGCGTCGGCGTTCTCTTCGGATTCCTTAATCATCTTGACTTGCATTTCGTACTGCCGTGCCAGCTCGATCATGTTGACCAATGTCTTTGCGACATTGACGTTACTTCGCTCGAGAGCCCCACCCGTTATGGTGACATTCGCATCTGCATCCGCGATCTCGCCGTCAGGCAGATAGAACAATCCGTCAACGCCTTTTTGCAGCATCGCCGGATCTGGATTTACCAATTTGATGCGGTCCGCGATCGTTAATGTTTCGGGCCCTGAGCCCAGTGGCTGTATAGAAACCGTGCCATCTCCGCCGATGAGCAGACTCACGTTTGGCGGCAGTGCCACCGGACCGCCGTCACCCATTACGAGGTCACCAGTACCTGTGGTTAGCAGACCGCCTGGATTGACGCGTAGATCCCCGGCTCGGGTATAAGCTTCACCGCCGTCCGGTGACTGGACCGCGATGAAGCCGTCGCCTTGTATTGCTATGTCCAGGTTGCGGCCCGTATTTGTGATTGGGCCTGGCGCCATATCCGTTCCATAGGAATCAACTACCGCATTAACACGCGATTCAACGCCCGGCCCCTCAATAGGGGCCGAGCTAAATGAATGCAGGTCCGCTCTAAACCCGGTTGTCGAAATATTCGCCAGGTTATTCGTGTTGATGGCCTGCGCATATTCTGTTTGCTTCGCGCCGGTCATCGCGGTGTAGATCATCTCATCCATGTCGTCGTCTCAGAATTGCCGTTATCGAATGTTGATGACCGTTTGCGTCACGGTATCAGCGGTCGAGATCATCTGAGCGTTCGCCTGGAAATTTCGCTGCGCCGTGATCATTTGCACCAGCTGTGCTGTCAGATCGACGTTTGATGATTCAAGTGCACCGGACTGAATATTGCCGAATGAAGCCGTTCCAGCCTCGCCAAGCAGCGCATCACCCGATTGAAAGGATTCGCCCCAAGCTGTATCGCCAATCTGTTGCAAACCCTGCGGGTTCGTGAAATTCGCTAACGCGAGTTTTCCAAGCGATGTGGATTGGCCGTTGGTAAATCGAGCGAATACAACGCCTTCGCCGTCAACACTGACGCCAGTCAGTCGACCTGTCGTAAAGCCATCCTGTGATAGCGAGTTGACGCCAAAGTTCTGACCGAACTGGGTCGCTGAGCCGAAATTCATCGACATTGCGATGTCATTCGCACCGGTGCCGGGGTTATATGGTGCCAGTGGCATGAGCCCGCCTGCCGGTGACAGTAAGGTACCGTCAGGATTAAAAATTATTTGTGCTGCGCCAGCTACCGGATTGCCTTCAATCTCAACCTGTGTATTCCATGTGTTGGGCGCTACATCCTTAATGAAATAAACGGTCGCCGTATGTGCTGACCCAAGCGAGTCATACACCGTGACCGACGTCGTGTGATTGAAGCTGCTTGGATCTGTTGAATCGAATACCGGATTTGCAGGAACTGCCGCATCGGCTGGCAAATTGATGCCAAAATTTGCTTCGGTTGTCGCTGCTGGCGGATTCGCACCAATCGTCAATTGCAGATCCTGCGGTGTGCCGGTATTGAACAGCCCGCTGCCCGCATACGGGTAAGCTTGTAATCTTGCACCCGTGGCGTTGACCACAAAGCCCTGATTGTCGACACCGAATGCCCCTGCACGCGAGTAGCTGCGCGCGCCATTGTCATTCAAGACAAAAAAGCCTTCGCCACCAATCGCGAGATCGAGCGCATTGTCCGTGAAGTCGATGTTGCCCTGCGTGAATTGTTGGGCGATCGCTGACAAACGAACACCACTACCCGACGCGCTTGAGCTGACGCTTTGGGTACCAACAGCAAATACTTCTGCGAACTGGGCACGCGACATTTTGAAACCGGTCGTATTCACGTTAGCGACATTGTTTGCCGTAACGCCTAGATCGGCGGATGCGGCATTGAGACCGCTAAGTGCAATTGCGAATGGCATGACTGAATCTCCTGGTTAAGATGTGCAATTAGATAATCTGGTAGACCTGCCCGAGCGAGAGTGCGCCGCCGCCGGTCAGGTTAAGAAGCATGTCGCCGCCGAACTGGCCGAGCGTGACACTTTCGATATCGGCTTGAATTGCAGTCGCGGCGCTTTCAACTTGCGTTCCGCGTACAACACGTGCCTTGAACTGGTAGTGGCCTGGGTCAACTATTTCGCCTGCCGCGTTTCTTCCATCCCACGAGAAGCGAACGAGCCCTGCCTGTTGTTCGCCGAGATCCAATGTCTGCAACAGCTCGCCCGACTCATCAAGAATGTCGATTTGTACGGCACTGGCGCTGGATTCGAGCTCGATGAGCCCGTTTACGGATTCGTCTTCAGCCAGGTAGCCCACGTCAGTAACGGCCAAGACTGAATGTCCGACGAGATTTGCGGCCTGTAATGCCTGCTCACCCGAAATCGAATTGGCAAGACCCGCGAATGAACTATTCAGCGAATCAATGCCATTCACGGTACTGAACTGTGCCAACTGGCCAAGGAATTCGCCGTTGTCCATAGGTTCGAACGGATCCTGGTTCTTGAATTGAGTGATCATCAGCGTCAGAAAATCGGCTTGGCCTAATTCATCATTCGCAGATGCTTGTGGTGGCGCACGGAAAATACCGGCATCACCAATTGGGGAAACTGTCGTCATGTTTGTTCTCTCCGTGCGGTTATCGGCCGAGACTCAGGGTCTGCATCAGCATGTCCTTCGTCGTGTTGATGATTTCTACGTTGTTCTTGTACGAGCGAGATGCCGAAATCATATTGACCATCTCCTCGATCGCATTGACATTCGACACATAGACGTTGCCGTTTTCGTCAGCATCCGGATGATCCGGTTGGAAACGAACTGTGAGCGGAGCAGAGCTTTCGACAATGCCGCTCATCTGCACACCCGCAACGCCACTCTGATCAGCCAAAGATTCTTGAAACGTAGAAAAAATTGGCTGTCGTGCGCGATATACCTTGTCGGGGTCGCCATTGACGCTGCCCGCATTGGCGAGATTGCTCGCGGTCACGTTAAGGCGCACTGACTGTGCGTTCATCGCACTACCGGCAACATCGATTGCATTAAAAAGTCCCATCAGTCGCCTCCTTTGATCGCGTATCGCAGTGATCGAATCTTGCCGTCGATGAATGCAAGGCTGGCGCGATACTGAACCGCGTTCTCTGCGAACGCTGCTTGTTCAATGTCTGCTTCCACAGTATTCCCATCGAGCGTCGGCTGGCTCGGCGTGCGGTACATCAGCTTTCCACCGTGCCGAGTTGACTGCATCGAGTTCAGATGCAGGTCACTCGTACGTTGCATGCTGATGCTTGGGCTGCGAGCACTCTTTAACGCATCGCCAAAATCCAGATCACGCGCTTTGTAGTTCGGCGTGTCCGCGTTTGCGATGTTCGACGAAATCACTTCGTTGCGGTGTGCCCGAAACATCAGTGCTTGTTCGTGTTGTGCGAGACCTTTAATTTCCATGCAGATGTCTATGCAAAGCCTGTGCCAAGTCCAGAAATACGAATAACTAAAGGATTCGCGGCACCGGCCGATAAACTATCTACAGTGCGTTCGGCAAACTCTTGCCGACTCATCGGCAAATTCTTGCAGCCAATTTGTAACTGGCACAACTATTGCAGTTACCTCTATATGCAACTGATAACGCGAAAAATCGTCAGAAAATTGACACGCTCATGGAGCATTGGACTTATTGGCCTGCTTGCAATGAGCACATCCGTCAATGCAGCGCAGCAATGGCAGCCCAATGCAGACATAGCTGCGGCCGCAGAAGAGCACCTGCGGCAGATGACTGGCGCTGGCGCTAGTGGTACGACCGTGCAAGCGGGCGCACTCGATCCGAGGCATCGCTTGCCGTTGTGCGACAAGTCGCTCGAGACGTTCATGCGCCGGGGTACGCAAGTGAAGGCTAGGACGGTCGTCGGCGTTCGCTGCACGGGCAGCAAGCCCTGGAAAGTCTATGTAACCGTTGATGTCGTTGTGATGGCGACCGTTTATACGGCGAGCCGAACGCTGGCCAAGGGGCATTTGCTAACCGACGCCGATCTGGTCGGGGACAAAAGGGACGTTTCCGGACTCACTGCCGGCTATATCAGCAACAAAAAGCAGTTGATTGGACAGCGTCTGCGGCAACAAATTATCGCCGGGCGAATGATCACGCCTACTATGTTGCAGGCGAATAACATAATCCGGCGTGGCCAGACCGTCACGCTGCTTGCCCAAAATAGCAGCATCAATATCAGCATGACTGGTAAGTCCTTGATGGACGGGGCATTAAACCAACGTATCCGAGTCGAAAACCTCAATTCCGGGCGAATTGTGGAAGGCATCGTTCGGTCTCGCGAGCACGTAGAAATTCTGATGCCGGAGAACGGCAATTTTATTCACGCAAACGCTAAAGGTATGGCCGAAATGGCCGATACACAGGTTAGCAACAATGATCGTTGAGGATTGAGATTATGACAAACAGGATTGGACCAGTGGATCCAAACGCACTAGGCAAGGTAGGCAGCAAGGTCGAAGACGCGGGGGCGAATCGGAAGGTTTCCGGTAATTCTCCAGCTTCGCAAGCGGCTACCAATGCGCCAGCTTCGGCGAATGACACAGTCGAACTTACAAGTAGTGCAAAACTGCTCGAGCGTCTGGACAAAACACTCTCAGCTCTGCCCGTTATCGACAACCAGCGAGTCGACGAAGTTAAGTCCGCTATCGAAAACGGCAATTACGAAATTGACGCCGATGCAATCGCCGACGCGATGATTCGCTTCGAGCAATCGCTGGGCGACTAGTCTTGAACGAGCAAGACATCAGCAAGACACGCGAGCAACTGATCGAGATTATCGGTCGTTGCGAATTGCACGCACTGGGCCTCGCGAAGACACTTGAGAGCGAGCGACAAGCTCTGGAGGGTCAGGACGCCGATGCCCTGGATATCGCTGTAAGCGAAAAGAGCAAAAGTGTCGAAGAGTTGCGCGGTGCGGAGCAGCTACGCAAGAGACTATGCGTCGAATCCGGCTTTCCTGATGAGCCCGACCAAATGCAAAAAGTGATCGCGTGGTGCGATCAACACGCCGTGCTAGCGAACTGCTGGCAACAGCTCATGGACGTCGTTACACAATGCGACTCCCTGAATATGACGAATGGCGCGATCATTCGCAGCCGCAAGCAGCACATCGAGACCAGCATCTCGATCATCCGCGGCGGTATTCCCAGCAACAATATTTATGACCGCAGTGGCCTCGAGCCGCGGCGGGACAACGTGCGATCAATCGCAGAGGCCTGAACACCCTTTCAGTAACAAGGAAACCAAGTCATGTTAATAGTCAGTCGACGAGATGCCGAATCCATACTTATCAGACCAGGTGATGATATTGACTTATCGATGACGCTCGCAGATTTGTTCGCAAGCGGCCCGATCGAAATCACGATATTTTCGTCCAATGAAAGCCGCGTCAAAATGGGCGTCCAGGCCCCGGGCGAGCTCTCCATATGGCGCAAGAACAAGGCCGCTGCGTAAGCTGCGGCAACCTGCTCCGGCATTGGGAGCGGGTATAGAGAGCAAGGATGAAAATCTCGACAATTTGGTTGGTTCCGCTACTTTCGTTAGTAGCTGCCTGCGGCGGTTCCAGCTCCTCGAGTTCCGACGGTCAACACTCTGCTGCTGTTGAACAGGTCTCGAACCCGCTTGGCGATAGCGAAATCGCCGCACTCCTATACGACAATACTTACAGCGCGCCAAACGGCTTCTTCGTTGATGAGCGCGCTGACACAGATCGTAGTTACACCCTTCACCACGTTCTCGATGAATCAGGTTCCTTCGAACTATGCACGGATGACTATGCCGTCGCCATGGCGTGGGAAGAGAACGACAATGCGACACGTAGCGTGCAAGGGTATTTCGTGGAGTCTTACGAGAATAACCGATATTTCGAGTTTGCCCGCGAGCTTTCCTATGAAAATGACGTCGGCAATATTGAAGACATAACATCGCCTGGCTTTGCACGCGTATTCAAGTGCCGGCATACAAATCGCGACGGCGTCGATCGGTCGCACTTAGGCGGCTACGCCGGCACCATCAATGCCCATCCCGTGGACGCTGAATCTGTTCAGGTGTTTGCCGAGTACCTTTGGCAGTTCACGTTCTTTACGAACAGCCGCAAGAAAGTCATCGAATCTGTATCGTCAACAAGCAGCGATACCCTCGTTCACACGCTGCGCCTGGCATTCTCGACCAATCAGGGCACCGGCATGTGCGACTTAATAGAAGTCGTCGATTGGCGGTTCAGTGCCGATCGTAGCAGCGGCATTGTTCAACGAAGCTTTGACGTGACGCATACGTTTGAAGCGCGCTACGAGGCTGGTTCGATCACAATCTGCAACTAGCCGGTGGTTCCTCAACCGGGCCTCCTTCGGGGTTCGGAAAACTGCTACTGCATCCTGCAGGGCAATCAGTATAATTGCGCTCCCGAGCCACGAGATGCCGCTAGTCTGCGGCTGGACATCGACGAGTATTGCAATGACAACAAGCCTATCAGCCCTCCAGCAATGGGTAGATGAGGTCGCCCGCCGAACACAACCGGACCAGATCGTCTGGTGCACCGGCAGCGACGAGGAATACCAACAACTAATTGCGGAGATGCAGCAAAGCGGCACGCTTTCGGCGTTAAATCCGGATACTTACCCGGACTGCTACCTGCATCTGTCCGACCCAAGCGACGTTGCCCGCGTTGAGCATCTGACCTATGTCTGCACCGACCTCGAAGAAGATGCCGGACCTAACAACAACTGGATGAGCCCAGCCGACGGCCACGCTAAGATCGATGCGCTGTTTGATGGCGCCATGCAGGGTCGCACAATGTACGTAATCCCATATTGCATGGGTCCGATTGAATCGCCGTATTCGCGATGCGGTGTGGAAATCACTGATAGCGCCTATGTCGTGGCCAATATGAAGCTGATGACTCGAATGGGCTCGGCTGCACAGGCACGTATTGAGCGCGAGGGCACATTTATTAAGGGCCTGCATTCGACCGGCGACCTCGATCCTGAACGCCGCTTCATCATGCACTTCCCGCACGAACTTTCGATCAAGAGCATTGGCTCGGGCTACGGTGGCAATGCATTGCTCGGCAAGAAATGCCACGCGTTGAGAATCGCCAGCTACCAGGGTCAGACTGAAGGCTGGCTCGCCGAGCACATGCTGATCGTTGGCATGGAAAGTCCGGAGGGTGAAACGCACTATATCGCCTGTGCCCTGCCCTCGGCCTGTGGCAAGACCAATCTTGCAATGCTGATTCCACCGGCCACGCTGCCCGGCTGGAAAATCTGGACACTGGGTGATGACATCGCCTGGTTGCATCTTGATGAAGAGGGTCAGTTAAGAGCCATCAACCCGGAATCCGGATACTTCGGTGTGGTTCCCGGAACCAACGAAGAAACCAACAAGAACGCGTTCGACATGATCAAACACGATGCAATTTTCACCAATGTCGGGCGCAATTCGGACAATGAACCGTGGTGGGAGCGCAAAAACATTGGCGAACCTGCGATCGACTGGCAAGGCCGCGAATATGACCCGGCGAATGGCAAAGCTGCACACCCGAATTCGCGCTTCACCGTAGCAGCCAGCAACAATCCATCGTATTCAGAGCTCGCCGAGGCGCCCGACGGCGTACCGATATCGGCGATCGTTTTCGGCGGCCGTCGCAAGTCAGTCGCCCCACTCGTTTACCAATCGAAAAGCTGGGCGCACGGCGTCCTCGTTGGTGCGGGCGTCGCGTCTGAAACCACAGCCGCAAATATTGGTGAGGTTGGCGTCGTTCGCCGCGATCCGATGGCAATGAAGCCGTTCTGCGGCTACAACTTCGCCGACTACTGGGCGCATTGGCTGTCGTTTTCGAAACGCACTGACAAGCTACCGCATATCTTTCACGTCAACTGGTTTCGTCAAGACGACGATGGCAAATTTCTCTGGCCCGGATTCGGCGAAAATCTGCGGGTTCTGCGCTGGATTATCGAGCGTTGTGAGGGCCGCATCGATGCCGTAGAAACGCCGGTGGGATTCTTGCCAACCGAAAACGACATCGACGTTACGGGATTAGAGATTAGTGCGGACGAGCTAAGGGCGTTGACGACGATCGATGTGCAGCAATGGCAAGACGAAATTGCAGCTATTGGTGAGTATTTGCAGAGTTATGGCGACCGTTTGCCTGCCGAGCTGATTGCCGAGCAACAACGTGTTGCCGCAGATCTGGAAGCAGCCAAACTCGAAAAAGCGTCTTAATCGATCGTCTTGAAGTGAATCGCCAGCGACGCGCCGGGCGCTTCTGCTCGGCCTAGCCCAATCGTGCCTTCGCCGCGCAGCTCAGCGCTATCGCGACGTACGAACGTTTCGACGCCCTGCAGGTTCTGCACAAAAGTTCCGTTGGTGCTTTGGTCGACGATCATGATCTTGCCGCGCCGCATTTCAACTTTGGCGTGAATCCTTGAAATCAGGTTGCCTTTGACCACCAGGTCGTTGTCATCGGCGCGCCCAAGATTAACGCTCTTGCGTTGGTCACTAACTTCTACGGTCTGATCGCGAAACGTAAGTTCGACCTTAGAGGCTTTGCGATCCTGTCCCTCCCACTCGATGGTCGGCAGCATGCTGGTTGCTTCATCCGGATTCCAGAGCAACTCATACAGCGCCACTTCATCGAGCTTGCCACGAACCGTCGCGACGTCAATCTGCCTTGTAACCTCTTTCAACTTGTCGTTCAGATGCTTGACCGTCTCGCCAGAAATCACGATCTGGCGAGCTTTGGCCTGCGATGTCATACGATTAGCGGTGTGCACTGCAGCCCCGAAAATATCGTTCTGCTCTTGAACGACCGGGCCATAGTGACAACCAATGCGAATTGAGACCGGGATGCGGTCTTCCTGCTTGTTGTCAGCGGTAATACGCGACTGCATCATAATCGCCGCGCCCATCGACTCATCGACAGATGGAAACGTCGACATGACCTCATCGCCAATCGTCTTTATCACGGTGCCATTGAATTGGTGCGTCGCATCTTTCATAACGTCCAGGCACGCGGCTACGGTCTCGCTGGCTTTGGTATCGCCAAACTTGTCATAAAGCTGCGTGCTGCCAACAACGTCAGCAAACAGAATCGCGACTTCGAGGTCCTTTGCCATAAACCGTCTGCAACTAGCTAAAAATTAAGGTTATTTTTCAGCGACAATATACGCTATCCAGGCCAGGTCTGCCTCACCTCTATCATCCGGGGTGAATACGCCGTTGCCCTCGCCATCTTCATCTTCGCCTTCCCAGTAGATTGTCACATTTGAGAAGCCTGCTTCCAGTAGCAGGTCACGTAATTCCGGAGCCGTCCAGAGGCGCCAGGCGTAGCTAAATGCGCGCTTGAGCTTGGAGCCGTCTTTGAACTTGAAGTGGATGTAGCATTGCATGTGGTTCGTGACCGGATGGAACTCGGCCTGGTCCCAAACATAGGTGAATCCCTTGTGCTTGGTCTTTTCCTTGGTTTCCTCGAAAGACTCAGGCCCGCCGAACATATCCATAAATAACAGACCATCGTCTTTGATCGCAGCGTGGCAGCGCCGCATGTATTGCAGCATTTGCGCGCGTTCCTCGAAAATCCAGTAGCTGAAGTTGAAAGCACAAAGGATGTCGACTTTCGGTGTTTCGACGGTCTGCACATCCGATTCGATCAGGCTAACGCGCGCCTGATCCTCAGTGGTCAGCTTGCTAATGCGGTTTTGTCGGCCCCATTCCAACACGGACGCGTCAATATCAACGCCAATTGCCGAATACTCCACGCCCTGCTTGACCCATTCACACGCCAGACTTGCCGTGCCGCAGAAGTCCTCACGAAACGTATGGGCAGTGCGGCCGACACGCTCTTTGAAGGTGTTACTCAGGAATTTAACTTCGTTCTCTACATTTTGTACTGACTCTTCATATAGCTCATGAATGTCAGCTCTGTCGGCCATTGTCGGATGGCCACCTTTGTTGGCAGTTTTGGCGCTCATTGTTAGCGTATCGCTCTGTTGCAGTGGATGGAATCGGTATTGTAGCTGCGGACGCCCTACGCCGCCATGGGCATCGCATTCAGGGCATCGACAACGACATCGATGCCGGCACCTTCA
Organism: Woeseiaceae bacterium; assembly: GCA_051007995.1. Lineage (GTDB taxonomy): Bacteria > Pseudomonadota > Gammaproteobacteria > Steroidobacterales > Woeseiaceae > UBA1847. Next base: position 9,229 of record JBPCYB010000065.1, on the reverse strand, counting down.
CGATGCGCATTCTCGGAGAGATGTCGGCGCCAGGCTCTGGCACCGGGTTGGTCGGCAAATAATCCCGTAATGTGCCGCGTAATCCGGTTCAACCGTTCGCCCTCGGCCAGCTGACGTTCTATATACGGAATCATCTGTTCTACGACAGCGCCGCGATCCGGCAATTGCCTGCCGGGATCGAAGTGATTTTCCAGCTCGGCCAGGAAATACGGGTGATGGTAGGCCTGGCGACCGATCATCACGCCGTCCACCTTGGCGAGAATTTCGTCAACCTGGTCGAGCGTTTGGACACCACCATTGAGAATGACTTGCAGCTGCGGGTAATCCTGCTTCAGCCGGTAAACGCGTTCGTAGTTCAATGGCGGCACAGTCCGGTTTTCCTTGGGACTCAGGCCCTCGAGTATGGCAATGCGCGCATGTACAACGAAGGTCTCACACCCGACATCAATCAGCGGCTCGACGAAACGGGTCAGGAATTCGTAGCTGTCCTGATCATCGATGCCGATACGCGTCTTGATCGTAATCGGTACATCAACCTCGCCGCGCATCGCGGTATAGCACGCGGCTACGATATCCGGGCTCGCCATCAGACAAGCACCAAACTGACCGCTTTGTACCCGATCGCTTGGGCAACCAACATTGATATTGATTTCGTCGTAGTTGAATTCCGCTGCGGCTGCCGCCGCCGTCGACATCCAGTCGACGTCGCTACCACCCAATTGCAATGCGATCGGATGCTCCGATTCGTCATAGCGCAGCAATTTTTCGCTATCACCGTGAACAATGGCAGCCGCTGTAACCATCTCGGTATAAAGGCGCGCTTTCGGCGTCAGCAGACGCATAAAATAGCGACAATGACGGTCCGTCCAATCCATCATTGGTGCGATGCTGACCGGATTGATACTGATGACTATTATTCCTGCACTATTAACGATTGATTGAGCTGCTGCGCCAGTCGAACACCTGCCTTTTGCAAACGCAGTCGCACTACGTCGCCGTGCTTTCGCAAATAGCGATCCGAAATCTTGGTATTGCGCCAGGGCTCGTCGCCGCTTAACAACATGTTGTCATCGGCATACCAGCAGGCGTTTTGGCGACGCACGCAGTATTTTGTCGCTGGCGCAATCGTAATCTGAAACGACTCGTTTACCCATTCGATCGGCGAATCGTTCTTCCAGGCTTCTCGCTGCGTGTTCGAAATTGCTCCGCGCAGTTGCGTCGCTATCTGCAAATAATCGTCACCGAGATTGTACGAGAGTATTTCGCCGTCCCAAATGCCATGAAAATTCGGCCATTCCATTTCTTTTCGATCAACGTTGATGCTGTTTGCCCCTCTGTCGTCCATAAACGAGGCGTGCAAAGGCTGATGGACATCACCGACCCAATGTCCCAGCAGCTTCATTGCCAACAGTTTTTCCGCGTCGGATGAGCCGCTATTTTTGAGCACGGCAATATCATCAGCTATCGCCGTAACGACGCAACTGTCCGCCAGTGGACATTCGCCGGTGGTAACGGCCGTTGCCGACCTTGGGTAATTGACGTAATGGTCAATGGGGCGAATGACTTCCGGCTTGTCCGCAAACAGGCATGACTCCGCAAAAGACTCGAAATCCGGGTCTTGCGCCAGAAGTCGATCTAATTCGGCGCGAGCAACGGGCTGCAGTTCTTCGTAAGCAATCTGGCATACGACACGGTGCCCGGTCTCGCCCCAGCCGAATGCCAGCGAAGGCATCATCATCAGCATGAATATCTGTAACGGTAACAGTCGCCTCATCAGTCCTACCTTTGATCAGCTACAACAGGATCAATCTTACGCAATCGCATATAAACGTAAACATACAACAAGAAAGCCACGAACGTTGCCGCAGAGCCGAGAAATGGCACTATGGAATAACCGAATCCATGGTCCAGTAAATAGGCAGCCGCTGCCGGACCGGTGGCCATACCCAGACCCTGGCTGGCCGAGGTTAACGCGCAAAATCGCCCGGTATGATCGAGGTTCGCGAGTGTCCCAAGCTGGAAAATATCAATAGCGTTCCAAAACAGGAATACGATCGCTGTGGTAGCGATAAAGAATACGGTTGTGATGCTTGTGCCAAACACGAACAGACAAGTCGACACGCTAAACAGGGAAAGAAGCAGCGGAATTGACAAGCCCAAACGCCGACTCAACCAATACGCGAGACCGCATCCTGCCAGGCTAAACAAGGTCGCAATTGCAATGTATTTGCCGACGAACGCCGGCGTATTGCCGAGATCGACGCCGATACGCTCCATGTAGGTCCAGTAGGAGCCAGCCATGAAATAAAATGCGAACACGGCCGCAAGGCAGACTACCGAAAGATAATTGGGATAGTGCTGGACGGACTCGTCGTTTTTCGAAAACGTCGTTTCCAATGGCTGATAGTGTTTGGGCACAAATCGAACAAAGAAAAAGCCCAATACCGCGAGGCTCGCGAGAAACAGATACACACCGGCGATTCCAACTTTCGCGCCCAATATTGGAAAGCCATACAGGATCGCTGCGTTCGCCAGCGCGATTGAAAAAATCAGGTAGGTAAAGTTGCGCGCGGTTTCCTTGGAACCTGCTAGAACAGCGACCGACGTCGCATAAACAATCCCGGCTGAAATGCCGGTTGCAAATCGCGCCACAAGCATCGGCGTGAAATCGCGCAATGCATATGAGCTGACATTGCCGACGATACAAAGCACCAGTGCGACCGTCATGATCACCTGTCGATTACTTCGATTGACTATTGCCGCCGTTAAGAGGGACGCGACGAAAATTCCCCAAAATTCGGCAGATGACACATAGCCGGCTTCTGACGGCGTAAATCCGAGCTGATCCACGAGCATGCCGACGATCATCGACATACCGAGAAAACCAGAATATGCAAAGACGGACAACGCGACGCAGCCATACATCGCACGCCGGGACTCACCAAAAAGATCTTTTGTCAGGATTTTTCGTTCCTGGCCGCGACCTGCCCACGTGCGGGCGATTGTTGCAGGGCCGCGACCGGCACCAGGTCGCGAACCATCTGATGAAAGTGATGAATGCCGATTTCCTTTTGCGACAGAGGCCCTGGTTCATAATCATTCGTTTGCAGGCCTTTCTGAACGCGCTCGCAAAGCGTTTTATCTTCATTGTTAACGCTATCGTTAATTTCTATGTTGTAGCCACGAATTTCCTTTTCCTCAGGCGTGGGATCCTGGTGGCCATAGTAGGTAGCCCGGATCAAGGTCTTGTCATTTGCAATCGGAATTAACTGAAACATATCGAGCATTTCGGGATAGAAATCGAGACCGTGACTGCCCGCAAAGCCGAACTGAATCCATTGGTCTTGAATTTCCTCTGGAATTCGCGCTCTGGTGTGCTTGACCAGTTCTTGATAGCGCCGCTCGACCTCGACGTTCGACGGCTTACTGCGCATGTTGAAAATTCCAAAATCTACACCACTCGAAAGACCCTCGCCTATATCCGATTCAACCAACATTCGGTGAAGTCCGGGGTGGCCAATTGGGATGTGGTAGTTCTCCAGATAATTGTCCCAGGCAACTTTCCAGTTGCAATTCCAAATTTGCGTCGTGGTCTCGGCGCACATGACATAGTTTGTTACGTCATACATTTCGAGATAGCGACCCATATCGCCAAAATGCTCTGCCAGACTCGGCCCGTCGCCCTTTACACGAACAAACAGCAATCCGTGAAACGATTCGAGTTGAATTTCGTGAAGTCCATATTCCGCTTTGTCGATATCCGGGAATATCTCGTCCTGCGGGATCGCCATCAAGCTGCCATCCATTTGATAGGTCCAGCCATGGTAGGGGCAACGAATGGTGCCCGGGCAGGTACCGGGACCTTCTAATAATCTGGACGCTCGATGCCGGCAGACATTCTTGAACGCACGCAATTGCTCGTCCTTGCCGCGAATCACGAAGACATTGTCTCGGCCAATGTTGTGCGTAATGAAGTCGCCGACCTGGCTGACTTCGCTCGCATGGCCGACAAACTGCCAGCGCCGTAGAAAGAACGCGTCGTAATCGAGCTCAAAGAATTCCGGGTTCGTATACGTCCACGGCGCCAGCGGCTTTCCGGGTTTCTCGTCCCACGACAATTGATGAAATTGCTCACTCATACTCATAGGCACGATCCGCTTGAAATCCGGTTTTCGACTCATTATCAGCATTCATCAGGTTAGTTTACCCCGGATTTCTGGTAGCATCTCGACACAATGTACGGACAACTCATCGAACAGGCCGAAAAGTACCTGCGCTCTTTGTACGAGCAGGACAATATCGCCGAGCAACTGATGCGCAAGCTCACTGAGCTTATGGCCGCAGGCGAGGCCAATGCCGATTCAGCCTGCCGTGCGTTGCGTTTGAGCCGCCGTACATTGCAACGCCGCCTGCGCGCTGAAAAGACAAGCTTCCAAAAAGTATTGAACGAAGCGCGTGCATTGCTAGCCGTAAACTATCTCAGTGATGCGCGGCTCAAGTCCCTCGAAGTAGCGATGCTGCTCGGATATTCGAGCATCAGCTCGTTTACCACAGCATTCAAGTCCTGGTACGACATGCCGCCGGCCGAGTATCGGCAGAAATTCCTGGCGACATAATTTGTCAATCTAGTACGGCAGATTACGCTCGACAACGGCCCACTTTCTGTCGACGACCTGATACATATTGAGAAAATCGCCGGCCTGATGTTTGGTTGGACTTAATGTCAGCGTGGGACCGCCAAATGCGTCTTCATATTTGTCGACGCTGTCCAGCGCGGCGAGTACCTTCTCAAGCGTAACGCCCGGACCCGCTTGCTCGAGCGAACGCACAACCAGGTCCCCGATGACATAACCAATGACGGACTGCGGTGCAGGCTCTTCACCGAATATATCGACATAGCGCTCCGCCCAGCCGCCCGCCCAAGAACCAGCGGCAATCTCAGCTTCAAAATCCGGCACGTAGAAAGATGCCGCCGCATACAGCCCTTCCATACCGCCATCTGCAGCTGTTGAAATCTCCGGCACGTACGACACCATGTTGCTGATGATGGGCGCATCCCAACCGGCATCTCTCGCCGCGGCATACAACAGAATTGTGTCTTTGATCAGAGTGCCAAGTACTAACATGTCACACCCCGAATTCTTGATCGCAGTAACCGTCCCTACAAAATCGGTTTCGGTCGTCTTGTGTCGACCTGTGTACTTAATTTCCAGCCCCAGTTCCTCGACGGCCTGTTCAAAACCGAGTTCATTTTCGTGGCCATAATCGTTCGCGACCGCCTGCATGCACACCGTTTTAATTCCGCCTTTCTCGACCATGTACGCCATGCCCCCGCGAATCTGGTCGCGGTAACTGACGAAGTAGTTGTACTTCATGGGGTGCAACGGCTCATGCATTTGTACGGCAGCCGTGAGCGGAAAAAGACTCGGTACATTGGCCTCGAACATGCGTGGCATCAACGCAATATTCATTGGCGTGCCCATGCTGCCTACCATGAGGAAAATATCGTCAACATTCAGCAACTTGTTGGTGGCTTTGACGGCAAGAGGCATCTGGTACTGCGAGTCCTCTACGACCAATTCGATTTTGCGTCCATGCACGCCACCCGCCGCATTAGCCTCCTCGTAACGCATGCGCTGACCGTTGGTTAACGGCACGCCCCAAATCGCAAGCCCGCCGGATAAATCAGTGTGCGAGCCAATCGTTATCGTGTCGTTCGTGACTCCACGCGGCAGGTCACTGTCCGCTTCATCCTGGCCGCTACCGCAGGCAACCAGGAAGAGTGCTAGCAATCCAGACAATTTCTTCATACTGATTCTCTTTGATCGATTATCGAGCGTACATGGAATTGATCAACTCACTGTACTTCTCACTCACGAAGCTACGTTTGAGTTTCATCGTCGGCGTCAATTCCTCATCTTCTGCCGTCAATAATACGTCAATCAGCCGAAATTTTTTGACTTGCTCGACACTTGAAAACGGACCGTTCACTCGAGTCACTTCCGCATCAATCAATGCGATGATCTCAGGTCGGGCGCACAGCGATCGATAGTCCGTAAAGGGTACGGAATTCGTTTGCGCGTAGTGCTCCACATTTTCCTGGTCGATCATGATCAAGCACGACAGGAATTTGCGCTTATCCCCGATGATGACGGCATCTGATATAAAGGGCGAGAATTTGAGTTCGTTTTCCATAACTGACGGCGTGATGTTTTTGCCACCCGCAGTAATGATGATGTCCTTTAACCGATCGGTGATTGAAAGATTGCCCTCATCGTCAAGTTCACCAACATCGCCCGTATGAATCCTGCCGTTCACGATTGTTGCGGCCGTTTTTTCTGGCAAGTTCAGGTAGCCATCAAACTGCCCGTCCGAGCGCGCGATTATTTCGCCGTTGTCGTCGATTCGTACTTCGGTCCCGGGAAACGCGGGGCCAACAGTGCCGAAGCGATAAATGCCTTTGCGCGTTGACGTAATAATACCAAGCTCCGTTTGCCCCCAAAGCTCATCGATCGCCAAACCAATCGCCAGAAACCAACGCAGCAATGATGGCGATATTGGTGCGGCACCCGAGCACGCAGAATGTGCGCGATTGAGCCCTAGCACTTTCTTGATATTTCTAAATACGAATCGATCGGCCAGCGCATAAGCCAGCCGGTCCCCGAAGCTGAGCGCCTGGCCCGCGATCAGTTTGTCGGCGCGACGCAAACCGATGTTCATGGCTACGTCGTAGGCTTTGCGGCCAAACCAGGTTGCCTCTGACATGGACGTTGTCACGCGCGAGTAAAACTTCTCCCACACACGCGGCACTGCGAAAACATAAGTCGGGGACAGTTCCTGCAAATTCTGCATCACTGTTTCCGGGCTTTCGGCGAAATTGATCGTCGCGCCGTGCGCGAGTGGCAGCCATCCAGAGAACAGGCGTTCGGCAATGTGACAAAGCGGCAGATAAGTCAGGATTTCGTCGCTTGGCGTCTGCCGCAAATAGTCCGGTGCAAGCGTCATCTGAAACAAAATGTAGCGGTTCGACAGCATTGAGCCTTTCGGCATGCCCGTCGTGCCGGACGTGTACACAAGCGCTGCGAGGTCGTCATTACTACCCTGCTCCACAATGGCGTCAACCGCGCCCTCGTTTTCGCGGCGATAGTCTCGGCCCAGCTCGAACAGATCCTCAACAGAGCTCACTTTTGGATGATCGAAGCCACGCAGTCCGCGCCAGTCAAAAACAAACACTTTCTCGACCGTTGGTAGCAATTCCTCGATCTCGAGAAACTTATCGAGCTGTTCCTCATCCTCGGCGAACAAGAAACGCGCACTCGAATCGACCAGCGTGTGCTCAACCTGTCGAGTCTGGTAGGTCGGATATATACCGTTCACGACACCGCCAGCTAACAACACACCCATATCGGTCCAGAGCCACTCGCGACAGTCCTCGCTTTGAATGGAGGCGACGTCGCCGCGATTTAGGCCCAGCGATAACAGTCCGTAGGCGATTTCCAGCGCTCGCTCGCGATAGTCATTCCAGGTGTAGCTCTGCCAGATGCCGAAATCTTTTTCGCGCATTGCGATCTTGTCACCGCGCTCAGTCGACTTCTTAAGAAACAACTTGGCAACGGTGTCGCAACCGTCAATCAGGACCTGCGGCTTGCTCATCGCCAGGTCTTCCTTTTCTTCCAGCGGCGCCGACCACGTACGCCTTCTTCTTTCTTGCCAAGATAGAATTCCTTGATGTCTTCGCTTTCAAGCAACTGATCGCTGGGGCCGTCCATGACCATGCCCCCGACTTCCATAACGTAACCGCGCGTTGAAACCTGTAGTGCCACGTTCGCGTTTTGCTCAACGAGCAGGATGGTCAGGCCCTGCTCACTATTTAGGCGCGTAATGATGCCGAAAATCTCCTGCACCAACGCCGGCGACAATCCTAATGACGGCTCATCCAGCAGCAAGAGTCGTGGCCGCGCCATGAAGCCACGACCGATCGCGAGCATTTGCTGTTGGCCGCCTGACAGATACGCCGCCATTCTGTCTTTGAGTTCGTCGAGAGCCGGGAAATAGTCGTAGACTGTTGCGAGATCGTCTGCGATCGCGGCCTTATCACTACGGTTATACGCGCCCATCGCCAGGTTTTCGGCAACGGTCAGCAATGGGAAAACCTCGCGACCCTCGGGAACGTGCGCAATACCTTTGCGGGCAACCCAGTCCGGATCGCGACACTGGATCTCTTCGCCATCGAGCAAAACCTGCCCTTTGTTGCTATCCAACGCCCCGGTCGCGGTCTTCAACAGAGTAGTCTTGCCCGCGCCATTCGCGCCCAGTACGGCAACAATTTCACCTTCGTTCACGTCCAGGCTCACGCCGCGAATCGCCATGATCGGACCGTAGTAAGTCTCGATATTGAGCATTTGCAGGAGTGGCGCGCTCATTCCGCGATCCCCAGGTACGCGCGCTGCACTTCCGCGTCTTCGCGAACTTCTTCGGGCGTACCGATTGCTAACAACTTGCCGTTGTTGATTGCCATCACTCGATCTGCAACCTGGCCGACAAGATTCATATCGTGCTCGACCATGACCAGCGTTACGCCAAGATCATGCTTGATGTCCTCGAGCCAGAACGAGACGTCGTCTGTTTCCTCGTTGTTCAGTCCAGAAGCCGGTTCGTCCAGCAACAGCAGTGAGGGCTCAGCACACAGCGCTCTGGCCAGTTCGACGTTCTTGCGCGCACCGTATGACAGATCGGAAATCTTTTCGTCACGATACTGCGCGATTTCCATGAGGTCGATGATGTCTTCGACTTTGCGACGATGTTCAATCTCGGTCTTTCGAACACCGGGCAAGAACGCGAAATTCGTAAAAGGATTCGAGTGCATATGCGAATGCCGGCCCACCAACAGGTTTTGTAACACCGTCGCGTGCTCGAACAACTCGATATTTTGAAACGTGCGCCCAATGCCAGCTCGAACAACTTTGTGTGCAGGCATCGCGAGCAAGTCCTGCTCACCATATTGAATGGACCCGGCCGTCGGCGTATACAAGCGACTGATCAGATTAAAAATGGTGCTCTTACCGGCACCATTTGGACCGATAATCGCGAAGGTCTCACCAGGTTCGACATCGAACGACACATCTTCGACTGCATGCACGCCACCAAATTCGATGGACAGGTTTCTGACTGAAAGCGTCAGCGCAGCGGTCATCGCATGCGCTCCGTCTTGAGATAGCTTTTCTGCCGC
>JBPCYB010000064.1:0-48710 GCA_051007995.1 Woeseiaceae bacterium | reverse complement strand
CGGCGAACCGTTTGCGCGCGACGCTCGCCAAGACCAATGTTGTACTCGCGCGATCCACGCTCATCGGCATGCCCTTCAAGGCGCACACTCATGCCTGAATTCATGCCGAGTTGCTGCGCGTGGCGCGCAACTGTGTCGGTGTCTTCGGGACGCAATTCGGACGAATCAAAATCGAAGTAAACAATGAGCGCCGGACCTTCGTCGTACGGGTCATAGGGCACTTCTTCGCCGCCGCCCATGCTGCCGTCGTCGAAGTCATCCATATCGCTGCCTGCCGTACTCTCGGTCGGTTCCGGATCGGGCACCGTTGGTGAGCTACAGCCAGCGAAACCAACAGCCAGGAGAGCAATAAGAAGTAGTTTGTACTGAGACATTTCTAAATTCCTTGTAAATCGCATATGCGTTAAAATAAACAAAAACAATAAGTTAAAGTTAATACTTAATCTATATTATTATCTAAAATCGTTGAAACGGTGACCACACCGGTTCTCTAACATCCCCCTGCCCTGAGGCCAGTCGCTGACGAATCAAGCCGTCAGCCGTTACAGTCTCGAGTACACCGTTGCGGGTGGCTCGGGTTGCATAAATCAACGTGTCGCTGTTTGGTGCGAAGCTCGGCGACTCGTCCTGTTGGCCCGCCGAAAGCACCAGCAGGTCCCTGCGATTCTCGTCCAGCATGTCCATCACGGCGATCCGGTAATTGCCCTGAAAGAGATGCACCATGGCAAGTCGCGTACCGTCCGGAGAAAGACGTGGTCGCGCATTATAACTCCCCTCAAACGTAATGCGCTCGGCCGGACCGCCACTCGCTGCGACTCGGTATATCTGCGGCCCGCCGCTGCGGTCTGAGGTGAAGTAGATAAAGCGACCATCCGGCGACCAACTACCCTCAGTATCGATCGCGCGATGCGTCGTCAGTCGCCGTGTTTGGCGCGAATTGATATCAAGAACGTGAATGTCCGGATTACCGTCGATACCACCCAGAGTGATCACCAACTGGCGGCCATCGGGCGAGAACGCCGGCGCCCCGTTGATGCCTGGCTTGCTGGAGACCTGGATTCTGTTGCCGGTCCGCAGCGTCTGGATGAATATTGAAGACTTGTTGCCCTCAAACGAGACATACGCGAGCCGGCGGCTATCAGGTGACCAGGCCGGAGACATGATCGGATCACGGCTTTCCATGATGACGGCCTCATTCTCGCCATCCTGATCCGCAACGATGAGTGAGAAGAGTTTGCCGTTTCCGCGCGGCTGCGCAGTAACGTAGGCGACCTTGGTATCAAAGACGCCTTTGATGCCCGTGAGCTTCTCGTAAATCATGTCGGCCGCACGATGCGCAACACGTCGCATCGTGCCTCGGCTGGCCGGCATGCGGTAGCCAACCAGTTGGTCCCGCCCAAACACGTCAAACAGCTGGAACTGCACGGTGTAAGCGTTCTCGCCAGTCTGTGTGACGCTGCCAACGACCACGGCCTCGACACCCAGTATCGACCAGTCATCAAAATCGACATCGGCGCCATTGGTCGGCTTTTGCAGCATGTCGTCAATAGGAATCGGTGCAAATCGACCACTACGATTCAAGTCATCGCTGATGACCTGGGCCACATCGATCGGCGCAGTCGGGGATTGGCCGTCCCAGCCGAACGGTACGACGGCAATTGGGCGTCGCTTGATGCCTTCCGTGATCACGATATCCAGTTCCGCGTGTGCGAAATCGGTCAGAAGCGTCGAAATCAGAAAAATTGTCAGTAGTCTTAAGCGCACAGTTAGTCTCGTCATTTAGGTGTTAGAGCGGAGTTTACTCTTCTGGCCGGAATGTTAGGCGGATATCGCGATCGAAAACACTAGGGTCTCGCGGTGCTGGTAATGGCGATGCTTTGCGAATCGCAGATTCTATAGAACGCTTGATCGTCGCGTCTGCATTGCAGGAGTCAAAACTGACATTGATCACCTCACCGCCCGGCAGTTGCTGCACGCGAACTGTGCAATCGAGGCCGACTTCGGCACTCGCCGGGCGTACCCAGTTGCGTTCTACTTTTTGCTGGATCGCGAACATGTAGGCCGCTGTGGCGCTCGCCGTCATTGCTTCAACGCGCTGCGACTCCCTGTTCAATTCTTCCTGTCTTGCGGCATCTTCGGCCTCCTTGCGCAGCCGTTCGTTTTCGATGCGCTGACGTTCGATATCGGCCTGCCTTTGCTCTTCTGCCAAAACGCGACGACGTTCTTCCTCGGCCTCTGCAGCTACGCGCCGCTTTTCAGCGTCAGCAACCCGTTGTCGCTCCGCTTCGGCCTTGTCGCGCTCAATCTTCTGCAGCCGATCGCGCTCTACTCGAGCATCGTCCTCGCGCTTCGCTTGCTCGGCAGCCAAACGCTCCTGCTCACGTGTGTCGGGCTCCGGTTTCGGCGGTTCTTCGACTTTTGGTGGTTCTTCGACTCTCGGCGGAATAACAACAGCGTTTTCGGTTACCAGAGTTGCGTTGATGGCGAGCGGCATCGCAATATCGGGCGATCTGCCGAAATCAAACACGACGACGAGCGAACCGAACAAAACGACGTGCATAAGCACGGCGATAGTAACGGGCACTACATTGTCGGCCTTCTTGATCACAGTATTCTGATACTCGCTGCCGCGCCCTTACTCTGGCACGGGATATGAATCCAACGGGTCGGTAACAAATCCGACCGATTCGGCGCCACCTTGTTGCAACACGACCATCGCGCCCACAACGTTACCGTAGGGCACTGAGCGGTCGGCCTTGACGAGCACCGGAGTATCCGGACGATTGCGCAAGACCGCACCGACATGCGCAGTTATCACCTTGCCCGACTTGGGCTGGTCTTCATCATCGCCGGTATTCAGGTACAGATTGCCAGCTGCATCGACACTGACGATTAACGGCAGGTGATCCGGCACCTCAGCAATAGGCTCTGCGCCGGCTTGTGGCAACTCAACTTTGACGCCCTGTGTCAGTAGCGGTGCTGTCACCATGAAAATGACGAGCAGTACGAGCATGACGTCGATATACGGTACGACGTTGATCTCGCCCATGAGTTTTCGCTTTTGCAGTGGCGTCGCCATGCTAAGCCTCCTGTTTACTGCGCGCGTGTCGTTGCAGGATGCTCGAAAATTCTTCCATGAAGCCGTCGTAGCGATACTCGAGGCGCACCACTTTGTCCGCGTAGCGGTTGTACGCAATAACGGCCGGGATCGCAGCGAACAATCCCATCGCGGTCGCAATCAAGGCTTCGGCGATCGGCGGTGCAACAACAGCGAGTGTCGCCGACTGCACATTAGAAAGACCAATAAATGCGTTCATGATTCCCCAGACCGTGCCAAACAAACCCACATATGGACTGGTTGATCCAATCGTCGCCAACGTTGCCAAACCTTGTTCAAGACGATCGACTTCGCGCATTTGCGCCACACGCATCGCACGCCGACATTCTTCGACTACCTTGTCGGCATTGATGCCGCTTTGCTGCATAGCGCGATTGAATTCGCGAAAACCCGCTTCAAACATACTCGCCATACCCAGACTGCCGCCGCGTTGCTGCGACGCGCCCTGGTACAAAGTATTTAAGTCGCCGCCTGACCAGAAGCTCGCTTCGAATTCGTCCGACGCGTCCTTAGTACGACTGATGAGCCGGCGCTTCGTAAAAATAATGCTCCAGGACATCACAGACGCGATAATCAGAAGAAGCATTACTAGCTGTACGGGGATGCTGGCTTCAAACAGCAGGCCGACAATAGACATATCCGATGTCATGGTTTTGAACCCTCAAAAATTTCTGCCGGAACACGCATAGGTCGCATCGTGTCCGCATTCAAAAATGCTGCCTTGACTCCGCCTCGCAATAGCAAGTTGCCGTCAAGACTGTTTAAGTAAATGTTCTGTTCTATGTCGAACGTCGCGCGCGTCAAATTTGCCAGCCGCGCAGTTACGACGACCTCGTCATTAAATTTCGCCGGCGCAACAAACTCCGCTTTAGTTTCTGTCACTACAAACATACGTCGCTCTTCGTTGAGCAAATGCGATTGATCGACGCCGAGAGACCGCAGCCATTCCGTTCGAGCTCGCTCCATGTAACGGAAATAATTGGCATAGTAGACAACGCCTTGCGCATCCGTGTCCTCGTAGTAAACGCGAACCGGCCATATAAAGGGTTTCACCTTCAGTCCTCGTCGAACAAAGGAAGTTCCGCCGCGAACTCGCGAGTCGGCGGCGTCAAGCCCAAATGCAAATAGGTGTTCTTCGTTGCAACGCGACCCCTGGCGGTACGCATCAGAAAACCCTGCTGAATCAGGTACGGTTCAATAACGTCCTCGATCGTGCCACGCTCCTCACCAACCGCAGCGGCAAGACTCTCAATGCCGACGGGCCCGCCATCGAATTTCTCGACGATCGTTTGCAGGACGCGCCGGTCCATCGCATCGAATCCGTTTGGGTCAACTTGCAGCATGTCCATTGCACTCATGGCAATGTCGCCGGTTACGACACCGTCGCCCTCAACTTCTGCAAAATCACGTACGCGCCGTAGCAGGCGATTCGCGATTCGTGGCGTACCTCGAGAACGCTTAGCAATCTCAACCGCACCCAAGGCCTCAATGGGCAGATTCAAAATTCCGGCCGACCGATGAGCGATCGATTCAAGGTCATCGGTCGTGTAAAACTCTAGTCGCTGCACAATACCGAACCGATCTCGCAGCGGTGACGTCAACAGTCCAGCACGCGTCGTCGCACCGACCAAGGTGAATGGCGGCAAATCGAGCTTGATCGAGCGTGCCGCCGGCCCCTCACCAATCATGATGTCGAGCTGGAAGTCCTCCATCGCCGGGTACAACACTTCTTCAACGACCGGACTCAAGCGGTGAATCTCATCCACGAACAACACGTCGTTGGGCTCGAGGTTGGTCAGAATTGCCGCGAGATCGCCGGGTCGCTCCAGAACAGGTCCTGACGTCTGCCGCAAATTGACGTCCATTTCGTTGGCTACAATATGCGCCAGCGTCGTTTTACCGAGTCCGGGCGGCCCAAATATCAATACGTGATCGAGCGATTCGCTGCGACGTCGTGCAGCTTCGATAAAAATACCCATTTGCTGCTTGACGCTTGGCTGACCGACGTACTCGACCAGGGTCTTGGGTCGGATCGCGCGATCGAACGCTCGGTCGTCGGAAACCGATTCGGCGCTGGTTAGTCGTTCATGTTCGATGCTCGCCATAACTTATTGCGCCGCCTGCCGCAGGGCTTGTCGAATGATGTCTTCGGCCGATTTGCCGTCCACATCAAGATTGCCGATCAGCTTGTTAACTTCGTTAACTTTGTAACCTAACGAAACCAACGCATCGACGGCCTCAGATTTTGGGTTGGCGGGCGCGGTGATCTTGCTTACGCCTGCCGTGTTCGGGCTATGCTTGAATTTGTCACGCATTTCGATAATCAGTCGCTCAGCCGTCTTCTTGCCGACACCTGGGATCTTGACCAATGTCGCGGTATCTTCGTACTCAACACATCGACGAAAGTCCGCCTCGCTCATGGCCGACAATATCGCGAGCCCCATTTTGGCGCCTACGCCCGATATCTTAAGCACTGTGCGAAACAGAGCGCGCTCGTCTTCGCTGGAAAAACCGTACAAGAGTTGCGCGTCCTCACGAACCAACATGTGGGTGTGAATGAACAAGTCCTCACCCACTGCAGGCAATTCCAGGAATGTCGACATTGGTGTTTCAACTTCGTAGCCGACGCCCTGACACTCGATAACAATCTGTGGTGCCTGCTTTGATGTCAGGCGACCGCGTAGAGAACTGATCATCGCAGATTCGCTACAACAGCGTGATCACCAAGTCGGGTCTTGAGTGCACGCTGATGGCCATGGCAAATTGCCGCAGCGAGTGCATCTGCCGCGTCAGCTGAAGGCGCTGCGTTCAATTGCAACAACGATACAATCATGTGCTGCACCTGCTCCTTGGTTGCAGCCCCGGTTCCAACCACCGCTTGCTTGATTTCGCGCGGCGCGTACTCGTAGACCTCAACATCGAACGCAAACGTCGCACACAAAGCCGCCGAACGCGCCTGCCCAAGTTTGAGGGCACTGCCCGCATTGCGAGCCATAAAAACGGTTTCGATCGAGATAATGTCAGGCTCGTACTCCGCAACAATCTCGCCGACGGATACGAAAATCCGCTTTAGTCGCTCCGGAAACGAACCATCCTGACTCTTGACCGTGCCACTGGTGACATAGCTCGGCTTATCACCATCAAAATCAAGTACGCCGAATCCCGTCAGCCGGGAACCAGGGTCGATTCCGAGTATGCGTCGTCTTGTCGTCATCGCCCGTCTCAGAGTTGCTCGAGAATTTCTTCCGAAATATCGGCATTGCTGTAGACCTGCTGCACGTCATCAATATCGTCCAGCATTTCTAACATCTTAATCATCGACCCCGCAGCCTTAACATCCAGCGCGGCACTGGTTGAAGCGCGCATCGTTAGTTCTGAATTTTCTGGCTCGAGCCCGGCAGCCACAATCCTGTCGCGCACAGCTTCGAATTCGCCCGGATCCGTAAGCACTTCGATGGATTGATCGTCGTCGACGATCACATCTTCAGCGCCGGCATCAATCGCGGCTTCCATAATGACATCTTCATCACTGCCGGCGCCGAACATCAGCTGGCCGACATGATTGAACAAGTAGTTCACCGACCCATCGGTGCCGAGATTGCCGCCGAATTTGGTAAACGCATGGCGCACCTCGGCAACGGTACGATTCAGGTTGTCGGTCAAACAATCAACCATGACCGCAGAACCGCCTGGGCCGTAGCCCTCATAGCGAATTTCCTGAAAATCGGCCCCGTCCATATCGCCAGAACCACGCTTAATGGCTCGTTCGATATTGTCCTTGGGCATGCTTTGGCCTTTCGCCTTGTCGACCGCCATCCGCAATCGAGGATTTGAGGCGATGTCACCGCCACCCATTTTCGCAGCCACGGTAATCTCGCGGATCAGCTTCGTAAAAAGCTTGCCGCGCTTTTTATCCTGAGCACCCTTGCGGTGCTGGATATTTGCCCACTTACTGTGTCCTGCCATGTGTGTCGCTTCGCCCAAACAACATCCGGCCATTCCAGGGCCGGAAACAGCGCGTATGATAACGGTTATTACCTGTGCAGGCACATCATTGAAGCGCGTCGAAATGGCATCAAGCAATCCCGAAAATACCGCTAACGCCGTCGAACAGGACGGTATCGCGGCCGCAACGCGGCGATTTCTCGACGCTTTGCCAGACGACGATGCCACCCGATCAGCCATTGCCGAGGGACAAGACATTGCCGCCACGGTTGCATCGCTGGAATTGTCCCCAAAATTGCTCAGCGCAGCGACACTATATCCATTAGTTCGTGACGGTATCGTTGATATTAAATCGTTTGAAAACAGTGAGTTTAAGGATTTACCTCGAATAATTCTTGGACTGATCCAGCTCGGCCAATTCGTTTTGCCGGAAGACTGGCAACCCGGCGAAGCACTTGCCGTCAAACAAAGTGAAGCGCTGCGAAAGATGTTGCTGGCTGTCGTCTCCGATGTGCGCCTGGTGCTGATACGCATCGCCGAGCAGTTATACCGGCTGCGGCAGGCCAAAAATGCGAGTCGTGAGGTACAAAAAAAACTCGCTGTCGAGACTCGAGAAATCTATGCCGCGCTCGCAAGCCGCCTGGGCGTGTGGCAATTCAAGTGGGAGCTCGAAGATCTGGCGTTTCGCTACCTCGATCCGGATACCTACAAATCGATAGCCACTGCATTGAACGAAAAACGCGGCGAACGTGAGCAGTTCATTGACCTGGTCACCTCTACTCTCCAATCTGAACTCGACAAACAGTCAATTAAGGCCGAAATTTCCGGGCGACCGAAACATATCTACAGTATCTGGCGAAAAATGCAGCGTAAGGATCGTGGCCTCGATTCTCTGTACGACATCCGGGCGGTTCGCCTGCTCGTTGACGACGTCAAAGACTGTTACGCAGCGTTGGGCTGTGTGCACAATCTCTGGTCATATTTGCCGGGCGAGTTTGACGACTACATTGCGAATCCCAAGGACAATGACTACCAATCATTGCACACAGCGGTCGTTGGACCGGAAGGCAAGACGGTCGAAGTACAGATTCGCTCGCACACGATGCATCGACAAGCCGAACTCGGTGTTGCGGCCCATTGGCGCTACAAAGAAGGTGGCGGGTCGCCGGCAGCGTTCGATCAGAAGATTCAGTTTCTGCGGCAGATTCTTGAGCCTGCCAACGACTCCGAAGATCTGTTGGCCCAGATTCGCGATGACTTGTTTGAAGACCGCGTATACGCCGTCAGTCCGAAGGGTGACGTTGTCGAACTCGCCGCGAACGCAACACCATTGGACTTTGCCTATCATGTGCATACTCAAGTTGGTCATCGATGTCGTGGCGCGAAAGTAAATGGTCGCATCGTCCCTCTGACCTACACTGTGCAGAACGGGGATCAGATTGAAATCATTACGGGTAGTCAGCCGCAACCCAGTCGCGACTGGCTTAGTCCCAAACTAGGTTACCTGGCAAGCGCGCGTGCGCGCGCCAAAGTTCGAAACTGGTATCGGCTGCAGGACAGAGATCAGCACTTGCGCCAGGGTCGCGAGGTCCTCGACCGGGAATTATCCCGCCTCAACGTGCGCGAAGTTGCGACAGATGACATCGCCAAACAACTCAAACACAAGAACACAGACGCTTTGTGCATAGCACTCGGTGCCGGCGATTTAACGTCAGCGTCGATCGCGACGGCATTGCAAAACCTGCGTGGAACCGAATTGCCGGGCACGCTGCGTTCGAAACGCAGCCCGCGCCGCAAGTCCAAGAGCCGGGACGCAATCGCGATCAGTGGTGTTGGCGATTTGATGTCGAACTTCGCACGCTGCTGCCGCCCGGTGCCTCCCGAGACAATTGTTGGCTACATCACACAAGGGCGCGGGGTGAGCATTCATCGCGCTGATTGCGGCAATTTCCTGGGTCTCAATCAACGCCATCCGGAGCGCATGATCGAAGTGAGCTGGGGCGATTCGGAATCAGCGACCTACCCGGTCGACTTGCGTCTACGGGCAATGGATCGCAGTGGATTGATTCGCGACATCAGTTCTGTGCTTGCCGACGAACACGCCAATGTCACAGACATGTCAACGCGGACCGACAAGAAAACGATGGAGACGGTGATGGACATCAGCGTCGATATTCGAGATCTGCCCACATTGAGTACGGCTATAAGCCGACTCGAGCAGATCCCGAACGTGGTATCAGTGAGACGCCGCGCCTAGACCTCTGGTGCGGACTTGCCTTTAACGATATCGGTGGCAAGTGCCATCATCGACGTCAAGTCACTAAGATTGGCCGGTACGACAAAGGTGTTGCCTGTCTTGGCCAGATTGCCGAATTCGCCGATGTACTGCTCGGCAACACGTAGCTGCATAGCTTCTGCGCCGCCCTGCGCCGTCATACTGGCTGCGACTCTACGTAGACCCTCGGCGGTCGCCGTGGCAACCGCTGTGATCGCATGCGCCTCACCGTCGGCCTCGTTGATTTGCTGCGTCTTCTTTGCTTCAGACGCCTTAATCACCTGCTGTTTTTCACCTTCAGCTTCGTTGATTTTTGCGTCACGCTCACCTTCAGAGGTCAGAATCACGGCGCGCTTTTCACGTTCAGCACGCATCTGCTTCTCCATCGCGTGCAGGACATCTTGAGGCGGATTGATATTTTTAATTTCGTAACGCAGAACCTTCACACCCCAGGGATCAGATGCTTTGTCCAACTCGGCGACAACATTCGCATTAATTGATCCGCGTTCCTCAAACGTCTTGTCGAGATCAATCTTACCGATCTCCGAACGCAGAGTTGTTTGAGCGAGTTGCGCGATCGCAAACATGTAGTTGCCGATGCCGTAGGACGCGCGTGCAGCTTCCAACACCTGCATGTACAGGACACCATCGACACCAACCTGAACATTGTCGCGCGTGATACAGACTTGTTCTGCGATGTCGACAGCCTGCTCTTTGAGCGTATGTTTGTAAGCAACTCGGTCGAAGAACGGAATCAGGAAATGAAATCCCGCGTCCAGTTTGCGATTAAATTTTCCCAATTGTTCGACGACATAAGCGCTTTGTTGCGGCACGATAACGGCCGCTTTGAAAAGCACAATAATGACAAGCAATGCGACCGCTAGTGCAACGTATAACGACGTTTCCATATCGATACTCCTTTCTTAGCAATTACTCTGCAGCGACGTGCAGAGTTAGTCCGTCGACTTTGACAACTTCGGCGCGCGTACCACCACCAATCGTTGCGCCACTCACATTGCGTACTGTCCAGTCGGTACCGCGGTACTGAGTGCGGGTTTCTGCGCCAGGCGCAAGATCCTCAGTTATTTTAATCATTTCGCCGGATATACTCTCGGGGTAGTTTTCACCGCCGCCGCGCAGCTTTTGGTAGATCGTGCGACGGAACGAATAGAAAAAGACCAACGACAAAACGGCAAAAGCCAACCACTGACCCCACTCCGGCAAGACAATGCCGAACAGGCCAAGTGCACCGATCAGGGCTGCCGAGACGCCCAAAAATACAAGGTAAAACTGCGCGTCGATTGCGAACAGCTCGGCGCCAAGTAGTACGATGCCTAGAATCATCCATCCCCACCAAGTCATTGCGAGACTCCTGTATGCGTGTAGGCCAACTATAGCGCGTGTTGATTCGAACTGGGAAGTTAAGAGGCACTTCGCCTGTGCGCGCCGATATTGTGAATATCAGTTACTATCATGGGGCCGAAAACAAGAAAAACAAGGGGAGCCGGCATGCAGGAGCTTGTATCTAAGATTAGCGCGTTGATTTGGGAGCCTACGCTCGTATGGCTTTGCCTCGGGGCTGGATTGTTTTTCTCCGTAGCAACGCGCTTTGTCCAGGTGCGCATGTTCCGCGAAATGTTTCGCCTGATTTTTTCGAGCAAGGAATCGGATCGTGGCATATCGTCGTTTCAGGCACTCGCGGTCTCACTATCCGGCCGCGTTGGAACCGGCAACATCGCCGGCGTTGCCGCTGCCATCGGTTTTGGCGGCCCTGGTGCGGTTTTTTGGATGTGGGTTGTCGCCTTCCTCGGTGCGTCTACCGCCTATGTCGAGTCGGCGCTTGGACAAATCTACAAAGAAGAGGACGAAGGCCAGTTTCGCGGCGGCCCTGCTTATTATTTCGAAAAGGCCCTGGGCCAGAAATGGTATGCATGGCTATTCGCCATAACGACAATTTTTGCCGTCGGCTTGTTGTTGCCGACAGTGCAGTCGAATGCAATTGGTGAGGCCATTCAGGTCGCCATCGGCAGCGGTGCTGTCCTGGATACGCCGATCGGCAGCGTTAGCTACACCAAACTCATAGTTGCGTCTCTGACTGTTGTGATTCTCGGATTCATCATCTTTGGTGGCGTCAAGCGAATTGCACATTTCACACAGGTTGTTGTGCCATTTATGGCGCTTGGCTACGTATTGATGGCACTCATGATAATCATTATGAATATTTCGGAGTTGCCACGAGTCATCATGTTGATTGTCACCGACGCGTGGACACCCATGGCTGGGTTTGGAGCCGCGATCGGCTGGGGTGTCATGCGCGGTGTGTATTCGAATGAAGCCGGCCAAGGGTCAGGACCGCATGCCGCCGCTGCAGCAGAAGTACAACACCCGGCGCAGCAAGGTCTGGTACAGGCTTTTTCAGTCTATATCGACACCCTATTTGTTTGCTCGGCAACCGCATTCATGATTCTTATCACTGGAAACTATTTCGTCGAGGGTATTGACGCATCAGTCAGCGGCGGCGCACTCGCCACGGACGTAATCATAAACAGTCCAGCGTTCACGCAGTTTGCTGTTGAATCAGCAGTCGGCAGCTTCGGCAAGGTTTTCGTCGCAATAGCACTTTTCTTCTTTGCATTTACGACCTTGCTTGCTTACTACTACATCGCCGAAACCAACGTGGCGTTTATACGCCGATCATTCAAGTTTCCCGGCGAGCTAACCCTGATAAAGCTAATGTTGCTTGGCGCAGTATTCTTTGGAACGGTACGTGAAGCGAATCTCGCCTGGGATCTCGGCAACATTGGTGTGGGTGTAATGGCCTGGCTAAACATCGTCGGCATACTGATACTGTTTTTTATGAGCCGACCTGCCGTAAAGGCGCTGCGCGACTATGAGTCGCAACGCAAATCCGGAGTCACAGACTACAGTTTTGATCCCGACAAGCTCGGTATCAAGAACGCAGACTTCTGGAAGAACTCGGACTAATTTGGATAGTTGAGCGCGCGCTTATCGACGGCAAGCGCTGCTTCATGAACCGCCTCGGCCAGACTCGGGTGCGCGTGGATGGTTCGCTGCAGATCCTCGGTGCTAGCTGAGAATTCCATCGCGAGCACGGCCTCCGATATCAGTTCACCAGCCATCGGTCCGATGATATGTACGCCGAGTATCTCGTCATCGTCTGTAGCGGAAATGACCTTCACTAAGCCACTGGTTTGTTCCATGGCTTTGGCGCGACCACTGGCCGCGAACGGAAACGAGCCTTTCTTGTATTCTCGTCCGCTGGCTTTGATCTGTTCTTCGGTCTTACCGACCCAGGCTATTTCAGGCGCCGTATAAATAACTGAAGGCACGACATCGTAATTCACTTCCGATGTTTCTCCTGCAATCAAGTCGGCCGCCATGACGCCCTCTTCCGAACCTTTGTGAGCCAGCATTGGGCCGCGCACGCAATCACCGATCGCGAAAACACCCTTTACCATCGTGCGACATTCTTCGTCGACTTCGATAAATCCACGTTCGTCGAGTTGAATGCCGGCATCTTCGGCGAATAATCCGTCTGTAAATGGTCGACGGCCAACGGCAACAACAAGCGTGTCGACTTCGATTGACTGAGCGCCGTTGCGATCGTCGTAACTCACGCTGACTGTGCCATTCTTGGACTCTGCGTCGCTCAATTTGGCGCCGAGTTTGATATCGAGACCCTGGCTCTTGAAATCTTTCGCGGCAACAGCAGCAATATCACGGTCCGCCATAAACAACAGGTCATCCATCGCCTCAATGACTGTTACATCAGAGCCCAGTCTCGCCCAAACACTCCCGAGTTCGAGCCCGATAACGCCGGCACCGACGACTCCCATTCTCGGTGGTACAGAATCAAATTCCAACGCGCCCCAGGAGTCGACAATATTCTCGTCATCGAATTTGGCCATTGGTAATTCGATTGGCGTTGAACCCGTCGCCAAAATGACATGGCCGGCTTCGATGATCTCGGCTTCTCCGTCAACCGGCGTAAATTCTACGTTCTTGCCCGCGAGCAGTTTTCCATGCCCGACCAGGCCCGCAATTTTATTCGCCTTTAGCAGGCCAGCTATGCCACCCGTCAGTTGACGGACAATACTCGCGCGACGTTTTTGCATCATAGCGATGTCCATGCCGACATCGCCTGTCGTAATTCCGTGCTTCTTAAATTCATGTTGCGCACGGTGATAAAGCTCCGAGGATTCCAGCAACGCTTTCGATGGAATACAACCTGCATTAAGGCACGTACCACCGAATGCATTCTTGCCGTCCTTGTTCTTCCACTCGTCGATACAGGCGACCGTCATGCCATGCTGCGCTGCGCGAATAGCAGCAATATAACCAGCAGGACCGGCTCCAATTACGACAACGTCAAATCGTTTACTCATTACTCTTCTTTAGATTAGTGATATTGAATTTATATTTGCAGTAACAGTCGGCTCGGATCTTCGAGCTGCTGTTTTACGGCAACGAGAAATTGCACGGAATCTTTGCCATCAATGATGCGGTGATCGTAAGTCAGAGCGACATACATCATTGGCCGGGCGAGTATTTCTCCATCTACGACCATGGGGCGTTGCTGGATTGTATGCATGCCGAGAATCGCGCTTTGCGGCTGGTTGAGAATTGGCGTCGACATCATTGAACCAAACACACCACCATTGGTGATGGTAAATGTCCCGCCCGTCAACTCTTCCATGCTGATCGTGCCTTCCTGGGCTTTCTTGGCGATCGCTGTGAGCTCGCCCTCGAATTGCGCGAAGCTCATCTGATCGACATCTCGCAGCACCGGCACCATCAATCCACGTTCGGTGGAAACTGCTATGCCGATGTCATAGTAGTTGTGATAAATGACATCCGCTCCTTCGACCGACGCGTTAACCACCGGAAATTTCTTCAGCGCTTCAGTCACCGCTTTCGCAAAAAACGACATGAAGCCCAGCCGAACACCATGTTCCTTTTCGAAGGTCTCTTTATATCGACTTCGCAATGCCATTACTTCAGTGAGATCGACTTCGTTAAACGTCGTCAGCATCGCCGCCGATTGTTGTACCTCAATCAGGCGTTCTGCGATACGTGCACGTAATCGCGTCATCGGTACGCGTTGTTCGCTTCGTTCGAGTCCCACAACACCACCGCTATCGGCAACGATCGGCGCTGGGTCACCCGGCGTGACATTGCTGCTGTCGTCGGTCTTTAGAAACGACATGACATCGGCCTTTGTAATACGGCCGTCTTTGCCACTACCTGTCACCATCGTGGCATCGAGATCATGTTCCTCGAGTAGTCGCCGTACTGCAGGGCTGGTCTTTGCAGCGACCGGCGGATTCGCATCCTGTTCGGGTGCCTTCTCAACGACTGGCGCTTCTGCCGTCGTCGTCGCGACGCCGGCACCGCCAGCAATCTCATCCAAGACTGCGAGCACCTCTCCAGCCGTAACGGTAGCGCCATCATTGATCTTGATCTCACGTAAAACCCCGGCAGCCGGGGCTGGAACCTCAAGAACAACTTTGTCGGTTTCAAGGTCGACCAGGTTTTCATCACGCGCGATCGTGTCGCCAACCTTGCGGTGCCAGGCTACCAGCGTTGCGTCGCTTACCGACTCCGGTAATTGTGGAACTTTAATCTCAATGCTCATTTCTTCTTTTGAACCTTCCTGGGCTTCGTTGACTTATGCGCTTTGGTTTCAATACCAAGCGCTGCTTCGACGAGCGCTTGCTGCTGTTGTAAATGTACCTTGAAAATACCCGAAGCGGGTGCCGCAGCCGATGATCGACCGGCGTAATACAACTGCTGATCGTCGCTGAGTGCCTCTTGCAGTCGATGCCGTATCTGATACCAGGCACCCTGGTTCTGCGGTTCTTCCTGGCACCACACGATGTCTTTGACGTGCGTATATTGCGCCAATTGCTGCGCATATTCGGGGATTGGAAACGGGTAAATCTGCTCCAATCGTATCAATGCAACATCATCGATCTCGTGCACGTTGCGTGCTTCAAGCAAGTCAAAATACACCTTGCCACTGCAAAACACGACGCGGCGCGTCTTTTTCGCTGCAATGTCTTCGGCTTCAGGAATGATCAGCTCGAATTCGCCCGTTGACAGATCGCTCAATGGCGAGACCGACATCTTGTGACGCAACAAGCTCTTAGGCGTCATGACAATGAGTGGCTTACGGAACGTTCTAAGCATCTGCCGCCGCAGCATATGAAACATCTGCGCAGGCGTGGACGGCACGCAGACCTGCATATTGTGTTCGGCACATAGCTGCAGAAACCGCTCGAGTCGCGCAGATGAGTGTTCCGGACCCTGCCCTTCGTAGCCGTGTGGCAAGAACAACGTCATACCGCACAAGCGACCCCACTTTGCATCGCCTGAGCTAATAAATTGATCGATAACCACCTGCGCGCCATTAACGAAGTCACCAAACTGCCCTTCCCAGATCACCATGGTTTCGGGTTCGGTCGTGGCGTAACCGTATTCGAAAGCCAGCACGGCCTCTTCGGACAACAACGAATCGATCACACGAAACGCGTCCTGTCGGTCGACGATATGCCGCAACGGTGTGTACTCGCGATTGTTGACTTGATTGTGCAGTACAGCATGACGATGGAAAAAAGTGCCGCGACCGCTGTCCTGGCCTACCAGGCGGCAATCCACGCCCGCTTCAAGTAATGAAGCGTATGCCATCGTCTCGGCGAATCCCCAATCCATATCGATTTCGCCCGCAAGCATATTTGCACGATCATCGATGATTCGTTGTACCCGACCGTGCAATTTCATATCTGGTGGTAGCGTCGTTATCGACTTACCGAGCTTGTCGACAGTGCCCGGACTGATCGTTGTATCAATCGACTCCTGCCAGTGCGTGCCTTGGAATCTACTCCAGTCCACCGTGAACTCGTTGCCGATCATGCCGAGCGATGACTTTGGAACGGGTTCGCCACGATCCAGTCGATCGCGATACGCATCCTGCATCGCAATTACGCCATCAGCACTGATGACCTGTTCTTCAACCAGCTTTTGTGCGTACAAACCCCGTGTCGTTCTCTGATCGCGGATCTTGCCGTACATGATGGGTTGTGTAGCAGCCGGTTCGTCAGCTTCGTTGTGACCATGCCGGCGATAGCACACCAGATCGATGACCACATCTTTTTTGAATTTTTGCCGATACTTCAATGCGAGTCGCGTGACGAACAAAACCTTTTCCGGATCGTCCGCGTTGACATGAAAGATCGGTGCCTCAATCATTTTCGCGACATCGCTGCAGTAATCTGTCGAACGCGAGTCCGACGGTCGGCTGGTTGTGAAGCCAATTTGATTATTGATAACGATATGCACGGTGCCGCCCGTTCGGAAACCGTTCGTCTGCGACATTTGAAACGTCTCTGTCACGACGCCCTGACCCGCAAATGCTGCGTCGCCATGCACGAGTACCGGCAACACTTCCTGACGCTCGGTGTCGCCACGACGTTGCTGACGCGCCCGAACAGAACCTTCGACGACGGGATTTACGATCTCAAGGTGGGAAGGATTGAAAGCCAGAGCGATGTGTACATTGCCCCCCGGGGTTTTCATATCAGCCGAGAATCCCTTGTGGTACTTCACGTCACCCGAGCCTTGCAACTCGTCGAGATCGTAGTTGCCCTCAAATTCTTCGAACAATTCTTCCGGCGACTTGCCAAGAATATTGACGAGCACGTTGATACGACCCCGATGCGCCATACCGATAACGATTTCGCGAATACCCGTGGCACCGCCCTGTTGAATCAGGTCGTCAAGCATCGGAATGAGGCTTTCGCCACCTTCCAGAGAGAAACGCTTCTGACCGACGTAGCGTGTATGTAAGTAACGCTCAATACCCTCGGCACTGGTCAGATGCTCGAGCGTCCACAACTGCTCCTCGGTCGACAGCGTATTAATCGCTGCGCCTCGCTCAAAACGCTTACGTAGCCAAAGACGTTCGCGAGCGCGGGATATGTGCGCGAATTCAGCACCGATCTTGCCGCAGTAAATTGACTGTAGCAGCGCCAGAATATCCCGCAGCCGCATGCGCGCATTCGCCATGCCTGCAAGTCCGCCGGTATAGAACTCGGTGTCCATGTCAGCATCGGTCAGACCCAGATAGTCGAGCTTTAGAACGCCTGGAACAGGCCGGTCCATGAGTCCTAACGGGTCAATATCGGCAATTTGATGGCCGCGCAGGCTGTAGACCTGAATCAGACGCGAGACGGCGGCCTGCTTTTCCCCGGAAGACACAGCCTGCCTGGTCCCCGTCGCTGATGTACTACGAACCGTGCGGCGGCTGTCGGCACCCTGTAAAAGCTCTTCACGAATTGCAGAGTGCGAGACTTCGGTGTCATCAGGGGCCAAAGTCCTGAAATAGTCGCGCCAGCCGGTCGGAACGGACTCCGGGTTGCTGAGAAACTGCTCGTACATCGCTTCAATTGCATTGGCGTTGCCGCCATACAAGGGCGTTGTCGCGTATTGCTTCTTCAGGGAATCACTCATGATTCGCTTGGCCGCATACGAGGGGTACTGAGGGCTAGAAAAAAGGGGCGCTAGTGTAGCCCAAGCTACTGATATTGGGAATCAAATAGTCGTTATACGGTCTGCAGCAGGAAAATGAACTCGTAACACACGAGACAGGCATAAAAACTGAAGAATATGGTCAAGAATAGCCCTGTTCGAACCCGATTCATGAACCGCGCCTTCGCAAGAAACACCAGTACAAGAATGCCGGTGGCTGTCATGAAGAGCTTGCTGGCCGCAAACATGGCGGTGCCCTGGCCAATGATAGACGCCATGATGGGATTGACCTCAACCATACCGCGATCGATTAACTGCAAGGTCATGAACGCGTCCAGGCAGCTCATCAGCATGATGCCGACTGAGAGGAAAAACAGCCATGGGTGGTGCCAGTCGATAAACAGAATTTCTGTTTCTTCTTCGCGACGAAATTTGTGGCGGCGCGAACGCATGAATCCGAATAAAACCGTCCGCCAGCTAAAGGAGCGGCGATCAGCCGCCGCGCGTTTATCTGCTACAACTTCGCTCAATTCCATTGACGACTTGCTCCTTCTGGACTCCCAAAAATAATGTAGCAAATAACGTACCAAGTCC
Organism: Woeseiaceae bacterium; assembly: GCA_051007995.1. Lineage (GTDB taxonomy): Bacteria > Pseudomonadota > Gammaproteobacteria > Steroidobacterales > Woeseiaceae > UBA1847. The sequence goes on along the minus strand of JBPCYB010000064.1, from coordinate 30,231 downwards.
ATATCCTGTTGATTTACATAATCATTTTTATTTTCGACCAGCCTCGCGTCGCGACTTCTGTATAAATTGCCGACATCAGGCGATAATTGCCGCAGGAACACGGAATCTCTCTCAGGACAAGCTTTATGAAAGCCTTTACGGCTACATTGCCAGACGGCGAACAGGTCGAATATATCGACAAGAAGCGCTGGTTCTGGATGCTGTCGCTGCTGTATGCGCTCTTGCCCGTTCTTGGCATTGGGCTGCATGCGACAGCAGGCAGTGAGTGGTGGCTGGCCTTTCCTCTGTTCCTGACCTATGTCGTCGGACCGATTCTTGATTGGGTGCTTGGTGAAGACCCGAACAACCCACCCGAAGCGGTGGTCTCACAGCTTGAGCTGGATCGCTACTATCGCCGGCTGACTTTTATTGCCATTCCATTGCACTTTGTGAGTTTTATCGTCGCTGCGGTTTACGCAGTGACCCAGGACCTTAGTGTCGGTGGCTATGCAGCCCTTGCGCTGGTCGCCGGATTGACCGCAGGACTTGCGATCAATACAGCGCACGAACTCGGCCACAAAAACTCCCGAATTGAGAAAACCCTGGCGAAAATCGCGCTGGCGGTCCCCGCCTACGGTCATTTTACGATTGATCACAACCTGGGCCACCATCGCAACGTTTCGACGCCAGGCGACCCGGCCAGCGCGCGAATGGGCGAAAGTATCTACAAATTTGCTGTGCGCGAAATTCCGGGCGCCATTGTCGAGGCCTGGTCGCTTGAAAAAGACCGCTTGGCGCGACGCGGTAAACCAGTCTGGCACCCCAACAACCAGATTCTGCAATCCTACGCGCTGACCGCGGTGCTCATATTGGGCTTGTATCTGGTCCTGGGATGGCAAGTATTGCCGTTCATTCTCATTCACAATTTTTTTGCGTGGTGGCAATTAACCAGCGCGAACTACGTCGAACATTATGGTCTGCTGCGGCAACGGGATTTCAACGGCAAGTACGAACGTTGCGAGCCACACCACTCCTGGAACAGCAACCATATATACAGCAATCTCGTTTTGCTGCATCTCGAACGACACTCCGATCACCACTCGCATCCAACCCGGCGTTATCAGTCGTTACGCAGCTACAAAGACCTGCCAACATTGCCGAACGGCTATTTCGGCGTCTATCTGCTCGCCTATGTGCCGAAACTCTGGTTTCGAGTAATGGACAAACGACTACTTGCGTTGCCGCATGTGCAAGGCGACCTCGACATGGTCAACATTGACCCCGCTGCGCACGCATCCCTGTTTCTACGATACGGCAGGGACAAGATGAATGAGCCAACAATTGTGCTCTAGGTTTGTGCTCTAGAATCTTGCTCTATGATCGAAGTTTACGATCGTATTTTACATAAGCTCTGTGCCCGCCCTTATGCGAACTGCAGGCCCTGTGATGTATCGCACAGAACCTGAGCACCGCGCCGTTTACTTTACGCTTACAGAGATTCGTTTGGGCAAACGGGTGATTTATGAGTACTTTGAAACACAAGTGCGGTTTCGTGCTACTGGCAATATTGTCAACAGGCGCCGCTAATGCAGACAATGATTTTGGTCTCGGCGTAAAAGCCGGCACCCTTGGTTTGGGACTTGAAGCCAGCTGGCAGCCGCTTCCGTATCTCGAAGTACGAGTGGGCGGAAATAGTTACGACTATGAGGACGATGGAACGCAAGCCGGCATCCCTTACGACGCAACTTTGGGTCTCGAGTCGTTCTACGGCACGGCCAACTTTCATTTCCCGATCAGCCCGATGCGCTTAACAGCCGGTCTGTATTCAAATGGCAACGAGTTTGTGATGGAAAACGATGAGTTGCAGGACTTGAACATCGGTGGCATCACCTACCCGGGTGCAGGCATCGGCACGCTGAACAGCACGACGTCGTTCGGCAGTACTTCACCGTATCTCGGCATTGGTTTTGACTTTACGCTGGCCGGCAAGGTGGGCATGAACCTCGATCTAGGCGTTTTGTGGCAAGGCGAACCGGATGTAACACTGGAAGCAAGCGGCGCACTTGCTGCCGACCCGGGATTTCAGGCGGCCCTCGAACTGGAACGTCAGGACCTTGAAGACGAAATGAGCGACTTTAAAGCGTGGCCCGTCATTTCGTTGGGATTTGTTTACAAGTTCTAGCTAGTCGCTCGAACTGACTTCACTCGCGATGCGCAGCATCGCAGCCAGACTGACGTCAACATCTGATTCAGTAGTCGCCCAATTGCTGACGCTTATTCGCATGGCTGTCTGTCCCTGCCATACGGTTACGCCGCACCAACAGGTTCCATCCCGTTGGATGGCCTCGATAATGCTTCGCGTTGTCGACGCGTCACCGAATGAAACCAGCACCTGATTGAGCACAACATCATTGAGAACTTCGAAGCCGGCTTCACGCAAGCCCGCTTCGAATCGTCGCGCCAGAGAGCAGCAACGATCAATCATCTCTTGCAGTCCAACCCTGCCAAGCGTGCGCAATGCTGCCCACACATCAATGCCCCGTGCCCGTCGCGACAACTCAGGAACAAAGTCCGACGGATTGCGCCGGCTTGACTCAACGGGTAAGTACTCGGCGGTAATGGACATTGCGGCTCTTAAGTCGTTTGGATTACGCACAAAGGCGACGCCGCTGTCGTACGGAACATTTAGCCACTTATGTGCATCAGTCGCCCACGAGTCCGCCTTACTCATTCCGACGACAAGTGATCGAAATTTGTCCGAAGCTGCCGCCCAAATACCGAAAGCACCGTCAACATGTACCCACGCACCACCCGCTTTTGCGGCATCGCAGATTTCACCCACCGGGTCGAATGCACCGGTATTCACATTGCCAGCTTGCGTACAAATTATCGTTGGTCCATTTATCGCCGGTAGCATTGTCGCGATCATTCGTCCCTGACTATCTACGGGTACGCGCACGACCCTGTTGCGGCCGAACCCAAGCAAGCCGAGCGACTTGGTCAGTGTCGGGTGAGCCTCTTCGCCAATAATAACCGTGACCTCGGGCGCTCCGATCAAACCATCGGCTTCAACATCCCAACCGGCGTCTTTGCAGACTCGATGACGGGCCGCAGCCAACGCTGTAAAATTTGCGACCGTCGCACCGGTTACGAAACCAGCGCCGGTTCCTGCTGGCAACTCCAAGACATCAACCAACCAGTCGATTGCAACCTGCTCGAGTCTAGCCGGTGCAGGGGCGGCTTCATGCATATGTACATTTTGATCCCAGGCCGCCGACAACCAATTGGTCGCCACGGTAACCGGCAGAGTACCGCCAACAACGAAGCCAAAAAATCTCGGCCCCGCCATCGCGACCGTCGCCGGCGATGCAACATCGTCGAGCAACGCCAGAGTTTCCGCATCCGACGCGCCTTGCTCAGGCATCGTCTCGTCGAATCGATCCAATGCATCAAGCGCCGAAGCCTCAGGTACGACTTTGCGACTCGCTAACTCTTCGCGGTAACGAGCACCGCGAATCGCCGCATCTTCGAGCAGTTTTTTCATGCCGCTGCTCTCTTAAGCAAAGCTTGCTTGCGAACAAAAACCAATGCGAAGCAAACAACAATCAACACGGGAATGGGTACCAACATCAGACGGAACCATCCGAAATAGTGCATGACAGTTCCGGCGAGCAAGGACGCTGTGGCCGATGTTCCGAACACCATTAGTTCGTTGATCCCCTGCGTGCGATATCGCTCAGCGATCGAGTACGTATACGTCAGCATTGTCGTTGCACCGACGTACAGGAAATTCCAGCCAACGCCCAGCAATACCAGCGCCCACCAGTAATGCATAACGGTGTGGCCCTGCAAGCCAATTATGGATGTAGCAAGCAAGGCAAGCGCACCAACGAACATCATTCGAACAACTCCGAGTCGCTCAATGAGAAAACCGGAGACCAGTGACGGAACATACATCGCCAGAACATGCGCGCGAATTACACTTGCGGTCACACCGAGCGAATAACCCTCGTTAACATTCATACTTAGTGGGGTTGCGGTCATGACCAACGTCATCAACCCATAGCCGGCAATTCCACCCAGGACCGCAACAATAAACACAGGTTGCCGCATGATTTCGCGCAGCGGACGCCCCGTATCTTCTGGCTCGGTGCTACTTTCGGCGTGAGTCTTATGAAGAAACAAGAACAAACTTGCTTGCACAACATACAACACGGCAAGGGCTAACATCGAGCCAGCGTACGGAACCCCATCCACCCACGCGTAACCACGCGTAACGATTTCCGGTCCAACCAAAGCGCCGCCGATCGATCCCAGCAAAACGAAGGATATTGCACGCGGTACATATTTCGTGTCGACACTCTCAGCCGCTGCGTAACGGTACTGTTGCGTAAAAGCGAGATTGATACCGAACAGCATTGCGGCGAGCAGAAACAGTGCAAAACTGCTATTGCGTAACGCCAGCGCTGCGACCAAAACGGCAACTACGGCAGAGCACGATGCGAGTGAAAAACCGCGGCGACGACCAATCTTTTTCATGAGCATTGCCGCCGGCATAGTTGTCAATGCACTCGCCAGGACGATCATCGATAACGGCAGCGTTGCCCACGCTGGCTTGCTACTCAGCGACGCCCCGATCAGCCCGCCCAGCGTGACAAAAATGATTGAGCCAGTTGCCGAGATCAACTGTGCGCAAACAAGTAGGACCAGGTTACGTAACTGCATGGATTGATTCGAATCTAGAGGCGACCGCGCATTCTCACACAAAAAAGCATCGACTTTCTGCCTACGAGCAAGATTGCGATCGTATAATCAGGAATCTACGAACCACAACACCCGTGTTTGAGGCATATATTGTCAGATAGCCTGGAAATCTCGAACGAGATATCGATACCGCTAAGCGACATCGAATTCAGCGCTATTCGTTCGCAGGGAGCTGGCGGTCAAAACGTAAACAAGGTGGCTTCAGCGATTCATCTGCGGTTCGACTTACTCAATTGCAGCGCATTACCCGCAGAGATAAAGACGCGCCTTATGCAACGCAATGATCAGCGCATTACGGCAGATGGTATCGTCATCATCAAGGCGCAGCAGTATCGGACTCAGGAACGCAATAGGCAGGACGCAACCGATCGACTAGCGGAATTATTGAAAACGGCGTTAGTCGTTGCCAAGCCTCGCAAGAAAACGAAACTGTCCAGGGGAAAGAAACAACAGCGTCTCGACAACAAGCGTAAGCGAGGCCAGCTAAAGCAAAATCGTGGGCGAGTCGACGAAAGTTAGTCGCACTCGACTTCCAGATCCTCCCAGACACAGCCCGCTTCTTCCCAGTAGTCGGTCACACCAATCGTATCCATCAATTCGAGAAATTCCGGACGTTGTCTTAATGGCTCGAACTCGGGCAGGAAGAACAATTCGGTTTCAAGTGCCGCACTCGGAGTCACGATCTTGCGTGATACAGCGAGGGCGCCGTCAACATCACCGAGTAACATGCGCAGGGTCGCTTCAACTTGCAGTTCGACTTCAGCATTAGCGGCAGCATCATCAATAGCGGCGAGCGCCAAGTCCCGTTTTGCCGGTTCGGCAAGTGCTGCGAAGAATGGACCTACCCAGTTCGTTGAGCCGCCGTCCAGCAACACTCCGGTAATCGCAAGATCTTGCGCTTCTTCCATGTCGCCGAGCCGCGCAACAAGCAAAGCGTTTGCCAAGCGATGTGTTGCGCCTTCCGCACCAAGCTGTCTGCTACGCTCAAAGTACTCTGCGGCTCTCTTGGCATCGCCGCGCCACGTATACACAATTGCGACGCGGCTGTTGATCACAGCGGAACCAGGATCTATTTCGATCGCGGCCAGCGCCATTTGCAGTGACTCTTCGAATCGACCGACGCTACCGAGCATCAGCGAATACCAATTGAACGCGTTCGACTCGACCACCGCCGCGCTTGTTGCTCTTTGAAACGCTTGTTCGGCCAGCGCCCATTTCTTTTGCTTGTGATAGACAAAACCGATTACAGCGCCCGCCGCGTTCTCGATGGCTGGATCCATCGCAATGCCTTCTTGCACGATCTCTATCGCCTGCGTATGTGACTCGACGAGATCCGCGCCGCGATAGTCGGGCAACAAAACGTAAATTTCTGCCAACGCCAAGTACGCCGGGCCATAGTTGGGATCGAGTTGAATCGCCTCCTCAAATAGCGCGATCGCCTCTTCGAGGTTGCCGGCCACGCCGCGACGTTCCAATGCGAACATGCCGCGAATGTAGCGCTCGTACGCTTCGAAATTTGCAGGCTGACTCAACGACAACAAGCTCTTGTCGGAACCACCAACGACATGACTTCTTACTTTCCCGGCAAGCTCTTCCTGCAAGCCAAACAGGTTCTCTAAAGTGCCGCTGACCACACCGGAAGAAACGATTACGGCATCGTGGCCGCGCACGAGCTGGTAGCTAAACTTCAACTGCTCGCCTTGCCGTTGCAATGCACCACTCAAGATCGCATCGACTTCAAGCTGGAACGCGATTCTTCCTATTTCGAGATCGCTATGACCCACGCCCCCATTCTTGACGACGAGTCCTGGGATGTTTTGTAGCGTGTGCGATAACTCTTGCTTAAAGCCCGATGCGATAGCGGCATCGTCGGGATTGCCGGTCAGATTTTCAAACGGCAGTACGAGAATCGACGAAATTTTAGTATTCGGCGAGACGGTGACGCCTTTGTAGACCAATCCCGCTATCAGCAACGCGACAGCCAGACCAAGCAGGGCCCACAATCGCGTCGGTCGGGCTTGCACGGCCCCTTGCGACACGTGGTTGGCTGCATCCTCGCGCAGCAATTCGACGGGTTTTTCGAGATTGTAGCCTCGCCGAACGAGCGTACCGACATACTGGTAAGGCCGCTCACGATCGTTCAGGTGCTTACGCAGCTGAAAAATGCAGCGAATGATGGGATCGTCAGATGTTGCCCGACCATCCCAAACCTCATTCACGAGGTCGTCTTTAGTGACCAGATCACCGCCGCGCATCGCAAGTGATATAAGGACCTTGAGAACTTTGGGTTCCGGCTTTTCCACCTGGTCGCCGCGACGCATTTCGCCGCGTGCCGGGTAAACCTCCCAATCCCCTATTCGAAAACCCTTATCCAGTTCTTCTTTGCTGGGCACCTAATCGCCTTGTCGACAAACCAGCTGCGGTCCATGGTACCCGCTATCGGTCAGAAAAGGCCTTCTATCTGCCCTTCGCTATTGACCCGGATTTCGTCTGCAGCCGGTTTTCTGGGCAGGCCAGGCATTGTCATGATCGCACCGCATACGACCACAATAAACTCTGCGCCGGCTGCCAGGCGAATCTCGCGAATCGGAACGACGTGACCCTCCGGAGCTCCGAGGAGATTTGGATCCGTAGAGAAACTGTACTGCGTCTTCGCCATGCAGACCGGGTAGTGTCCGTAGCCACCTTCCTGAAACTGAGCAAACTGATCGCGCACCTTCTGATCGGCAATGATGTCGTCCGCACCATAAATTGACGTCGCTACCCGTTTCGCCTTGTCCCACAGCGACAGCTCATCGCTGTACAAGGTCCGGAACTGTGATGTACCACTATCAGCGAGCTCAGTTACCGTTTCAGCCAGTTCCGTCGCACCGGCGCCTCCGTCTGCCCAGTGCGTGCAATTAATTGCGTGTACACCAAACGTCTCGCAATATTCCTGCACGGCCTGCACTTCGGCGTCAGTGTCAGCCGTAAACCGGTTCACTCCGACGACCGCAGGAACGCCGAATTGTGCAAGATTTCGCAAATGCCGGCCCAGATTCTTGAGTCCGTCTTTCAGCGCCGGAACATTTTCCTCAGCAAGATCGCTTTTCGCCACACCACCCTGCATTTTGAGTGCCTTGATGGTCGCTACCAACACAACCGCGTCGGGTTTTAGGTCGGCTTTGCGACACTTGATGTTGAAGAACTTCTCAGCACCAAGGTCTGCGCCAAAACCCGCTTCGGTCACCACATAGTCAGCCAGCTTTAGCGCTGTTTTAGTCGCCATGACCGAGTTGCAGCCGTGTGCAATATTCGCAAATGGTCCGCCGTGCATTAGCGCAGGATTGTTTTCCATGGTTTGCACGAGGTTCGGCTGCAATGCGTCCATCAGCAGTGCAGTCATCGCCCCTTGTGCGTTGAGTTGCTGCACGGTAACGGGCTCGTTTTCACGCGTGTAACCCAACACGATGTTGCCCAGACGCTTTTCAAGATCCGCAAGATCCGTCGCAAGACAGAAGATCGCCATGATCTCCGAAGCAACAGTAATGTCGAAGCCAGCCTCACGCACCACACCGTTGTGGTATCCGCCCAAGCCGGAAGTAACGGATCGCAGCGTGCGATCATTCATATCTACGACGCGCCGCCAGGTAACACGTCGCGGATCGATATTCAGCTGATTGGCCCAATGCATGTGATTGTCGATGAGCGCAGCCAGCAAATTATTCGCCGCACCAATCGCATGAAAATCGCCCGTGAAATGCAGGTTGATGTCTGTCATTGGAACAACCTGCGCATAACCACCGCCAGCCGCTCCGCCCTTCATGCCGAAACAAGGGCCGAGGCTCGGTTCACGAAGACACATGACAGCCTTCTTGCCGATTCGATTCAATCCGTCGCCGAGACCAACCGTTGTGGTTGTCTTACCTTCGCCAGCCGGCGTCGGCGAAACCGCCGTTACGAGGATCAGTTTTCCGTCCGGCTTGTCAGCAATTGAACGAATAAATTCGGCGTTGATTTTTGCTTTATCGTGGCCGTACGGAATCAGTGATTCCGGCGAAATGTCGAGCTTCGCAGCGATCTCGGTTATGGGTCGTACTTCTGCCGCCTGAGCGATCTCGATGTCACTTTTTGCAGTCACGTTCAATGTCCTTGTGCTAGCTGGATAATCCGGGCGGATTCTATAGCAAAGATCACCACCGTCTGCATCCTGAGTCGCACGCAGACAAATATTCTTCGTTTCTCAGACTGGATCACGTCCCTGTCGACGCAATCGACATATACTTCAAACATGTCGAAAAACTTGCAAAATATCGACACATTTACCGGACATGTCGATGGAATCGACGAGAATGAATAATATGTCGATAAAATGCTATAAAATCGACATATTCAAGATACGTGTCGATTTGATCGACATACACAACTAAGACCAGAGCTTGCCCATAAATGACTGATTTTAATCCAGAAATTCCCAATAATACGTTGCCTGACCTGCCGCCGCCGTTGGAATTGATCGAATCAACCGCGATCCTCAAAAAGTGCATTAGCGCCCGCGTCGCCCTGGCAGAACTCAAACAGGCAGCGGAATTGATTCCGAATGCCGCTGTTTTGGTCAACACCTTGCCGCTTCTTGAGGCTCGGGCCAGTTCCGAAATCGAGAATATTGTCACGACGACGGACAAGCTCTTCGAATTCGCCGACATCGCCGAGGATCGCGCCGACGCCGCAACCAAGGAAGCTCTGCGATATCGATCGGCGTTGTTCGAGGGCACAAAAATGGTTCGGCGCCGCATGCTGACGACAGATATGGCGATTCACATATGCAGTACGATCAAAGGTATGGAGCTTGATATCCGGGCCGAGTCCGGAACGCGCCTGAAAAACCGCATGTCCGGTGAGGTCATTTACACGCCCCCCGAGGGCCAGAAACTGCTAATCGCAAAACTCGACAATTGGGCCGAGTTCATGCACCACAGTACGGACATCGACCCTCTGGTTCGCCTGGCCGTTCAGCACTACCAGTTTGAGGCAATTCATCCGTTTTCGGATGGCAACGGTCGAACCGGGCGTATTCTCAATATCCTGTTTCTCGTCGAACACGGTTTGCTCGACACGCCGATTCTCTATCTGAGTCGTTATATCATCCGTAACAAGGCGGCCTACTACCGTTTGTTACAGGAGGTCACGCGCGATCAGGCCTGGACCCAGTGGGTCATGTTCATCCTGGACGGCGTCGAGGAGACCTGCACCTGGACCACTGAAAAGATCAAAGCTATTCGCGAATTGATGGAACACACAGCCGAATTTGTGCAATTCAAGATGCCCAAGACCTACACCTGGGAATTGGTCGAGTTGTTGTTCAAACAGCCCTACTGTCGGATCGGCAATCTCGTCGACGCAGGAATCGCGAAACGCCAAACCGCTTCCGTGTACCTCAAGCAACTTTGCGATGCAGGCATTCTAAAAGAGGTTAAATCGGGCCGCGAAAACATCTTCGTACACCCGAAATACATCGAATTGTTGACCGGCGAAGAGAATGTTTGGGTCTATTATGCTGGCGTGGAGACTGAAACGGCGGTACAAGACTAGAATTATCGTCTTCTCCTACGGACCTGCAGTTTGACTCTCAATCGCTCGCGCATTTTTCAGACGTTCAAGTACACCGTTTATGCGTTTCTCGCATTTAATGTCTATGTATTTTTTGCTGAAGAACATGCGGCAGCCAAATTACAGTTTAGTGACGGCGTCGCCCTACTCGACATGATTGAGGCGTATGCCTCGACAATCGATACGGCAGCCTGGGTGGTGTTGTTGCTAATGTTCGAGCTAGAGACTTTCGTGCTCGAAGATCATCATTACACCAAATCCGTAACCTGGACTTTGCAGTTGGTACGCATGGTCTGCTACGCATTCATCATTTACTCGTTCTATGGTTACGTCGTAAACCTGACCTTTCTCAATGGCATGACGCCCCTAACCGGTGTAGATAATCTCTGCTCGCTCGCAGGCCAGTGGTCGTATGGCATCGATCACGATGAGTACATGGCTATCAGTGCTGTCAATTGTGGATCGCTGTCGCCGGCAAGTTCTTTTTTGCAATTTCCCGGCATGAACGCAGTCGTGGATGCGCAGGGTTTCGCCGACATACGAATGCTCTCGTGGGTCGACGTAATCAACTCGGCCGTGTGGTTGTTGGTGGTGCTCGTACTTGAAGTCGACGTGCGATTGCAGGAAAGGAATCGATTTGAAGGCACAGCCCTTCGGGTCAGCAATGCACTGAAAGTCGTGTTGTATTCGATCTTGTTCCTGGCGGCTATTTATTGGGGATTCAAGGGTGACTTTGTCGACTTCTGGGACGCTTTCTTGTGGCTCGTCGCATTCTTCTTCATCGAGCTCAACGTCGTCGAGTGGCGCAAGGAATCGGCCCAAACCGAAGCGGCCTTGGCCGCACACGTCTGACTTAGGGCAAGACCTCCAGCACACCATCTCCGGAGCGACTCAGGAGCGACGTGTCCGAGATCTTCAGATGCACCAAGTCAGTCGTCGCATTCAGCGTCACCAGATAGGGATGCCATAAATCCTGATCATCGCGCCGATAGAATCCCGATACCTCCCAGCCTTCACCTGCCGGGTAGACGTAGGCTTTGCCAACCACCCGATCGGGCGATAGCGGATCAACCAGTTCCAGCTCGCCGATATTCAATGTCGCATGCAGATGTTCACGTGACACTGCGACGATTCGTTCCTGCTCTTGTCGCTCAAGGCGTGGCCCCGTGTCGGCGACCCATCTATACGAAAGAAACGCCACGAGCAGGCCAACAGAAAAACCAAAGACAAGCCTGCCAATTCTATGATTCATCGTCGATCTGTTCCTCGCTCCGTCGCTGAAAGTGCTCTTGCGCAGCTTTTTCGTAGTCGTTGAAGTCGGGCCCGCTGTGCGAAACCAAATAGTCTCGCGTCAGGTCTTCGGTAACGGCCCAAAGTCGTTCGGCCATCGCTTCGTTGTGCAGATGCCCCTCGCCCACGATCGTTACTGCGTTGCAATCCTCAAAATATTTGCCGCTCGTGGCACCGAGCAACGGACTCGTAGCCACAAAACAGGACGTCGCAGCGCCTTCTTCAATCGACTTGCCAAACCCCAACGCGGAGGCTACTGCGAAGCCGCGCTGCATGAATCCGCTCATGTTGCGATCGATCTCGGTATTAATGACGCCCGGGTGCACCGAATTTGCTGTAATTCTTGTGCCCCGTAGTAACTTACCCAGCTGTAGCGCAAACAAAACATTCGCCAGCTTTGACTGCCCATAGGCACGACGATCGTCGTAGTCCCGGTGCGCATCCAGGTTGTCGAATTCGATTCCGGATTCCGGCGCGTTCGTATATGCGGTTCGACTGGCGAGCACGACAATGCGCCCCTGGTCAGCCATGTAAAGTCGTCCGAGCAATCGATTTACGAGTATCGAGTGGCCGAGGTGATTGATCACGAAATGCCTTTCAATACCGTTCACGAGCTGCGCTTCGCCACCGGCACCGAGATAGCCTGCGTTGCATAGCAAAATATCCAACGGCTGGCTGATTGATCGAATTGCATTGGCGCAAGCGACCACTGAATCGAAATCCGATAACTCCAGTTGCAAAGGTGTCGTTGTTCCTCGGACTCTAGAACACGCCGCCGTAGCGCTCTGCAGAGAGCGGCTGGTTCCAACTACCCAGGCGCCTCGACTCGCAAGTGCTCGCATTGTTTCGAAACCGATGCCAGACGTACAACCGGTAACGACAGCTAGTTTGCCCGCCAGATTTATGTCAGCCAGCACATCGTCTGCGGTGGAGCCGTCATCGAATGAACTTCTGGGTACGCCGGCGGTGGGAATCTTCTTGGTACCTGCACAGCCTGACAACGCGGCCGCCGACCCCGACATAATCATGAATCTGCGGCGATTGATGTTCATAGGCCGGATAATCTCATTTGAACAAGTCCTCTGCCGCAGACCGCGCCTCATCTTCTTCGCTCTTGCGACCCGCATCGAAAGCGGACTCATTGGGCTTGAACCAGTCGCAAAAATTCAATCGATCTTTTTCGCGTACTTCTTCGGCTCCATCTTCGCGACATTGACGTGGTACACGAGCATCGAAATAGATGCACATCTTGCAGACATGCAAATAGTTGTGACATTCGGGGCACTCGTCCTGGCGCGATAACGGCAACGACAATGACGCGAGCGATGTGCCACATCGGTAGCAAGAGATGTTGTGCGACATATTCCAATCCAGCATCTTCTGATAGCTGCATTATATCGTGTAGCGCGCGATAACTTTACCCGCTTGCCTGCACGGTATATGGTGCGCGGCAAGTCAATTGCGGTATCAAAAATGGGTTCAAACCGAGTTTCGTCAATCGTCGCCGTAGCCGCGCTCAGTGCCTGCGCGTATGAGCCGGAAGCCTTAAACAGCGAACGAATTGAGAATCGCTTCGGTTCCTATGGTATCGAGGTTCTTTCGCATTCGGCCGGCATCCGCCGCTCCAGCCTGTACAGTTACGATGACGATCAGCAAATATGCCGGACTTACGCAGTCGTCCAGTTTGAGGACGATTCTACGCCCCGGGTTGCAGAGGCACATGCCAGTGTACTGGCGGGCCAGTCAATCGGAGCAACCTTCAAGTCGACCGGCTGGAAAATTAAGAAATCTACCGTACACGTAGGCCATCTGCCGTCGGTGGAACCGAGCCACTCGATCGGCACGCTAATGCAGCTTAAAGAACCCACTGATCTCGGTATTCACGCTTACAAATTGATACTCGAGAAAGACGCTCAATCGATGAATTACGCGACGATCGTTGAGACGCACCATCCCGAATATTTGTCGGTCGAAGAGCTGAATTCACTATACGGTGACGAGGTCGAGTCGCATCTCGATGAGAATGAAATTGGCAAACTGTTCATGTTGGTGCTGAACACCGATTGATTCGTAACAAACTTTGTTTGTCGCACCCCGACATAACGACTAAACTCCACCTATCTGCTGGCCATATGCGATAGGAAGAACCATGAACGCACTCGACAAAATCAAACTCGCAGTAACTGGTGTACTGATTCTTTTTCTCGGCTCGGCCGTCGCGCAAGATGATCGCGATGACGCAACCGACGTCTGGATCGCTGTTGAAGCACAGTGGGAAGCGCAAGAGAAAGGCGATAAGAAGTGGATTGATCGCATGCTGGCAGATGGGTTTTACGGCTGGAGCAAACAATCGCCGGCGCCAAGATCAAGATCATCGACGCGAATGTGGGAGCGCTTCTCTGAGGAGATGGGAAGTATCGTTGCTCATGAGCTATACCCGCTGGAAATTGTCGTGCAGGCCGATACGGCTATTGTCCACTATTTGTACTCCAGCGCGTACAAATCCAAAGACGGCGAAATCGAAATGAACAATGGTCGATTCACGGACGTCTTGATCCGGACAGAGGACGGTTGGGCGTTCCTGGGCTGGCACGGCGGCGACGACTAAGCTTCAGTTAAGCGTCGGTTCAGCTTCATTGCGCTAATCTGGGCCCCGAATCAACAAATCCGGCGAATTGTCGCGGATTCGGAGGCAGAGATGGGCAAGGGATCACTCAGAAAATACAGCGTCTTAGGCTGGTTATCGTCACTAATCCTGGCCTGGCCAGTCATTAGTGGTGCTCAGGTACCGGTCGATGCCGAAGGCAACACGATTGGCACCGGGGCCGAAGAAATTCCCCTGCTGTCAGCCGCCGAGCTTGCCGAGCTCGTGGGGCCGATTGCCCTTTATCCGGATGACTTGCTGGCAATCGTCTTGCCTGCATCCACCTATCCGCTACAGATTGTGCAAGCCGACCGTTTTCTTGGAGACCTAAAAAACGACGCGTCTCTCAAACCCGATGAAGACTGGGACGACTCGATTGTCGCGCTCGTCAACTATCCTGAAGTTATTGAATTGCTCGTCGATGATCTCGACAAGACCTGGCGTCTTGGCGAAGCCGTTGTCGCACAACAGGCCGATGTTATCGCAGCGGTCGAATCATTCAGAGACAGAGCATACGCCGCTGGAAATTTACAAAGCGACACGCGCCAGACTGTTTCGCAAAATGACGGTGTCATCGAAATCACACCCGTTGAAGAAGACGTAATTTACGTACCGTATTACGAACCGGAGCGTGTGGTGGTCTACCAACCACGTCCAGTTTATTACTATCACCCACGAGCGTACCCGGTCTATTACTATCCCTACCCGTCTGGATACGCCTTTAATCACGGTTTCTTCTGGGGCGTAACAACTGCGTTCACCGTTGGCTGGTTCACAGATAGCTTGCATGTCTACCATCATAGTTATTACGGCCATCCTTACTACGGTCGTTCGTATTGGAATTATCATGGCTATCGCCATCGCAGTATTCACGTGCATAACAATTACTACTACAACAATCACTCGAGCAATCATCACAGTTATGGTGACTATTGGCGGCCGCATTCGCGCAGCACAATTAATCATCACGACCAGCGAGTGACACGCAATCGTCATTACCCTGGATCGGGTTCGGTCGCTGCGGGTTCTAGTTCAAGTTCGCGTTCGTCTAATAGTTCGTCGAACAATTCGCAACGCTCGCGTAGCCGATTAGCGCCGTCGACGGCGAATACGCCCGACTTCAAACTTCGTGACCGTGGCAAACTCAAGCCAAGTCAGATCGATCCTAATGACGCACGCAAGACGAAGACTGCGTCAACTCGATCCGGCTCTAGTCGCACCGATTCCAAGCGTTCGGGCTCAAGCAATGGCTCCAGCAAGAAACAGGACTTTACGTTTCGAACTCGACCGCAAAGCAAGCCGCAACAGGTCGCGTCTATCCGGCCGGGGCTAACGACATCCAAGCAGCCTTCTCGCACGAGTCAGCCGAGAACCACGCAATCGCGACCGAGTCAGTCGGGCTCTACGAGTCAGTATCGTTCGAATCAGTCCCGATCAAGCCAGTCGCGTTCGAGTCAGCCATCGCGGTCAAGTCAACCATCGCGATCAAGCCAACCATCGCGGTCAAGCCAACCATCGCGGTCAAGCCAACCATCGCGATCAAGCCAACCATCGCGATCAAGCCAACCATCGCGATCAAGCCAACCATCGCGGTCAAGTCAACCATCGCGGTCAAGCGGCTCGCAGAAATCGAAGTCAGGTAGCTCCAGCTCGAACAAGATGGCCAGTTCGTCCTCGCGCAAGAGCAACAGCAATTCGAGGGACCGGCGCCGGTAAGTCGCAGCCTAATCAGGCGTCATCCGACGGTGTCTCGTCGGATGACTTATCAGATGACACTTCCCAGGCGATGTAGGCGATGCATGCGGCCGTGAAGATGGCCAGGAATATCAGGATGAATGGAAAAAGGGCACGCATGCCCTAGAGTCTACCATTGACGCCTGTGGTCACTCTTCGACGCTTTTGTTGGGCTTGGGCAGTCGCCCGGACTTGCGCAACGCTTCTCGCAACACGAATTCGATCTGCGCGTTAAGACTGCGCAGATCGTCGTTCGCCCACCGATGCACCGCTGCCAGTGTTTTCTCGTCAATTCGCAGCGCAAATGCTTTACGTGCCGCCATTCGTCAAACCCCGAGCCTTTGCTCGCTAGTTGTACAGCGAACCGGTATTAACAACTGGCTTTGCAGACTCTTCACCGCAGAGTACAACCAGCAAGTTGCTTACCATCGTTGCTTTACGCTCTTCATCGAGCTCGACAATCTTGTTGTTCTTGAGCTCGTCAAGCGCCATATCGACCATGCCCACGGCACCAGCGACGAGTTGTCGCCGCGCTGCAATGATGGCCGATGCCTGCTGACGACGCAGCATCGCACTGGCAATTTCCGGTGAGTATGCAAGATGACTAATGCGTGATTCGATAACCGTGACGCCGGCAGTTTCAAGTCGATCCTGAATCTCTTCGCGCAGTGCTTGCGCAATTTCGGCTGGGTGGCTACGAAGCGCCGTACCCTCTCCTTCATGTGGCTCGTACGGATACGTGGTCGACAAGTTGCGTAGTGCAGACTCACTTTGTATCTGTACAAACTCTTCGTAATCGTCAACCTCGAACAATGCTTCAGCCGTATCAAATACCTTCCAGACGACTACGGCCGCAATTTCAATCGGACTACCGCGATTGTCATTAACCTTGAGCTTGCTGCTCTCGAAGTTCCGGATTCGGGTTGATACAGCCGACTTTGAATAAAACGGATTTGCCCACTTCAAGCCCGGATCATGCACGGTACCGGTGTATTTGCCGAACAGCTGCAGAACCTTGGCCTCGTTCGGGTGAACCATGAAAAACCCGGCCCAGAAAATCGCAACGATGACCGACGCCAACGCGGAGCCAAGGATGCTTGGCGTGGACATGACCACGATCGATTTGAATATCGCGTAACCAAAGCCAATCTGAAGTATCGCCAATACAACCAGCATCAAGTATCCGGACGGTACTTTGCGTGTTTGTTCGTGAATCATCGTCTTCTCCTCTAGTGCCTCATTTTGATATCATTTTGATATCTTTTCGGCCAAAAGTCAAATCAGCGAGACTAACTCGCTGATAGCTAAAGGGTTTCGGGAATACGAATCGGCGACTAGGCCAATTATGTTAAGTCAGACCTGGACTTTGCCCAGCACAATTGCCAGCAGGGTCACTGCGATCATGGCAGTCGCTGCGACGCCAATAAACATGCAAATCATGAAAATCATTTGTTCCATAGGAAATCTCCGTCACAGATATTTGTTGCGCAGTACATCCTGCCGGTTTGGCGGAAATTCCTCAAGAATGACTTCGCGCACCTGTTTGATTGCGACCAGGACCTGATCGTCGGCAATCTTTTGCAGCGCGTTGGCGTCTTGCACAGCTTCATCCGCTTCCGAGAGCAAGCGCGGCTTGATAGACGCTGCCCTGCTCTGCAGATGAGCCAGACGAGCTGCCGCCTTTTCGGCCCGCCGCCGGGCTTTTGCCGCCTCATGTTTGCTGCGACGAAGCTGCCGCACGCCAGCATTGAGCTGCCCAAGCCGCGAGGCCTCATAGAGCCGATACAGCACGAACAGTAGGATTGCCGTGCCCAGAATACTGGCAATGATCAGTGCCCAATAGCGAGTCAGCAAGTCGTGAGTCATGGTCGGACGTTAGCGCACTGACGACCGGCTTGCCGTGTTCTGGCGCCGATATCGGGCGAAAATGAACGCAAAATGCGTTACATTCTGATCACAATATATATACAATGCACCGCATGTCGAAGACCAAGATTTCAACGCTGAATTTGCGCATCAATCCGGCAATCAAGGAAGCCGTGCGTGAGGCAGCTGCCATTGAGCATCGCAGCGTTGCCAATATGGTCGAAGTCCTGATTCGCCGCCACTGCGACCAGGAAGGCATCCCTATTCCCGAACAGTCTGACCTTTTCCCGAGGAACGAAAATGGATGAGAGAATGTTGAAGGCTATGGTCGCCGCCGGCGCCATCAAGAAAATCAACATTATCGCGAGCGGTGCGCGTTTTCACGTCGAAGCAAATACACCGAATGGTGCGATTACTGCCGAAACGCACAAAGGCAAAGTGAAGACCTGGGTAACGCTTGATGCCGCCGCAAAATGGGTCCGAGGACTCGGCATGGGTGGGGCGCACATCAACCTCACCCACTGGCAACCCGGCCAACGTGAGCTCTCGATCTAGTCACGTTGTTCACTAATGCCACAGACGAAGCAAATATTCACGCAGCGAGAATATCCAGCAATACGTAACGCAACATCACTTCGTAGCTGGTCTTGTCGAGTTTCATCCCGTCCGGTATTTCCAGTTCATGAATTGGCGAACCATCGGGCTCAGTAATTTCCTGAAATACACCCTCACTATCGCGGTACACGCGGTAGCGTACGGCACGCTGATCTTCGTACTTGAGCAAAACTGTAGTTTCTGTCCAATCTTGAATCGTTACTGCTGCCATGATCCTCTCCGTGTCTCTTGGCCTGATATGGATAGAGTTGCAAGCGCTGTGCCAAGATTGGTATTGGCACTGCACACTCAGGATACTCCTTAATAATCAATGTTTTAGGGATTATCTTAAGTTAGGGCCCGTGGCCCGTCATGTCGATACTGCGTCAATTTGTGACCAAATAGTCAACGAAATTGCGACAAGCGTATTACATATTACAGAGGCCAGACGGCCAGAATTGTTGGCACTGAAATCGCGATGATCAAGATTTCCAACGGCAATCCCATGCGCCAATAATCACCAAAGTGATAACCCCCTGGGCCCATGATCAGCGTGTTGTTCTTGTGGCCGATCGGCGTAAGAAACGCACAAGATGCAGCGACAGCGACACCCATAAGAAACGGGTCAGGACTGACATTCAACCGCGTCGCAATCTCGACAGCGATGGGTGCGGCAATAACGGCTGTCGCTGTGTTATTCATCACATCGGATAGCGTCATCGTGACGATGACCAGCAAGAGCAAAACGATAGCTGGCGAATAGCCGAGCGAGACATCGACGATGCCGTTTGCGATCAAGGCTGTGCCACCCGTGGCCTGTAACGCAGATCCGATCGGAATCATTGAACCCAATAACACGATGACCGGCCATTCGACCGATTTGTACACATCCCGAACTGGCACGATGTTCAGAAAAACATAAGCCGCCGCAACGCAACCGAGTGCAATTGGCAAATACACAATGCCGACACTTGCCGCGACGATTGCAGCCGTAAACAGACCGACCGCCAACCACGCTTTTTCGCGCTGGATGACGCGATGACCGCGATCGACGAGCGGCAAGAGACTGAGTCGAGCCGTGACGTCGGCCAGACGACGATCGTCACCCAACAACAGGATTACATCACCGGGTTTGATTTGTAATTTACGAATGTTCTCGCTAAATCGTTCGCCCTGTCGCGACACGCCAACCAGAGCCACTCGATAGCGGTACAACAAGCGCACGTCCATTGCCGAGCGACCGGCCAGCCGCGATGACTCGCTGACGACAGCTTCGATCAGCTTGAGATTGTCACTTTCGAGCCGCCCTCCTCCTTTGCCGACATACTCCAGACCCAAAGTACCGATAGCTTCTTCAAGGCTGTCCGGACTGGCTTCGATAGCCAGTATATCGCCCGCTTTAATCTCGGCACTTCGTCCAATATCTGCCATTCGCCTGCCGCGTCTGATCAGTCCGACGACGTCTACGCCGGCCTTGTCCGCCAGCTCATCCAGGTCACGAACCAGTCGCCCAATGGCGTCCGAACCTTCTGGCACTCGAACCTCAGCGAGATAATCCGACAGTTCGAACAACTCTTCGGCGGAATTCGACGTGCGTCGATCAGCTGGTAGCAAACGCCAGCCAATTAAAGCGACATAGGCAACACCGACAACCGCGCACGCAAGACCGACCGGGGCAAAATCGAACATTTGATACGACTCGCCTAGCGCGTCACCGCGGAATTCAGCGATGACGATATTGGGCGGTGTACCGATCAGAGTGATCATGCCGCCGAGAATTGAGGCGAACGACAATGGCATTAACGACAGCGATGGACTTCGATTGCCCTTCTTCGCGGCTTGCAAATCGACGGGCATCAAGAGCGCGAGAGCGGCGACATTGTTCATCAGCGCTGACAAAGCCGCAGCCAAACCGGACATGATAGTGACATGCGCTGCAAGTTTTCGACCCGAGTCGACAACGTATCTTGCGAGCAATTCGATCACGCCGGAATTGGACAGGCCACGACTAATCACGAGAACGAGCGCGATGATGACGGTAGCCGGATGCCCGAATCCGGAAAACGCGTCCTCTTTCGCGACGACTCCGGTAAGCAACGCAATCAACAGTGCGACGAATGCCACCAGATCGTAGCGCCAGCGTCCCCAGATCAGGAACACAAACACAAAAAACAGAATACTGAATACGACGGTCTGGTCTGTTGTCAACGCGAACACCTCCGTTTAGCGATGCGTAGTGACGACGATACGCGATACGATTCAAGCATGCCTGTCATTTTCCTGATCGTAATTGTGCTCGCCGTCGTGTTCCTGCCTGGTCTGTGGGTTCGCAGGGTTATGGCCCGTTACAGTCAGCCCACCGACCGATACTCCGGGACGGGCGCAGAACTGGCACGACACCTGCTCGACCAGAATGAACTAGAAAATGTGCAGGTCGAAGTTACCGAGCATGGCGACCACTACGATCCCGAAAGCAAGACCGTGCGTCTCACCGAAGACAAGTTCAATAACGGCTCATTAACGGCGATAACGGTTGCAGCGCACGAAGTTGGGCACGCCATTCAAGACAAGGAAGGCTATGCGCCACTTCGGATCAGGAGTCATCTCGTACGTGCTAGTCAGAAGATCGAGCGATTTGGCGCCGCCGTCCTCTTGATATCGCCATTCATTGGCGCACTGACTCGTGCACCGTCGCTGGCAGTTGTAATGTTCTTGGCAGGCTTCCTGGTTCTGGCAACCTCGACGTTAGTGCATTTCGCAACCTTGCCGACAGAATTCGACGCGAGTTTCTCTCGAGCCCTGCCGTTACTGGACAAGCTAGATATCCTGATCAAGGTCGACCGACCACATGCGCGGCGCTTACTGACCGCCGCAGCGTTAACCTACGTCGCGGCATCGCTAATGAGCCTGCTTAATATCGCACGCTGGTGGGCGATTCTCAGACGCTGAGCTTCATTGCGCCGCAACCGGTCTGGACCAGGGATCAATCGCCAGCACTGTGACCGGATAGCCGATGTCGGCGTGCAAAATGACAATGCCATCAGCGCTCCAGCCCTGAATCGGCAAATAGGTGTAATCCTTAGCCTGCGCATCGTTGCGCTCAAGCCAGCTCTGTATCGCCGTCGCACGGTCGTCCTGCGGCAACAGGAGGTCGGTAACGGGTACTACAGCGGCTTTGATGACCCGCATGCCCGTCGCGTACGGCTTCCAAAATTCAGGGCGCCGATCGATGTCCTTCTTGCCCAGAAAGACTGTGTCGTCGATAAGCTGATTCATCACGTCGATATCGGTCGGCAATTCAGCATAAACCAGACGTGGTGCAAAACCCGTCGAGGAATCGAGCCCGCTTGCGGCCAGCTGTGAAGGATCGACTTCAGACTGGGTAACGGCTTCAAAACGATCAACCGCAAACACCGCAAATGCGGGCCGACGCTCATGAATTTCCGCCAGACCCCACATCAATATCGCGACCTCGACACAGGCTACGACCACGAGGTCGAACTTAAGCCCCCATTTTCCGGGCTTGAAGAGGATCGTGGACAGGACCGGACCGACGACAAAATTGACCCCTACAAGAACCAGAAACAGCTTTGCGACGCCAGAAATACCGAAGTATCCACTTGGAAACCAAAGAAAACGCACCATTAAGAAGGCCAGCAACAACAGGCCAGCCGTGGCGGCAAATCGAATCTGAAACAGCTGGCTTCGGGTCATCACTCATTCCGGGTATTGGGCGCTGTGCATGATAAGCGGAATCTGCCGCGAAATCGCTGGTTTAGGGGCGGTTGCGCTGCTATTATCCGCGCCCGAAAGCCCGTCCAGCCCGCTATACGGCACCTGGGGACCGGCGAGGATTGATGACATCCACTTTGTCTGACGCGCGAACGGCTCCTGCTGCAGCTTGAGCAGACGGATTCGTACTGACAGGCATTTTGAGTGTGAAATTTAAAACGACAGAGTTCATGAGATGAAAGACCTTAACAGCTACCGAAATATCGGCATTTTTGCTCACGTTGACGCGGGCAAAACCACTACGACTGAGCGCATTCTGAAACTCACTGGCAAGATTCATAAGACCGGTGAAGTGCACGATGGCGAGGCAACGACGGACTTCATGGATCAGGAGCAGGAGCGCGGCATTACGATTCAGTCTGCCGCGACCAGCTGTGAGTGGGACAAGCATCGCCTGAACATCATCGACACACCCGGACACGTGGATTTCACGATTGAGGTCTATCGCTCGCTGAAAGTGCTTGATGGCGGCGTGGGCGTATTCTGTGGCTCGGGCGGTGTGGAACCGCAATCAGAGACAAACTGGCGTTATGCGAACGACTCTGAAGTTGCGCGCGTCATATTCGTTAACAAGCTCGATCGCATCGGCGCCGATTTCTACCGCGTCGTCAAGCAGGTTGAGGATGTTCTGGCCGCGAATCCGTTGGTTATGACTCTGCCAATCGGTATCGAGGACGACTTCACAGGCGTCGTCGACCTGATGACTCAGAAAGCCTGGATCTGGAGTTCGAATGAAGATCCCGAAGCCTATGAAGTCACGGACGTTCCCGAAGACATGCAGGACCTCGTCGCGGAGTGGCGTGAGAAGATGATCGAGACTGCTGTTGAGCAGGATGACGACCTTCTGGAAGCTTATCTCGAGGGCAATGAGCCGTCTGAAGAAGATCTAAAGCGTTGCATCCGCAAGGGTACGATCGCGCTCGACTTCTTCCCAACTTACTGTGGTTCTGCCTTTAAAAACAAAGGTATACAGAATGTTCTTAATGCAGTTGTTGACTATCTGCCGAGCCCGACTGAGGTCAAGCCGCAGCCGGAGATTGATCTTGAAGGCAATGAGACCGGCGGCGTCGCTTTAGTTGATCCGGCGAAGCCGCTGCGTGCGCTTGCGTTCAAGATCATGGACGACCGTTACGGCGCATTGACGTTTACGCGCATCTATTCAGGCACGCTGAACAAGGGCGACAACGTGCTCAATACGTTCACGGGCAAAACTGAACGCATCGGCCGCATTGTCGAGATGCACGCCGACTCGCGTGAAGAACTCGATTCAGCACAAGCCGGTGACATTGTCGCCCTGCTTGGCATGAAGAATACGCGCACGGGACACACGTTAGCCGATGCTGACAATCCTGCGACGCTTGAGCCGATGGTGTTCCCGGATCCCGTAATCTCGATCGCCATATCGCCGAAAGACAAGGCTGGCACCGAGAAGATGGGTGTGGCGTTAAACAAGATGATTCAGGAAGACCCGTCCTTCCAGGTCGCAACCGACGAAGACTCGGGCGAAACCCTAATTAAGGGCATGGGCGAGCTGCATCTGGATATCAAAGTCGACATCCTGAAGCGCACGCACGGCGTTGACGTCGAGATGGGTAAACCGCAGGTTGCGTACCGCGAGACGATTACACAGCTTGTCGAAGACACCTACACGCATAAGAAACAGTCGGGTGGTTCGGGTCAGTACGGCAAGATCGAGTACACGGTTGAGCCGGGTGAGAAGAATTCCGGTTACGAGTTTGAATCCAAGGTTACGGGCGGCAACGTGCCGCGTGAGTACTGGAGCGCAATTGAAAAAGCATTCGGCTCTTGTATGGTCGAAGGCACTATGGCGGGCTATCCGTTGCTAGACGTGAAGTTCACGCTAAATGATGGCGCGTTCCACGCTGTCGACTCCTCGGCGCTCGCCTTCGAGATCGCAACCAAGGCAGCCTATCGCCAGACCGTACCGAAAGCGGGTCCGCAGTTGCTTGAGCCGATCATGAAAGTCGACGTGTTCACGCCGGATGACAATGTTGGTGACGTTATCGGTGACCTGAATCGTCGTCGCGGCATGATCAAGTCGCAGGACGCAGGTCCGACGGGCGTGCGTGTTAAGGCTGATGCGCCACTGGCGGACATGTTTGGTTACATCGGACATCTGCGAACGCTGACGTCCGGTCGAGGCCAGTTCTCGATGGAGTTTTCACACTATGCGCCGTGCCCGCAGAACGTCGCGGACGAGGTCATCAAGGAAGCTCAGGAACGCAAAGCCAACAAGTAATTGCGTTGTAAGAAAAATCAGGGGCAGAGCTTTGCGGCTCTGCCCCTTTTTTATTCGCTCGCCGAGTAGATCGGTGCGTCTTGAGTCGGCACCGGATCTTCGCGATCAAGAATCCACATTTTGAATCCGCGCATCAAGACGTACAAAGCGGGTACAAGAAACAGGGTTATGAACGTTGCGAACAAGATTCCGAAGCTCAGGCTAATCGCCATTGGGATTACGTACTGAGCCTGCACGCTACTCTCCAGCATAATCGGCATCAAACCGGCCGCAGTCGTAAACGAAGTCAATACAATTGCCCGGAACCGTTGCGTTCCTGACTCGATGACCGCTCGTTTTAAAGGAACTCCGGCCGCCCTCGCCTTGTTGATGAAGTCGACCATGATCAGACTGTCGTTGACGACAACCCCGGACAGGGCGACAAAGCCGAACAGAGAGAACATGCTCAATGCTTTGCCCATAACCAGGTGGCCGATGACCGCTCCGACCATGCCAAATGGGATCACCGACATGATGACCAGTGGTTGACCGTAGGAATGCAATGGAATCGCGATCAGCGCATAGATCAAGAATAGCGCCGCAACAGATGCAATGGCCAGGTTGCCGAAGAATTCCTGTTCTTCCTTGCTGCTACCTTCCAGTCCATAGTCCACACCCGAGTATCGTGACAACAAAATCGGAACGTATTCCTCCGAAATTTCCGTGGCAATCTTGCCAGGCTCAGCTATTTCAGGATCAATATCCGCCGACACAGTAATTGTACGCGCACGGTTTAATCGTTGGATCGATGAATAACTTTGTCCGAAAGACAAGTCTGCCACTGATTCAAACGGTACTTCGTCGCCGCTCGGTGTTCGTATTCGCATATTCTCGAGATTTGAGATAGAGCGTCGATCTTCCTGTGGATAACGCACCATGACCCGCAGCTCATCTTTGCCGCGCTGAATTCTCTGAGCTTCTTCGCCGTAGAAAGCCTGGCGAACCTGACGTCCCAGCGAAGCCATCGTCAATCCCAGCGCCTCGGCTTCGGGTTTGATAGTCAATTTTATTTCCTGGGCGCCGCTTTCAGCCGAACTGCGAATGTCGAACACGCCTCCATAAGTCGCGAGATGGTCTTCCAACTCTTTGGAAGCTGCCTCCAGCCCTTCGTAGTTGTCGCCGCTCAAGCGGAAACTCAAAGGAGCGCCACCGCCAAGTTTGTCGCCGTCTGCAAACGTCAACTCCTTTACCCCTGGCAGCTCATCAACGCGTTCACGCCACATGTTTGTGACGTCAGATACTTCCAGCGGACGGCCGGCCACCATCGGTAGTTCTGCCCAAGCCTGCGCACCAGTGTCGCCGTTGCTGAACGACCCGATATGGTTGATCATTGGCGGCAAATCCGGATTCTCGGCGTTGTATTCGTCGTTGAGACTGAGCAAGGCACCCTCAATGTGATTCAGCGCAGCATTGCGCGCTTCCGGCGCAGATCCACTTTCCATTCTTAGGTCCATCCTGATGAAATCCCCAGGAACCTCTGGAAACAACACCGTCCTGACCATTCCGCCATTCATGACACCAACCGTCACAATCAGAACAGCGAGAAATATCGATACCGTAACGCCCGAATTGTCGATCGCCTTCTCGAGCAACGGACGATATCGGTCATGAATCAATCGATGCAATCCGTGTTGGGTGTGACGTTGGATTTTCTGAAAAAATCGCGGAATCTTTTCCAGCGAACCGATCTTGCGTTGCGGATTAAACAGATCCTCTTCGTCAACCGGTTTGATCTTCGCGTGCACCAGGTGCGCAGGGAGAATCAGCTTTGATTCAACTAATGAGAATATCAGGCAGAGAATGACTACCATCGCCATAGCTTCAAAAAACGGCCCGGCCTGACCGCCGACAAATAACATCGGGGCGAACGCCGCAATCGTCGTCAATACACCGAATGTCGCTGGCACGGCGACCTTTCGAGCACCTATGACGACGTTGTCGATCGTATGTCCTTCCTGACGAATATTCGTATAGATGCTCTCGCCAATAATGATCGCGTCATCAACAACTATGCCCAGAACGAGAATAAAGCCGAAAAGACTGATCATGTTGATCGTCACGGGCCATGGACCGTGCGGCATCAGGAACAGCGCGCCGAGGAAAGTGATTGGAATACCGATAATCACCCAGCTAGCAACTTTCATGCGTAGAAACAGCGAAAGGACCAGGAATACGAGCAACGCACCTTGCCACATGTTCTTCACCATCATATCGAGGCGATCGGTCAAGTATTGTGACCGATCCACCCACAGGTCCATCTCAACTCCGACCGGGAGCGTCTCGCGTTTCTCCTCGACATACTTCTTAACCACAGCTGCCGTCTTGAGTTCGTTTTGTTGACCGCTGGCGAGAACATTTAGCGTCGCAGTGGGTTCTCCATCAAAACGTCCAAACGATTGTGTCTCAACAAACCCGTCCTCAATGTTCGCGATATCACCCAGTGTGAGGCGCGTACCATCCGAAAACGTTCGCAGAACAATATCGGCAAACTGCGTTCCGGTATAAACCTGCCCTTCGGTTCGAAGCAGAATATCTCCGCCTGCGGTTTTGATGGTTCCACCCGGCATATCGACCGATGAATTTCGAATCGCTTGCGATATTTCCGACATTGTCAGCGAGTATTGACGCAACACATGTTCGGAGACTTCAATGCTAATTTCGAATGCGCGGTCGCCGTAAAACTCGATTTCACTGATCTCCGGCAACGACAACAAGTCATCCCGAACATCTTGGGCAATCAGTTTTCTCGAATACGCGTCAAGGTCGCCGTGAATCGCTACGAAAATGACCGGGAGTTTTGGTTCCACCTTATAAATCACCGGCTTTTCGGTAAGCGCAGGAAACGTCGAAATTGCGTCGACACGCGTTTTTACCTCGGTAAGAACTTCGTTGATATCGGCGTCTTGAGAAACATCGATCGTGACTGAGCCGCTTCCTTCGCTAGACCGCGACCAAATATCGGAAATTCCGGAGACATCTTGCACTGCCTCCTCAACTTTTATGACAACACCTTCTTCCACTTCCTGAGGCGCCGCCCCAAGATACGGAACCCGAACCTGAATCAAGTTAAGTTCAAAGTCGGGCGTCGTTTGCTTACGGATGGAGAAAGACGAAATCAAACCAGCAACGATGATAAACAGCATCAATAGGTTGGCCGCAACGTGATTGCTTGCGAACCAGGCGATGAGCCCCTTTTGGCTGGACTTGACAGAGCTTTGCATTCCTATTCCTCGTCAATAATTGCTGCGACTGCTTTGTTATCCGACGATGATTCATTGCTCTCAACGCGCGAAGATTCAGTGCGAACCGACATTCCGTTAGTCGGAGCCTCTATCGCAGTCGTTGTTATTCGCTCACCGGCGGATGCGCCGCCCACGAGATACGCGAACTGAGCATCAGAGCGTAGAATATCAACCGATCGGATTTCGATTTTATCTTCGTTATCAATGAACAGGAGCTGATCCGAACCGCGCAATGCGCTGCGTGGCACGCGAATAACGTCGATGGCGTTCGACCCTGAAATTTGCGCTGAAACGAATGTTCCGAACGGCAGCGGTGTACCCTGGCCGTGCAGCTGATACGGATCAACGACGTGAGCAACAACGTAAGTCACACGGCTTCGCTCGTCGACCACCCCTTCTGAGCGCACAATTTGCGCAGCCCATTCAGTAAGTCGCCCTTTCTGAATTGCGCTGAGTTTGACAAGCGGCCCTTCCGCACCACCTGTTTGCGTAATTTCAACGGTGCTCGGCACCTCAACAAACGCGAGATCCTGATCAGTCAACGGCAAACGAATTTCGGCGAAATCAGTTGCAAATGTGATGCCCAATTGTGTGCCCGGATTCACGAATTGACCGAGGTCCGAATCCTTGGATTGCACCATGCCTTCGTAGGGAACCTGGATATAAGTGCGTTCGAGATTTCGTTTCGCACCGACTGATTCGGCCTTCGCTGACGCGAGCGCGGCCGCGGCTGACGCAAGTTCCGATTCCGCTCGGTATCCCTGACTGCGAAGTTTTACTGCGCCGTCATATTCAATCTGACGCTGTCTTACCAGCGCTTCGGCCTTGTCGACTGCCACGATGTAGTTCGTAGGATCGATGCGCATCAGCACCTCGCCCTTCTGAAACACACCGCCAGCGGTAAACTTTGGCGAGATGCTGACGATCGAGCCCGAGACCTCGGAACTCAGAATGGTTTGGGTTCTGGGTTTGACGGTTCCCTGCGTCTGAATCTTGAAATTTTCAGTTGAAACTCCCAGGTCGTATACATCGACCAGAAGATCCAGGTTCTCAAGGTCCTTTTTCGGTGGCTCCGGTCTCATTGCGCCGAGTGCCATCATGAGTCCGATTGCACCGACGAAAATCCCAACAACCAGCAAAATGCGCTTGGATTTGCGCTTCATTCGTTAATTCCTCGGAAAATATGCTGCAGCCCGCTAGTCTGAGGGGTTTTGGAGTTCAAAAACAGGGCTTTGTTCCAATACCCACCCAAATGACATAAAAACGCTTTTTTGTGACTTAACTCCATGAATTCGGGCGTCTTTGGCCCCAAACTGCTTCTGATGACGATGTACGAGAAGCATTTCGGTCTGAGCAAGCGCCCGTTCGCGGCTAATGCCGCTGGATCTGACGTGTTTGTTGCTCCCCAGGTCGCCACGGCAATTGCGGGCTTGCAGAAAGCCCTCACGACCGAGGACGCGATCGTATGTGTGTCTGGTCCGGTCGGTTCGGGCAAGACGACAATCGCCAAGCGCGCATTGGATAGCATTGGCGACAATCGAGGCATTATCACGATTGGCCGTATGCAGTTCGGACACGACGAAGTGCTGGAACTGCTCCTGGCTGGTATGGGTGCCCGTCAATTGCCCAAGAGCACGGTACATCGATTTGCCACTTTCAGGCGCTTGTTGCATCAGGCCTCCCAACAGAACATGCGGATCATGATCCTCGTAGAGGACGCGACCCGGGTCGGATTTGACGCACTGTCAGAGCTTGAGGCCCTGACTGCAGCCGACGCGGGTGTTTCGAACGGTGCCAATCTGGTCTTGCTCGGGGACGACAGTCTCAGCGACCTCTTACGCGATCCGAAAATGGGCCGTATTAAGCAACGCGTCCGCTCCCGTCAGGTCATAGCGGCGCAGAGCGAGGCAGAACTACTCGGCTATCTCAAGCACAACTTCCGAGTGGCCGGTGGAAAATTTGACGCGGTATTCGCAGACGGCAGCGTGCAGGCATTACATCGACTCAGCGACGGATTGCCGCGTGTCGTCAATAATCTCGTTGAATCGGCGCTGACTATCGCTGCCGAACAAGGCGAAAAGAAGATTACCCCTAAGTTGATAGAGCGAGTCGCATCCGAGGAATTCGGTCTGACCGTCGCTCATAGCGTCGCTGATATCGAAGCCGCGATAGAAAAGGCGGACTCCCTCGAGGCTGCCGCGGCCCCAGAACCTGAGCCAATCGCAATTGCTGCTCCAGAGCCCGCAGCGCCCGCGCCTGAGCCCGAGCCTGAGCCGGAGCCCGAGCCGGAGCCCGAGCCGGAGCCCGAGCCGGAGCCCGAGCCTGAACTCCAGTCGGAGCCAGAGCCAGTCGCTATAGCCGCACCTGCGCCGGATCCTGAGCCACCCGTAGCTACGGACGACGACGACAGTATTCCTGAGCTCATTCAAGATACTTTG
>JBPCYB010000063.1:0-15492 GCA_051007995.1 Woeseiaceae bacterium | reverse complement strand
AGAGCCCGGTATTCCAGCTACATTTGCCGTGTATACTTCGACTCGGTACCAACACACAATAACGACAAGAGAGACCAGAATGGCAATCGCAGATCTGAAAAACGTTTTGAAAATCTTTGGCGGCTCCGAGCTTAGTGACGGCGAGCAGGACGAGTTGCGAAAAGAGGTGTTACTCATGACCCTGGCTCGGGCTGCTGACGCTGACATCAATATTCAGACCGTCGAGGTGGACCGGATCCGCGAGATCTTAAAGGCTCATACGGGCGAGGACTTCAGCGCCGCAGACGTTCGAATTGCGGCACGCTCGGAACTCTACGCTGAGGCAAATCTACGCAAATACCTGAGCAGCATTCGCAAGAAGCTGCGCGATCAGGATCGAGCGGATGTCGTGCATGCGTTAACCGACGTATTTCGCAGTGACAGCAGTGTCAGTCCACTGGAAGTTGATTTCTTCAACCGCACGGTTGAAGCGCTCAATGCTACTCCGGCCCAGATTGCGGGTCTTGTTGCTGGCGACGTCGACTAGCACGGTGTCGTAGCGCGGCTGCGCTACTGGTTGTCAAAACACGCAAGTAGCGACTCGATATCGAGCTGCCGAACTCCCGGTAAACCACGAACAGGCCCGAGGCAATAATCACTGTTGCCCCGACAATGACCCAGCGGTCGGGGACCTCATCCCAGATCAAATAGCCCGCAATAGCGCCGCCAACCAGCGCCGTATATTCAAACGGCGACAACATGGCGGGCGATGCACGTCGATAACCGCCAATGATGCCGATCCAGGCAATAACAGAACATAAGCCGGCGAGAAGAAATAACAGCCAACCGTTCAGGTCAGGAGTTTGCCAACTGCCGCGACCCAGCAAGCCAATTGAAATTAGCATCGGTCCTGTCACGACATACACCGATAGCGAATAACTGGTCTCTGTCGTCGCCAGCTTGCGCGCTGTGATTGCGAGGCAGGCATAGCAGAATGCCGCGAGCAATACAGCCAAGTGAGCGAATTCGATCGTCTGTGCCCCGGGTCTAAGGATGATCAAGACACCGATAAAGCCGATGCTGACGGCAGTCCAACGTCGCCAGCCGACCTGCTCGCCCAGCATTGGAACCGACAACGCGGTGACCATCAACGGTGCCGTGAAACCAAGCGTCAGTGCGTCGACTAACGGCATACGTGACAGGCCGTAGAAAAAACCGAACATCGCGCCGATAGCAAAAAACGTGCGCAGTAAATGCCAGCCCCAACGCTTCGTCTTCAGGCTGTCTGCGCCACCAAACTGTTTGGCCAGTAGCAAAAAGACAAGAAGGCCAATGAGGCTGCGTAGAAATACAAACTGCTCAAGCGTGAAGGTGGCCAATATTGCTTTCGCGCACAGATCCAGACCGAGGCCGCCGGTGACGCCAAGCATCAGGAAGGCAATCGCTTTGCCAGTTGCATCTTGTTTGATTTCTGAGCTCATAGAAACAGGGCGGTGAAAATGAACGTCAGCTGAACATGTTCGCCACGTACAAACAAGTACCTGCAAGTTCAGCATTAGTTCAGCGTGACAGTCGTTAAATGGTCCTCGACAAGCAGGAATTGAGGGACAGGCCATGACAGCCGCAAAACACATACGCATTCCATTCATCGTCGCAACGATGCTGCTCTTGAGCATCGCAGCGACCACTGTAATTGCCGCGCCGGACGAGACGCGACAATCGGTAAGCACGCAATCCACGAAAGCAGAGCGTGATCGCGGGGTACCGGGAAAAGTAACTAAAGACGAGTTTGACGCTTTGGTCATCGACGGCAATCGACAGGCAACTAAGCCATCGGCTACAAAATCAGCAACCAGCTCCCGCCAGTCGAGTCTTTCAAGCGGTGCCACAGCCAGTAACGATTTTTGGTTCTACAGCGCCGACGTTGTCTTATTTAATGATCACGATAACGACGGACATTTTCACGGCATTGACCTGCTGTTTGACGCAGATACGATCTACGTCGAAGCCGACGTTTACGCCGTCGTGTACCTGAGTCTTTACGATGGACCGTGGAATGAGTACACAGCGACAGACAACTTCACGTTGTTCGGCTCAGCTGCGGAAGACGAATATGTCATTGTGACCGAGCTCGTGTCTGGCTATCCAACAGGAAGTTACGATTTGCTGATCGAATTGTTTGACGCTTATGATGATTCCTTCCTCGCGAGCTACGGGCCCGTCGATACGTCGGAACTGGCGTTCTTGCCGCTTGAGGATTCAAATCGAGATACGCCATTTGATGAACCCGGGACCGTTGTAGTCCATGATCACGGCGGTGGTTCACTCGGCTGGCTGACGATCCTTTTGCTGCTTGGCGCCGCGCGAAAGACTATTGCGCGAACTGGGCTAAAAACGGACTAAGAAAGCGGTTCTGCGGGTCCAGCTGGCGGCGTGTGCGGCGAAAGAAGTCGAGTCGATTGGCGTAGGTCTGGATGACATTCTCCGCGCGCAGTGCTCGAGATTGGCTGATAACGGGCATGCCGCCCCATTTCTCGGCAAATTCTGCAAGGTCGATGACAAAATCGTCCCAGCCCTTTGATTGCGTCGAGGCTGTAGTCAACGCGATCATGGTCTCGTCAAATGACGGCGACAACGGCGCACTCGCGTCCTGACTCAGACAGAAACCAGCGGCCGGCAAGTCGCAGCGGTATTGCGAATGTTCAAGGGTCGTCTCGCAGAATTCTTTGTAAGCCAGAGCGATCATTGAAAAATTCGCCGCCGGAAAACACCAGGTCGAGTAAAACGTTTTGCGACTCTTCTTGCGCTGACTGGATTGCGACGCGGCATTGGTGCCAGTCTGCACGAGCCGCGAATTGACCAGACCCTGTGTTGCTTCGCTGATGCTGTCGATGAGCCGATATTTAACCGAGTCAATCGGGACGATGCGATTCAAGGATTTAAAGACGTGCGGCATTACTGTGCTTTCGCCCCAGTCTTTAATTTTCCAAGGCGTTGAATAGGTGTTGCCTGGATCCGTGTCGTAGCGACGCAAGTCCAGATACACACGATCCCGGTAGGGCATCAGGTAAAACTTGAAACCAACGTCACTGAGCGCAAGCGTATCGACGATGGATGCAAATTTGTCGATCGTGACGCGACGATGGCTCGCAACGAAAGTGCGAATTGGCCGAACGCGCAATGTGACTTCATAAATGACGCCAAGCAAACCGAAGCTCATACGAAACGCGGCCAGCAGATGCTCTTGCGAAGCGTCGATCGTCATAATCTTGCCACCTGCCGTGATGACCTTCATTCCGATGACATGACTCGAGAAATAGCTGCCTGAGTCGCCGATGCAGGGACCAAAACACGGTGCGGCGACTGCGCCACCGACCGTCCGGCCTTGCAATTCGTAACCGCCAATCAACTCCATGCCGTCTTCGGCCAGCGTGCTTACCAGCGTTTCGAGTTTCAGTCCGGCTTCAACGGTCACCGTGTGGTTGTAAGTGTCCACACGGATGACGCGATCGAGGCCAGACATGTGCAGGATTGTTCCGGCGATGGTCTCATTGCAATCAGTCGCCGAAGTGCCTGCGCCAAGCGGCCGGATCGGCAGCTCCGTATTGGAATCAGGTTCGAGAAAGCGTTTGAGATCATTGAGGGTGGTCGGCCGCAAATGAGCCGGTCCAGAGTGTTTGGGACTACGATAAGTTCCGGTCTTGCGCAGATTTGTTGCAGGCATCCATGTCTCCAGCAAAGCGTTTCGAGAATGCCAAAGTCACAGAGCGAGAAATTGCGGCCAGGACAGCACGCAATCGTTCGTGTCGGTGGCCCCGCTATCGTAGGTCGAACCTCCCTGGCTCATCCCCTTAGATCGGTGGCTTTGCGACCCTGTTTTTCAACAGGTGTGCCCTTGTCATACGAGCAAGCATCGTTGCACAGCCTTTAGAAGACTGTCAACGAACTGCGACACATTGAAAAAGCTTATTGTTAAGTCCTCCTGGCAAGTGTTCGCCCGCTTTGTGACTTGTCAGTGACCGTGTACTGACGCAAGCTCCACAGATGACCTATTCAATCGATGACGTAGTTTCAGAGGCCACCGCTGCAAGTGCTCGCATCGCAGACATGATCCAGCGCACGGAGCTAAAGAAATCGGGGCATTTTTCGGCTGCAACGGGAGCGAATGTCTACCTGAAGCTCGAAAACCAGCAGACAACCGGGTCGTTCAAGTTTCGTGGTGCTAGCAACCGGCTGATGACACTGACGCCGGAACAACGCGCCCGCGGCTGTGTAGCTGCGTCGAGCGGCAATCATGGCGCCGCCGTTGCCTGCGCCATGCAGAAGCTGGGTACGAACGGCGTGATTTTCGTGCCAGAGCAAACGTCGCCAGCCAAAGTCGATGCGATCCGAAGTTATGACGGCAACGTGCAGTTCTTTGGTACTGACGGTCTGGATACAGAACAACACGCACGCGAATACTCAGAACAAAACAATATGTACTACCTGTCTCCTTACAATGATAAGCAGGTAGTTGCGGGCCAGGGTAGCTGTGGAGTTGAAATAGTCGAGCAGTTACCCGATATCGATGCCGTATTTATTGCGGTTGGTGGTGGCGGCCTGATCAGCGGTGTTGCCAGCGTATTGAAGGCCCACAATCCAGACATCAAAGTTTTCGGCTGCCAGCCTGAGGCGTCTGCAGTAATGGCCAAGTCGGTCGAGGCCGGCGAAATTCTCGACTTGCCGAGTGAGCCAACGCTTTCAGACGGGACAGCAGGTGGGATCGAAGCACAAGCGATAACGTTCGAGCTCTGCGAGCAGTTGATCGATGAATTCGTACTGGTTAGTGAGGCGGAGATCGCAGCCGCAATGCGCGACTACCTGGCAGCTCATGATGAGGCAATCGAGGGCGCAGCCGGCGTCGCGTTGGCGGCCCTGGCTAAGTGCAAAGACGTCGTAGCCGGCCGCAATGTTGCCGTGATTATCTGTGGCGGCAACGTCAGTCAACAGGTTATCGACAAAATTCTGTAATTTTCTGTGCCCGTGACTGTCTTAGACACAAATCGGTGACAAGAATGACTATGAAGAAACTGACTAATACCGTTGCGATAACACTGTTTGTGGTGGCGTTTCCTGTTAGCGAGGCATTTGCAGCGCCGACTGCATTTATCAACGTCAACGTGGTGCCAATGACTGAAGATCGTGTCTTGAGCGGTCAGACCGTCATCGTGGATGACGGCATCATCACTACAATAGGGCCGGTAGATTCGACGCCGCTGCCAGGTGATGCTGACATCGTCGACGGCACCGACCGATTTCTACTGCCGGGGCTTGCAGAAATGCACGCTCATGTGCCGGATGCAGGATCACAGGACCTGGATAGAGTGTTGACGTTGTTTGCAGCCAATGGCGTGACGACCGTGCGTGGCATGTTGGGTAGGCAGTCGCATCTGCAGCTTCGCGCGGCTCTTCTGAATGGTGATGTCTTCGGACCGCGGTTGATTACGTCCGGGCCATCACTGAATGGTGATTCGGTCAGTGGTGCGGCGGACGGCGCGCGCCAAGTCAGATCGCAGCACGCAGCCGGGTATGACTTCCTCAAGATTCACCCGGGCCTTGATGCGGATGAATATACAGCGATTGCGGATGCAGCAAACGAACTCGGCATACCATTCGCCGGTCATGTTCCGGTTGCAGTCGGTATCGATAACGCGTTGGCCGCAGGGATGGCGTCAATCGATCACCTGGATGGCTATCTTGCCGCCCTAATGCCGGCGGACACAGACGCGTCGGGCGGTTATGGCGGCTTTTTCGATGTCATGCTTGCAGATCAATTGTTGGAAGAGCGCATCGCGGATATTGCGACCAGAACGGCTGCGGCCGGTACCTGGAATGTGCCGACTGAGTCGCTTTTTGAGCATCGCGTGTCCACGGTAAGCGCCAGTGAGCTGAGCCGTCGCCCCGAGATGCGTTATATGCCACAAGCGACCGTGCAGCAATGGGTGCGAGCGAAAGAGCGGCAAGAGAACGAGCGCGGTTTCAGTGCCGATCTTGCGAGCAAGGCTATCCAGTTGCGACGCAAGCTCATCATGGCGCTGCATGTTTCGGGCGCGGGATTGTTGTTGGGTTCGGACGCACCACAGGTATTCAATGTGCCGGGTTTTTCGCTACATCATGAGCTGCATTTCTTGGTCGAATCCGGATTGACGCCTTTCGAAGCACTGGCCACAGGAACCACGGCTGTTGCCGAATTTCTGGGTACTAATACGGGTGCCGTCGAGGTCGGCCGTGACGCCGACCTGATATTGCTCGATGCGAATCCGCTGATCGACATCAGCAATACGCGGCGCGTACATGGCGTCATGTTACGCGGGCGATGGTATTCGTCTCGTGAGCTGAAACCGCGTCTCGAGGCATTTCGAGTAGCAAATAACTGAGCTGCCATTGCAACCAAAATGTCATTACAGGCGTCTAACTTATACAGTGCCCAATAATTGCAGGAAGAAAGCGATGCGTAGCTTAATTGTAATGGCGATGTTCGTGGCCACTTTGTCGAACGCCGCGTGGAACGGATATACAGAAAGCCGGGACCTCGCGGTTTCAGCCGACGGCGTAGATTTGTTTGAAATTGACGCTGGTGCCGGCGAAATTGTCGTCAACGGTGTTACCGATGCGACCGAAATCAATGTTATAGCAACGATTCGCGTCGATGACGATGATGACGATGCGCGCGAACTAATCGCCAAAAATCTGGTTCTGAATCTCGAAAGCAAGCGCAGCAAGGCAATACTCAATAGCTATTTTGATAGCAAGTTTTGGCATAACTACAATGCGGCAGTAGACCT
Organism: Woeseiaceae bacterium; assembly: GCA_051007995.1. GTDB lineage: Bacteria > Pseudomonadota > Gammaproteobacteria > Steroidobacterales > Woeseiaceae > UBA1847. Next base: position 8,689 of record JBPCYB010000063.1, on the reverse strand, counting down.
CGAAGTGCGAGTGCCGCAAGGACTGGAAATTTTCATTGATGATGGCTCCGGTCCTGTTACCGTCATTGGCGTTGCCAGTGTAGCGATCGATGATGGCTCGGGCAGTATCGAAATTGCGGGTGTGACGGGTGACGTCATGGTCGATGATGGTTCAGGCGATATCAGTATTCGCGATGTTGGCGGCACGGTGACGATCGACGACGGCTCCGGGAGCATTGACGTCAAGAACGTCGAACAGGATCTCGAGATCGTCGACGATGGCAGTGGGTCGGTACGAATTGCCGACGTGCGCGGTTCCGTTCGTCACGACGACTAATCTAGTAACTAACTGATAATTATCCCCTTTTTGGCAAGCGCGGCGGCGCGCTGCGCGTACGCGGCGCGTGCTGCTAGAATAAAATTAACGCAGACTTTTAAGGGGAGTCACCGTGAAGCTAGTTAAGCACCTGTTGGACCGAAAAGGGCGGAGCATTATCGCGGTTAAACCGGGCGACTCCGTTCTGGATGCGATCCGTGTCATGGCCGAGAAGAATATTGGCGCCGTCGTGGTCATGGATGGCGGCCAATTGCTCGGCATCATGTCCGAACGCGACTACGCACGCAAAGTCATCGTCAAGGGTCGCGCCTCCGACACGACGCCAGTCGCAGATATCATGACGGCAGATGTTCTGACAGCATCCGGTGCGGAAACCGTCAACCATTGTATGGGTGTCATGACTGAGCGCAAAATTCGTCACCTTCCGGTTGTCGACGACGATACGGTCGTCGGTATGATCTCGATCGGAGACCTGGTGGAGGCGATCATTGCCGATCAACAGGAAGAAATTCAGCAACTGGAGAGCTATATCAGTGGCTAAGAGTTCTGATTACGATCAGCGCATCCTCAACTTGTTTGATGGCTACGTACACGGCACCCTGAGTCGTCGCCAATTCATCGACAAGGCAGCGGCGTTCACTGCTGCCGGTGTATCGGCGGCAACTGTCTTTGCAAGCCTGAGTCCGAACTATGCGCTCGCCCAACAGGTGAGTCCGGACGACAAGTCGATTACAACGGACTATAAGAAATACGCATCGCCGAAAGGCGCCGGCGAAATGCGTGGTTATTACGCGCGGCCTGCGGTACATGAGCACAAATTGCCCGGTGTCGTTGTTGTGCATGAGAACCGCGGCTTAAACCCGTACATTGAGGACGTCGCACGCAGGTTGGCGGTAGCAGGTTTCATCGCCTTTGCGCCGGATGCGCTCTGGCCACTCGGTGGGTACCCGGGAAATGACGACGAGGGCAGAGTATTGCAACGCCAGCGCGACTCCGACGAGATGGTCGAGGACTTTGTCGCTGCGGTCGGCTTCCTGCAACAGCACCCCGATTGCACCGGCAGTGTGGGGGCAGTTGGTTTTTGTTTTGGTGGCGGTATGGTGCAACGCCTTGCTGTGCGTATTCCCGACCTGGGTGCCAGCGTGCCTTTCTACGGTCGTCACCCGGCACCCGAAGAAGCAGCTGCCATCAAAGCGCCGCTAATGCTGCATCATGGTGGGCTTGATGAGCGGGTCAACGCAAGCTGGCCCGCTTTCAGGGAAGCGCTGGACGAGTCTGGAAATGACTACACCGAATTCACCTACAAAGACGCCAATCACGGATTTCACAACGATACAACGCCGCGCTATGACGAAGACGCGGCCAGCCTGGCGTGGCGGCGAACGATCGAACACTTCACAGAACATCTGTGAAATCCCTGGCCGGCATAGTCGCGTTTTGCGCGGTCAGTGTCGGTTGCATTGGTTTGTGGGCGCCAAATGTCGACGCGCAAGGTAACAAGACCGTTCTGGGCCCGAGCAACGTTCCCTTGCAGGACGGCGCAAATGCGCTCAGGGCGGGAGAGGCAGCGGAAGGTGTGCGCCTGACGTTGCTTGGCCTAAAACAATCCAGGGGCGCGAAAGAACGACAGACAGCGAAATCGAATCTGTGCGCGGGTTACGCTCTGCTCGAGCAGTACCAGGTTGCTTTACAGTATTGCAATGAAGTTCTGGATGAAGACGACAAAAACTGGCGCTCCTACAGCAATCGGGCGTTGATTTACGTCAAGCTGCGTCGTCTCGAGGAAGCACATCAGGATTTGTTGAAAGGCGAAGCGATCAGTCCCAACGCAAATAAACTGAAAGCTGTTCGCAAGATGTACCGTGATGCGACCAATCCTGTATCTCCCAATATTGTCATCGACGATCGTCGTGCGCCGGTCGATGATGAATAGATTGCGCTTAAGTCTCGCCATAAGCGCTCTGCTTGCGGCCGCCGCCGTTTTCGCCCAGGAAAGTGATGCCGATCTTGTGCCGCATCATTTGGACGAACGACAACCATTGCAGACCGTCGTGCCTGTCTATCCGGAACGAGCTCTGGAACAACGCCTGCAGGGCAAGGTCGAGGTTTGCTTCAATGTTGACCGCGAAGGGCGAACGTCGCGAATTGCGGTTCGGACCAGCAGCAATAGAGTTTTCGAGAAGCCGGCGATACTGGCGGTCCGTGCATCGAGCTACATGCCATTGCCTGCCGACAAGAAAATGTCAGGCATCAAAACCTGTCGAACGTTTCGTTTCCTGCTCGATCCGGTCGCGATTACCGACCCGAGTGAAGAACTAGCCGCCGAGCCCTGACGCGAGGCGCGCCGCCCGCAAGGTATTGGCCATCAGCATTGCGATAGTCATCGGACCGACGCCGCCTGGCACCGGTGTGGCCGCCGCTGCGACTTCGCAGACCGAATCGTAGTCAACATCGCCCGTCAATTTTGACTTGGTTTCGCCGTCGACCGTCACGTCAATTCGATTAATGCCAACATCGATAACCACAGCGCCGGGTTTGACCCACTCGCCAGTCACCATATTAGGGCGCCCTACGGCCGCGATGACAATGTCAGCAGTGCGCACGACATCGGCAAGATCTTTGGTGCGGCTATGTGTCACCGTAACGGTCGCGTTCGCTTGCAGTAGCAAACTAGCCATCGGTTTGCCGACGATGTTAGAGCGCCCGATAACAACGGCATTGAGTCCCGACAAGTCTGCGCCGATTTGCGACTCGATCATCAGCATGCAACCGGCCGGCGTACATGGGACAAACGCATCAGCGGTATTTCCCGACGTCAACTTGCCAATATTGATGAAATGAAATCCGTCAACGTCTTTCGATGGTGATACGGCCTGGGTTACGAGTTGTTCGTCCAGATGCGATGGCAGCGGTAATTGCACCAGGATGCCGTGAATGCTGTCGTCGCTATTGAGCTCGTCAATAAGGCCCAGTACCGCATCCTGCGTTGCATCTTCTGCGAGCGTATGTTGCACCGAGTTGAATCCGCAGGCTTCAGCGGTACGCTTCTTGTTTCGCACATATACCTGACTGGCCGGATCCTCGCCGACGATAACGACCGCGAGACCCGGAACCAGGTCGTGATCCTGTAAAAGACTAGCCGTGTCCTGCGTAATCTTCGCAGACAAAGCTGCGGCCATTTCCTTGCCATCGATACGTTTTGCGTTCGTCATTGCCATCACTGCCTAGCGGGTAGGCGGCGCATGTTACCTGCGCCTGGTCAGCGCGTAAAGAAACACAGCCGGCGTCATCGCCGCAGCAACATGCTTGATTGAGTGGCCGCTGATTACATGCCCGACGTCGAATACTTCAGCGTCGAAAAACTCAAACAATTTGGCAAGAAAATAGAAGCCGATCATCCACCAGAAATAGCGCGTGTGGCCAATGACGGGCTTGTAGCTCAGCAACACAATTGGGATCAGCATCATCGGCAGGAATTGCACAAGCGCATATGGCCGCAAATCGCCAGCACCACGTGCCTCAGTCCAGGCCCAGTACTCGACCGAAGCGAATCCCACCAAGAGCAGCGGTACGAGCAGCAGTCTTGCTATGCGCGCAGATACGAATTCGCCAACAATGATCGCTACTAGGCCGGCAAAACCGATTGTCATCGGCAGCCGGTCCCAGACCAGGGTCTCGTTGCCCGGCGCGAGGTGATAGTAAGCAGAGCCAAAGGCTGTCAGGAAAATGCCAACGAAAAACACGACGTAGGCCGTCTCCATACCACTCACACATACCTGCCCGGAAAAACGATAGACGTAATAGAGCCCGGCAGCACCGACGAGCAAGAATGGGAAGTTCGAAGCGACGTTCCAGAAATTCGCGGTGCCAAACAGCGAACGCGTATCACTGAACGCATGATAGGTGGGATCTTGCGGTATAGGCTCGACCAGCAGAAATACGGCCGCGATCGCAATTACAGCGAACGCGAAAATCCCGATAGTGCGGGCCGACGTTGCGCTACTCGTCAGATTTTTGATCATGGCGAATGACCGTAACTGATGCTTCAGGTCGCGGCAAGCAGGCCGATCGCGTAAACTGGGTGTTACAAACCTATCAAAGGGTACGAAATGTCCGACAGCCGCCACTACGATACGGTCGCATTCGATGTACGCGACAACGCAACCATGTTGTTTTTTGCCAAGACTACGACCGAAGGCGATATCAACGACTACTTACTGTTGATGCGGACCATAGAAGACGATTTTGATGAGTCGATGTATATCGAGATCAACGAAAACCAATTCGGTGGACACAATCTAATTCGGGAAGCCGAATTGATGGGCAACACGCTCACATTGAAGTTGCACGAAGCGGCGGCCGAGCTCGATGGCGCAACGCAAATCGTGCTGACGTATGCAGATACTCCGGAAAACGGCACGAGCATCGAGCGCGGCGCATTTCGCGTGCTGGGCGACACGCTTTCAGGCGGTCATGCCTGACGACGGGCGCGGTCGCGCATGCTCGAGCTAAAAGCAAATTGCGAAAAATGTGGTCGGGCTCTGCCACACGACTCTGATGCTGCAATGATCTGCTCTTACGAGTGCACTTTTTGTCGCGACTGCGTTGAAGGTGTGTTGGCTGGCACATGTCCGAATTGTGGTGGAGATCTACAACCGCGACCTACACGTAACACGCCTGCAGCAGGCGCATGAGCACTGCGAAATACAGTCTGTACATCATTCGTTGTGCAGATGGCAGCCTGTATACGGGAATCGCGACGGATGTTGCGCGGCGATTCAAGGAACACAAAGCTGGTCCACGTGGCGCTAAATACCTGCGCGGTCGTGGTCCGCTAAAGCTCGCGTTCGAGCTGCCAGTCGGGGACCGCAGCGCGGCATCGAGAGCTGAGTACCAGGTTAAGAATTTGCCGAAGTCCGACAAAGAACTGCTGATTGCGGGCCGCAAATCGCTCGCTGAGCTTGGTGCTGAGTTGAATTTCGCTCAGGCTTCGGGCGCGGCAGGCGGGTAGAGTACGATTCGCTTGCCGAACTCGGGCAGGTGCAAACGAGCGTCGTTGTCCCAGGTCTCGCGAATCTCATTGAGCCAAGCTGCGGAATCCACGAAATTGTCTAATACTCTCGGACTCAATTCGATCGTCCCGAACGGTCGCGTGTAATCGTCGAAATGTATCGGAACTATTCGCTTGGCACCCGTGGATGTGACCGACGCGAGCCAGTACTGCTCCGTGTAGGCGCGACCGAGATTCTCCAGGCCCCAGGTTCCGAGCATTACAACGTCGGCACCGACATTGTCGAGCGTACCCGGCAGAAACCCGCCGCTGCCCTGAATCAGAGTTGTTCCTTGCGTATGCTCAATGACGACCGAATAACTTTCACCCTCTCGCCAGGCGCTCACGGGTGCAGCCTGTTGCAGCGGTTCGTCTATCTGACCGGCAAAAGGTACCGAACCGCCCCAACCAATAGGTGCGTGGTTTGAACGAATCAATTTGACAACGAAGTTGCCAAATCTGTACTGACTATTGTTTTCTGCGACAACGATTTGATCTTCAGGTACACCGGCACCGCGCGCGATCTGCGCTGTCGATGACGAACCAAGAATTGATGCGCTGCTGCGATTCGCAATTGCACCGATGTCCATGGCGTGATCAAAATGAGAATGCACTGGAATAATCGCCGCCAGGCGACGCATTTTGTATTCATCGAGGACGTAATTTATGCGCGCCACGTCGCTCTCGACCGCCACCCCGAATACCACATCGGCGATCGACGGGCGCGAGAAGAAACCGTCAATGAGGATTTGGGTATCGCCATCGTCAAACAAAAGCGTGCTAACACCAAGCCAAATAACAGTAACGGCATCCGCTTGCGACTCATATTCCGGATAGGGAGGCCACTCGACAGCACTCAATGACGGCCGGTCGTTCCAAAGTGCCGTTACGATCAGCGATAGCACGACCACCAGCGCCGCAATGCTGATAGCGGTGCGCTTGGCCCAGTGATTGATCTGTTCGCGGCTGAGATTCATCGCTGCAATTTACTGACCCGCGACCATCCGCGCGAGGTGACCAGTTAACGGTGCCAGGTAGTTGCCCATCGCGTAGCCGAGCAGCGCCATAAGGATGGATGCGGGCACGAGGTTTGGCCGATGGTGTGCGGCGACAATAGGTGCAGACGCTGCGGCGCCAATGTTCGCCGCCGATGCAATGGCCACACTATGCACGTCGACGCGAAAAATCCACGCGCCCGCCAGGCAGAACAGGCCATGTACAAAGATCCAGATGAATGCGCCCAAAACAAACATCGGCGCTTCGGTCAGGCCAGAGACCGATGCACGCGCTCCCATACCGGCCACGAACACGTAGATTAATGCCGTGCCCAACGCTGTCGTGTTAGGTAGTTTGGAAACCCGGGTTGTGGACAGCAGCAGCGCTATTGTTGTAACCAGCAATATTCGCACGGTAGTGGTCGAGAAAGCTGTTGCGAGACCACTGCTGATACCAGCGAGCCAGGCGGCAATGTCTGGTGCCAGGGCGGTCGCGATCCAGGTCACGCCAATCGCGATCGCGAAAATGAACAGGTATTGCGGCATTGTCGGCGCATGATCTTCTTCAGCGTGGTCTTGAGCGGCCGCGTCCATGCTCGCGATACGGCCCTCAGGGACGCGCGCCCACTTATTAAATTTGTCGGCGAAGTCACGTGACATCAGAAGTAACGGCAGCCAGACAACGTAAATAACATTGTCGGCGATAATCGCCAGGCCAAATTGTTCCTGTGAGGTGCCAAGCATCTCCGCAGTAGCGGCCATATTCGCTGTGCCGCCGATCCAGCTGCCGGCGAGGGCGCCATAACCCTTCCATGCGTCTTCCGAAAGCGAGCCATGCACGATGAAGTATGCGACGACAGCGCCCACCATCACGCCCGCAGTGCCCATCAGCATAACGAGCACGCCTTTGCCCATGACGCGCACAACCGCTGGGACATTCACCTTGATCAACATTAAAACAATAAACGCGGGGAGCGCGAATGCACTGAGTCCCGAATAGATTGGCGACTCACTCGGTATAACGCCGAAGTTATTCAGAAATACCGGCGTTGCATAGATGAACAACAACGGCGGCAGATACTGAAAAAGTTTTGCCTTGGTCTGTTGCGCGAGCATAAAAAAGAACGCGGCTACAAATATGAGCACTGCGAGAACGCCTAGCGGCGATGATACGAGGGCGGCCGGATTTTCCATCGTCTGTGAGCTCGTCGAAGCAGAACGTTCGACCGAGTATAGATCAATCGCTTAAGCGATTTGTGCCTGCAGGTCTCTGCGGCTAGCTTCGTCGGTGAGCGCGGCAGACTTGACGGTCATCCACGCAGCGTCCCAGTCTTTGACTTTGCTGGGGCCGAATACGAATTTGGCGATGTAGCTATCAAGTTCCGAGACTCGCACAACATTATTCGGTGGTGGAGTTGGAAATTCGACACGTCCTGTGAAAACGACGAGGTTGGCGACCGGTACGTCGGGCAGGACATTCTGTAGCGCTCGTGTGCGGCCTTCGTTCTGAATGAGAGGGTTGAGAAAGCGACGCTTGACCGTGCTGTCTACATTGGTCCATTGGGCCTCGTCTTCAGCACCAAACACGATGCCGTTGTAATGCTTGGTCTGAATGCAAAGAATGCCGCCGGCCGTCAATATAGCGTGATCAATCTTGGTCAGGCCGCCGTAAGCGCCGGGCAGGATAAAGTCGTGCAATACATCGGGGCTGCGCTGTTCAAGCGCGCGGCGGATGCGAATCGAGCCTAGCCAGCTCGTTACCAGGCCAACAATGTGGCTGGCCGTGCTGCGAAAGATCAACGTTAGTAGCAGCGCTATGGCAATCGTGAAAAAAAACGCGGCGGGTCCAACTCGGGTTATGCCTGTCGCCGATACGGGCTCAGCTGCGAGGGCTGGCAGCGCAATAAGCGGCAGGCTGGCTGCGAGGAGTCGAATAAGCACGATCATGGTCCAAGAGTAGTGATTTTTCGCTGCGAAGAATCGTAGCAGATCACGTTTTGCGAATCCGGTCGCCGATCAGCCGGGGTAAGCGAAGTAGTGGCCATTGATTTCGGCGACTCGCACCGGTGTTGCATAGATTTCGCTGAGCAAATCACTGTTCAATGTCTCGGATTTGCTGCCGTCAGCCACAACGACGCCTTCCTTTAGCAGCACTATTCGATCAACCTCAGGCGGGATCTCATTGAGGTGATGTGTGACGATGACAATATTCTGGCCGGCCTGGGCCAGTCGCCGGATATGACGCAAATAGTCGAAACTGCCCGCTATATCGAGGCCGGCCGTGGGTTCGTCAAGGATCAGGGTATTCGGTTCGTGCACGAGGGCGCG
>JBPCYB010000062.1:0-23363 GCA_051007995.1 Woeseiaceae bacterium | reverse complement strand
GATTCAGTAAGCGACAGGAACGGATAAGGAATATCACTATGGCTAAGAAACGTAATGCACGGCACTGGGATGCGCCGCAGCTTCACGGAGACCATCCACGTCCTGTCACGCGACGCGAATTTGTTGCACAGGGATTCATGAGCGGAGCTGCCTATGCTACTGGCGCAGGCATCTTGAGCTTGTTCGCGAATCCACGTGAGGCATTTGCGCAATCGAATCTATCGGCGGACATGCAGGCTTTGCTGACCGACCCGTGTCAGATTGCATCGAACGGCGCTGGCAAGATTCCGTTCATCTGTTTTGATCTTGCAGGCGGTGCCAACATCGCCGGATCAAACGTACTGATGGGCCAGGAAGGCGGTCAACGCGATTTTCTGTCGACCAGCGGATACGAGAGGCAGGGGTTGCCAGGCGACATGATTCCGGGACTGGTTGATCCGACCTTGAATCTGCCGTATGAAAACTTCGATCTCGGCCTCGGCTTTCACCTCGACAGCGCATTCCGTCGCGGCATCATGAACAGCTTGAATGTCGGTCGCGAACAATTCATCAATGGTGCGGTCATTCCGGCTCGTTCGGACAATGACACGGGCAACAACCCGCATAACCCGATGTACGGCATCGCCAAAGCAGGATTGGATGCGCAGGGCGTGGCTGGTTTCGGTGCGGACGGCAGTATCCTGACGCTGGCCGGTTCCGAAAATACAGACTCCGGTGGTAACTCGATGTTGCCGCAGGCGCTATATGACCCAGAACTGCGTCCGACCAAGGTTGACCGTCCGTCTGACGTGACCAACCTTGTCGACACTGGTGACCTGGTCGGTATTCTGACCAAGGATGATGCGACCGCCGTTATGGAGTCCATTTACCGCATTAGTGAACGCAAGACTGGCCAGGTACAAACGGAAATTACGCGTGATGCCGTCATTAAAGAGATGGTCAATTGCGGTTACCTGAAGTCAGCGGACATCGCCGATCGATTCGGTGGCGTTCCGATTGATCCAGGCCTCGATCCGGAGATCGTGGACCAACCCGGTCTGCCAGGCACAGGTATCTTCACCGAAGCCGAGTGGAACAGTGGTGGTCGCGATCAGAGTGAATTCCGCAAGACCGCGTCAATTATGAAGCTGGTCATCAACGGCTATGCCGGTGCTGGTTGCGTCGAGATGGGTGGCTACGACTACCACGGCGGTGCTCGAGCTGAAGGCGAAGTTAAGGATGAACGTGCCGGACGCTGCATGGGCGCATGCCTCGAGTATGCTGCTCGACGTGGTGTGCCACTGATGATGTATGTCTTCAGTGACGGCTCACTCTCTTCGAACGGCGCGATTGATAACTCGCAGGCCGGTCGCGGCAAGGGTGAGTGGGTCAGTGACAACTCATCGACAGCTGGCGCCTTCTTCCTTGTGTACAACCCGGGATCACGACCCGTGATCATCGGTGCGACGCCTGAGGAACAGGCCATGCATCAGCAGCTCGGCTATATGAGTTCCGATGGTTCGGTACAGCGTGCATCATCGCCCGCTGCGAATAACGTCAACCTGCTTGTAAATACCGTGTTGCTGAACTACATGGCACTGCACGGCGAGCAAGCTCAGTTTGCCAACATCTTCCCGGGCCACGGTCTCGGCAACTCGACCCTGCAGGACAGCATGACGGCGTTCGAGCCGATCGTAAACGGATTCGTCGGCGTCCCGCCAACATAGAAAAAACGAACCTTGTTGTTCGAACAGCGGTCAGTCGCCACGCGGCTGGCCGTTTTTTTTGGAATGCGTAAACTGTCCCCATGATTGAGCTGCTTGCCTGCCCGCGTTGCGACAAATCACCGCTGGCCCCTAACAAAGATGCACTGCATTGCTCCGCCTGCAAGGTGGATTTCCCCGCCGTCGATGGCATCCCATGGATGTTCGCTGAACCCGAAGCAAGCCTTGGCGAATGGCGCGGGCGCATGCAATTCGCGCTACAGCAACTCAGCCATGAGGCGGCACGGATCGACGGCGAGATCAAGAATGGGGATCTGCGGCCGCTGACGGCACGTCGCCTCGAGCGTTACAAGAATGCTGTCGAATACCACCGCCGCTCCTTACAGAAGCTCATGCAGCCACTCGACGTCCAATCGATGGGTGGCAACTATGAGACCTATCTTGCGATGCGTACCCGCCTGCCAGTTGATCAGGGTCTGAATACCTACTACGCGAACGTGCACAGAGACTGGTCCTGGGGTGACGAAGAAAACAAGGCCTCAATGAAGCAGATTCGCGCCGTGCTGCACGAGAACGCCGAACTTGGCAATGTGCTCGTTCTGGGCGCTGGTGCGGGTCGTCTAGCGTACGACATCCACATGCAGTTCGAGTGCAGCAACACCGTCGCGCTCGATTTCAATCCAATGCTCATGCTCGTCGCAAGTAACGTGACGCGCGGTGACAAATTGAAGATGCATGAGTTTCCGATCGCGCCCAAGTCGCTCGAAGATGATGCAGTACTGCGTACGTTGTCGGCACCTGAACCCGTCCAAGAGGGCTTTCACCTCGTCCTTGGCGACGCGTTGCGGCCACCGTTCGCTGCAGGCTCGTTCGACACGGTTGTGACACCGTGGCTCATCGACATCATCACTGAAGACCTGCCGGTACTGGCGGCGCGCATCAATTCATTGCTAAGAGACAATGGCCGCTGGGTCAACTTTGGCTCGCTGGCGTTTGCAAGTCCGCAACGCGCGCTGCAGTACAGCCCCGAAGAAACCAAAGGTATCGTCGCCGAGAGCGGCTTTTCGGACCCGTACGTGTCCGAAGCCAGCATTCCTTATATGTGTTCACCCGCGAGCCGCCACGGCCGCAATGAAAGAGTATTTACGTTCTCGGCCTACAAGGAACGACAGGTTGAACAACCACCGCGACATCGTGCCCTGCCCGACTGGATCGTTACAGGAATGGAGCCGGTACCGCTAACGCCCGCGTTTCGAACACAAGCGATGTCGACCCAGATTTACTCCTTCATCATGTCTTTGATTGACGGCAAACGAACATTGCAGGATATGGCGTTGGTTCTGGAAAAACAGAAACTGATGACGCGCGACGAAGCCGAGCCGGCAATTCGTTCGTTCCTGATCAAGATGTACGACGACGCGCAAAAACAGTCGGGGTTCTAACGCTCCAGATACTTGAGCTTGTCTTTCACTTCACGCCAGTCATCGGCATCGGCAGGTGGGTCCTGCATTTCGGTAATCACCGGCCATTGCTGTGACAGCTCGGCGTTAAGCTCGAGAAAATGCTCCTGACCTTCGGGGATTTCATCTTCTGAATAGATCGCCTCAACCGGGCACTCGGGCTCGCACAAGGTGCAATCGATGCACTCGTCCGGATCGATAACGAGGAAGTTGGGCCCTTCGTGAAAACAATCCACGGGACATACTTCTACGCAGTCGGTCAGTTTGCACTTGATACAGGTTTCGGTGACGACGAAAGTCATTTGGAGCTACCTCGATTTCAGGACGCGTACGCTATTCGAAGTCGGACGGTATATCAAGGCGCTAATCCCTCTTTCCGCAACTTCAGAACATGGGCGAGCAGCGAACGCTCGGCCCAGGTGAAAAGTTTCGGATCGACGTCGGTGTAGACATGCGGCACAAGCTCGTGCGTCGTCAGGCCCGGATTCGCACGCATCGCAGCAAGCACTTTTGCTTCCCGCGCGAGGCGATGCTCGATGATCCAGTCTATGGCACGTTGTGGATCGCGGATCACGTCGCCATGGCCTGGCGCAAGCGCTGTGCATTGGAGCTCTTTGCAGCGCCGCAGGGATTCAATGTAGTGCTGCATGTCGCCGTCGGGCGGATCGATGACGACGGTCGAGCCATCAATGACATGATCGCCCGTAAATAACCAGTTGTGCTGCTCATGCAGGTAACACAGGTGATTCGACGCATGCCCGGGCGTGTGCACAGCGCGCAGGCGAAATTCGTCCGTTTCGAGCACGTCTCCGTCTGCCAGGATTCGCGTTGCATTGAAGGTCTGGTCCTGATGCTCGCCAGCAACTGCCGGCATTCCGAGAACTTCGGCACCGCTCTTTTCTGCGAGGGCAACAACGCCCGGTGAATGATCCGGATGCGTATGTGTGACCAGTATCCAGCGAATAGACGCCATTGATTTTTCGACGATATTTTCGATGTGTCCGGGCAGGTCCGGGCCCGGATCTATAACCGCGATCGCTTCGTTGCCGAGCAAATAGGTGTTCGTGCCGGGTCCCGTCATCATCGATGGATTCGGCGCGACGAGTCGATTCACACCGCTGGCAATCTCGGCGAACTCTGGCAACTCGGGCCCGAACGAGCTCACTGTAGACCCTCAGGGGAAAAAGCGGGCTGGTCACATATAACGCCCTTCTCGCCACAGGCTTTCGCCCACAACACCAAGTCATCGGTAGAATTAAATCGACCGACCCGCTTGAGCGTCTTGCGCGTTGGGTACGGCAATTTCATGGTCTTATCCTTGCGTGCCTTGAGCAGCTCAGCGGCTGGCAGCCAACAGGACTCCGTCAATTCACCACCGTCGTGGCTCGCCGCTTGTGCCTTGGGAACCTGGGCCAGAAAAAATCGAGTTGAGTAACGCTTTGGCAAACCAATCGGCGTTATCCAGAAACTGAAGTAGTGCAGGCGATCATATTGCAACGACAGGGACTCATCCGCCGCAAATTCATCCCAGACAAGTGATCCTGAATTTAGCGCAGCGCGAGCAGCATGCAACGCGTCTGCTGACAGGCGATGTTCCGCAAGTAGTACGCCCGACTCCTCAAACAATTCACGAATGGCCGCGCTGTAGTAATCGAGCGCACCATCGTCGACGTCGAGGAGTCGATTTGCCTGTGCCGCCGCCAATCCTTTGCCCAGCGCGTGTACTTCTGAATCGCTCGCTTCAAGCACACCGCCTGGAAACGCAAAGCGCGAACCGAATGACGCTTTCCTGTGACGCTTGACCATGAATATCTCGGGCGCGTTCTCGCCAGGACGCGCCAGAACGACCGTCGACGACGGACGTGGAATTGGCTCCTCAGTTGGCATCGATATACGAACTCAGGCGCTGCAATGCTTCACCCAGGACGAAGTCAACGGTAGGCGCCAACGCATCCAATCCATCCGGCGAGTAACCGCCCACTGCGTACGAGAAGCGGATCTTGGTCCCCTCTTCAACGTCGAAGAATTCCCAGGTCATATTGCCGTTGACGCCCATCAGTCCAAGTGGACCCAAACCGCCCGTCATGCGCAAATTGACATCCTGACTGACGGTCGTAACGGTCAGATGCACGACGCCGCCGCCGGTCGCCTCGCAGAAACATCCGAGCGGGCGTGCATCAATACTCAGCAAACTGGCGTCGCCGGAAACCGTATGGTCTGCATTCCACCACTGGTCAATATTGTCGACTGCAGCCATCCAGGCCTCTGCCCGTGTCGCATCGACCACCGATTCCTGTACGAGCGTGAAACCGTGCTTGTCGGCATCAGTCACTTCGGCGGTTGCAATGCCGGTGGTTGCCCCAACAACGACCGAAGCGATGGCAATAATCAAGCGCATTAGCGTTACTCTTATATGCAGGCCGTCTAGCTTAACCCAAGCCTGAGCGCGTGACTGACTATGAACGACGAATTACGGGTCGTGTATCAAAGCCAAAACCGGATTGAGTGTTCGGATCGGGCGCTTGTGCTTGCGGCGGTGCAGATTCCGTATCAGATCGTCGATGACGCCATGTCGTGTGCGCTGGTCGTGCCGGCTCAGTTTTCGGCCCAGGCGATGCAACAGCTGACTGAATACGATGATGAGAATCCACCCGTTGTAGCGCCGAAGAAAATACCGATCGTCTACCAGGACGCGCTGCCGGGCCTGATCGGCTATGCGTTGACTATTTGCGGCGTTGCGATGATTGCCGAACTCGCATCCTGGGCGGAAGACTGGTACGTCGCCGGTCGGGTTGACGGTGTCTTGATCAGAGCCGGCGAATGGTGGCGCGTCATTACGGCGCTAACGTTGCATTCGGGCTTACAGCATCTTGCCGGAAACTTATTGTTTGGGCTGGTGTTCGGCTTTTTCGCAGGCCGCTTGTTGGGTCCCGGCGTCGCGTGGCTCACGATTGTCATAGCCGGAGCGTCGGGCAATGCCTTGAACATGCTGCTGCTTGAATCGACCCACCGGGCGATCGGTGCATCGACAGCCGTATTTGCCGCCCTGGGCCTGTTGGCAGGCTACGTATGGCGCGGCAAGCTCATGCGCCAGGACCATTGGCCCTACCGCGTTGGTCCGATCGTCGGTGGCTTTGCACTACTGATGTATACAGGTACTGGCGGTGAGAACACGGATATCGGCGCACACCTGATGGGCTTCCTGGCCGGACTGGTCAGCGGGATAGTGTTGTCGCCGGCCCGATATTTGCTGGTGAATCGGCGATTGCAGCTGGCCAGCGGCATTCTTGCCCTTGCCTTGATTTGCGGCGCGTGGCTGGCAGCACTTCAGAACTGACTTGCGGCTGCAATCATGTAGAATCCCGCGTCGAGACTAGGCATCAGGGGATTCGCAGCCGGAATGAAAAAGATCCTGCTGTTCTTGCTAATAATAAGCATCGTTTTCGTTATCGTATTGTGGGTGCGATATGGCGGCGGCGAAGCGTACCCCAATCTTTCCGGATCGCCGCTTTACACTGACAACGAACTTGAAGAAGTGCTTGCCTATCCAGAGCCGATTGGCAACGTCGCGGTCAGCGCAACCGGCCAGGTCTTTTTCACGGTACATCCGGAGTCGCGGCCGCAAGGCAACAAGCTCATGCAATTCGTTGACGGCGCGTCAGTGCCGTTTCCCAATGTCGAATCGCAACGCCGCTTGTTCGATACCATTCTTGGCATCGTTATCGATCGACAAGATCGACTATGGACGATTGACCATGGCAATCACGGCATGCGCGACGCTCGCCTGTTGGCATTTGACCTCGAAAGCGGCGATCTGATTCACGACCAGACGTTTGACAAGACTATTGCACCGGCGGGATCGTATTTGCAGGACCTTCAGGTCAGTGCAGACGGTCGAACGATCGTTATCGCTGACGCCAGTTTTTGGCGGAAGAGCCCTGCGTTAATCGTCTACGATATCGGCTCAGCGACGGCGCGGCGCGTACTCGAAAATCATAGCTCTGTATCCGCCGAGAATTACGTCATTCAAAATCACGGCAAACCGATGACTTTCGGCGGCGGCATCATCGCACTCAAAGGCGGAGTTGATGGCATCGCGCTTAACGATGAATGGTTATATTTTGGCGCCATCAATTCCTCCGGTTTGTATCGCATCCGATTAACCGATCTTGTCGATGCCAACGCCCCTGACGCGCAGCTGGCCGCTCGTATAGAGCGCTATGCAGAAAAACCAATCAGCGACGGACTGAGCATAGACGTCGAAGGTAATGTTTACGTTACCGACATCGAACACGGCGCTGTGTTTCGCGTCGCCGATGATCAGGAACTGCAAACGCTGGTTCGTTCACGGCAGATTCGATGGGCCGATGCGTTGTCGTTCGGTCCCGACGGCTGGCTGTATGTTTCTGATAGCGCGCTTTACGATGTCGTTCTGCAACCCCGCGATCACATTAAGGCGCAAGGTCCTTACAAGATCTTTCGGTTCCAGACGGGCTTCGAAGGCACGCCGGGCCAATAGCCAAGAAACAGAACAACTACATATAAAACAGAGAGTTATACAAATGGAAAACATCGAACTGCCCGACTTTGCGTCGATCTGGGACAGCGCATTGGTGACGCTGCAAACGACAGGTATCGAATTCGCGATCAACCTCGGCAAAGCAATCCTGATTTTTTATGTCGGCAAACTGATTGTCAGTTTGCTGATTCGCACCGTGCGCAAGATTATGCGCAGGCGCGATGTCGACGACACGCTGGAGTCGTTTGTGTTGAGTCTCGCGCGAATGATTCTCATGATGTTTGTCATCATTGCCACAATCGGCGCGCTGGGCATTGAAACAACATCGTTTGCCGCCGTGATTGCTGCCGCCGGTCTGGCTATCGGTCTTGCCTTACAAGGCTCACTTTCCAATTTCGCATCAGGCGTCCTGATCGTTCTGTTTCGTCCTTACAAGGTCGGCGACTTCATCGAAGCAGCTGGAATTTCTGGCGTCGTTGTCGAAGTTGAAATACTCACAACGGTATTTAAGACCGGCGACAACAAGCGTGTCATCGTGCCTAACGGTCAGGTAATGGACAGCGTCATCACCAATTACTCGGCGAACGACACACGACGCGTTGATATGGTGGTTGGTGTCGGCTACGACGACGACCTGGACAAAGTGCGTGCAACGCTCGAAGAACTGATTGCAGCTGACGACAGAATTCTCGATGAGCCCGCACACAAGATCGCAGTGTCCGAACTCGCCGACAGCAGCGTCAATTTTGTCGTTCGACCATGGGTCAAGACCGACGACTATTGGGGCGTGATGTTTGACCTAACCGAAGCCATCAAGAAGCGCTTCGACAGTGAAGGCATCTCGTTCCCCTTCCCGCAGCAGGACGTGCACGTCTACAAAACAGCGGACTAGCAAAAAATTGCCCTTGCAGTGGAATTATGTGAGCTTGAAGCCGTCAAATACCGTATCTCTCGTCAACTCATTGCTGGGTTAGGCGTTAAAGATTGTAGAGGCTATCGAGGATAGGTGATCTTATGCGCGCATTCGTTTTACTGGCGTTTTCCATGCTTGCGATGCAATTGGCAGGCTGCGCCGCACACCCGGACCCAATAATTGACACCAAGGGCGTCGATCCTGACGCCATGGCAGAGGACTGGGACGAGTGCGAGGCCTATACCGAAGAGATATCGGTCGCCCGGGGCACGGCCAAGGGCGCCGGGCTGGGCGCCGCAATCGGCGCTGTGGTCGGGTCTATCGATGGCCGCGGTGATGTCGCGGAAGACGCTGCTTACGGCGCCGTCTACGGCGGCACAGAATCGGGACTCGATGCTGACCGTGACAAGCAAGCTGTATTCAAGCGCTGTATGCGCGGCCGCGGCTATCGGGTACTGAACTAGTTGTATTGACCGGCTTGTATTAACGATAGCGAGAGGCTAGATTACTGTATATCCGTACAGTAAATGAGCCGTCCCATGAAAGCCCATAAAGGCCGTGGCGCCGTTTCGACGCCGGACGGCCGCTTTGCCAAGCGTCACGTCGAAGAGCTCGCTGACGAGGCGAGCGAGGCCGCTGCACAGGCTCCCGAAACAGTACTGAGGGCCATGCGTGCTGGCTCGATAATCAGCCACAACACTTCGCCTGACATTCCGTTCGACAGGTCGATCAATCCTTACCAGGGTTGCGAACACGGCTGCATCTATTGCTATGCGCGACCCAGTCACAGTTACCTCGATCTGTCACCTGGGCTCGACTTTGAGACTCAGGTTTTCTACAAACCGAATGCGGGAGAACGGCTGGTAAGCGAATGGGAGAAGCCAGGCTATGAATGCAAGCCGATTACGATAGGCGCCAATACCGACCCCTATCAACCCGCCGAAAAAACTACCCGGATCACTCGCCAATTGCTCGAGCTTTTTCAAAAACACGAACACCCCGTCAATCTGATTACTAAAGGCAATCTGATTTCACGCGACATCGACTTACTGGCGTGGCTTGCAGAACGCGATCTGTGCTCTGTCGCAATCAGCGTACCCACGATGGACGCAGCGCTAAAAAGAATAATGGAGCCACGCGTGCCATCGGCCGAGTCGCGACTCAAGGTTATAACCGAGCTGGCCAGTAATGGCGTACCGACCAGCGTTTTGGTTGCGCCGGTTATTCCGGCAATCAACGATGCCGAGATCGAACAAATTCTTGAAGCGGTAGCAACTGCCGGAGCAACACATGCGACTTACATCTTTCTGCGCCTGCCGCACGAGGTCAGGTCGTTGTTCATCGACTGGCTGGCAACACATTTTCCGGATCGCGCCGAGCACGTCATGAGTCTCGTCAGACAGGCCAGTGGCGGCAAGGATTATGACAACCGCTTTGGCGTGCGCCAGCGCGGTCGTGGCCCCTACGCCGACATGCTCGGACGCCGATTTCAGGCCGCCTGTCAGCGTTTCGGACTGACAGGCGACCGATATCAACAGAAACTAAATTGCCGGCGCTTCACGCCGCCTGGCCCCCTGCAACTGGGTCTGAATCTGTGATCGATCCAGTATAGAATTCATAGACATGACGGCCAATGTAGCCGCGAACTTCTCGGGGGGAAACCAGTCTTATCGTAGCAATGAAGAACCTCACCTCAATTACCCTGATGGTCCTCGCGACCAGCCTGAACGCACAGGAAGCTGAACAGCAGCCACCAGAGATCGAACCCGACATCGACCCCATTGCCGCTGAAGTCTTCGCTGAAGATATGGTTGCGCCAATTGCCGTGCCGGCGACAGACACAGCCGAACTGCCGCCCGAGCCGACGCATGCAGCGCCGACCGATGAGCAAACAGTGCCGGTTGCCGAGGAAACGATAGCGGAAACGGTCGAGGAAACGGTCGAGGAAACGGTCGAGGAACCGATGACGGTTCAATTGCCACCCGATGCAACCGCCGACGAAGAACTCATTTATCAGTACGACCGCTATCTGACGCTGATGCGAGACGGCGTCTACGACGAAGCAGACTCAGTCGCCAAACGGGTCGTTGAGCTTGCGATCGAAGTCAAAGGCCCGAAGTCCCGCGACTTTTCGAAAGCGTTGACCAATCTGGCCATCGTGCAACATCGCACAGGGGATTTTGACGCAGCACAACAAAACTTCGAGTCCGCTATTGAGATCATTGAAGACATCGAAGACCGCCTGAATGGCGAACTGATCAATCCACTCAAGGGGCTGGGCGCAGCACAACTCGAAATCGGCCGGCCCGATTTGGCAAGTCGCACATTCAAGCGCGCTGTGCATGTGAGCCACGTCAACGACGGACCGCACAACCTGGATCAGGTGACCATCCTCGAATCGCTCGCTGAAACCAATCTCAGACTCGGTTCGCTGGACGACGCGAGACAAAATCAGGACATGATATACGCGCTCAACGCACGCGCATTTGCCGCCGACCCGTTGGGCCTGGTGCCTTCGCTGATGCGCCGCGCGGACTGGCAGTTGCGCGCCGGACTCATCAATGACCAGCGCGTTACATTGCGCCGCGTTGTACGCATCATCGAACTTGGCGTTGGCGCCGACGATGTACGACTTGTTGAACCACTGACACGACTTGGACAGTCTTTTTTCTACCTGGACACGTCAGGCACTCAATCATTCCAACAGAACTCGATGATTACGGGCGAGATCTATTTCAAACGCGCATTGCGAATCGCAACGAACAGCCCGGACCCTGACTGGCAAATGATTGCCGAGACAAGTCTGGCGCTGGGCGATTACTACATGTTCCAGGGCAGCGAGCAACGCGCCCGCAAAGTGTATAAAGAATCGTGGGGTAACTTGTCCGAAGACGAAAATCGCCTGGACTTTCGTGCGGCGAACCTCGAGCAGGTTGTTACCTTGCGTGAAAATCCTATTCAGCGCTACGTAAGCGACCCGAACAACAATGCGACAACAGAGCAGAACGCGCCGTTCTTGCAGGGCAACATAACGATCGCCTATGAAGTGTCATCGCGTGGTCGCGCGGCCAACTTGAAAATCGTTGAATCGCAGCCTGGCGGTTTCTCCGATATGGAGCGCATGGTACAGCGTGAAATTCGAGGTCGAATATTTCGACCTCGATTCGTTGATTCTGAACCCGTCGCAACCGATGGTCAGGTGCTGGTGCATCGCTTCTTTTACAGGCAGGCAGATCTCGATGCCGTTAAGGCGAATTCGACTGCTACCAAGCCCAGCCCCGCAACCAATACAGAATCTGAATCAACTTGACGCCTCGACTATTGATCCGTAGCGCATTGCTAGCCGTGTTGGCTACGCCCGGTATCGTGGCGGCGAATTGCAAAGACGACTGGATCTGCGTCGATGCGGTCGACCAGGGCGGCAACGTCGAATTGCATGCCCGCAACCTCGGCGACTATCCGATAACTTATACACTCAGCGTTCGTGCACGTAACCTGCACAGCGACGAGCCAAAGACGGTTACACGTACGCTTGCGCCACGCCAATCCGAACAAGTGATAGCACTGACCAGCAAGAATACTCGTCATGAACCTGACTATCGTTATTCCTACGACTGGACCATCGGCGACAAGGATGCCGTGCATGATGACGACCACCTGTACGCATTGCCTTACGCGACGGGAAACTCCTATCGAGTCTTGCAAGGTTTTGGATCCCGCTTCAGCCACACCGGGCTTGAGGAATTCGCGATCGATCTCGATATGCCAGTTGGCACCGCGGTGCATGCAGCTCGTGCGGGCGTCGTTGCGCGACTGGAAGAGTCGCACGAGAAAGGCTGTTGGGAAGATGGTTGCGGCAAGTTTGCGAATTTCATCGTCATACTGCACAGCGATGGAACGACCGGCGAGTACTATCACCTGAAGCAAAATGGCGTGCTGGTCGAAGTCGGTGACAGTGTGTCGCAAGGGCAAAAGATTGCGTACTCAGGCAATACCGGCCACACGACGATGCCGCACCTGCACTTCGCTGTGTATCGCGCGACCGAGTGGGGAAACACCCAGTCAATTCCGGTGCGTTTTCAGGGTGTCGACGGTATTATTAGCCGCCCGCGACGTGGCGGGCGCTACCAGGCAATGTAGGAAGCAACATGCAAATCTCTGCAACACATTTCGTGAACGGCAACCCACTTAAGGAACCGTTTCCTGAACATTTACAACAAGCCGTCTTTGGGCTTGGCTGCTTTTGGGGTGCGGAGCGAAAATTTTGGGAGCTGGAAGGCGTCTATACGACAGCTGTCGGTTACGCCGGCGGCACCACGTCCGATCCAGACTACAAGACAGTCTGTTCGGGAAGCACCGGGCATGCGGAAGTCGTGCTGGTGGTTTTCGATCCCGACATTGTCAGTTACGACGAGTTGCTGCGTGTGTTTTGGGAGAGTCACGATCCAACACAGGGCATGCGCCAGGGCAACGACACTGGCACGCAATACCGCTCAACCATTTACACGTTCGACGATTTACAGCTGGAAACAGCGCAGCGCTCGCTGAGCGCTTACGCGACACAACTCAGCGGCGCCGGATACGGAGCGATCACAACAGAAATCGCGGCGCTCGATATGTTTTACTACGCTGAGGACTATCACCAGCAATATCTGGCCAAGAACCCAGGTGGCTACTGCGGCATCGGCGGCACTGGCGTCAGCTGCGCAACCGCCTAAAGCATTTCACGAATAACATCGGAAAACCCATTGGCCAAGAAAACCGTTAAATCCCGCAAACCGCGCAAACCGACTCGCAAACAGGCTGAGGAGGCAATCAGCACGCTGTTGCTGTGGGCCGGTGAAGATCCCCGTCGTGAAGGACTCATTGATACGCCGAAGCGTGTCGCACGAGCCTACGAAGACTGGTTCAGCGGTTACAAGGACGATCCGGTTATGTTTCTCAAG
Organism: Woeseiaceae bacterium; assembly: GCA_051007995.1. Taxonomy (GTDB): domain Bacteria; phylum Pseudomonadota; class Gammaproteobacteria; order Steroidobacterales; family Woeseiaceae; genus UBA1847. Next base: position 9,822 of record JBPCYB010000062.1, on the reverse strand, counting down.
CGAACCTTCGAAGAAGTTGAAGGTTACGACGAGATGATCGTGTTGCGCGACATTGCGTTCGAGTCGCATTGCGAACACCACATGGCACCGATCATTGGCAAAGCGCACATCGGTTACTTGCCGAACAATAAAGTGGTTGGCATCAGCAAGCTCGCACGCGTTGTTGAGGCCTTCGCCCGTCGCTTCCAGGTGCAGGAAAAAATGACGGCGCAAATCGCCAATTGCATCGGCGATGTGCTTAAGCCCAAGGGCGTTGGCGTCGTTATCGAGGCGGTGCACCAGTGCATGACCACTCGCGGCATTCACAAGTCCGACGTTTCAATGGTGACCAGTCAAATGGTGGGTTCATTCCGCAAGGACGCTCGTACGAGAGCAGAATTTCTGCGCATGATCGACGGCGGCCGCTAGCCGTGCAAATAGTTAAGGCACTTGGCTGGGCTATCGGCATCGCCGTAGCCCTGGTCGCGCTGTATCTGTTGTTCTGGCCAGTGAGTGTAGCGCCGGTCGCCTGGGATGCTCCCGTCGATCGTGGTTTTGTCGTGCCGTATGCCAGCAACAAAGCTCTGCAGCGTGTGCAAGCTTACGACATTGGTCCATATGCCGGCCCTGAGGACATCACGGCCGGAAGCGATGGCCACCTCTATAGCACCGCGGAAGACGGCACGATTCTGCGTTACGGTATCAGAGACGTTGAGGTATTTGCCCGGACCGGCGGACGACCATTAGGCATTGAAGCAGACAGGGACGGCAGCCTGGTTGTCGCGAACGCGTATTTGGGGCTGCAGCGGATCGCAAGCGACGGCAGCGTTGAGACGATTCTCGACGAAGTCGATGGTCAACCGCTCGTGTACGCAGATGATCTGGCCATCGCAAGCGACGGCCGAATTTATTTTACCGAAGCCAGTACCAAGTTTGGTGTCGCCAGCAGCGGTGGCAGTTACGAAGCCAGTCTGCTCGACCTTAACGAACACGGCGGCCACGGATTAGTCATTGAGTTCAATCCGCGCAATGGCGAATCGCGCATACTGCTCGACGGCGTCAATTTCGCCAACGGTGTTGCCATCAGCGACGATGACTCATTCCTATTGATTGCCGAGACTGGTTCGTACCGGATACTCAAATACTGGCTGGTCGGAGATAAAGCAGGCCAATCTGAAGTGTTGCTCGACAATTTGCCGGCGTTTCCTGACAACATCAATTCAGGTCTTAACGGTCGCTTCTGGATTGGGTTGGTGGCACCGCGCAGCGCATTGCTCGATCGATTCTCTGCGAGCCCGTTGATGCGCAAGATCATGCAGCGCTTTCCGGCGCCGTTGCGGCCACGCGCCGTACCGCACTCGCAGGTCATTGCTATCAATGGCGATGGCGAAGTGTTGATGAATCTGCACGACGCGAGCGCGCGGTTTCCAGCACTAACCGGCGTACTGGAAACCCGCGATACGCTGTATCTCTCCAGCCTGTTCGGGCACTACCTGCCGTTTGTTCGCAAACAGGATCTTTAATGCGGTAGCAGCGCCGCGTCACCGTCGTAATCGTCGCCTAGCATCTGCTTGCGAATCAACGGAATAGGCGGCTGCCCGTAACTCAGAAACGCATCATGGTAAGCGCCCCAGGCTTCTTGCCCGCCGCGACCGGCTGTCCAGTCAGCGCGAAGCTTGTTGATCATCAACTTGCCAAGCGTGTAGTTGAGGTAACCTGGATCGCGGGTGCCTCGATTCGCCTGTTGTTGAGCGTTGCCAAAATCCTGAAACGCCATGTCGAGAAACATTTGCTGGCTTTCTTCGACACTCATGCCTTCCGCGTGCAAGCCAATAGCCGACATGTAGCGCACGTTTCGCAGCAACGCATTCAGCAGCTGTCCGATTCGGACCTCAGGATCGCCGTCGCCCAGTCCGGCATCCCACATCATTTGCTCGGTGTAATGCGCCCAGCCCTCGCTGAACGTGTAAGTGCCGAAATGACGGCCCACGTTATTCTCGGCGCGGTTCGAGTGCAGGTATTGCAGGAAATGTCCCGGCCAGACTTCGTGCACAGATATCGCGAGCAAGTCTGTTTCACCCGGAATGTAGGCAAGTTGATCTTCCTCGCTCCACTCGGGGTCCGGTGGCGCGATGTAATACACCGATGGCAGGCCAGTCTCAAACGGTCCCGGAATACTGATGTAAGCGGCATTGAATCGTCGATGTGGCGGCGCCTCATCAACCAGTGCCTCTTCATCACTCGGAATCGACACAATATCGTTGTCGAGCAAAAACTGTTTGAGCGCTGGTAACTGACGAGTCGCTCCATCCACTGCGCCTTCGGGTGGTTTGCGGTTTTGCACCTGCAGCACGCAGTCCTTGGTGCTTGCGCCCGGTGCAAATTCTGCACAGGCCTCGTTCAATGCGTCCAGGTTGCGTTGCAGATCGAGCTGGCCCGCCGCCTTCAAATCGGTCAGTGAAATATCCACGCCTTCCTTTGCTTTGAGCATTTTCAAAAATCGTTCCTCACCCAAAGCGAAGTCATCGGTCGCCGTAAGCTTCAGATCGTCTAACCAGGCAGCGGCCTGTTTGACCGCGTCTGCGGCATCCGCATTCGCAGCGGCAAACTGACGTTGCAACTGTTCGTCTTCGACTGATGCGAATAAATCCGGCACCGTCGTTTCAAGATATGATGCGAAGCCGGACAAAATACCCTGGCCAACTTGCAAGAATGGCGCGGGTAGCGGCGGCTCGAGATTGTCTTTCATTGTCTGAATTCGCGCTGGCACCTGCGAAATGTATTGCGTGTAGGCGCGCATGCGTACTTCGAGTGGCGCGTACTCGCGATCAACGTACACGCTGACGCCAAAACTTGTGTAATGAAGTGGGTTTTTCGTCGGGTAGTCTGTATCCCGTAACGTAAACAGGCGGCTATTCATCATCGTAACCAGATAATCGCGCTCAAACGCCTCGACGCCTTCGAGCTCTGTGTAGGCCGACGCGTTCGCAACGACACCATCCAGCCACAGGCCATATGATTCCTGCGCTTCCCTACTCAAATCTTTCATCTGGCCATCGTAGTCGTGCAGGCCCGCATCAACGGCTGTTTCCGGGTTGCGATCGTAATACTCCGACACCGTCTTGGTCGCAAATTCTTCCCAGCTGGGTTTCGCATCAACAGCAACAACAGGTGTTGCGGTCTCATCGCCGCCACACGCACTAATCGTCATCGCCAACCCGAGCAACGCGGCGCTAAATAAATTTCTCATTGTTTTGTTCCTTTTCTAATTCTTTTCCAGGCCGAGCTCTGCATGACCCTGATTGAAGGTGATATCGACGGGGATATTTGCCTGCGTCAGTCGATCGAGATCATTCTGCAGTAAGTTATGGATGACCCCTTTAGTGTTGGTCAATTCAACGGCACCCTCATAGTCGCCATCACCCTGCAAGATCAGCAGCTCTCTCGACAACCCTTCGATTGCCACCTGCATGCGGTCGAAGTCGACCTTGTACCTGCCGGTCTCCGCGTCGCGATTGAATGCACCCTCATCCTTGAAGTAATTGAAGCGCACCATATTTGCCTTGCCGTGAGCGCTACTGGCGCCGAACCGAATCGACCGGAACACGCCTGCCATGAATGTGACGTAATAATCGTGCAGATCGGTATCGCCTAGTTCTCCGGCGTTATGCAGTTCGGTGATCATGTACAAGCCTAATATGTCCGCCTTGCCTTCTTCCATGCTTGAAGCGACATCGAGCAATGCCTCACGGACAGTACCCTTGCCGGTAATTGTATTTTTGACCCCGAGACCATGCGCCACTTCGTGAAACATCGTATTGGCGAAGAACGCCTCAAACGTCACATGCTGTTGTTGCGACTCGTCGACGAGAACGCCTGAGATCGGCGCCAGAATTTTCTCGAATTTGGCCTCCATTGCGTTCTTGAGTTGCAGACGCCGCGTGCCCTTCTGCAACTGCACTTCTTCGTCGTTCGGCAGATTGATTGCAATTGTTTTACTGCCCGCATTGCTGTGACCCGCGTAGTAGACAACGTCATATGCGTTTAAGTCGGAATCGCTTCCTGGAGTTTCGCGCTTGTACTCATCGGGCACCGGCAAATCTCTCTGCAATTCGGGTAGAAAGGTTGCGAAGCGTGCCAGTTGTGCACTCCACTCCAGATCTTTCAAGAGAACATACGACTCATAGGCGGAGCGATAGCCAAACAGGCGATCTTCATAGTTTTCGATCGCGCCAATGACCACATCGATCTCATTGTCTTTGACATCCATCCAGTAAAGATCGCTCAACTGGTAGTCGTCACTGATCAACGCGCTCGCACGCAGCTTGAGGTAGTTCGCAAAGTCACTGCTCTCGGCCAGATCAGCGGCACGGTGTAACAGGTCGGCCGCCGCCTTAAGTTCTTCTTCATATTCGACGTGGTAGGGAACAAGGATCAACTCACCGCTCGCGTCGCGTCGAATCAGAGAATACTGGCCAGCCTTACCCGGCAGGTAAGCTTCCTCGAACTCTTCTTTGCTCATGTCCTGCGGATAGAAATTGGCACCTAAGGGCTTAGCACCGACGCCCTCAATGAACGGCTTTTCATCATCAAGTCGATCCCAGGGTCCGTAGTTTTGATCGGCGAACAAACGCGTTTCATCGACACCGATTGATGCAAGCCAGGACTCATAGTCATCGCCATACGCCTGCTTCCAGAACAGGTCATCCATGATCTGCGATGCTTCGATCAGCAGCCCGATCATCTCGCGCTGATTTTCCGTGTAGTAACTTAAGTCAGCGGTCAGCGTAAATTCGGCGAAGATCTCAGGCCTGGGTTCAACCGTTGTCAGCGCCTCGACGACCGACTCGGGCGAGTCGCCAGCACCGCAGGATGCCACGGCAACAGAGACCAGACACGCCTGCGCGGCGCGTTGATAAATTTTTGCAATCACTTGGAATACCCTCGGAAGTTCAAGTTGGTAATTATCTCACAGGTCTACCTTATATCTGCCGTTTTCAGCACGCCACTGTGCCCAAGCCGGTCTCTGTGTGGAATAATCCGCCCGTGCAAAAACTTGTATATGCAATCGGTGGACTGGTCGCCTTGCTGATCGTCATTGGTCTGGCACTGCCGCGACACGCCCGGGTCGTCGCCAGCGTTGAGATCGACGCCCGGCCCGCTACCGTGTTTGCGCTGGTCAACGACTTTCATCGCGCACGTCTATGGTCGCCATCCCTCGAAACGGACCCCAATGCACGCGTGGTCTATTCAGGGCCGGCGCGCGGTGTTGGCGCGACGGTAACCTGGGATGGGCTGGTTCTGGGCTCTGGCACGCAGGTCATCACCGAGAGCGTCCCGTACACACATGTAGACACAACGATTAACTCCGGCGAACCCGGCGAAGCCCGGTCCTGGTTCGATTTGGTCGATAGCGGTACGACGACGGCCATCAACTGGACCTTTGAAGCTGACTACGGCTACAACCTGGTCGGTCGTTATGCCGCATTGTTATTAACGGGCGTGATTCGAAAAGACTATGAGTATGGGCTGCTCAACCTGAAGGCGATCGCTGAATCATTGCCACGCGCAGATTTCAGTGACCTTGAATTAGAACGTCTCGTTGTTGAGGCAACCCAGATCGCGTTTTTGCGCACAACGTCACCACCGGACCCTTCGTCTATCGCCGATGCCATGGGCGCATCGTATTTTCAGATCCTGAATTTTATTGACGAGCAGAGACTTGCAGATGCCGGCGCGCCGTTGTCGATCATGCAAACTTTTAGTGGTGCGCAATTATTGTTTGACGTCGCAATTCCCGTGCGCGGTGTCACCGAACTGACACCCAGGGACAAAGCCGGGGTCAAAATTGGCTACACGCATGCCGGCACTGTCATTCGCGTCAAACACATTGGTTCTTATCGCGATCTCGTGCAGACACATCGCAAGATCAGCGCATATTTGGCGGCTCTCGGGATTGATCGTGCCGGTGCACCGTGGGAGTCATACGTGAGTGATCCGACCAAAGTGTCGGAAGCAGAATTACTGACCTACGTTTATTATCCGATCGTGCCCTAGCCGGATTTGATTAACCTGATTTGATTAAAAAGGGCGGAACGGGTTTTTGGTTCTCCTGATCCAGCGGCAGGTCGGTCTGGGCGCTGTCGCTGAATCGGATCATCTCACGATACATCGTCACAACCGAGACGGCGCAATCGCCCGCCTCTTCCGGCGACATTTTGCGCACTGATGCGCAGATTGGCCCCTCACCATTCAACGGGGCGACGCGATGCATGTCCCGCTGCAGATCAACAAAGGACTCGCGGATGGCGTCGGGTAATTCATCTTCACAAATGCCATCGAGGTGCTCCTCGTAGGCCTTCATAAGTCTTTGTTTTATATGGCCATGGCTGGCCAGCACCGAGACTGCGGCGTAAAAGCGATCGACGTGGTACGACATTTCCACTCCAGCGTTTAATTATTGTTAGGTCGCTTTTATCCTTTCGGAGCGACTTCATTACGCTTTCGAGCGACTACCTCCTGTAGTCCCGGTCCTCTAAGCCGGCAAATCCGTTCTTACTCTTGGTCTTTCAATTACCTGCGTACGTTTCTTATAGCAGAGAATTGATTCCGCTCGCAAGTGTGGACTAGGTCTTGCTGATCTCTATGGTCCAGGTCAGCTCATCCACAGATTTCTCGAGCGAAAAGAGCGGATCCGACTGGCCGGTCGACCATTCGGTGGCGAGTGTCTCTGTCATCACGTAATCACGATGCGTCGCAAGCGCTTTTTCGACCGCTGTCGAGCCGGAAACGCCGAGCACAATGCGATCAGAGACCTCGAGGCCAGCCTGCTTGCGTGCATCCTGCACTGAGCGCACGATTTCACGCGCGACGCCTTCGTCGACAAGCTCGTCATTGAGCGAGGTGTCGAGCGCTGCCAGGTAACCAACATCTTCAGCACAGGCATAGCCTTCGGCCGAACTGGTTTCGATCAGTACATCTTCGGGCGTTAAGGAAATCTCGCCACCGTCGAAGCTGAGGACATAGTTGTCGCCACGTGCTGCCGCGCTGGCGATAGCCTTGCCGTCCGCCTCTTCAAGCGCTTTGCGGATCGCTGGCAGGCTTTTACCATGCCCTTCTTTGCCGAGCTTTGGCAGGTTTGGTTTGATTCGATAGTTAACGATGTCCGCATCGCGAGCAAGAAACTCAACATCCTTGATGTTCAGTTCTTCCAACACCTGCTCTTGATGATCAGCCAATGCTTTCGCCGCATCGTCATTGGGTGCTCTTACGAGCAATCGCGACAATGGCTGGCGAGTACGCACACCCGACTGGCTTCTCGCTTCGCGACCCAGACCGACAACTTTTTGCACGACATCGATATCAAACAACAGCGCATCGTTCTGCCAGGCCGGATCGGCCTCGGGCCATGTAACCATGTGCACGCTTTCTGGTGCGTTCGCATCGACACCACGCACAAGGTTTTGATAAACCTCTTCTGCGAGGAACGGCACGAATGGCGCCATCAGTTTATGTGCTGCGACCAGGCACTCGTACAAGGTCAGATAGGCCGCACGCTTGTCCTCGAGGTCGGTCGATTTCCAGAAGCGGCGCCGATTACGCCGCACGTACCAGTTGCTCAGTTGATCGACGAAAGACTCGATGGCCTCGCCCGCTGTCTTCACGTCGTAATCTTCGAGTGCCGCCGTCGTCGTTTCGATGGTCTTATGCGCCAACGCGAGCGCCCAGCGATCAATTTCGGGCCGATCCTCTGGCGCAATCGGCTGGCTCAGATCGACGTCATCGATGCGTGCGTACAGAATGAAAAAGCCGTAGGTGTTCCAGAATGTATTGATGAAGGAACTGGCAACATCAGCAACGATGTCCACCGAGATACGTTTCTGTACATCGGGCGACAAGCGCGCAAGGAAATACCAGCGCAAGGCATCCGCGCCGACCGTATCGAAGACATCGTATGGATTGACGATGTTGCCTAAGGACTTCGACATCTTCTTGCCGTCTTTGTCGACGATATGACTCAGGCAAATACAATTGTTGTAAGCAACACTGTCGGACACGAGTGTTGCAATCGCATGCAGTGAATAAAACCAGCCGCGCGTCTGGTCGATCGCTTCGCAAATAAAGTCCGCTGGAAAATGCGACTCAAACGTCTCTTTGTTTTCGAACGGGTAATGCCATTGCGCATAGGACATCGCACCGGAGTCGAACCAGCAGTCGATAACTTCCGGCACCCGCTGCCAGGTCTTTCCGTCTTTTTCGAACGTGATGTCGTCAATGGCAGGACGATGCAGGTCGAGCTCGGCGAGCGACTGCCCTGACAGTTCTTCGAGTTCGGCGACGCTGCCGATCATTTGGTAATCGCCCTCGCCGTCTGTCCATACCGGTAGCGGTGTTCCCCAGAATCGTTCGCGAGACAGCGCCCAGTCGACATTGTTTTCCAGCCAGTTACCGAAGCGGCCATCGCGAATGTGCTCCGGCACCCACTTGATGGTCTTGTTGAGCTCGGTCATGCGCTCGCGAAAACTCGAGGTGCGGATGTACCAGGCGTTCTTGGCGTAATAGATGATCGGATCTTTGGTGCGCCAACCGAACGGATAGCTGTGCGTAATGCGCTCCGAACGAAACATCAGGCCGCGATCTTTGAGAATGCGGATCAGCGGCTTGTCAGCGTCTTTGAAAAACATGCCGGCCACCGGCTCAACCTCGGGCAGGAAATTGCCGTCCAAACCAACGCCGTGCAATACGGGCAGCCCGTTCTCTTGACCGAAGGCGAGATCGTCGACACCGTACGCTGGTGCTGTATGCACAATGCCGGTACCACTTTCGGTGCTAACGAAGTCCGCCGCATACACCTGGAATGCGGCGCTCGAATCAACATCGAGGTAGTCGAACAAGCGCTCATACTGCGTTCCAACCAGATCACTGCCTTTCACTGTCTTGACGACGCTGTGTTCGAGATCGCGCATAACCGCTTCGCGCAACGCCTCCGCAACAATCAAAGTTTCATCGTTTGTCTTGCAATAGGCGTAGTCGATGTCTGCACCGACAGCGAGCGCGAGATTAGATGGCAACGTCCAGGGGGTGGTGGTCCAGACCAGAATTGACGTGTTGTCTTCGCCAGCTACGCGAAAGCGTACGGTGACCGAAGGATCTTCGGTATCCTCGTAGCCCTGCGCGAGCTCGTGCGACGACAACGTTGCGCCTATGCGTGGATCGTAAGGCACGACTTTGTAGCCGCGATAGATCAGATCTTTGTCCCAGATCTCCTTCAGCAGATACCAGACTGATTCGATGAACGAGTTGTCGAGCGTGTAGTAGGCTTCATCGAGATTGACCCAGAAGCCCATGCGCTCGGTCATCTTCTCCCAGTCGTTGATGTAGGTCATTACAGACTCGCGACACAAGCGCGTGAATTCGCCGATGCCGACTTTATCTTCGATCTCCTGCTTGTCGAAGATGCCGAGTTTCTTTTCGATTTCGTGCTCTACGGGCAGGCCATGCGTATCCCAACCGGCTTTGCGTGGCGCGTAGTAACCACGCATGGTTTTGTAACGCGGAAAAATATCCTTGAATACACGGGCCAGCACATGGTGGATGCCCGGCTTACCGTTCGCCGTGGGTGGTCCTTCGTTAAAACTGAATCGTGGCCGATCCCTGGACATATCCAGGGTTTTTTCAAAGGTATTGTGCTCACGCCAGTAATCCAACATCTCCTGTTCGAGTGCCGGTCCGTTGTAACGACCCTGTACTTCCTTAAACCCCAAAACATGAACTCCAAAACGACGAAACCCCGGATTGGGGGGAGGGGCCGGAATTTCCCTCACCTTGTGCCAGTTTGGGCAC
>JBPCYB010000061.1:0-14348 GCA_051007995.1 Woeseiaceae bacterium | reverse complement strand
GGATAACCGCTGAAAGCATCTAAGCGGGAAGCCCCCTTCAAGATTAGGTTTCTCTGGAGCTTTAAGCTCCCTGAAGGGCCCTCGAAGACTACGAGGTTGATAGGCTGGGTGTGGAAGTTCAGTAATGGATGAAGCTAACCAGTACTAATTGCCCGTGAGGCTTGGCCATATAACACCAAAACACTTTTGGTGTGTTCAATGACGTGTAATGCGACGCTGAAATAGACTACGAACATCAAAAACTATCCAAATTGTTATTAATTTATGGAGAAAGGGGACAGTTACCTTTTTTCAACGGAAATTTAGGGATTAATTCAGTGCCACAAAAAGGTAACTGTCCCCTTTTTCCAAACCGAATTTCCTGGCGGCAATAGCGAGCGGGAACCACCCGATCCCATTCCGAACTCGGAAGTGAAAACGTTCAGCGCCGATGGTAGTGTGGGGTCTCCCCATGTGAGAGTAGGACACCGCCAGGATTTATTTACCGAAAAACCGCAGCCTTTGGCTGCGGTTTTTTTTTGAGCAATTCGGCCGAAGCAAACTGGTGCGGCCTATTGTGGCTGCTAAACTGCCGATATGAGATTTGCTGAAGTTTTTCTTCGTTTGGGATCCGCGTTGGTCGCGTGGATGATGATGTATGCCTACTTTCTTTGGCTCGCTGCGGTTTACGTTGTCGCATGTGGTCCGGATGGCGATGAAATGCACCGTTTACTGCTTGGCTTCGCGCCGTTCGTGTGCGGTTTCGCTTTCGCTCTGCAGGTGACGCGCCCGTTTGCCGAAGTGCACAGCATGTTGCGATGGCTGGGTGTGCCGTTGTTGCTATTACTGCCGTTCGCGCTACGCAGCATCTGGGCGATTTTCCAGACGGTCCACATTGGCACATCAGCTATTTGTACCGACGGTGATCCGCCAACCTGGCAATTGCTGTGGGCGCCATTGCAGGTGCTTACGTTGTTGGTGGTCACATTCGTGCTAGTTAGAGTCTGGCGCGGCGCTTCTCAGCCTGCGTCAAATGCTGCAAAGCCCTAAGCTAAGGTCATGAATTTGCAATTGTTTACAGTTGAGACAATTGTAAAGACCATGGCCCGATGAGAAGATAGTGCGGTTCAAAACAACAAAATATTGGGGAAAATTATGTCCATGATGTCAGAATTTAAAGACTTCGCGATGAAGGGCAATGTTGTCGATATGGCTGTCGGTATTGTTATCGGCGGCGCCTTCGGCAAGATCGTTTCGTCTTTCGTTGCCGATGTCCTTATGCCGCCCATTGGTCTCTTAATGGGCAATGTCGATTTTACGGACCTTGCTGTCACGCTGAAAGCCGCATCTGAGGAAGGTGAAGCCGTTCTTTTGAAGTATGGCGTCTTTATTCAGACGCTTGTCGATTTCATCATAATCGCTTTCGCTATTTTCATGGTGGTTAAGGCGATGAATAGCATGAAGAAGAAAGAGGAAGAGGCGCCTGCAGCACCACCAGCGCCAAGCAAGGAAGAAGTATTGCTGACCGAAATTCGGGACGCGCTGCGTTCTAGCTAGAAACTTGCACCAAATGAAAAAGCCGACCTCTCTCGAGGTCGGCTTTTTTTGTTGCGGAACAGATCAGGTTTGATCGTCGATCGAAGCTCCTGGCGCAGATCGTGTAACACTGCCAATTCCGTTGTCACGTCCTGATGCTGAGTCGTAGCTCTGGCTGGTTCCAATGACCTGGCCATTTGTGGACTTGAGGTTGAAGCGAAACTTGCCGCTGTCAGTGGTCTTCTTTTCAAAACACTTCTCGTCCAGACAGTTTTTCTGTACCGACGCGATGCCGTTGGTGCAAGACGCTTTCGACTTGTAGCCCTCACTCGACAGAATGTTCTCGCCGTTGCCAGCTTTCAGGCGAAAACGAAACTCGCCAGCTTTGTCTTTGTAACACTCGAATTTTCCAGCCATTTCTATTCCCTCTCAATTTATTTTTGGCCCGACGATTGTGTGACAGGCTCTACAAACAGACCATACTGGAAAGGGCGTACGTAGTTCAATGCCTTTGCCAACCGATGTCATGACATGCTCAGGCTGCTATGGCACAGTCAGCAACCCGCTCGCAGAGCAATTGAGTATCGTCAATCCATGAAAAACGGCCCCACCACTATACTTGCGGCAGCGCTTCTTCTTGGCCTCTGCATTACAGGCCATGCACAGGACGACGGGGGGCCAACAGACGAGCCGGAATTGTCCGAAATCACTGTGCTGGAGCGGCGTGTTGCAAATTCCAGCCCTGCCGGCAGCTATGCGTCGGTGACGACCCTGCTGCGCTTTGATCCGGCCATCGAATTGCAGTCGCGCGGTCTGCCCGAAGGGCAGGCCGATGTGACCGTGCGCGGTGGCTTGTTCGAAAACACAGGATTCAAGGTCGGCGCCGTGACCGTGATCGATCCGCAGACCGGCCATTATGCGGCAGAATTGCCCATTGACCCGGCGCTGCTGTCAATGCCGGAGATTCAGACCGGTATCGACAATTCGCTGGGCGGATTCAATTCCAATATTGCGACGATCGCTTATTCGATACCGCGAGTGAATAGTGGTGGGTCTGCACTGCTCGGTGCCGGAAACGATGATCTGAATTTTCAGTCCCTTCGAGTTGCGAGGACCAGCAGCGGGAACGCGGGCACTGAACTGGGTCTGCAGTTTTCTGCGTCGCTGTCAGAAGGTGATGGCACGATCGACGATGGCGATCACGACTTCGAACGTTACAACCTGCAATTGCAGCGGGCAGCAAGGGATAGTCAAAGCGATCTGATTATTGCCTATCAGGACAAGTTTTACGCATGGCCAGGCGCCTATACGGGTTTCGCGACGCTGGCCGAAACGGATCACACCAAGACGACGCTTATTCTTGCCAATCATCGCCAGGAAAAGAATTCCGGTTATTGGGAGGCCGGAGCGTTCTACCGGGAACTCGACGACGATTACGATTTTGATAGAACCACCCAGGAATCAGGAGCACCGGGTTCGTTTGACCACGAAACGCGGGTATATGGTGCCGGCATCCAGGGTTTGCATCGCGGTGACAACTGGAATTGGCATTACGCCGCTCAGCTCACGTCAGACAAGTTGGTTGCTTCAACCGATCTAACCGAAGGTGACTTTACGTCACGCAACTACGCGTCATTGAGTATTGTTCCATCGATTAACTTGTCACGCTCGACAGACCGTAGCGTCGTTTTACGCGCCGGTGCGTCGGTGGATATTTCGAATCGAGACAGCAACGAGATTCTCCCGGTGCTCGGCGTCACCGTGCAAAGCGACGAAAATGGCGCGCGGCAATTCTTGAGCCTTCAATACGCGAGCACCTCGCAAGTCCCTGGGTATACAGTTTTGAACTCAAGACCGACTGGTTTATTTGGTGGCAACCCAGACCTTGGGCGCGAGCAGGCCGACGAATTGTCGCTTTCATTCGGCCAGGAATCGGATGAGTGGCACGCGAATCTGACGGCCTTCTATCGTAACGACGACGATCTGGTCGACTGGACCTACGATAGCGGTTCGGCTTTCGCCCGCCAGGCCAACGACGTTGATATCGAAGTGTTTGGGATAGCGGTGGTTCTTGGCCGACGATGGCAGACACTCGAGTTGATTGCCGGCTATACCTTTCTGGACAAAGATGCCGATTATGGCTCGGCGACTGTCGATGCCAGTTTTTATGCGCTGAACTTCGCGCGCCATCGTGCGACGCTCGCCGTAAACTACCAGCTGAACAGCCGCCTGAAGCTCAGGTTGGACAGTGAATATCGCGAGCAGGAAGAAAATCCGTTGCGCGCCAGCTCGGACAGTGCGTTCGTCGTCTCGGCATCGCTCGCGTGGGAACCACACAACGGTCGCGGGCTAGGTGTCGCATTGGCTGCCGATAACATTGGCGATGACGACTATGAGCAATTTCCAGGCACGCCAGCGGTCGGCCGACAATTGAGTCTCAGCTTGCGCTATGACTGGTGAGCCTAGTTGCCATCGTTCCAGGTTTTGAGCATTTCGACGAATGTAAAAGATGCGGACCAGGTGATCATTGTCAGACCCGTAATGCCCTCGGTACCCGTCATCGTTCGAATAGCGCCGACCGGATAGATATCGCCGAAGCCGACGGTTGTAAACACCGATGCGGAGTAGTAAATGCAATCGAGGAATGTCGGGCCGTCAGCGCCAACTAGTTCTCCGAAGCCTTCAAAGCTCAAGAGCAAGTAATATGCACCGCCGAATATCCATACCTCGATTACGTGTAGAAGCAGCAGGCTGAGAATCAGGAATATGATTCGCCGTCGGTGATAGTGGCGTGGTGTTGGTAGCTTGTCGCTGAGCAGCCGCAGGCCTTCGTAGTGCAGCAACACGCAAACAACGACCGCGATAGCCGTAACCAATCCAGTGATCCAGTAAGCCGGTGGCAACATAGTCAATACATCTTATACTGATCTTTGGATTGATTTAATCACGAGGTGGCAATGATTGATCTCTATTACTGGCCAACACCCAACGGCCGCAAGATCACCATCATGCTCGAAGAGTGTGGACTCGAGTATCGAACGATACCGGTGGATATAGGGGCGGGCGACCAGTTTGATGCGGATTTCTTGAGAATCAGCCCAAACAATCGCATGCCGGCAATCGTGGATGATGAGACCGGTATTTCCATATTCGAAGGCGGCGCAATCCTGGTCTACCTTGCCGAGAAATCGGGACAGTTGTTACCGCAGGAGCAATCCGCGCGATTTGACGTTCTGCAATGGTTGTTCTGGCAAGCGGGCGGGCTTGGGCCAATGGCCGGCCAGCTCAGCCACTTCGTCAATTACGCCAAAGACCCCGTGCCATATGCCCACGACCGGTATGCGAACGAGTACGATCGATTGTTGGCAGTCATGGACGTTCGATTGCGAGAGAGGGAGTTTTTGGCGGGTGACTACTCAATAGCGGATATCGCTGCGTTTCCATGGGTTATGCCTTATCGGCGATTCGGTAATGATCTCGATCGATTCAAGAACTTGCGAACCTGGTTTGATGCGATAAAAAGTCGCCCAGCCGTGCAACGTGGTGTCGAAATTGGCGAAGACTGGCGACGCGACGAGGCGCGAAATGAAAAAGCCCGAGCGCTGATGTTTGGTCAGAACTCGGAAACCGTATTCGAAGCTGCAAAGGCCTTGGAGAAATAGATGAGATTGTACGATTGCAGTACGGCGCCCAGTCCGAGGCGCGTGAGGATTTTTGCGGCGGAAAAAAACCTGAGTATCGAAATGGTGCAGGTCGATCTGGGCAGCGGTGAGCAGTTCAGCGAGCAATTCAAGGCGGTCAATCCGGAATGTGTTGTGCCGGCGCTGGAGCTGGACGACGGTACACATCTGACCGAAGTCATCGCCATTTGTCAGTACCTGGAGGAGGTCCAGCCTGAACCAAGTTTGTTCGGCGCGAGCCCTAAAGAACGCGCCGTGACCACGATGTGGAATACGAAAGCGGAAATGCAGTTCCTTTGGGCGGTTGCCGAATCTTACAGAAACTTCTCGAAGGGCTTGCAGGGCCACGCGCTTCCGGGCCCGGCAAAATATGAACAGATTCCTGAACTGGTCGATCGCGGTCGACGTCGGGTTGCCGAATTCATGCAAAAGATGAATGGGCGATTGGCAGAGAACGAGTTTCTGTGTGGTGAGCGATTCACGATCGCCGACATAACGGCACTCGTGGCCGTAGATTTCGCGGCAAGAATCAAAATCGATGTCGAGGACAGTGCAGTTAACTTGCAGCGTTGGTACAGCGACGTTGCCGCGCGCCCGAGCGCTTCAGCCTGAAGTGTGAGTCAGCCAGTGTCAGAGACGAACGAATCGCAACTAGCCTCCGGTGTGCTGATGATTCGGCCCGTGCGTTTCGAGAGCAATCCGATGACAGCTGAGTCGAATCGGTTTCAGGGCAAATCTGCCGAACCGCCCGAGGCGCAGAATGCTGCTGCGCAAGCAGAATTTGATCGACTGGCTGCCGCGCTGCGTGGTGCCGGTATCGATGTCATCGTTGTCGGTGATACAGAGGAACCGCACACGCCGGACTCCGTGTTCCCGAACAACTGGATTAGCTTTCACAGTGATGGGCGCGTCGTGCTTTATCCAATGGAGGCGGAAAATCGTCGCAGCGAAAGACGTCTGGACATCGTCGAAAAACTGGATTCCGAACTTGGCTATTCGGTACGCGAAATCGTCGACCTCTCCGTGCATGAGCAACACGGACATTTTCTCGAGGGCACCGGGAGCATGGTGCTGGACAGGGCCAATCGTATTGCCTACGCGTGTCATTCGTCGAGGACTCAACTGGATCCGCTCGGCGATTTCGCGCAACAGATGGATTATGAGGTCGTAAGTTTTGACGCTGTCGACGAAGACGGTGTGCCGATCTACCACACGAATGTACTAATGAATATCGGCGAGGAATTGGCAGTTATCTGTGATAATGCGATTGCGGACGATGAACAGCGAGCCGCTGTTTTGCAACGCCTGCGCGATTCCGGCCGCGATGTCATTTCACTGAGTTACGATCAGTTGCATTCCTTCGCTGGCAATATGCTTGAGCTTCGGCCGAGAAACGGATCGCGGGTAATTGCTATGTCGCAACAAGCCTTCGACTCATTGAGCGAACAACAGCTTGTTCGCCTGCAGGCGAACGGAAGCATCGTAACTGTCGCGATTAATAACATTGAGGCTTCAGCAGGCGGCAGCGTTCGCTGTATGCTGGCCGAGATACATTTACCGGTTGAGTCATGAGCCAGGCGCACCAATATTCGATCCGACCCAAGAACCCTGCGGCGCATTTATTTGAAGTGTGTCTGACCGTCGCGGCGCCTGATCCGGACGGACAGGTATTTGCGATGCCGGCATGGATTCCCGGCAGCTATATGATTCGGGATTACGCCAAACATGTTGTCAGTATTCGGGCGGAGTCGGATGGTCGTGCGGTCTCGCTGCAAAAAATTGACAAGAGTCGCTGGCAGGCTGCACCGGTCGATCGCAGCATCACGCTTTTCGCTGAGATCTATGCGTTCGATGACAGTGTCCGTGGAGCGCATTTGGATTCGACACATGCCTACTTCAACGGCTCTTGTGTATTTCTTGAGGTGGTCGGGCAAGGGGATATTGAATGTGTTGTAGACATTCAACCACCCGACGGCGACATCAGTATGGACTGGCGAGTCGCAACGTCAATGCAACGCAAGGACGCCGCTGAGTACGCGTTCGGATCGTACAGTTGTACGAATTACGCGGAATTGATCGATCACCCGGTTGAGATCAGCCAGTTGGCTATTGGTGAATTTGATGTCGCCGGAATTCCACATGCGATCGCAATTCGCGGGCGAACTCGTGTCGACATGGCGCGCATATGTCGTGATCTTAAGATTCTGTGCGAGCAACACATCGCATTGCTCGGACCGCCTGCAGATCTCGATCGATATCTCTTTCTTCTGTATGCGCCTGGCAGTGGATACGGCGGGTTGGAGCATCGCTGGTCATCAAGTCTCGTCTGTTCGCGAGACAATTTGCCGCAGCGTGGTGACACTGACGTAAGCGATGGCTATCGGACGTTTCTCGGACTCGCCAGCCACGAGTATTTTCATCTGTGGAATGTCAAACGGCTGAAACCTGCCGTGTTCACGCCCTACGATCTGGCTGTAGAGACACACACGAGCCTGTTGTGGGTGTTTGAAGGCATTACGTCCTACTACGACGACCTGGTTCTTGCGCGATCCGGACTGATAACCGAAGAAAGCTATCTCGAACTTCTTGGGCAAACGATTACGCGTGTCTTGCGAAGCGGCGGGCGAAGCAAACAAAGCGTCGCCGATTCGAGCTTCGATGCTTGGACGAAGTTTTACAAACAGGATGCGAACGCTCCCAATGCGATCATCAGTTACTACGCAAAAGGTTCGTTGATCGCCGCGACGCTGGATTTGAAATTGCGCATCGAAACCGATGGAGAAACGACGCTCGACGACGTTATGCGGGAATCTTGGGCTCGCTGGGGAAGTGACGACGCGGGGATGCCAGAGGATGGTTTCGAGACTGTCTGCAAGGAGCTGGTCGACGTAGATCTGGATGATTTTTTTGACGCCGCGATTCGCGGTACAGGCGAATTACCGCTACGGACCATGCTCGAAAAATTCGGTATCGAGTATCATATGCGTCAGGCGCGCGATGGTTCTGACAAAGGCGGCAAACCGGTCCGGAAGACCGGGGTTGAGACGCTCTGGCTCGGCGCAAATCTGAGCAAGTCGAATGGCAAATTGGTATTCAAATCCGTGCTGAATGGTGGGCCGGCGGAAGAAGCGGGGATTGCGCCTGGAGACGTTGCTGTTGCGCTGGATGGCGTAGCACTTACTGCGGGCAATAACAGGCGACGCCTAAAGAGCTATCGCGATGGCGACTTGCTTGATCTGGTGGTCTTTCGTGGCGACGAATTGATCACGACCCAAATTCGTTTGGCTAAAGCGCCCGAGGACAACTGTTACCTGCGTGTCGATGACGATGCAGATATCGAACTTATGTCCCGTCGCAACGACTGGCTGCAATCGACTTGAGCATCGGGCGATATCTCGCCAATCCACACGTACGGCTTTTTCTTGGCGCTGTTTTTATAAGTTTCTCGCCTGTATGGGTAAAACTCGTCGATGTTTCGGCCACGACCAGCGGTTTTTATCGAGTTGCGATAGGCGGCCTGGCACTTGCGCTTTTTCTCGTGGCGACCGGGCGAGGCCTCTCGTTTTCGAAGCGTGTCTGGCAAATTCTTGCAGCGTCGACTGTTTTTTTCGCACTGGACGTCTGGTTCTGGCACCGCAGCATCATTTACGTCGGGCCGGGGCTGTCGACGCTGCTGGCAAACTTCCAGGTATTTTTCATGATGCTGGCCGGCGTATTGCTGTTGCAACAGCGACCGCGCCCTGCGCAAATTGTTGCTGTTCCGATGGCGCTTCTCGGTCTCGGGCTTATTGTCGGCTTCGATTGGGATAGTTTACCGGGCGACTATCGGCTCGGCGTCGTGTTCGGTCTATTGACGGCCCTGATGTACGCGGGCTATCTCTTAACGATGCGCGCAGCGCGGCGAAGTTCGAGCGATCCGTTGCCTGCTCGTGAAGTCGCGATAATTTCGCTGGGCTCAGCAATACTATTGGGTCTGGCGGCGTTTGCTGAGGGCGAGAGTCTGGCGATTCCCAGTTACGTCGACGCCGCCTGGTTGTTGGGTTACGGCATTTTTTCACAATGCGTCGGACTGCTGTTGATCGCCAGCAGCCTGCTCAAAGTGTCAACCACTGAAGCCGGTCTTGCACTATTGTTGCAACCTACATTGAGTTTTACCTGGGATGTGATTTTCTTCGACCGGCCGATGACGGCTGTCGAAATTCTCGGTGCGGTGATTGCATTGCTGGCAATCTATCTCGGTTCGCGCAATAACTCGAAGCAAATTTAGCTGACAATAAATCCAGCTCAAAGCAAATCCAGCGCGGCAGCACGAATCTCAATCTCGAATGTCTCCTGCAGCGGTTGAACTTCACCATCGAGGTGGCTTTCAACCGGTGCAGCGGAAGTAATTCTTACCGACGTCACCGAATAATGTTCGATCTCTGGCTCATGCATGTGTTTTCCGCGCATGAGTTTCGGTAACAACGACAGCACGCGCAGCCTGGAAACAGGCGCGGCAATCAACAATTCGAGTAGTCCGTCATCATTGCGGGCCATTGGTGCAATGTTAAACATGCCGCCGACCCAGGACCCATTGCAGATACTGGTCAGCGTGACCGGGCCGCGCCGCTGGATCTGTTCCGCATCAATAGCAAGTTCTGGCGTTGCGACACCGTCGTACAAGCAGCGGAGTATGGCGAGCAGGTATACAAAATCCCCGATCGGCCAGCGATACGCGCGTGCCACCTTCGTAACCTTTGCTTCAAAACCAATGCCTACGCCGTTTGCGAAATAGCGATCATTCATTCGACCGACGTCGATTCTTCGCAGCATTTGATTGGTTTTGATGCGCTCGGCCAGGGAGCTGCACGCCTGTTCCCAGTCGAGTGTAATATCGCAGGCTTTTGCGAAGTCATTTCCAGTGCCGGTCGGAATGATGCCAAGTGCAGCGCTCTCGTCGGCCCGAAGCAAGCCATTGACCGCTTCATGAATGCTGCCATCACCGCCTGCGACTACGATTATTTGCTCGCCAGCATTAACGTGTGCCGCAACTTTGCTTTCAAGATCGCCAACAGCGCAGCTCTCAATTACGTTGAGCTGTAATCCGCTGTCCAGAAACAGTTGCTTGATGCGCGCCACTCTTTGGCCAGCGCGGCCCCGCCCGGCAGTCGGGTTAAGAAAGAGTGAAACTGTCTGGTCAGTCATATCGTAGCCGCGGTTGTCAGGTGGCCGATGCTACAATGGCGGCGTCATCGTACGCAAAACGGAACAGTCCATGCTCGAACTCGGCGTCAAATTTCTGATCAGCTATTTCATTGGCTCTCTGATGGGCTCGATCATTGTGGGCCGTCTGCGCGGTGGTGTTGATATCCGCAAAATGGGCAGCGGCAATGCAGGTGGAACGAATGCCCTGCGCACACAAGGGATTGTTTTCGCACTCGGCGTGGTCATCATCGATATTGGCAAGGGTGCAATTGCCGCCGGCGTGATACCGGGGCTTGAATTGCCATATGTGCCTCTGGATCCGGAGATTTCACGGACCTGGCTGACGTTGTGTTGTGGTACGGCCGCCATATTTGGCCATGTCTGGCCGATTTATCATCGCTTCCGTGGTGGCAAGGGCGCCGCTACCTACGTGGGTACACTCTTAGTTATCAACATTGGCCTGATGTTGCCGATGTTGTTGATCTGGGTTTGGGTTCTGATCATCAGCGGCTATGTTGGTCTGGCGACGATGACGGCGGCGGTTGCCGTGCCGGTCTGGGTGGGTCTGACGTTCTCTCCGATCAATCAACCATTGCTGATTTATTGCGCGGTCATCGCCGGCTTCATTGTTTACTGGCATCGCTCAAATATTGAACGTATGAAGGCCGGCACCGAGCATCGCAACACAGCGTTAATGGTGTTTAGTCGCAAGCGTCGCGGCAATGACGATGAGTCAACTTGATGCAACACTGATTCGTCGTCTGCTCGCGGCTGAATCAAATGCTCATCTGGATGAACTCGAGTTGTTCGCGAGCATTGCTTCAACGAACACGTATTTGTTAGCGCAACCGCCGCCGTCACCGAAGCGACTCAGAGTCGCGATCGCCGACCACCAGACGTCGGGACGCGGCCGGCACGCCCGTCGTTGGGTTTCGCCGCCCGGTGCCGGACTCTGTTTGTCACTCGCATACACTTTTGACGAGCAACCCGAGCAGGTTGCAAGCCTCACACTTGCGATTGGTGTCGGCATAGTTGCCGCGCTGAAGACAATCGGTGTCGAAAACGCGAGTTTGAAATGGCCGAACGATATCGTCGTACTGGACGGCAAACTGGGTGGGATCCTGACCGAACTTCAGCCGCGACGCAGCAACCACGCGACGGTCATTACTGGCATCGGCCTGAATATCGACCTTCCCGACGGGGTAGAGGACGAGATCGAGTCAGATTGGGCAAAACAGCCCGTCGACATCCGCGGCGTCATCGACCAGTTGCCTGCACGCGAAGCGATCGCAGCGAGCGTCATTGACGAATTGCACAGCGTCATGCGGAAGTTTGAAGTCCACGGTTTGGGCGAATTTATCGAAGATTGGATGGCCCATGATTGGTTGCGTGACCGGGAAGTTTCGGTCGAGCTGCCCGACCGACAAATAAGCGGCGTTGCCGCAGGCATTGATGCGGACGGTGCGTTGCTGATTGATACTGGCGACGAAAAGACGCGTGTCGTATCGGGCTCGATCGTTATGGCTGGACTGCCGGCGTAAATACAACGAGAATGATTCGCGCATCTTCCAGATAGGCGTTAATGAGAAACCTGCTCCTAATATTACTGCTAGCGAATATCCTCTACTTTGTTTGGGGTGCATTCGTCGATGAGACGGATGAACCTGGAATTGCCGTGGTCGACGAGGGTGATCTCGGTCCGCCTCTTGATGTATCAGCCAGTCAGGATGCTGAGGTTGCGGCCAGTGTCGGCGCCGTCCTGGGATCGGGCGAGCCGTCGGATCTCGAAGCCGTTGTCGGCAGATCCTGCGTGTCAATAGGGCCGTTTCGAGCAAATACAGATGCTGATACCGCGCTCACCGAGTATGCCGGGGAAGGCATGCGTACTGCGTTGCGGTCGACTCACGGGCAAATCTTCGTAGGTCACTGGGTGCAAATCAGAAATGTCGCGGACAATCTGACGGCGAACGAGATTCTCGCGAAACTGCATGGCGGCGGACTGTCCGACGCCTATCTGGTTACTAGCGAGGACGATGGGCTGTACATCTCACTCGGTCTGTTTGGCGACCTCGAACGAGCCGAGAAAGTCGAATTGCAGGCCAAGTCACTGGAATTGCCGGCTGCCATAGTGCCGAAGACTCGCGAGGGAACGATGTTTTTTGTCGATATCGGATTGCCACCCGGCAAGGGAGCTGGTGCGATGATCGAGAAATACGGCGAGGATAAGGTGTTTTTGCGAGACGCAGCCACTTGCCCGCAGTCGCAATAAGCATTACCGTTCGCCCTCGATTTAAGCCGGTATAGCTCGTATTTTCGATGCGCGCCGTGCCAGCCTGAATATTAGCCGGTATAGCTCAGTTGGTAGAGCAACTGATTTGTAATCAGTAGGTCCCGAGTTCGACTCTTGGTGCCGGCACCATATAACCAACGACTTAGCGCCTCCACTGTGA
Organism: Woeseiaceae bacterium; assembly: GCA_051007995.1. Classification (GTDB taxonomy): domain Bacteria; phylum Pseudomonadota; class Gammaproteobacteria; order Steroidobacterales; family Woeseiaceae; genus UBA1847. Next base: position 1,519 of record JBPCYB010000061.1, on the reverse strand, counting down.
GGCGCTTTTTCGTGGTGTGGCGCAAATATTATGGTGTAAAAAATATTTGACACAAGGTTAATGATTCTATACATTCAACGATGTCAATAATCTTTTACATCGGAGCAGGAATGTCATTCAAAGAGAAAAGCACATGGATCATGGCGGTACTGACTGTCGGGGCGTATTTGGTCTATCTCAGCGTGATTCTCGGGCGTGCCGAAAATACCCAACTCACGGAAGTGCCATACATAGCAACATTGCTGTGGACTATTGGCGCCGTAATCGTGGCTTCAATTGTGGCTCACATCGCTGTCGCGATCGCCTCACCGAAGGACGTGGATAAGGAAGACCAACGCGATCGGGAGATTGAGCGTCTTGGTGAATACAGAGGCAATTGGTTTGTCGTTATCGGCGCCGTCGCGGCCCTCGGCATGGCGATGGCCGAGCTCAGTCACTTCTGGATTGCCAACGTCATCTATCTGGCGTTTGTGTTGGCAACGCTTCTCGGATCGGTAACGAAGATCGTCGCGTATCGTCGAGGCTTTCAGCAATGGTAAAGCCCACAAGCGTTACCAATTCGATTCGCTCGCTGCGGTTCGCCAACGGCGAAATGACGCAGGCGGAACTGGCAGACGAAATCGGTGTCACGCGACAAACGATCATCGCAATTGAGCAGGGTCGCTACTCACCTTCGCTCGAAATGGCGTTTCAAATAGCGCAGGTTTTCAGCGTGTCACTGGATGAAGTTTTTCAGTATCCGGGGAGCCAGTGATGGACACATTGACAAAGTCGGCTAAGTTTTGGGACAGACTTGCAATGCGCTACTCGAAACGGCCCGTTGCCGATGAGGCGTCCTATCAGAAAAAATTACAGATAACGCGCGAGTATCTTGAACCAAACATGGAGGTATTGGAGTTCGGTTGCGGGACAGGGTCGACGGCCATAACACACGCTCCCTTTGTAAAACACATTCTCGCGATTGATATCTCATCAAAAATGATTGAGATCGCAAAGGGCAAGGCCGACACAAACGCCATAGACAACGTAACTTTTCGCCGAGCAAGCATCGACGAGTTCGATGCACCCGAGCAAGGCTTCGATGCTGTACTCGGGCTCAGCATCCTGCATCTCGTCGAAAATAGGGATGAGATAATCGCCAAGGCGTACAAAATGTTAAGGCCAAACGGCATTTTTGTCACCAGCACAGCGTGCCTTGGAGATACGATGAAATTCTTCAAGATCGTCGCGCCTATCGGCAGGTTCTTCGGATTGATGCCTACGCTCAAAGTTTTTACGTCGCAGCAACTGCAAGATAGTATTACCAACGCTGGTTTTCAAATCGAGCATCATTGGCAACCTGGTAAAGGCCAGGCGACATTTATTGTCGCTCAAAAGTTGGTTACTTAAGCACGCGTAGAAACGAATGCGCCAACCGAACGTGCGAAGCGCAGCGTCGCAAACGATACGCCCGCGATGCACAGCGTCTTCCAGCCACGACGCTCGTGACGACAATGTGTCACGTGGGCGATCGCCTGTA
>JBPCYB010000060.1:0-14416 GCA_051007995.1 Woeseiaceae bacterium | reverse complement strand
CTGCCTACGGCTGTGCGATTCCCGAACCCGGATCGTCAAACCCATCCGACGACGGCGAACTTCATTTGCTGGGTTTGCAGAACGACCAGATTTTTGCCCTCTTGCAAAGCGCAACCGATCAACCGGCTACGACCGTTTCTGATCGTCTCGGCAATGTGAGCTATTGCACCGATCAATCAGACAGCTGGGCGATGCTGCGCCTGTCCGGATCCGATTGCCGGCTGGCGCTGCGGAGAATCTGCATGCTCGACCTCGATCCGGATTGTTTTACGGTCGGCGCCGTTGCCCGAACCACGATGGAACACCTTGGCGTCATTGTCTGGCACGACACACCGGACTCGTTCTTGTTGTTATCACCGCGCTCGTCTGCGCATTCGTTCTTGCACGCCGTCGAACTATCCATACTCAATACAGTTAGTTGAGACCTTGCTCGCGCGCCAGTTCGAATGCGATCTTCGGTCCGAACCAGAGCGATGGCAGCAGAATAAATGAGACCGGCACGGCCGTCACGACGATGAAATACTGCAGCGCCGAAATGCCGCCAGATCCGATCGACACCAGGATCATCGCGACGACGCCCATGATGACACCCCAGAATATCCTGAGCATTGTGGGCGGATTGTCTGTTCCCGTCATGACCATCGAGATCGTATAGGTCATCGAGTCACCCGTCGTCGCTACGAAGACTGTGGTCAGTATCAGAAACAAGACCGACACCAGAAAACCCAGTGGGAGTTGTTGAGTAATCGCCAACAGTGCCGCCGGCATATTGAAGCCTTCGAAAGGCACGGATATTACGCCTGGGTCATTGAGCTCGAACGCAAGACCGGAACCGCCGACGATCGTAAACCAGAACGTGGTAACGATCGGCGCTACGATAGAAACAGCCACTATCATTTCGCGAATCCGTCGACCGTTGGAGATTCTTGCGATAAACATTGCCATCAGCGGTCCATAGCCGAGGAACCAGCCCCAGAAAAATACGGTCCATTGCTCCAGCCAGGCAGGATCGGCACGAAAGGTCGCCATCGGCAAGAACTTCGAGACGAACAGTCCACTGGATTGAATGTAGCTGTCAAAAATGAATGCCGTCGGTCCGGCCAACAAGACGAACACCATCAAAATCATCGCCAGAATGACATTGAAGGTGCTCAGCAACTGAATGCCACGGGTGATGCCCGACACCGTAGACACGGTGTACACGCCAATCAGAAAAAGAATGATCGAGAATTGGGTCGCATAGGTGTTCGCTGTGCCGAACAACTCAGACAACCCATAGCTCACTTGCAAACCAAGAAAGCCGATCGGGCCAACCGTACCTGCCACAACCGCTATCACGCAGGCGGCGTCAGCCACACTGCCAATCCAGCTGTTAATCGCCCGATCACCAAATATTGGATACAACAAGGTCCGCGGTTTCAGTGGCAACCCCTTATTGTAGTGCAGGTGCATGAAGATGATAGTCGTCAGTGATCCCAATATCGCCCAGGAGAGAAAACTCCAATGCATGAAACTTTGTGCCAGCGCCGGATACACCGCTGCTTCGGTCGCCGACTCGCCGCCATACAACGGCGGTAACAACGTGAAGTGCGCCATCGGTTCGGCTGCCGCAAAAAATACGCCGCCCCCAGCGAGCAAAGTACACATGATGATGCTAAACCACTTGAACGTACTCATGTCCGGATAGCGTAAATTTCCTAGCCGCGCACGGCCGGCTCCGGTCGTCGCAACATAGAGACCGACGAAAAATGTCGCGAGCAACAAGACTTGCCAATAGGCGCCGAAAAACCGTGTTGACCACTTGAACGCGGTATTCACGATGTTGGACAACGCATCCATGTCGACTAACGCCATTACGACGAACACCACGAGCAGGCCACCACTAAGGCCGAAAGTTAACCACGAGATTCCCGGGGTATTCTCGATACTCTTCGATTCTTGACGCCCTGCTGTACTCATCCGGTTATCCTTGTGTTTGCTTGGCTGACAACTGCTTTGAACTACTCGCCTGCACCGCCGCGCGATTGCTCTGTCGATTCCACCAATACCTTGTCCGCCACAGCACAACACTGCCGATAAATTTGCTCGTCGATTTCAATGCCATCTGACATGCACGACTCGAATCGCGCTGCGAACTCATCAACCGTAATAGCCACGTGAGCATCTTCTACCGCTTCTTTGACGGCGGTGTCGTTGATCTTAGCCAGCAGCACGTTCGCATCCGTTGCGACCGCCATTCGCAATTTGGGCTCTTGCGCCTTGTCCGCGTCTGCTATTTGAATTTGCCGCCATACCGGATGTGGATTTGAATCACTCGCCTGCACGACATAAACGCAATCGTTTTCGATGTCCGGCCACCAGGCAAGTGCCGACCTGCCGAGTTGACTAAGGCGACAGAGCTCAGGAACGATCGCTATGTATTGCTCGCCGTTTTCGATCGTGGCGAAGTATGGGCTCGTCGCTTGCGTAGCTGCGATTGCTGCATCACCAACGGCACTGGCTGCCGTCAGCAACGAACACCCGCTCGCATCCAATTGCGCATGCAGCGCGTCGTCGCTGCGCGTTTCGGTCCGTTGCAAACGACCAGATTGCAGGATTGGCAATGCCTGCACAGCGGCTTCCACGCCAGCCAATCCGCGCAGCTCGAGCCAGACGACGGCTTCTGCAGAATAGCTGTAATCATTTTGCTGCTGCGACGCCTGCTCGAACACGCGTTTGAACAAAGCGAGAAGCTCGTTGCGTGAAACTTTAATGGCCTTGTCCAAGGTCGCTGTCCTGCACGCCTGGAATTGTGGGAAAACACCAATCGTCCAGAAATGGTTCGCCGATATCGCCGCGAACCGGTGCACCTTGAAACATCGTGTTGCGAACCCAGAGCCGCGATCTGGGGTCGAATTTGCTGACACCGAAGAATGACAATTTACAGCGCAACAAGTGGATTGGTTTGACGTCCGCATTCACCAAGTTTGCGCGAATGTCGCCGTAGGTCGTTGCAGCCATAGTCTGCACCCGCCGTACGATCTGCCGATTTGACGGACTCGCAATCACGAAATCAGCAACGGAAAGCTCTGGGTCGTCTGTCAACGCATCGCACAGTGCGTCGTAGCAATTCCGCACCGCATACGCAATGCCAATAAACATCTCACGATCAGATCCTGCATCCGTTCCGCGAACGCCCAACCGGGGCTCCATTTTTTCTTCCGACCGGTACCAGAAGGCGCCATGTTCACTCGCTTCACTGAAATCAATGGCCAGTGCCCAGTCATAGTTTTGCTCAATGACCTCGCTCAGTGTGCTTGCAGGCATCTCGGGGTGAAGCGCATAGTCTTCTGACAAAACCATCGAATCTTCGAGGTCATCGACAACCTCGGCGTGAATCTCCATCAGCAGTGTATTGAGCAACTCCTGCGTTTCCATACTGGCGTTGTCTACCGCGTAGTCTGTCACTTCAGACCAATTTCGGATTGATGATCGCTCTTCCGATAACCAGTCAACAACCGACGTCGCTCCCTTGATCGTAGTCTTGTTGATCTTGTCCTGCGGCTCATTGTCTGTCTCAATTTCCTGCAGGTGACGAATGGATTTTCTTGCAACACACAGCAACTGATCGAGCTTTTCTGCATTCGGTGTTGTCGTCTCGAGAACTCGGGCCAGTGCGGTCTCGCGAACCTCTATCCAACGACTGATCAACAATGGATGATTGATCAAATAGGGGGCCATGCCCAAGCCGGTCGCATTTCCGATGCCTACAAAGCGTTTGATTTCGTCGGACATCGGCACTGCGGTATCCGGTGCTCGTTGTGCGGCCAGATAGTCGGCTTGCTCGAGGCTGAATTGGCGAATCATGAAACACATGAACATCTCGGCCGCGAACGGGCGGGCGAAATCGGTGTAGCGTTCTCGCACTTTCTGCCAATCCGCCATGCCAAATTTGCCGCTGCCGTAAACTGCGGTTGTTCGATATAAGTAGCCGACCCGGGACATCGTTTGCAGAGACGGTTGTTCGCCACTGGCAAGGGCGTTAACAACATACTCGAAGTTGCGTTCACTCTTGTTGGCGCGCGACAGAACAAAGCAACTTGCGTCCAGTCTGCCCTTTTCCTGCAGCGGTACGCTGTCGCGGAAAAACGCCAGCCGCTCGTCATCGACAACGCCCTCGCAGAGCGTTGCTGTCATATCCCATTTCTCGGCAATAACTCTGTCGCTGCGGTTTTTCGCATCCAGTTGCTGCGAAAATATCACCAGGCTGTACAGGTTCTGTCGGGTACGAATCTCATAGACGGCGTGACCGTAGCCATCGTGGTTAAGCTCAAATATGACGCGCTCGATTTTCCATTGCTCGTGCATCATGCGTCTGACGAGCACGCGCATAAAACTTAGCCGGTAGGGATACAACCTGCCGAGGCGCTCGAGGTCCATGACAATGTCGGGAGCTCGAAGATTCAGTCGGTCCTCTTGCAACACATTATTCCTAAGCCGCGCGAATTGGTCTAGACAGCAGACGCAACATCGCTTTCTTGCGCAGCAGTGAACCCATCTTCAAAGAAATTCAACCAGTTCAATCCCATAATCTTGTCGACATCGGCTTGATCGAAGCCGCTTTGCAACAACCCTGAAGAGATATTCCCGAAATCCCCGCTATTTGAAAACCAGTCTGGTTGTTTGGGCCACTCGGCATTCTGGGCCGAGCCCTCGCCATAGTCCGGTGCCGATGCCCAGCGGCCACTGCGCATCCATTCCAGTGTCGAGTAGTCCCAGTTTTGGCAAAGATCAGAGCCAATTCCGATTTGATCAATTCCAATCAACTCTGCCGTGGAATAGACCATATTGCAAAAGTCCTCCAGTCGACAATCGGATCCGTTTTTCAAATGGAATGGGTACAGACTCACACCCAGCATGCCACCCGACGCGCCTAGCGCTCGCAGGACGTCGTCCGACTTGTTGCGAACAGCCGCGTGAAAAGACAACGGGTTTGCGTGCGTAATCGCGATCGGACGTGCCGACAACTCAATGGCTTGCAGGGTGGACTGCTCGGCGCTGTGCGACATGTCGATGATCATGCCAACACGATTCATCTCGCGAATGACTTCGCGACCGAATCGTGTAATGCCGCCGTCCTGCGACTCATAACAGCCAGTCGCCAATAAACTTTGATTGTTGTACGACAATTGCATGATGCGAACGCCAAGATCATGCAACTTCGCAACATTACGAATATCGTCTTCAATGGGCGAGCAATTTTGAAAGCCGAAGACGATACCGATGCGACCTTCGGCCTGCAGAGCCGTTATGTCGCTGGCCTGCCGCACGGGTGCAATCAAATCGGAGAACTCGTCGAACCAGCCTGACCAGGTATCGATATTCGCAATCGCTTCTTGTAAGTTTTCCCAATAGGCGATCGTGACGTGAATCGTATTCACACCCCCAGCGCGTGCTTCTTCAAACAACGCCCGGTTCCAATTGACGTATTGCAGACCATCTATGATCAAACGGCTCATGAGCTGAGATATACCGTCTTGACGATCGTGTAAAATTCCTTCGCGTACTGACCTTGCTCGCGCGGACCGTAACTTGACGCCTTCCGACCACCGAATGGCACGTGATAGTCAGTACCTGCGGTCGGCAGGTTCACCATCACACAACCCGATTCTGAGTGGCGCTTGAAATGCGTTGCATGCTTGAGAGATGTTGTGACGATTCCCGCAGTCAGGCCAAAATCAGTGTCGTTCGAGGTCGCCAACGCTTCGTCATAACTATCAACTTTGATGACGTTGGTAACTGGACCAAAAATCTCTTCACGATTGATTCGCATTGCGTTGTTAGTATCGACACAGAGTGCGGGCTGCATGAAGAACCCTTCAGTCGCCAATGACAATTGCTCGCCACCCGTAACGACGTTGGCGCCTTCTTCTTTGGCGATGTCCAGGTAGTTCAGGTTTTGCGTCAACTGGCGTTGATCGACAACCGGGCCAATTTGCGTGCCTTCTTCGAGTGCGTGACCGACAACCAGCTCGTTTGTTGCGGCAATCATCCGTTCGACGAATTGGTCGTGGATGCCAGACTCGACAATTAATCGCGACGACGCTGTGCACTTTTGGCCGGTCCCAAAGAATGCACCATTGATCGCACACTGGACGGCGACATCGATATCGCCGTCATTCAGAACAACCAGAGCATTCTTGCTGCCCATTTCCAACTGCACACGCGCCATGTTATCGACCGCAGCGCGAGCAATATGACGGCCCGTCGCAACCGAACCAGTAAACGAGATCGCGTCGACATCCGAATTTGTAACGATGGCTTCGCCGACAACACTTCCCGCACCTTGCAACAAGTTGAATGCACCGGCAGGCAATCCACTTCTACTTATGATATCGGCGAGCGCTGCAGCACTGGCTGGAACCAGCTCAGCAGGTTTTAGCACGACGCAATTACCAAACGCCAACGCTGGCGCGATCTTCCAGGCAGCAACAGCGATTGGAAAATTCCACGGCGTGATGATGCCAATAACTCCGAGCGGCTCGCGACTGACTTCGACATCCACACCGGGTCTTACGGATGACGCAAGTTCGCCCATCTGGCGCAGCACTTCTGCGCCATAATACTGAAAGAATTGTCCGGCACGGCCGACCTCGCCGATGCCTTCGGCGAGCGGCTTGCCCTCTTCACGGGAAACTAGACGACCAATTTCCTCGCGGCGCTGAATGAGTTCATCGCCAATGAAATCCAGCACGTTTTTTCGCCGTTCCAGTGCGCTATGTGACCACTCGCCGAATGCCTGTCGCGCTGCTGCTATCGCAGTGCCGCAATGATCGATTGAGGCTGCAGTGAAAACGCCCAGCGTGTCAGACGTATCCGAAGGATTAACACTGGCGAATTCCCGCTCGCCAGCAACCCATTCGCCATCGATAAAATTACCGTGTTCTTGCGCACTCATTTTTCTTCCCCACGTAAAGCGCTAGGTGGCTCAGTTCACCACTGTCGATGCTGTAAGAAAGCAATGCAAGTGAGATATTCAAATTGAATAATAAGCGGACCTGATTAATCACAAATTATGAGGTTTTATGCGCCTTTGAGCGATTTTTTGGGGAGATATAGGTCGAAAAAACGCCTATCAATAAGATTTTTTAATTGCGCACGCAGTCGTTCAAAGTTGTGACAATTTTTTGAAGTCGCCAGGACGAATACGACTCTTCACATGCTCGCGGCCGAGCTTCTGGATGATGCCCGGAATGCCCGCCAGCAAGACCTCGATCATCGCTTCGCTTGCGGGCGACAACGTCCACTCTTTACGCGTAATGAGGCAAATTTCCCGCCGCGATATCGGATCAATCAATGGCCTGGACACCAAGTCAGGATCGTCGGCAGGAGTTGCAAGCGTCGGCAATACCGCAACCCCGATGTTTGCGCGAACCATGGCAAACAGTGTTGTTGTCGTCGAAAATTCAAACCGAGGGTCATCCACGACGCTGTCCAAAGGCAACAACCCCCTAAGTCCGGAATCCAGGAACCGGTGTTCTTCCAGCGCCTTCCATTTGACCGGCCCCTTAACTTTCGCCAGGGGGTGATCGCGATGACAGATCATTTCGATTCGATCCTGCAAGAGCGGCCTAAACTCCAATCCCTGATTTGTTCGCCAACGACTACCGATGCTGAAGTCAACCTCGTTTCGCGCGAGTCGTCTTTGTACACCGCGTGAGTTGTCGTCAATCATGTGAATTGAAATTCCCGGATACAGCTCAGTAAAAGACTTTACGATTGTCGGCAACAGAGTCGTCGCGATCGATGGCAGCACGGCGATACTTACGTGGCCGCTGCGTCGCTCGGCTGTTGCATTGAGGTCAAAAATGGCACTGTCGAAGTCACGGATGAGTCGTTCAGCGATTGGAATAAATCGCTCGCCTTCTATGGTTGGAGCAACACGTCGAGTTGTTCGCTCGAGTAGCTTCAGGCCGACATAGTCTTCCAGTTGTTGCACTGCCAGTGAGATCGCCGGTTGCGTACGCGACAACTCACGCGCAGCCAGTTTGAAACTGCCGTGATGCGCCACGACGACGAACGCGCGTAAATGTCGTAACGTGATGTTTAGGTGTTTGATATTGGCGCGCCCTTATCTGCGGTCACATCGACAGGATTTTGTCATGGACTGATTTTGCAACATCGACGCCCTGCTCCGCTGCGACTGCTCGGTGTTTGTAGCGTCGGTCACTCGGCAACCGCGCTCCATCCTGCTCCACTATTTTGGCAAACAGACCTTCGGCGTGATCGCTCCATCCTTCCGCGTCGCCGAAGTGATTCGGGTCTAGCGCAAGCATGAATTCACCACCTTGCGGTGGTCCCCCATCATTATTGTCGCGCTCTGCGGCTTCGAAGCTAAGGCTCTCGCCGATCAATGCGCCTGCTAACAATTCAACCATCATCGCGATTGACGAACCCTTGTGCCCGCCGTAGGCCAACATCGCTCCCTTGAGTACCTCATTTGGATCCTCGGTTGGATTGCCATCGGAATCAACACCGACACCTGGCGGCAAGACCTCGTCATTGCGTGCAGCCAGCATTACCTCGCCGCGCGCCATTACCGACGAAGCCTGATCAAAAATCACCGGCGGTGCAGAAGTTCTCGGCCATCCGAAGGCGACTGGATTCGTACCATACAATGCTTTCGAGCCACCTGCCGGAATTACCGCTGGCTTGTACGACACACATGCCATGGCACATAAACCGGCCGAGACGACAGGCTCCACCTCGGTCCACAGTGCCGCGAAATGGTGGATGTTTACTAGTGAAAGCGCCGCGATTCCGTTGTTCTTCGTGCATTCGATAAACGCCGGTCTGCCCACCTCCAACGCGAGCGGGGCGAAGCCGCCGTCGCCATCGACTTGCACAACTGCGGGTGCGATTTGCTTAACCTCGGGTTTGGCATGTCCATTGACTTTACCGCTGTCGAGAGCGGCTAAGTATCCGGCCAATCGCATAAGACCATGAGAATGGCAGCCGTCGCGCTCTGCCGCAGTTATGATCCGCGCGACCGCCGCTGCGTTGTCCTGATCGGCGCCGTGACGTTGCAGACAATCGCTTGCCAATAATTCGATGTCCGTTAATGAGAGATTGATAGTGTCCACACAGTTACCCTTGTTGACCAAAGTTAATCAATTTTTCCGATTGGATATCGGTCCATGACATCGCCCAATGCTAGCTTGAGTGGATCGAGCCAAGGTTCGAAATTACGCCATTGCTCCAGGCCTCCGGTATAGATCGGTTGCCGAACCTGTTCGGAACTCGGGGTTCGAACGGACCGCTCTGTCTTGTGGAATTCGATGCAATTCTGATCAAATGGCAAATCACAAAAGTCGAGAATCTTTTTGACTTCGGTTTCCAGGTCCGCGACGATATTCTCGTACTGCACGCGCAGGATTTTTCCCGGCAACACGTCGTCCCAATGATCCATCAATTCGACGTAGTCGCGATAGTAATGTCCGATTTCGGTTAGCCCGTAGGTGAATTCCTGGCCGCTCGCGAACAGTTGCTTATAACCGCTGAAGCAACAGGCCATCGGATGTCGCCTTGCGTCGATGATCTTCGCATTCGGCAAGATCATATGAATCAATCCGATATGGCGAAAATTATTCGGCATCTTGTCGATAAAAAACGGCGCTCCACCCCGATGGACTTGCGTATCAGAGATGAACGCACTACCGAACTTTTCGCACTGCTCTGCCGTCAGGTCGTGCAGAATTGACGGGTAACGAGGCTCCTCGTCAATCGTGCGGCGCCCGGCCAGGCGAAATGCCAGCGACGGAATGTTCGGCAACTCCAGCGTTCCATCAACTTGTGCGTGAGACGCAAGAATCTGCTCCAACAATGTCGATCCCGCACGCGGCAAGCCAACAACGAAGATCGGCTCGGCGGAGTCGTGACCGTATCCGGACTTTGTCGCAAACAGGTCGGCCTTGCAGTATTGTTTCTGCAGGTTAAGCCGTTCGGTCATGTGGTTCGAATCGTACCTCAGCTGCGATTTTCGCAAAGAGTTGCCACGTTCATAGTATTCGGCCGAATCCGCGAACTTCTCAACATCTTCGTAATGCTTGCCTAGAGCAAAACAGAAGTGCGCCCGATCCTCGACGACTGTGTCGGGGTCGGCCTCCAGATTTCGCATTGATGCTACTTCTTCATCGACGAAACGATAGGTCTTCAGATTTGCCAGACTCCAATACGCATCGCCGAAACTTGGTCGCGCTCGAAACGAGTGCCGGTATGCAGCGATCGCATCATCGAGACGACCGATGGTCTTTAGCGCATGTCCGTGAACAAGATGCAATTCGGCGCTATTTGGCCGCATGCGAATTGCGTCAGAGTAAATCCCTAGAGCGGCATCGTAGTCGCCGACCGCGACGGCCTGATTGGCATAGCTGATCTTGTAGTCAAGATTATGCGGATCGGCTTGTCGCAATAACCGTGCCTGCTCGAGAGACTCTTCATATTTTTGCCGGCGATACAGGACCGTCATGTAATCGTGGCGCGCCAGCAAGTTGTTTGGTTCGAACTCAACCGCGCTCTCGAGGATGAACTCGGCATCGTCCAGCACGCCCGATTTGACACCGAGGTCCGCCAACAATCGCATGCCCTCTACGTGCTGTGGGTTCGATTGCAGAAAATGTCGACACAGACGTTCTGCCTGAAAGTAACGGCGTTCAGCCGTCATATTCCTGACACTCAGGAGCTCAGGTGGCAGTGCCGCCAGTTTCTCGTACTGAATTTTTGCATCCTCCGCGAGATTCGGATTGGCGCATTCAGCAAGAGCCTGCCAACTGGCAATTAGCGAGTTGTTCAATGCAACAGCGCGTCGATAGGATTGCAAGGCGATGCCAGGTTTTCCCGCCGCGGTCAGGACATGACCCTCTTCTTGAAACGCACGACCAAAGGCGGGGTGAAACCTGATCAGTTTTTGTAGAGTTTCAAATGCTGCGTCAAATTGCTTTGAATATCGCTGGCAAACAGCAAGCAGGTACAACCCGTCCATGTTTTCAGGATCGATCGCCAGAACTTCCTGAGTCAACCTCTCGGCTTCGGTAAATCGCCCGTCTTGCAATACTGCTGTTGCCGCATCCAACGCAGCTCTTGAAGTTTGACTCTTGCTCATTCGATCAAGCCTAGCAAATCGTGAAATCCGTTGTCGGCCACAAAAAAACAAGGCGAGCCGAAGCTCGCCTTATCTTTGCATTGGAGGGACCGTCGGTCACCTCACCATCACATCAGAAGTCGTATGAGATTCGCAGACCAATCGTTCGGGGGCGATTGGTTGTGATGCGCTCAATAAAGTCCTGACGGTTGATGTGCAACTGAGCGACTTCGTCGGTCAAGTTATTGACGAAAAGCTCAACTCCCCATCCATTCTGCGTGTTTGCCATACCGATGGTTGCGTCAACCAATGTATAGGAGTCCTGGAAGGTGTTGGGCTCTTCCGGAGTGTCAACGAGGGAGTTTAACGCTTGGTCCGCGTACTTAAGACCGATCTGCCAATGGGCGTCAAACCCGTTGTCCATCACCCACTCGTAACGTCCGCGAACATTGAATTGAACATCCGGCGTCAATGGCAATGGTGAGCCGGCATCCGCAACCACAAAGTCGAATGCTGGATCGACGAAAACTAACTCGGTGTCATTAAATGACGCTGCACCGTAGATCGTCAATGCGTCGGTGGCCAACCAGATCAAGTCTGCTTCGATACCGGTAATTTCAGCATTACCACCATTGTCGACAAGCGTAAAGATCGAAATATTCTGCGAGTCAAATTGCGATACCTGGATATTTTCCCAATCGATCTTGTAGATAGAACCGTTGAATTGAACCGTGCCATCAGCAAGGCTGGTTTTCCAACCAAACTCGAGGTTCTCCAGAGTGTCGGATTCAAAGACGTAAGGTAGGCAATAACCCGGGAAGCCATTTCCTGCGTTCGCGTCGATCGCTACATCCGTGCCGCAATTCGTACCGACGTTGTTGATATTTTGAGCCGCAGGATCAAACGGGAAACGAGCTGCACCACGGTTGATTCCAGGCGGCCGATACCCTTCCGACCAGGTTGCGTAGAACAGCGAATCGGCGTTTGGAGTCCACGACGCTGTGAATTTTACAATCGTATCGTCCGTCTTGATCGGCGCGATTGGCCCCAGATTGACGGCGTAGTCGCGGCCGCCTGTGACATTCGGTCGAATGTCATTGGTCGGGTCATCGTCATCGACGAACAATGGCCGATTTCCATAACGGAAAGCGCCATAGCCCTCGAAATCGTATTCAAGATCGTAGTAACGAGCGCCGACGGCGAGGCTGAATTGATCACTCACATCAAATCTCAATTCACCAAATACGGCAAACTGCTCTTCAGTGCGGCGGTTATCGTTTCTGAACTGCGTCGCTTCGCTAGTAACGCCTCTCGCGTTTGCCGCAGCGTTATCGAATGCCGGGTTTAAGTTGATATCGATTGGAGCATATCCAAACTCAGCTGGCCCGAGATAATTGAAATCGCCAGTGTGCAGGATTTCAAAGTCCTCAAAGAAAACGCCAGCCGTGAAATTGAATGCGGAATCGAAATCAGAAGTAACCCGTAACTCATGCGTCCATCGCGTCATGTCATTATCGAGAACTACAGCATTCGCGGGATTGCCACATTCGATTACGCCAGGATCACCACCGATCGTCGGATCAAAGTTATAGCCATTATTGGTGCCGGTGATAGCCGATACGTTCGAATAACCTGGTGTGAGGTATTCACACTGGTAGGCGCGAATATAGCCGCCAATGTTGGTATAGCCCGTGTAATCGAGATTTGACTCTACGTCTCGATCCAGGAATGCGCCGGTATACACGAAATCCAATGCTGCAAGACGACCGCTAAGCGTCCACGCCGTCTGGCCGAAGGCATCATCCAACGAGTCTTCGGTGAATCGCGACACTTTCAATTCGCCCTTGGTCGGATCGTAGTCGAATACACCCTCAGTCTTCAAAGTCTGAGTCGTGTGCTGAATCAACAGATCCCACTCGTCGTTGATCATGTAGTTCAGGCCGAAGCGCGCGCCACTGTATGCGGCGTCGTTGAAATCTTTCTCAACCAGCCCGGAATTGTCGGCGACTTCTTTGATAACCGGGATCGTTACGCCGCCGGCAGGAACGACATCGCCATTGGCGAATACGGTACCAGCAGCGAAAGTTACGCTGTCGCCTGGGAACGTCGGGTTGATCGTATTGTCAGCAACGAACGTACCGGCAACGTTGTCGATGTAACCGCCCTGACGATCGCTGTACATTGCAGCTCGAAACGACATACGACCATCGATCAATGGAATGTTGACCATTGCTTCGACTGAATTGCTGTCTTCGCCACCGGACGTCGCGGACCAACTGCCATCAAAACTGGCCTGGAACTCATCCAGAACCGGTTTGTTGGTAATCAGCCGGACCGTGCCAGCCATAGAACTTGCGCCGTACAAGGTACCTTGTGGTCCAGGCAACACCTCAATGCGTTCCATATCCGTAACGTAAATATCCAGGTTGCGACCACCTGACGTAACTGGTTGCTCATCGACATACAGCGCGACGTTAGGTGCAGAACCCTGCGATTCCGCCACCGTTATATTGATTGCGTCAACCGCAGCACCGCGAATGTAGATTTCGTTTTGTCCCGGTCCACGACCGCCAGCATTTACGCTGGGCAAGTATTTAACGTAGTCCGAGAAACTCTGGATGTTTTGTTCCTCCAGTTGCTGCGCACCCATTGCTTGTACGGCAAGAGGAATATCCTGCATGCTCTCTGCGCGTTTGGTAGCAGTAACCACAACTTCTTCGATAGTCTGTGCATGCGCGACACCGCCCACTGCTCCCGATGTCAAGGCCAACAGAACGGCTTGATTTAGTCTATTTCGCTTCGGCATTTCTTTTCCCCCAACGGAATGCGTGCCGAATCGGATCGGCCCGCTTATGAACCCAATCTCTTTCATTCTGAATCAATTTACAAATGACTTTGATGAATAGATTGATTAGTTTTTTATATTAACTGCTAACGTCCCGAAATACATACTATTTACGAGGATTTACGCGCTCCAATGCCTTATGAACCGCACTATTTAGAAATACTTATTGCTGTTTTTGCCGGCCCGGCCAATATGGGCTGGCGCGGTAGCCAAGAGTGTGAGCAGCGGTCAAAGTTGAGTTCGAGACACTTATATACATAGCTGCCGTATCATGCTCCCCTACGCCAAATGAGACCAACAATGTTCGAGAATCCTGAAATCGCAATCGAGAATCTTCCCGGTACGGACACCGTGCAATGGAAAGAGCTCGATCCCGCATTCAAGCGACTGCGGCAGGTGCAGTCGGGTCTGACCCTGTTGGGCGTCGCGGTGCCACTGGCGTTTATTACGGT
>JBPCYB010000059.1:0-9446 GCA_051007995.1 Woeseiaceae bacterium | reverse complement strand
CTTGGCGGTAGCTCGGACCCGGGTGAGGCGTTCAGAACGCCACTTGCAACTTTGCATGCGTTCAACGGATGGGCCGATAAGTTTCTCGCTACACCGGACGCGGGTCTTGATGACAGCTATGTCACGGTCAAGTTCGCAGCCGGCAAATGGAATCTGACCGGCGTATATCACGACTTCACTGCGGAAACCGGCAGTGGCGACTTTGGCACAGAGTTTGATGTGTCTGCGGCGCGCAAGCTAAGCAGTCGCTACGGACTGCTTCTCAAAGCGGCGTTCTTTTCAGCCGATTCCGGTGCTACTCAAACTGACACTGACAAAATCTGGTTGATGCTGACTGCGAGTTATTAAGCAGCCTCGTGAGTTGTTGACTCGACGGGTGTATGAAACCAGTCGGGCTTAACGATCAGTAGATCGCAGGGCAGATGCTCCAGCGTCCGCTCTGCGGTCGCGCCAATGAACAGGCGTTTCCAGCGGTTCCGGGCGACTGCACCCATCACAACGACGCTGGCGTCGAGTTCATTCGCAAGCGCCGGCAGTTCTTCGTGGGTCAAGCCGGATTTGAGATGCGCGCGATCTTCGTCGATGCCGTGAAATGATGTGATTTCCTGAAAACGCTTCTGATGGTCTTCATGCATCTGTTGTTCGATTTCGTCAAACGGCAGCGATACCGGAATGTAAGCATTGGCCGTGGCCGTGGCCACCGCGATTCGCGGATCGTAAGAGTGAAACGCATGCACGGAGCCGCCAACTTTGCCACTGAGCATCTTGCAGATTTGCAGAATTTCGTCATCAAGCGCAGCTGGCTTGTCGTGCTCGTTCATCGGGTCGATGGCGGCAACGAAAGCCGGTGCGGCTGCAATGTCCTGCGGTTTGACCAGCCACAACGGTACCGGGCAGGTGCGAATGAGATTCCAGTCTGTGTTGGAGAGCATTGCTCGCGTTACCGCAGAATGATGGTGCGTGTCCTTGAATACGACGTCGGCACCGCTGGAGAGCGCCTGGCGAACGATGCCTTCGTACAACGGGTGGTCCCAGAGGGCCGTCGTCTTGACGACAACGCCAGTCTCACGAATGGGCTCGGCGAGCGCCTCGAGGTGCTGCTCTTCGTTCGCGATGACCTCGTTACGCGCTTTCTCCAAAGACGGTGAGTCGAACAAGCGATCGCCGCTTAGGTACTCGTTGTAGTAGCAGATCAAAAGTTCGAGTTCCGCGCCTGTGCTTTTCGCGAGCCAGGCGGCCCGTTGCAGGGCCGGTTGTGTCTCAGCAGTTGGGTCTACAACTGACAAAATCTTCTTAAATTCACGCATGGCATTTCCTGAAGTTGGTGAAATCGCAATATCGCTCTGTCTACAGCAAATGCTATGAAATTGAGGCAAATTCGGACATACGGCGTGATGCCTAGGGAATCTCGGAATTTACTTACGGAATCGTAGGTGGATGTACGGATTTTTGTGGATGATGGTCTAGGCTTAGATTAGAGACCACGCAATTCATGGGAAAAAAGTATGTCCGGCGATGAAGCACTGCGCACGCAGCTCGAATCGAAAAAAGCCGAGCTAACCGCTCGGCTAGAGCGGATTACGGCGAACTTACGCCGTGGATACGATGCGGATTCGAAAGAGCGCGCCAAGGAAATGGAAGACAGCGAGGTTGTTGATGCGCTGGGCAATGAGGCGCGTGAAGAAATCGCGAAAATCTCGGCGGCGTTGCGGCGCTTTGATGCAGGCGAATTCGGGTCTTGCGTAGAATGTGGCGCCGAAATCGATCCTGGTCGGCTAGCGGCATATCCCTACGCCGATGAATGCATAGAGTGCGCGGAATTCGACGAGCGGCGTAAATCGAGATCCTGATCCAGGGTCAAAGTGACATGTGCATTCGAACGAGGTCAGCAAGCGAGCGAGCCTGCATTTTCTCCATCACTCTGGCGCGGTGGATCTCGACCGTTCGCTGGCTTACGCCAAGTTCGTAAGCGATCACTTTGTTCGGTTTTCCCGTGACAACCAGGTCAAAGACTTCGCGTTCGCGCTTGGTCAGCTTGTCGAGACGTTGCGCGACTTCGGCATGCCGCTCGAGTTCTTCGCGGCGTTGTTTGTCGGTCAGCAACGCCTCACGCACCCGGTCCAGCAGCTCCTGGTCGCGAAACGGTTTCTGGATGAAATCGACCGCACCTTTTTGCATTGCATCAACGGCCATCGGTACGTCACCGTGACCCGTAATGAAGATGATCGGCAGAGTGCTGCCGCGAGTAATGAGTTCTTCCTGCAACTCCAGACCGCCAAGGCCGGGCATGCGGATATCGAGTACCAGGCATCCGGCGCGATGTTCTGCCTCGTTTTGCAGAAATTCATCGGCAGAGGCGAAGATCTCGTGATTGATGTTCACCGAGTCCATGAGCGCCTGCATGGCGAACCGAATCGCCGGGTCGTCGTCGACGATGTACACGGTCTGCGAGTTGCTGGAGGTATTCGTCATATTGGTTGCATGAATTACGTATATTTTGATTTGAACAGAGTGTCGATGATTTTGCGAGTTTCCATCCTTCCGGAGCCCTCTAAATGGATCCACTAGCGCACTTGGCGATAATTTGGGCGGGCGTATTCGCCGCCGTCGTGATGGCAAAATTGACGCGCCTCACGCCGGTCCTCTATTTCCTGTTTGTTGGCAGTTTACTCGTGAATATCGGCGTCTTGCCGGTCGAGAGCGGCTCGTTTATACGTGTCTTTGCCGAGCTTGGCATCATTTTTATCATGTTTGCGCTGGGGTTCGAAGAGTCTACCGACAATTTCATGGCCAGCGTGAAGCGCAGTTGGGGCATCGCGTTGTTCGGTGCATTGGCGCCATTCGTCGTGGCCTACGTCATTGCCGACTACGTCTGGCAAGACCCGAATATCTCGCTGATGTGCGGCTTGGCGATGACAGCAACGGCCGTGTCTCTGACAATGGTCTCGCTGCAGAGTCTCGGCTTGCAGAAATCTGTGGTCGCAATGCGCATCATGACGTCCGCTGTTTTGGACGACATTGGTTCCCTGGTTATGGTCGCGATCGTCGTGCCGCTCGCTACCGGGCAGGAGTCTTTCACGATGTTGTCGACTCTGCTAATCGCCGGTAAAGCGGTGCTGTTCTTTATCATCGTAACTATTATCGGTATTTGGATTTTTCCACGAACCAATGCGACCTGGGTACGTCGGATTCCGATATTGCGGGCAATGAGCCTGCAAAACTACCTGACGTTCGACCAAGGAAAGTACGCGACGCTGGCAATTCTGCTCGCCGCTTTACTGGTTGGCTTGCTGGCGCATTATTTCGGCTTCCACCCAGCCGTTGGTGCCTACATGGCGGGCTTAATTGTTCGCGAGGAACATTTTCAGCTCAAGAAAGGCCAAATTGAACACGAAGAGCAGCTGGTCTACGGCAACGTATTCGAAGAAACCAAACGCATCGTCGACAATGCGGCGTTCTCCTGGGTCGGCCCGGTATTTTTCGTCGATCTGGGTGCGAAAATCCTTTTCGACTGGGATTTGCTGCAGGATATATTGCCCTACGCATTAGCAATGACAGCGGGGATCGTCTTTTTTCAGGTTTCTTCGGCTGCGCTTGCCGCTCGATATACAAGTGGCATGAACCGGGCAGAAAGCGTCATGATTGGTTTTGGCATGTTGGGGCGCGCAGAGCTTGCGTTCGTCGTCATGGATATCGCGTACGTGCAGCACTCGATTCTAAATAGAGAAGCGTTTTTCACGCTGATGATCACTGCATTCTTCCTGAACATCTTGGTGCCTGTGTCGATCGGGCTATGGCGACCTGTGTACTTGCGGGAGACCAGCGACAAGTCCTACGTGCATTCGCCACCTTAAAACAAGAAACAGCTTAGTCGAGGCGTTTCGAAAAACGCAGTGCGGCGGCTGTGATCGTCACAATCGAGAACGTTGTGAGGTAAATCAGCGCACCTGGCATGTCTCCCAAACTGGCTTCGCGCAACATGATGCCGCGGGTCAGGCGTATGAAATGCGTAATCGGCAATGCGTCGCCAAGGTACTGCGCAAATTTGGGCATGCCGTCGAACGGAAATACGAAGCCGGACAGCAGAATCGACGGCATGATCAGAAAGAACGTCATTTGCATGGCCTGGAATTGCGTCTTAACGGCCGTTGATATGAACAACCCCAACGCTAAATTCGCAGCGATAAACAAAAAGGCTGCGAGATACAGCTCGACGATACTGCCGTGCACTGGGACATCAAACAGAAAGTCACCAGCTAGCAAAATTACAAACAGCTGAATGAGGCCGATGACGATATAGGGCACAACTTTGCCAATCATAAGTTCGGCGGATGTCACCGGCGTATTGATCAACAGTTCCAGGTTGCCACGCTCGCGTTCACGAACGATAGCAACAGCGGTGAAGATCATCATCGTCATCGTCAAAATGACACCAATCAAGCCGGGAATGACATTAACCGGTGTGCGCCGTTCCGGGTTGTAGTAGGGACGAACCTCGATCTTGGCCATACGCTGTGCCTGGGCACCTGAATCGAATGCGATTGGCATGGATCGCAAGCCATCGACGATGCCACCTATCGTGGGATCGCTGCCATCGACAAGGATATGCACCGCCGAACGAGTGTTATCGACAACGCGCCGGTCAAAGTCTGCTGGAATGGCCACTCCGATTGAAATCTTGCCGGCATCTAGGAGCTCTTCGAGTTCGCTTGCCGTACTCACTCTGTATTCAATTTTCGTAACTTGGGTCTGTTCTAGACTTGCGATGAATTCACGCGACAGGTGGGTGTTTGCCTCGTCAGCAACGGCTGTCGTCAGATTTCGGACATCGGTATTGATCGCATAGCCGAACAGCAGGATTTGCATGAGCGGAATGCCAAGAATCATCGCGAAGGTCAGCCGATCGCGCAGCATCTGCCGGACTTCCTTGCGCATAACAGCGATCAGGCGGGACAGAGACTTCATGCGGCACGCTGCTCAGGTTTCAATGTAACGGCAACGAAAACGTCTTCGAGCGACGCTGTCGCTAGACGCGTATCTGCAGCAATGTTCTTTTTGGTAAGTGCGGATTCGACGATAGCCAATGCATCGCCATAGGCCACCGGTATCAAGACCCGCAAGCGGATGCCGAGTTGCGTCACACTGGCTACGACCGGAATATCGTGGATTGCAGCTTGCGCGGCATAGGGGTCTGTTGCGAGCACTTCAATAATGCTCATGCCCGTACTATTTTGCAGCTCCTGCGGTGTGCCGTCGGCCACTTTGGCGCCGTGATCGAGGATGGCGAGACGGTGACAGCGCTCGGCCTCATCCATGTAGTGAGTTGAGACCAGAATTGTTGTGCCAGCCTCAGCGAGGCGAAACAAGTTCGCCCAAAAATCACGCCGACTTTGTGGGTCTACGGCGCTGGTCGGTTCGTCGAGCAACAAAAGTTCCGGTTTGTGCAGAACGGCGCACGCTAACGCGAGCCGTTGTTTTTGACCGCCACTCATCGTGCCCGCGAATTGCTTGCGTTGATCGACCAAATCGTATTTCTCGAGCAATTCGTCGATGCGAGCAACGCGTTTCTGTTTCGGATACGCATAGATCTCCGAAATGAATTGCAGATTCTCGACGATGGTCATGTCACCGAAAAGAGAAAACTTTTGTGTCATATAGCCAATCTTCGGTTTCAGTTTCTTGGCGTGCCTGGGCACTTCGATGCCGAGCACATCGGCACTTCCCTCGCTCGGCGTCAGCAGCCCGCACAGCATCCGAATCGTTGTCGATTTACCGGAGCCATTTGGCCCGAGAAAACCGTAAATGGATGCTCTGGGTACATCGAGATCGAGACGATCCACGGCTCGCAAATCGCCAAATATTTTCGTCAGTCCTCGAGCCTGAATTGCGAGAGATTCAGTCATGCATTTCAACTTCAACGGGGACACCATCGGGCAGGCGTGCACCGTCGATTTGGATATCGACCTTTGCCTCGTAGGTGAGGTGGCCTCGGTCGCGTTCGGTGAGCGCGAAGTACGGCGTGAACATCGCTTCGCTCGCAACCCAGCGTACGCGTCCGGTGACTGACTCATCGAGACCATCGACAAAGACGGTTGCTGCATCGCCAATGCGGGTATTGACCCGGGATTCTTCAGGAACATAGATTCGCGCATGCGGCTGCTCGCCGGGTAGCAAAATCAACATTGCCTGGCCGGGTGTGGGCCTCTCGCCCGGTTCGAATAAACGACTGTCCACGATGCCATCGACCGGTGCGCGAGTTTCATGGCGTTCGACGTCGACCGCAAGCAAGTCGTGTCGCGCGATAGTCTGCTGCAATGCTTGTTCGGCCTGCGTCAGCACTTCAACGGTTGTGCCGCTCAACAATTCCTGCAGTTGAGCACGTCGTAATTCGTCGTTCGCACTTGCCGCATCCAAAGCTGCTCTTGCGCGGTCCAGCGCATCGGGCGAGGCCAGTTCTCGAGCATGCAATTCCTTGAAGCGTTCGAATTCGCCCTGACGAAACTCGAGTTCTTTGATTGAGCCCGCAACATTGGCGCGTCCCGCAGCTATCTGTTCGCTGCGCGGGCCACGCACGAATTCATCCAAGCGCGCTTGATTCTGCAACACTGCGGCTTCTGCTTCGGCCAACCGTGCAGTGGCTCGACGCGCATCCTGGCGCAACAGTACCTGGCCCTTGGAAACCTGTTCACCTTCGGCTACCAGAACTTCGATGATGGGCTCCGCGACTTCGGCAGTCAGTTCGACTCTGTCAGACGCCAGTTCGCCGACCATGCGATCGCTTCCCGTGTCGGAGTCACAAGCCCCGAGGAGTAGGGCGACGCCTGCAACAAATATCAATGAGCGCGCATTCATGATTCCTCACCTTTGAGATGTGTGATCAACAAATCGATCTGCGTCTCGATAATCTTGTCGGTATCGATGGATTGCTCTTTGAACAACAGTCGAAAAATCATCGAAAAAACCACTGGCATGATGAACAGTTCAGGCTGTTCGCTAATTGCAGACTTGCGGAACTCCTTGTTCTTTACGCCACGTTGCAGCAGTTCATTTATTGTCGCGAAGCCGCGCGAAACGACGTTGTCCCAGTAGAAGCGCACCAGGTCAGGATGCTTGGGTCCTTCGGCAATCATCAGGCGGACAACTACGCTGATCGGTGATCCGGGCATTTTTTTCGCAAAGTCGAGGAATGGGCCGCGCAGGAACGCCTCGCTCGACATATCCGACTCTTCAATGACCGAAGTCAGCGCGTCAATGCGCGGTATCACAAAGCTTCGAATGACTGATTTGAAGAGCTCTTCCTTGGTCTTGAAGTACAGGTACAGGAGACCCTTGCTGACGCCGGCGCGTTTGGCGACATCGTCGACCCGAGTCGCCGCGTAGCCATTCTCGGAAAACGCCTTAAGTGCCGCGGCCGTGATTTCCTGTGGCCGTTCTTCCTTACGGCGTTGATAACGCGGTTGATTCATCGAAAATTCCAGTTAATGACCCACTGGTCACTAACTATACTTAATGACCCATGGGTCAGCAAGCTTTTCGTGCATAATGCGGCCCCATGTTTACTTATCTAGATCCCACGGTGCGGGAACGGCTGGTCGATGCGGGCCACTTGATTCGGATTGACCGCGACGGCCAATCAATAGACGTGAATTCTGAGAATGGCAGCGGCACGATCAGCATTCTCGGGCCGATTCCGCTGCCCATTGCTTTCGGCGAAGATCGCTACGAGGCGCGCTGGTATGCGTGCGTGCGTAACACGCAGTTATCCAAGGTCGAACACATTGCTGAGACGCTACGCGCCGAGAAAGCACAAGAGTCATTCGCGACGCTGGCGACTTCTATGGCCGTTAACAGTGTCTTAGTATTTGGCGATGTCGATGGCTGGACGGACCCTTTGGTTAGAGTGCATTCCAGTTGCCTCACCGGTGATGTTTTTGGTTCGGAACGTTGTGAGTGCGGACCACAATTGCAGTCGGCAATTGAATTGATCGACGCGGATGAACAAGGTGGGATGCTGATATACATGTCGGGACATGAAGGGCGCGGCATCGGCTTGTGGGCGAAAGCGGCGACTTACCTATTACAGGATGGCGGTGAAAATACCTACGAAGCGAATCGTTCTTTGGGTTTGCCGGATGATTCGCGCGACTTCAGTGATGCTGCGTCCCTGATCAAACATTTTCGCGGCGACGGACCATTGCGCTTGTTAACGAACAACCCCAAAAAGGTGAATGATCTGAACGACTCTGGAATCTTTGATATCACGCCGGTGAAACACGTGTTCGGCGTTACCGAGTCGAATAAGCGCTATCTTTCTGCGAAGCGCGATTGGGGTCACGAACTCGCGGACGACGATATTAAGTAGTCGCGTCCGCGTGGCGTAGCGATAGTTCGGTTTCCATGAGCTTCAAAGTGGCATCATCGATACGATAGAAGAAGATCGCGATTACGCCGAGAACTGCAAATATAGCTGGGAAAAGACTAAACATGAATCGGATGCCCGTCATCGCTGCATCGGACTGAACCTCATTTGCGACGAAACCAAACCAAGATAGGATGATTCCTGCGAGTCCCGCACCAACCGCTAGTCCCATCTTGTGAGAAAACTGTACTGTCGAAAAAACTAAAGCAGTCGTGCGTCGCCCGGTTTTCCACTCACCGTAGTCGGCGCAATCGGCATACATCGACCATACCAGCGCCGGTGTGGGTCCAGCGGCCAACATGCCCAGGCAATTTATGGCAACCATCAACCAATATTGATCGGGGGGTGTGAAAAAGAAAACCGCCATAGATGCCGCATTTAGTAACGACAGGACGATCATGAGACGACGTTTCTCAAATCGTTGGCTAAGCCATTTTGTAAATGACACTCCGATCATCATTGCCAGTAGTCCGAGCGACAGAAATACCGCCGTCTTGTCGAAGATCAGAAAGAGTCGGGTGCCGTCGTCACCCACATAGTACTTAAAGTAGTACAGTAAAGTGCCGTTGCGCACGGCAATGTTTATGAGCGTAAAAATACCGGTCAGAAACAGAGCGCGCCACGGGCCATTGCTGAGCAGTGCTTTGAAATCCAGTTTCATGTCCGACTTCGTCGGAACCGGGGCCACCCGCTCTTTTGTCGTTGCGAACGTTATCCAGAACAAAGCAATAGACACGACCGCAAATATCGCCATGGTCAGCTTAAAACCAAGAGCCTCGTCACCGGCGCCGAGAATATTTTTCAGCGGTGTTACGAACGTCCCAACCAGCCAGCCGGCAGCAAACGCGCAGAAAAAACGATAGCTGGCAACTTTGGTTCGCTCGATTGATGACGGCGAGATAACACCCATTAAGGCTGAATAGGGAACGTTGATGGCTGTATAAGCCAGCATCATCAGCGAGTAAGTGACGTATGCGTAAATCAACTTACCGGTGTATGAAAAGTCTGGATTTGCGAACATCGCATA
>JBPCYB010000058.1:0-10193 GCA_051007995.1 Woeseiaceae bacterium | reverse complement strand
GAAAACTGGCCGTCGACAACCGATGGTCCGCCGAACTGCAAATTTGGATTCTCGTTGCGAATGCCACCCAGAGGGTTGTCCGGGTTAACCGCTGCGCCAAGATTGTCGCGGACTTGTATGGTCGCTGTGTCGCGATTTATCAAGTCCCCATTACCAAGAGTAAGGTACAGACCGTTGCGTAAGTCGTATTGTCGATCGAGCGCGTGGCTCGCGCGGACATTGAAGTTGCGAATTCGGTCTCCATTCGGGTCGTAAACTCGAATTCTCAGATCATCGACGCCGCGTGTGCCGGCGCGGCGCACTTCAAAAGTAAGAGGTCCGGTGCCGTGGCTGCCGTCGTATTCACCGCCGATCGTGATCGCGGCCGTTGATGCACCATCCCAGTCAGGCCCAAACGGTGAAAATGACATCGGCGCGTTGTTGATCTCATCGCTGGACGACAAGCTCGCGGCCGTGTGCGTTAGATCCAGCGACAGGCCGGCCTGTGACTGGGCTGACGCAGCACCGAATATTATGCGAGTCTCGACGCCAGAGGTTTCGGCAAGCGATTCGAGGCTACGATACAGGCGCAGCAACTGCGAGCGTGCACGCTGTGCCGCAACGCGTGCGTCGATGTCCACCGTCGAATAGGGCTTAAGGCCCGACGCTGTTGCGCTCGAGCTCTGGGTCCGAACAACATTGACCAGGTTTTGCAGGCTTCCGATTACCGACATCACATCCCTGTGGCGCAATTACACTTATCTATAGGGTTATCGGCAGCATTTAAGGAATCTTTAGATCTGGCCGGCACTCCACAGGCCAACGGCCAAGCCGATTGCCATCATCGGCGAAATCGGGCCTTGGACCCGGAAATACTCAGCCAGTCGACTGCCAAAAACTATTCTCGCATTGGAATCCGCCACGTAAATCACTAATATGCCGCGTCGACGTTCTGTGACCCTATATCCACAAAATCGAAAGGCATATCCATGGAAAGCATCAATCGCGACTTGTTCGGACCTGGCCCAACGAATGTTCCAGCCAGTGTCTTGCAGGCACTGTCCCTACCAACGATCGGCCACCTTGATCCTGAATTCCTGCGCATCATGGATGAGGTGGGTGAGCGCACGAAGCACTGTTTTCAAACACAAAACGCCCTGACTTTTGTTCTGTCCGCGCCCGGCTCGATTGGCATGGAAGCAAGCTTCGTCAATACCATAGAAGCGGGCGACAAAGTCGTTATATGTATTAATGGCGTTTTCGGTGGTCGTATGCGTGACATTTGTGAGCGCGTAGGGGCCACGGTTGTGACGGTGGAAAACGAATGGGGCACGCCGGTCGATGTCAGCGCGTTGCATGAGACCCTCGGCGAGCATCCTGATACGGCAGCCGTTGCTTTTGTCCATGCCGAAACAAGTACCGGTGTGCGATCAGATGCGAAGGCCATAGCAGAGGTCGCCAAACAACACGATTGCCTCGTGATTGCAGACTGCGTGACTTCTTTGGCGGGTGTGGAATTGCGAGTCGATGACTGGGGCCTCGATGTTGTGTATTCCGGCAGCCAAAAGTGTTTGTCTTGTGTACCGGGATTGTCGCCGATCACTTTCTCGCAGAAAGCTGTCGAGAAGATCAAGAATCGCAAGACCAAGGTGCAAAGCTGGTTTTGCGATGTTGGCCTTTTGATGAGTTATTACGAGTCGGGCAACAAGACGCGTGCCTACCACCATACGGCGCCGGTCAACTCTCTGTATGCAATTAACGAAGCATTGCGTCTGGTCGTAGAAGAGACTTTGGAAAAACGCTGGGCGCGTCACAGTGAAGCGGCACGACATCTGTACGAAAAGCTCGAAGCAGCCGGATTGGAAATGGTCGTCGCGCCGGAACATCGTCTTGCGCCGCTGACCCTGGTCCGCATACCTGACGGAATTGACGATGCAACCGTTCGAGGCAACCTGCTTAATAACAAGAATATCGAGCTCGGAGGCGGTCTCGGCAAATTTGCCGGCAAAGCATGGCGCGTTGGCTTGATGGGACAGAACGCGACGATCGAAAGAGCAGACCTGATTGCCGACGCGATGCTGGCGGAATTGGCTTAAATACTAGGGTTCGTGACATAACTCAAATGAGAACCATTTGCATTTGAGAATCAATCGCATTAACATTTCCACATTGTTATTTGTGGATAGAAAGAATGCGGAATTACGCGCCATTGCTCGGCCTGGCCTTGCTCGCCATTGCGGCACCGGCTCGCTCGGAGACCCCCAATATCGAGGAGATATGGGCGGTCGTGCAGCAGCAGCAACAAGAGATCGAAGACCTGAAGCGCCAATTGGCGGATGCTGACGCGCAACTTGCCGTAGCCGATCAGAAGATTGAAGCGACGGGTGACTATTTGGACACCATTGCTGTTCCGGTCGCACAGCCAAAGACACAACTCGGTGGTTATGGCGAACTGCATTACAACAATCTCGATGCAGACGACAGCACGCGCGATGTCGACCAGATCGACTTTCATCGCTTCGTGCTGTTTCTGAGTCACGAATTCTCAGATCGCATTCGATTCTTCTCCGAAGTTGAGATTGAACATTCGCTGTCAGGCGACGGCAAGCCTGGTGAGGTAGAGCTGGAACAAGCTTATATCGATTTCGCAATTAACGATTCCTTATCCGCGAAGACCGGGTTATTCCTGCTGCCAATCGGAATTACGAACGAGACACATGAACCGCCAACGTTTTACGGCGTTGAACGAAATTCAATTGAGAACATCATCATTCCATCGACATGGTGGGAAGCAGGTGCGGCACTTAGCGGTCACAACAGCTCAGGTCTAAGTTGGGATCTCGCGTTGCACTCCGGGCTGGCCATACCCACGACAGGTAGCAGTGCGTTCCGAGTTCGCAGTGGCCGGCAAAAAGTCGCAGAAGCGATGGCCGACGACATGGCCTATACAGCACGGCTGCGATACAGCGGCATTCCGGGTCTGGATCTTGGATTGAGCTACCAGTACCAAACTGATGCCAGTCAAATCAGCGGCGATGGACTCGACGAAGGACAACTTATTGCAGCGAATGTTGTGTACAACATCGGCGCATTCACTCTAAAAGGTGTATACGCCGATTGGGATTTCTCCGGAGCGGCTGTTGAAGCAGCGGGCGCCGATTCGCAGACCGGGTGGTTCATCGAGCCCAGTTTTCGGTTTGCAACGACACGTGGTGATTGGGGTGTATATGCCCGGCACGAAGATGTTGAAGGGGCACGTGTGCAAGATCAGTTCAGCCAGAATGAAATCGGTGTGAATTTCTGGCCGACCGACAACGTAGTGTTCAAATTCGATTTTCGACAAAGAGACCATGATCTGCTCAGCGAAGCGGGCAGAGACTTTGACGGATTCGATCTTGGACTTGGTTACCAATTCTAATGGGTATTGTAATGCGCAAGGTTTCTCTCATTTTTGTCAGTGCCACACTGCTGATTTCGGTTGCAGCCTATGCAGCGGGCGAAGTCGGCCGATATCAGACGCGGGCCGAGTTTCTGCTGGAATCATTCGGCACAGAACAGCCGGAAAGCGCGGTCGTCTGGGTTGATGATGAGCTGCGAAAAATTACGAGTGAGGTCCTCGGTCATCCACTCGCCTCACTGCGTGTCCGCTACTGGTACGATGGTGCGAGGACGGCCTGGATTATCGACGAAGTTGGTAAAGAGCAACCCATCACGTTTGGGGTGGTGGTCGATGATGCGGAAATCCAGGCGCTTCGGGTCATGCAATTTCGCGAAAGCCGCGGCTGGGAAATTCGCTATCCATTTTTCACGGATCAGTTCTCTGCTCTACGACTAAATGATGCTGGATCACTTAGTCATGGCATCGATGCTATCAGTGGCGCTACACTTTCGGTGAAAGCAGCTACCCGGAGCGCGAATCTCGCGCTGGTTCTCGATGAATACACCCGACGTACAAAACAAGACACAAGTACCGCGCCGTAGGCATTGGACACGCCGCTCACACCGCGTCCTCGGCGTGGGCTCGCTGCTGTTTTTGATCCTCATAGCGCTAAGCGGCCTGATTCTTAACCACGCGGATACATTGGGCTTGTCGCGGCACGCCGCTGGGCCGATGCTGCTGCGTATCTACGGAATTGAAGCGCCACCTGTCGACTCCGCGTTCGAAGCCAATGACATTTTGTTCGCTACGTCGTCGGGCACTTTGTTTGCCGACGGTGTCGAGCTCGCGCCAAATTCTGCAGATCTTAGAGGTGCGATCGAGATCGACGACGGACTCGTTGTAGCGACAGGCAATGAGTTTTTCGTAACAACGAGGGACGCGACACTCGTCGAACGATTCGCGCCCGAAGCGCCTGGGTCAATAATGAAACTCGGTACCGACGGACAAAATGCTGTGGTACTCATTCAAAATCAGATGTTCGAATTCGATTCCGAGCGCATGAAATTGTCGGCGACAATGATTAGCCCTTCAAATGCCGTTATATGGTCACAGTCGGCCACGCCGAGCGAGGAGCAAGCAGAGCAGATCGGTGTCGCTGGTCTGGCACAATCAATGAACTGGGAAAGGGTGTTGATTGATTTTCACAGCGGCCGAATCTTGCCGACCGTCGGTCGCTATATTGCAGATATCACAGCGCTCTGTTTGTTGTACCTGTGCATGAGCGGCATCGTCTTATGGACTCGACGGCGCTAGGTCGACGCGGCGTGAAATTCGCCGTCCTGAAAAATTGTCTGACCCAGTAAAGGATGTTTGACCGACAAGGAGAAGCGGAATCGCTCTCCCTCAATCTGTTCGTGAGTCACAGTCGTCACGCCGGGCGTGAGTATTGCCGGAATTCGGATCACCCAACCTCCGATCGTCACGTCGTATCGGGTACTCGTGAAAACGAGGTTGCCGTTGCGTTCGGAAAGCTCGAGGCGCATGGAAAAACCGTGCCCGATATGCTCCACGATAGCGGACTTTCCCTGAACGCTTTTTGTCGACCGTACGGTGAATACCCGCCGTGGGCCAAAAACGTATTTTCGATGCCATGTCACACCGCGAAGCTTCTTATTCCATGTCAGCGCGATTTCCATATCGATATCCTTGCCGCGATACGGCGCGAGCGGCGTGCCGAACAGCCGGCAAACCTGCGCGAATAGCCAGCCCATCGGTGACAGCTCAACTCTGTGCATTACGCCTCGATAGAGAATTTGATCGGCCCCGGCGGGTCGAACAGAGAAACGTTGCTGTACTTCAGGATACAGGCGGTTCCAGGCGTCTTTGCCAAGCAGGTCTCGGTAGACCGAGTGAGGACGCATATTCCCTGTCCTTTTTGCCGCGATTATATACGTTCAGTTATTTCTGTATAAACAGAAATATATGCTAAAATCACTTTAAATACAATGAGTCATAACGTGGGACAAGACGCAAAAAGAGTACTGATCATTGGTGGCTACGGCACCTTCGGTGGCTGGGTGGCACGTTTGCTTGCGCCTGATTCAAGGTTGGAGCTAATGATCGCTGGCCGCTCCCTAGAGAAGGCACAGGAATTCGCTCTGCAATACCCGCAGCAGGCGGCAATGACGGCCGTGCGGTTCGATCGTGACGATGATGTCGAAGCACAGATCCGTGCCAGTGGCGCGGACATTGTCGTCGATGCATCGGGTCCATTTCAGGCTTACGGGTCAGATGCGTATCGAGTGGCCAAAGCAGCGATTGCGTGTAATGCCAATTATCTAGACCTTGCGGATGCAAGCAAATTCGTAGTGGGTATTGAAGCGCTGAACCGGGATGCTTGTTTACACAATGTGTTCGCGCTGTCGGGCGTGAGTACCTGTGTCGCCCTCAGCTCCGCGGTCCTTCGCAGTCTAAGTGAAGACCTGCAACAGATTGACTCTTTTCGCGGTGGGATAGCGCCTTCTCCATATTCAGGAGTTGGAGCAAGTGTTATGCAGGCGGTTGCGTTATCCGCAGGTAAGCCCACCAATGCTCTGATCGACAGGAAAGTGCAAGAGGTGTTCCCTTTCACGGACGCAAAACGAATTACGATCGCGCCCCCGGGCTGCATGCCGCTTTACCCGCGAGTGTTTTCATTGGTGGATGTACCGGATCTGCTAACCGCACAGGGGGTTGAACCGTCAGTTAGGAATGTATGGTTCGGCGCAGCGCCCGTCCCTGGTCTTTATCACGCAGTGCTTCGTGCACTTGCTCGAGTCGTCAAACGAGGATGGTTACCCTCACTTGAGTTTCTGGCACCCATCATGTTCCGGGTCATGCGCAACCTAGCCTGGGGAGAACATCGGGGTGGAATGTTTATCGAAATCGAAGGTCATAAGAACGATGGATCGCACGTTACCCGAAGCTGGCACTTGATTGCCGAAGGAGACCACGGACCGGCAATACCAGCAATGGCGTCGGCAGCAATCATTTCGCAGTGCCTTGACGGAGTGTTGCCACAACCAGGTGCACGACCCGCGACGAATGAGCTTACGATAGACGCGTTCCAGCCATTTTTTCAGCGCATGAACATTTCAACTGGCGAGAAGTTTATGGGAGACATGCAGGGTTGGCCGATTTTCCGACGTGTACTCGGAAACGCATGGGAGCAATTGCCAAACGAGATAATGGCCCTGCACGATGTTTCAGGGTCGAGGACATTCAATGGTCGGGCAGAAGTCACTCGAGGATCCTCATTCCTGGCGAAAATAGTTGGCCGCATCGTCGGGTTTCCTCCTGCTGGCGTCGACATTCCGCTAACGGTCAAAATGCGCAGCGACGGAGAGCATGAACGCTGGACCCGCGATTTTGATGGCCACAAATTTGCGAGTGTGATGGCGGCGGGGACCGGGCGCACCTCTGATCTGATTTGTGAGCGATTCGGGCCTGCAAAATTCGCGATCGCCCTCGTATTGGAAAATGACTGTTTGAAATATGTGCCGCGCAGTTGGCGATTGCTGGGCATCCCGATGCCGCTAAGTTTGGCTCCGCAAGGAAAAATGCTCGAGTACGTCGAAGATAGCCGATTTCATTTCCATGTTGAGATCAAACTCCCGATAATCGGAAATATCGTGACGTATCAGGGCTGGCTCGAAGGTTAGTTAATAATGAAGAACAAGGTTCCACCACCAATCCTTCTCTTGCTGTTCGGCGCGGCAATGTGGTTTGTTGCCAAGAGTGAATTCGCCTACCCGGTTTCTATTCCGTACGCCTTGATCATCGCAATTGTTATAGCTGTGATAGGTGTGTCGATTGCTGTGCTCGCTCTGCGTCGATTCAGCGCTGCCGAGACAACTGTAAACCCGTTAAAACCCGACACAGCAACATCCCTTGTACAGAGTGGCATATTTTCCAAAAGCAGAAATCCGATGTATGTCGGACTGGTAATGGACTTGGTCGCCTGGTCTGTCTGGCTCCAGAGTCTCGGCAACATTGTTTTGTTGCTGGTGTTCATCGTCGTGCTAAACGAATGGCAAATAAAACCGGAAGAAGCAGCGATGCGCAAACTGTTCGGTGACGAGTATGCAGACTACTGTAAAAAAGTCAGGCGTTGGCTATGAGGTTCGCCACACTGTTCTGTAGTTTACTGCTCTGCGCTGGCGCTGAGGCTCATCACTCACGTGCAAACTATGACATGCGGACTTTTCTTGAATACGATGCGATCGTCGTTGAGTTTATGTGGAGCAATCCGCATGCGTTCGTGGTCGTCGAAATTCTCAACGAAGCGAATCAACCGTCGCGTTTGCTACTGGAAATGAATTCGAAACCTATTCTGACCGGAATGGGTTGGAGTGCGGACTCGATCGCCGTTGGTGACCGTATTCATGTGCGCGGCAATCCCGACCGGCGCGCAGACAGAAAGCAGTTGTTCGTCAGGTACCTGATAAACCCGGAAGGGGAGAAGCTCTGGTCATTTGGCCGAACTCGCGAAGACCGAGAAATATACGAGACGGCCAATCCAGCGGTTCGGAAACCCCTCGTCGGTTCTACAGATTTTTCGGGGATCTGGAATCGAGCTCGACTAACCGACGAACAGCGCAGCCAACGCGGCGAAATGAACTTGTCGCTCACAGCTAAAGGCGCTGCAGCCTTTGCCGAGTACGATCCCAACAATGATCCGGCATTCGAGTGTTTGCCCAAGACCTTGCCAGAAACAATTATTCCGGCCTACCTGACGGAAATCGAACGAGTGAGCGATGAGTTGCTGACAATTCGCTATGAGTTCAATAATGGCTATCGCGAAATTCATATGGATCAAACCGAATTTCCCGACGACGTGGAATACTCACGATTGGGTTACTCAATTGGCCGTATGGAAGACGACGAACTGGTCATTCACACGAAGTACTTTAGCGACGATCGCTGGGGTAACGCCAAAGGCGTTCCGTCTGGCAACGGCAAGGAAGTATTCGAACGCTACTGGTTAACGAATGATGGCAAACGGCTCGAAGTTTCCTATGCGACCATCGATCCCGAATACATACAAGGGCCTAAGACCTCGGTTCGCGGTGCGTTCGTGTTGCGCAACAACATCGAGCTGACCGACTGGCGTTGCGACCCGGATGCGGCTGTCCGTCACCTCACCGGAAAGTAACGCGTATAATAGTTACGAATTTGTTGAGGGCGACATAGATGGCGCGAAGAGGTCACCGCAAAAAACGCACAGCAAACGCGATTCGTCAGTTGCCCTGGCACGATGTCGCAAATCCATACGCACCGATCGAAATTCTGAGCGCGGATCAAGTTGAAACCATAATTAACACCGCGCTAGAAGTACTTGCGACACAGGGCATGCGATTTCTGGAGCCAGTCAGCCGAAAGATGATGCAAGAGGCTGGAGCAACGGTCGACGAAGCATCGCAAATGGTTCGCTTTGACCCGGACCTGGTGCGAGAGAAGTTAGCATCGGCACCGGCTCAATTCGAGTTACGGGCACGAAACCCGGCGCACGATTTGAAGGTCGGCGGCAACAACATCATTTTCGGGTCAGTTGGTGGCCCGGCATTTTGTAGCGACTTTGATAAAGGTCGTCGACCCGGTAATTACGCAGAGATGTGCGATTACCTGCGCATCGTGCAGAGCCTGAACATTATTCAGCAAGAGGGCGGAGGTCCATTTGAGGCAATGGACTTACCAGGCGAGACGCGGCATCTCGATCTCTATCTGGCGCAAATACGGCTGCTCGACAAAAATTGTCAGGCCTACGCACTCGGTCGGGAACGAACAATCGATGCTATCGAGATGACCTGCATCGCGTTAGACATCGATCGCGAAGAACTTGCCGAGCGACCGGCCGTTCTGGCGATTATTAATACCAATTCTCCGATGCAACTCGATATCCCGATGACCGAAGCGGTTATCGAGCTCGCCAGCACCAATCAAGTCTGTTGCATCACGCCATTCACTCTCGCGGGTTCAATGAGTCCGGCAACTTTGGCCGGAACGCTGATGCAGCAAACGGCAGAAGTACTGGCCGTTGCGACACTCACACAAGTTGTGCAGCCCGGTGCACCCGTTATTTACGGCAGTTTCGCATCAAACGTCGACATGCAAAGTGGCGCGCCTGCGTTGGGTACACCCGAGTACACCAAGGCAGCGCAAGCCAGCGGCCAGATCGCGAGGCGATTGGGTTTGCCGTGCCGTTCAAGCAATACGACGGTTTCAAATTGCGTAGATGCGCAGGCAGCGTTCGAGAGTCAGATGTCATTGTGGGGATCGGTGATGGGGCATGCGAACCTGATCAATCATGCTGCAGGTTGGCTTGAAGGGGGACTCACAGCGTCTTTCGAAAAACTGATTATCGATGCAGAGATGTTACAGATGATGGCTGAATATCTTCGCCCCATCGAAGTCAATGACGATGAACTCGCAGTTGACGCAATCGCGGAAGTGGGCCCAGGAGGCCATCACTTCGGCACGAGTCATACGATGGAACGGTATGAGTCCGCGTTCTATATGCCGATTTTGTCAAACCGACAGAATTTCGAGGCCTGGAAGGAAGCCGGCAGCATCGATATCGCTGCACGCGCCAACACTGTCTGGAAACAAATACTCGCGGAGTATGAGCAACCCCCTCTGGATCCTGCGATTGATGAGGCGCTGGTCGAATACGTTGATCGGCGCAAGCAGACACTCGGCGCCCAAGGCGCGTAGCGGGTTTTCCTAGCTGATTACAGCTCCTCGGCCGCCTGTGGCGGCCGATTCGTGGGAGTTGTTGACAGAAATCTATAATTGA
>JBPCYB010000057.1:0-149142 GCA_051007995.1 Woeseiaceae bacterium | reverse complement strand
CTTCTAGATCGCGTGCAGGCAAGTGGCTTTATCAACAGCGGCGGAAGTATCAACCACTTTACATCGCATATTGTTCGCCATGCGCTCGACATGGGTTTGCAGAGTGCGCATATCGAAAAGCTCCGCTCCGTGTATCGTGGCAGGGCAGAGGCAATGGACGATGCGTTGCATCAACACTTCGACGGGCTCGCAAGTTGGCGCAAGGCCGACGGCGGCTATTTCTACTGGCTGAAATTTGCTGAGGATTTCGATGCTGGCCCGTTGCGACGGCGGGCGCCCGAATTGGAAACCGGATTCCAGGCAGGCGACGTGTTTTCGAGTCAGGGTAAATGCGCCAATTATGTTCGACTTAGTTTCGCGCACTATAACGAAGACGACATCATCGAAGGTATCAACCGAATGCGTCCGTTATTCGACTGAGTAGAGAAAGGATATAGATGACATGCCCGGAGTTGCAGGACGCACAGCACTAGTTACAGGAGCAGGCCGCGGCATAGGGCGCGCGGCGGCCGAGCTGCTGGCTTCGCGGGGTGCGAACGTGTTGTGCGTCGCCCGTAGTGAAAAGGAGTTGGCATCGGTCGGGTTCGAGTATGCGGTGGCCGACCTTGGTAATCCCGATGATTGCGCTCATGCGGTCGCAGAGGCCGAGCGTCGACTAGGTCGGATCGAGATTCTTGTTTGCAATCACGGCCTTGGTTCGGCTCATGAACGACGGGTTTGGGAGCAAGATCCGGACGTGTGGTCAGAAACGATGCGGGTGAATCTTGATGGTCCGTTTCATCTATCACGGCTGGTATTGCCGAGCATGATCAAGCATCGCTATGGGCGGCTTGTTTATACAAGTTCGACGGCGGGCCTGGTGGCTGAGCCTGCCGGTAGTGCTTACAACAGTTCCAAACACGGTTTGCTCGGGCTAATGCGCTCAGTCGCGGAGGATGGTGGGCCATATGACGTTACCTCAAATGCTGTTCTGCCCGGCTGGGTTCGAACCGAGATGGCCGAACGTTCCGCGGAGGCGGAGGCGAAGCAACGAAGTATCAGTACCGATCAAGTCTGGGCAGAACGGGCAGCTCTTTATCCATCGGGTCGAGTCGCAACACCGGAGGAAGTCGCCGAAGTGATCGCTTTTCTTGCGTCCGAAGAATCGAGCGGCGTCAGCGGAGAAGCCATCCGAGTTGCACTCGGTGGGCAGTACTAACGCAGCAAGCCACCAACAGATTGAATGGGCATCTGATCGCCTTTCGCAGAAACCCATGCGACGATCGCGCGCTGCTCTGGATACGCATCCATATTGGGGAGCTCAGTTATTGCTTCGTGACCGTTGCCGGTTGTGTCCAAAGGGACGGACACAAGGTCGAGGGCCACGAAATCGTGATGTAACGTCTTACCTTTGTTCTCGCCAGCTTTCACGCGGGTTTCGATACCCATCCCGAGTACTGCAACATGCAGGGTCAATTCCACGTAGCGCTTTTCGAGAGTTTCGAAACGTGCCGCTACAACCGAATTCTTTACAGTGAGATTTAGCGTTCCGACTTCGTCATTATCGCCGCTTGCGCTACGCCCAAACCGCCAACCGTTCCATTCGGAACCGCCTCTGAACATGCCGGGTGTGTATACAAATCGGCTCGCGCCCTCGTCAGCGTATCGACGCTGGCGGTCGCCGAATGCCGATTGGGCGAATGCATCGGTCCAACCGATGTAATCCCAGTAGTCGACATGGAAAGCGATCGGTGTGATCTTGTTCCAGAGATCCGGGTCAGTCTGCAGCTTGCTCAGCCACCGGTCGGCTGGCGGGCAACTACTGCAACCCTCGGATGTGTAGAGCTCAACTAGTGGAACGCGTTGTGAGCCGCTCGAATATTCAGTAGCAAGACCATCTGCATCCGCCAACGAATAAGCGATCAAAAGCATCCATAGCCACAATAGCATTTGATACGGTTTTAGCGTAATCGTAGGTTTCTTTTCAAGTTCCATGAACACATGGACCGTGCATCAAGCAGTTTTGTTACGAGTCGCTACTTGATCGTCTTAGCTCGGTCGGCGTGCAGTCGTAATGTCGTTGAAACGCTCGGCTCAGCGTTCGCGCAGACGCGAAGCCGGTGACATCGGCAATTTGTTCCAGCGACGTCGTAGAATATTTGATCAGGTTATAGGCCTTCATCACGCGCCAATCCATAATGTAGGCCATCGGTGCTATACCGACGACATCCTGGAAACGTCGCACCAAAGTTGCACGAGACATACCAACTCGTTCGCCAAGCGCGGCTAATGACCAGTCGAATTGAGGTTCCTGGTGGATGAGCTCAAGTGCGCGGTAGACACGTCGATCCCGAAGGGCGGCCAGAAAGCCGGTCGCGTTGTTGTCATTCTTCACATAATGATTAAGCAGTTTGAGAAACAAGACTTCCGTCAGGCGGTCCGTGATGCGACTGGTCTGGTCGTGCTGACTGCGCATCTCGGAATCGATCAGCGTGACCACCGACCAGATTGAGCCCGCAGGCTCAAGCATATGAAAGTGCATGACTTCCGGCAGGGCATGCAGAATAGGATGTGAAGCCCCCTGTTCAAAGTCCACGGTGCCACACATCAATCGATTGGTGATTTCGCCATCCTGGAAAAGAGGATTGCCGAGCTCGCAAGCCTTGCCGGCCTTGGCGCTTGGGACCAGCTTACGATCCGGCTGGTCGGCGATCCAATGTGAATTCCCGTTCGGCAGCATGATGATGTCGGATTCGTGAACGGCTAACGCATCGTGCCCTTCGGCGCCTACATAGCACTCGCCAGCCAGCATGATGTGAAATCGTGGCTTGCCGGTTTCGGTGAGCGACATCCCCCAGGGGGCGGCGAGATCAGACTGAAAGAAAATCGAACCGCGGAACCGCAGAGTTTCCAATATATCGCCCAGGACATCGAACGCATTTTCGTCATTGAGCCGCTCAGACACCAGATTGATCCTCCGGGAAACAGGACATTGTTGTGTTCTCTTTTACCATGCCTCGCATTAGAAACAGCATGTTCATTTATGCGCGAGCACTCGTTGGGAGAGTAATCATGTCCAGAACTACTATAAATTCAACTGTTTTCCGCAGGGCACTGCTGGGAATATTCCTACCAATAGTGGCGACAAGCGTAGTCGCGGAAGAATATTTTTCGATCGACGCCGGCGAGCTTGAGCGCCCCACCGGCTATCGCGAGTGGGTATACGTTGGCACTCCGGTCACACCGAATGACCTGAACGATGGCAAAGCGGCGTTTCCAGAGCATCACAATGTCTATATCGATCCGGAGAGCTGGGCGCACTGGAAGGCAACCGGCGAATTTCGTGACGGAACGATTCTCATGAAAGAGCTGGTTAGCGTTGGGGCGAAAGCAGCGGTAAGTGGCAATGGCTACTTTCAGGGCGACTTTATCGGCCTGGAGGCTACGATCAAAAGTGAAAAGCACTTTCCGGACGAGCCGGGTAATTGGGCGTATTACAGTTTCTCCACGGCAGATCACAAGACGCTGACAGAAACAGCAAAACCGTTTCCTGCCGCGTCCTGTAACGGTTGTCACGCAGCTGCGGCTGCTGATGATTGGGTATTTACACAATATTATCCGGTACTAAGAGCAGGCAAAGGCGATGCTGATGCTGCGGTGGGCGGTAAGTCTTCAAATCTCACGCCGAAGGACTAGTCATGAAAATCAATAAGAGTGTCGTGTTGTTAAGCGTTGCTGCAGTTGTTGGGTTTGGTTTTTCACCTTTGATGGCAGACGATAGCTTTTCGCCGTACGTCGATGCCGACGGCAATATCAGTTTTCCCGAAGGTTTTCGGACATCGATGGTGCACCTGGGCTCGTGGTTTGTACCCGAAGGCGGCGCGAGCGGATTTCATGATGTCTATACCGAACGAGCTGCAGCAGAAGCGTTTCGCGAGACCGGAGAATTTCCGGATGGGGCAACGCTGGTCAAAGAATTGCGGTCGTCGAATAGCGGTACCTACACGACAGGCCAGAACGTAAGCTATGCGACTGCGGAATTGAAACAGTGGTTTGTCATGGTCAAGGATTCGAATGGACGTTTTGCCGATAACCCACTGTGGGGTGACGGCTGGGGCTGGGCCCTGTTTCAACCTGCAGACAAGAGCGTCAATGTGGCGTCAAACTATAAGACTGATTGTCTCGGTTGCCACGTGCCAGCCCAGAACAAGGACTGGGTATACACAGAGGCGTACCCAAGCTTGCTCGCGGATTAAATCTAGTTCGATTGGCGGAACGGATCTGACAGGGCCGGGTCTTCCAGCACTTTGCGGTCCGTAAGCGCATGCAGGAATGTGATCAGGTCACGACGTTCTTCGTCAGTCAATTCAAAGCCCTTAAGAAACTCTGATTTGAACGGGCTGCGTCGACCGTCGCCGGCATTTGGACCGTCGGCGATCGATCGGCCACCGCGTTCATAGTGTGCGATGACGTCTTCAAGCGTCGCAATGCTGCCATCATGCATATACGGTGCAGTGATAGAGATATTGCGCAATGTCGGCG
Organism: Woeseiaceae bacterium; assembly: GCA_051007995.1. Taxonomy (GTDB): domain Bacteria; phylum Pseudomonadota; class Gammaproteobacteria; order Steroidobacterales; family Woeseiaceae; genus UBA1847. The sequence goes on along the minus strand of JBPCYB010000057.1, from coordinate 144,621 downwards.
CCCGAAAGCGTCCCATATCACGTCGCTCGCCGGTCATATCAAATAAGCCTGTGTTGTCTGCCGGGTAGGCGCCGTTTTTGTCGATGTTATAGAGGCCGGTATTGTGAAAGCCGACGCGATCGACACGCGAGTTTTCGTGTGTTGTGCTGTCAGTGAAATTAAATCCGCCGTGACAGTGAAAGCACTCAAGGCGTTCCGAGAAAAACAAGTCCATGCCACGTTGCGCCGCTGCGTCTAGCGCCGATACTTCGCCAGCCAGAAAGTGATCGTACGGCGAGTCGAAGCTGACGATGCTACGTACGAATGACGCAATCGCTCGAACCGCATTCAATACGGAATACGGGTCAGCGTCGTCCCGGAAGCTGCGCGGCAACGCATCGGCGTAAATCTCGTCGGTTCGCAAGAGCTCCACGAGCAAGTCTTCTCGACCACCCATACCCATCTCTATGGGCTCGTCACCAAACATGGGCGTTAACGCCTGGTCCTCGAGATGCTCAAGTAAAGGATTTGCCCAGGTCAGTCGACTGGCATAGGCGATGTTCACGAGCGACATCGAACCGCGAGGGTGGATTTCGCCGGTGGCACCTATCGCGCGGGCCTTGCCGTCGGTAAATGCCAATGCCTGAATGTGGCAGGTCGCACACGAGGTCGTCTGGTTTACCGACAGACGTGTGTCATAAAAGAGTCGGCGGCCGAGCGCGACTTTTTCGACGGTAATCGGATTGTCGCTTGGCACCTCGGGGCGTGGCATATGTTCTGCCAGTGCCCACTGGTATTCACGCTCGATGAGCGACCAATAGGCAATGCCAGCGACGAGTCCGCTGGCAACTAAAACCACTGCGAATTTCTTCACCGTAGCGGATAGCGCGTAAATACACGCTGCTCAGAGTTTGTCTTACCTGTCGCATGGTCAAGACCGAACGCTGCGAAGGCGTTAATGCAGCTCGATTCTGCAGGTCCCGATGAGCAATCGCTTGCGTCGCCATCAGCGAGTTCGTCCACGCCGGGAATCTCGGCCAGATCGATGATGACAACATCCCTGCCTGGCACGAAGTCATCGATCTGCACGCTAACTCGATTGGGTGCATTGCAGTGGGTGATGTCCTGGATCGTTCCCTGGCAACCCGTACTGCCCAGATGAATCCAGAAGCTATCGTTAGCGTTGCGTAGTCCTGCGCGCAGAAACTTGTAGCCACCGCGCCAGTGCCAATGCATGGCCGCGTCGTCGAGTGGCGCTTCAGCCAGAAGCGGATCCCGATGATTAAGCTCAAATGGAACACCGAGCGTGAATTGCAGCGATCGATAGTCACGGTCGGCAACGCTGCCGCGGATTTCACTATTGATATCTATAGTGCCATTTGCACAACCGCCGCTACCGTTTTCCAGGTCGAGCAGGACGACATCAGCATGCTGCCAAATGCTGTCGCTATCCAGCTTAATCGCATAGCTGTCACCGGCGGCATCTATCAGCTCAATTTCTGATGCATAGAAGCGAAGGTCGCTGAGCTGCGGTCCCCCTTCAGACTCGCAGTCGATTTTGGCTCCCTTATATACCGCGCCGAATGGTATTTGCACGCGTAGCTCTTGTTCGCCGCACGCAGCCAATACGGTAGCGAGCAGAAACACGATGCCAAAACGTGAATACATTGTGAAACCTCCGACAGCAGTTTGGGTCAAAGTATAGTAGCCTCGTTTACCTAGGAATATACAACTGCAGAGAGGCATCAGGGGTGCCGGACATGCTTAAAAAACTGAACATAATTGCGCCAGCCTTGCTGGCTTTGGTGTTAGCAACGCCGGCCCATTCGCATTCCGGGGATGAAGCGCCGGCATTCGTTGCAGGTGATGGTGTTGATGCTGGACTGTGTCAGGACGCGGCTGCGCCATGCCGAACGATTAGCTATGCGCTGGGTAACCTGGGCAAGGGTGGTGAAATCCGGGTAGCGGAGGGGCATTACGCCATCGCCGATCGCGAAGAGCTCTTTCACTTGCTCAATGGCTCAATTGAGATCAATGGTGGATTCGAGACCGACGACGCTTTGCGTGGCGTGTCGGACAACCCAACGGTAATTTCCGGCGTTCCCGTCGAGTTCGCGGCGGCGTTGACCGAACGCGGCTTCAAAGTGATCGCGGACAGCAAAGCTGTCGACCGGGAACTGTCGCGCAGTCTCCGGCAAAGCCTGAGTCAGCACCAGGCATTGCAAGCAAGCATGCCGGCCACGCCTTGTGTCGGCGGATTCATAAACGGCATGGCGTGCCTCAACATTGATCTCCTGTCGCACGTGGGCACAGCTGATATCAGCGCATCTCCTGGCGATGCAGCGGACGTCTGGGGCTTCGTCGACCTGAATACGAATCGCGAATACGCGATTGTCGGTTTCGACATTGGCACAGCCGTATTTGATGTGACCGACGCAGAAAATCCACGCGAAGTCGGGTTCATCGATGGTCAGGCAACGATCTGGCGTGACATCAAGGTGTATCAATACTGGAACGCTGCCGAAGCGCGCTGGAATGCACAGGCTTATATAACGACGGACGGTGCAACAGACGGGCTGTTCGTTATTGATCTGAGTGATTTACCGCACGCTATTCGTCGCGTCGACTATGTCGCGGATTTTCTGACAGCACACAACGTTTACGCGACCAATACTGACTTTGGTACGGGACTGACTCTGACCGGCGCCCCGCCCAGTATCATTGTTGCGGGTTCGGATATTGGTCAGGGCCCGTATCGCGCGTACTCAGTGAATAGCCCGGACGTACCCAGCTTTGAAGTAATGCCGGGGGCCGGTGCGAACGATTACATGCACGACGCGGCGTCAATGATGATTACTGATAGCCGCATGAACACGCAATGTGTAAACGCAACAACCTATTGTGAGTTGTTGTTCGATTTTAACGAAGGCACATTCGATATTTGGGACATCACGAGCACCAACTCGCCTGTTCGTCTAAGCCGAACCACTTATGCGAATGCCCGCTATGTACATTCGGGCTGGTGGTCCGAGGATAAGCAATACTTGTTTGTTCACGACGAACTTGATGAGCGTAACGCAGGCCTGAACACGACGCTGCGTGTTTACGACTTATCGGATCTTGGTTCACCGGTATCTGCGGGTACATGGGTCGGGCCAACTCGGGCGATTGATCACAATGGTTTTGTACGTGGCAATCGCTATTACATGTCGAACTATAGTCGCGGACTAACAATCCTTGATATCACGAACGTGACTAACATTCAGACGGTTGGTCGTATCGATACGTTTCCGGGTTCTGACAGCAACACCTTTGTCGGTGCGTGGGGCGCCTATCCGTTTTTCCATAGTGGCAACATCGCGATCAGCGACATCGACTCAGGTTTTTACATGGTCGCCGATCGTACACTCGATGTGCCGGAAGGCCGACTTGCGTTCTCAGGTCGCAGTTATGGGGCTGGCGAAGGGACTCAATTGCAGATTCCCGTCAGCCGCCTCGGTAGTGCTACCGGCATTGTGAGTGTCGATTACGAAATACTTGCGGCGACGGCGAATGCCGGAGACGTAGCGGGCGGCAGTGGTACATTGAACTGGGGCAATGGCGATGCGGCCGACAAGATAATCTCGCTTGATTTGCAGGCCGACGCAACGTCAACAGAAGGCCTTGAGCGCCTGTTCGTGAAGCTCGTTTCGCCCACAGGTGGCGTGACGCTGGATCCACAAAACATTGCCAGTATATATATAAGTGAAGCGGGCGCCGCAGGCAGCATCGGCTTTGTTGAAAGCGAAATCGAAATCGCCGAGCGTGGTTTCGCAACGGCCGTCGCGGTTATTCACCGCGGCGGGAGCGCAATTGGAGCTGCAAGTGTGGACTATGCGATGAGCGGCGGCGATGCTGCAGCCGGCGTGGACTTCCTGGGTGCTACGAGCGGCACCATTAACTGGGCCGACGGCGATGCAGACCCCAAATGGATCGAGTTCTCGATCGTCGACGACGGTTCCGGCGAAACGGATGAGTTTTTCGAATTGACGCTTAGCAATACTAGCGGCGCCAGCGTTGGTGCAAACGCATTACTACGCATCGTCATCGGCGATGGTACTGGTGTGAATACAGCGCCGAATGCAGTGGTCGTCGCGAGCCAGAATGTGGACGCCGGAGCGATTGTTTCTCTGGATGGCAGCGCTTCGAACGACCCGGACGGAGATGCGTTGACCTACCAGTGGACGCAGCTGGCTGGGACAGGTGTGACCATCGTCAATGCGACGTCCGCAACGGCGTCGTTCACCGCACCAAGCAGCAACTCTGATCAATTGTTGCGATTTGAACTGACGGCATCGGATGGGTCGGCCTCGGATTCGATACAAACGTCAGTGACCGTGCGTCGGATTGCTGGCGGCAATGGCGGCAAGGGCGGAGGCAGTGGGTCAGTCAACTGGATAATGCTCTTGGTGTTGCTGGCGGCGAGTTTTCGTTATTCACGCGTGTCGAGAAAATTGATCGCTTGACGGAAATGTCCCGCGTCAGGATTTTGATGCCCCGATCTTGGCATGACAATCAGTTTAATCTGATCGAGCCCTGCGCTCTTGTAGCGCCGGTAGATCTTCTTCGTTAAGTCGAGGTTGAAGTCCCGATCGCCGGCGAGAAACACGTAGCGGTTGTTCTTGACGTGCTCAAAGTATTTCGGCGTTGATCCGCGCCAATGTTCTGCACCGCCAATATATATCGCGCCTCGAAAAAGATTGGCGAAATCGATCGCAACCATGCCGGATACTTTTCCACCACCGGAAAACCCCGACAAATAAATTCTATCGTTGTCAATTTCGTAGAGTTGTCGAATGATTTGTGGGCCGAGAACAGCGAATAGCATTCGCCGCCCGACCGGGCTCTCATTGCCGGCATTATCGGCGCTTATCCAGATGAAGTTGTTTTCGTCGATCACAGGCTGCCAGCCCCGCGGCATCCAGCCGCTGTCGGACGGGCTAATGTAGACCATCAATCCAGGCGGTTCGGCCGGATCGTAGGTTTCCGGGACGTGAACTTTCCAGATGACCTCTTCGTCCGCAGCTACGAATTCAGCGACGCTCGCAAGCGTTTCCGCGTCGAGCAGTTGGGCCGGCGTAAACGAGACATCGAATTGGCCGCGACGAATGTCTGCCTCAGTGGTCTCGGCCGCATGTGCTAAAGCAGCCGACGCACAGATCAAGGTCCATACCCATACCATTGGTCGCATTTCGTCGTCCGCCGATTCTTAGTTGGCAACTCCATCATCATCCATACGACTTATGAGCTGAGCGAGCTCATCATTGTCGATGGATGCATTTTCGCTATCATCTGGAAAAGTCTTGGCAGCGACATCAGCACGATAGGCAGTCAGTGCGTTTACTCTTTCATCAATGACCTGTTGCCTGAGAGACTTAATGTCGCCATACGCACGCGCGTGCCGCGGCAGGCGTTCGCTCTCGCCGCAAATATCGGACGAGAACAGGAACATGATATCGGCATCCGACCCGGAGCCCAGCGACACCGTGACCAATCCAGTGCGACGATTGATTTCTCGCATGACTGCTGCAGGAATGAGTTCGCATTCAACGCCGAAAGCGCCGGCATCTTCAAGGCGCCGAAACTGATCCCAGAGAAGCATCGCCTCGTCGGCTGTTTTTCCAATGGCTCGAATTCCGCCATACCAGGTCGATTTGTTGGGTATGAAGCCCAGATGGCCCATAACCGGAATTTTCTCGTCGGTCAGTCGACGAACCGTTTCCGGCCTGCGTCCTGTGATGATTGCATCCGCGCCGGCGCTCAGCGCCGTGTAAGCGGCAGCAAGCATTTCATCGTCGGTTACCGCGCCTGAAAAATCAATCGCAGCCGTAACGAACACGCTCGATGTTCCTTCGCGTACGGGTTCCACGAAGGCAGAGCGACATACGATCATCTCGATGCCTGCTGCTTCGGCTGCAGCAGACTCTTCAGCGCTCTCGGCAGTAACCTGTGCCGAGTGCGCGTTCGACCGGCGCGCAGCGATGAGTGTGCCGACCGTTGTCGTGCGTTCAACCTCTTGTCCGCTGCTGTCGAATATCGTTGGCATAGTCCTAGTGCGCTCAAGTCAGATCGGCGGGGAGAACCTCCGACGGAATATTCTGGTAGGAAATCGGTCGCAGAAAACGACGAATCGACATCGTGCCTACGGATGTTGCACCGAAGTTTGTTGATGCCGGGAAGGGTCCGCCGTGCACCATTGAGTCGCATACTTCGACGCCGGTCGGAAAACCGTTGGCAAGAATTCGGCCGGCTTTACGTTCCAGTATAGGCATCAAGGACTGCGCGATTTCGGTATCGCTGTCATCCATATGCAAGGTGCAAGTTAACTGACCTTTGAGCGCACTCGCGATCGTCTTCATTTCAGCCAGATCTTCGGCAAGCACAATCATGCCCAAAGGTCCGAACACTTCCTCTCCCAACTCGTCGTTAGCCAGCCACTCCTTGCCCGTCGTCGCGAAGAGATTCGGAGTTGCACTGCGCCCATCACAGGATGTGCTGTGTACTTCACGTACACCGGCCGAAGACTTGAGCCGACGAGTGCCATCGTGAAAAGCCGTTGCAATTCCATCGGTGAGCATAGTTTGGGCGCCAATCTCACTGAGGGCATCTTTCGCTGCGGCCGAGAATGCATCTGCGTCGTCGCCAGCAACCATTACGGCGATGCCGGGGTTGGTACAAAACTGACCTGCTCCCATGGTCAGAGAGCCAGCCCATCCAGCGGCGATTTCTGAGCTGCGCGCAGACATCGCTCCGGGTAACAGGAACATCGGATTCACCGAACCGAGCTCGCCAAAAAATGGGATGGGTTCCGGACGATGAGCACATATATCGTAGAGTGCGCGTCCGCCGGCAAGTCCGCCCGTAAAACCAACAGCTCTGATGAGTGGGTGGCTGACCAGGGCCTGGCCGACCGAGTGATCACCACCCTGAATTTGCGAGATGGTTCCGGGATGCACACCGCATGTCTTGATCGCAGCGTCAAAAGCCTGAGCAATCAGGTCGGATACGCCTGGGTGAGCCGTATGCCCGCGCACCACAACCGGGCAGCCAGCCGCCAACGCCGCAGCCGTGTCTCCGCCGGCGGCCGAAAATGCCAGTGGAAAGTTCGATGCGCCGAATACGGCGACAGGTCCTATCGGGCGTTGCATTAACCTCAAATCAGGGCGAGGCAGCGGCTCACGGTCTGGCAGAGCGCCATCATGGCGTCGGTCCAGGTAGTCCCCCGACTCAATCGTGTCGGCAAACAACTGCAACTGGCCGACTGTTCGGCCGCGCTCACCATTCAAGCGCATTTCCGGCAACCCGGTCTCGCGCATACCCGTCGCTGTAATTTCCGCGCCGCGCGCGTCAATTTCGGCGGCGATTGTCCGCAGGAATTTGGCGCGATCGGCTCTACTCGAGTTGCCGTAAGACAGGAAAGCGTCTTCTGCCGCACGGGCGGCCTGGTCGACATGTTCGACTGTGCCGACTGCAAATTCATCGGCGGCGCCGTCATTCGGCGTGTTTTCAAATGTCTCGTCACCGCCGACCCATTCGCCGGCGATCAGGTGTTTTCCAATGAGCATATTTTTTCCTCTGGGCGGCCAGCTAGTCTAGCATCTGTTACATTTACTGCTATCAATATCCGAACTGAAGAGAGGGAATCCAGTGCCTAAGCGAAGTCATTTCTGCGGGCTGATCAGCCTTGCCACCCTGTTACTAAGCACGTCAGCTCTGGCGGATAACATTACCGTCATAAAAGCCGGCTCCTTGTTCGATTCGAAAAGCGGTCGCGTCACGCGAAACGCTGTCGTCGTTGTTGAAGATGACAAGATTGTGGCAGTGGGTCGAGCGGATACCCAAATTCCAGAGGGTGCGACGGTCATTGATCTGTCGTCGTCTTTCGTTTTGCCAGGCGTGATGGATATGCACACACACGTCATCGGTAATGTCGATACAGACTTCTTCGCCGGCTATTTTCAATCGCCGCACCGCAAGACGATCGGTGGTGTTGTCAATGCAAAGAAGACTTTGCTGGCTGGCTTTACCAGCATTCGAAATGTTGGTGCAGGTGACTTCGCCGACGTTGCATTGCGAAATGCAATCGATGCCGGCGAAGTACCGGGTCCGCGGATGGCGGTTTCGGGTCCCAGCCTGGGCATCACGGGCGGTCATTGTGACAACAACAGTTTGAACGCCTCGTACGAGGAACGTAGCGACGGCGTCGCCGATGGACCATGGGCTGTTCGTGAACAAGTCCGAACCAACGTGAAGTACGGTGCGGATCTTACGAAGTTTTGCGCCACCGGTGGCGTTTTCTCAAAGGGCACCAAGGTCGGCATGACGCAGTACACCTTGGAAGAGATGCAGGCGATTGTTGACGAATCGCAAATGCATGGGCGCAGAGTTGCAGCACACGCACACGGTAACGAAGGCATCAAGCGTGCCATCCTGGCCGGTGTGGACTCGATTGAACATGCCAGCTTTCTTGACCGGGAAGCGATTCAGATGGGCATAGACAGCGGAACTTTTTTCGCGATCGATATTTACAATACCGAATACACGCTTGAACAAGGGGCGGCCAACGGCGTTCCCGAAGAGAACATCAACAAGGAACGTGAAGTCGGCACGGTCCAGCGTCAGAGTTTCACGCTTGCCGTTGAGATGGGTGCCAAAGTTGTTTTTGCGACAGACTCGGGCGTCTATCCGCATGGCTTCAATGGACGACAGTTCGCGCGCGCTGTTCGATTCGGCATGACACCGGCTCAGGCGCTGCAATCGGCGACCAGTGTGTCTGCTGAGTTACTCGGTTGGGAAGACCAAGTCGGACAAATCGCGCCCGGCATGTACGCAGACATCATCGCCGTGGACGGCAACCCGCTGGAAAATATCAGCGAAATGGAGGATGTCGATTTCGTAATGAAAGGCGGCGTCGTTTACAAAGACAGTATGTAGTCACTCATGCGTTTGCGCATCGCCTGATCTGGAAGGCGTCCGTAGCCGGCGCGCACATTGTCAATGATGTGTTTGGCTTTACTGGTCTCGGTAACGATGCAGGTCATTGCCGGGTTGCCCAGAATGTACTTTAGCGAAAACTGCGCCCATGACTCGCAATCAAATTCGGCGGTCCATGGAGGTAACTCACGGCCGCCGACGACCTCGAAGAATGCGCCGTCTTCGAATGCCTTGAAGGGCTCTGCGCCCAATACAGCGATGCCGAGGTCGGCCGCGAGTGGCAAGACACGCTCGGCCGGTCCCTGCTGTGTGACTGAGTAACCGATCATGAGGAAGTCCGGCTTTTCCAGCTTCATAAAGTTTTCGAGATTGGTGAAATCAGTCGCTCGTGTGCGGCTTACGCCGATGTAACGAACGCGACCTTCTTCTTTCAACTGCTTGAGCGTGGGCCAATGAGTCGCAAGATCGCGCATGTTGTGCACGAGCACGGCGTCAATTGGGTCTTTGTTTAGACTGGCAAATAGTTTCTCGAGATGGTCGATGCCAGCCTGTTTGCCGGGGACAGTAATTTTACTGATCAGGAATAAGTCGTCCTGAACATCCATTTCTGTGAGCAGGCCACCGAGAATTGGAACGTTAGGTCGAATAAACGCGGGCGTGTCGACTACGGTGCCGCCAGTATCCATCATCGCCTGGATAACTGATTTTGGTAGCTCTTTCCCTTCCGGTGGCAGCTCAATAAAAATGCGTGGCGCACCAATTCCAACCACGGGCAGTTGTTCATCTGTGCCTGGAATCTGCCGCGTTCGCATGGACCCTGCCTGGACCGGATTGGACGTTATGCAGCCGGCGGGTAGCGATGCCGAAGCGGCCACGAGGGCACTGCGAGTGAGGAACTGGCGGCGATTTAACGGGCTAAGAACGGTCAAGAGACACTCCGGATAGGAAAGGCGGCTAATGAGGCTAGCACCGGCCGCAAGCTATTGAAAGTCGAGGTGATTTCATCCGAAATCAACTCGTATTCCAGTCGGTAAGAATTGGTATCATTGGAGCCATTCGGGCATTCAGAATAAGAAAAGGTGGCCCTTTGAGCATTTTTACCGAACTCCAGCGGCGCAATGTATTCCGCGTTGCGATTGCGTATGCAGTGGCTTCGTGGGTGCTGCTGCAAATTGTCGATGTCATAACGCCAATATTTGAATTGCCGGATTGGGCGCCCAAGCTGATATTCGTAATTCTCGCAATCGGACTCGTTCCTGCTCTGATTTTTTCCTGGGCATTCGAGATGACCCCAGAGGGCATCAAGAAAGAGTCGGAGGTTGATCCAGCCGGATCGATCACGCGTAGTACGGGTAAAAAACTCAACACCATCACTATTGCGTTCCTGGTTGTCGCGGTGACTTTGTTGTTGGTCGATCGAGAGTACAACAAGGCTGAGGAGCCCGCCGTCGAAGCCGCGTCGGCCGAGATGATTGTGGCAGTCGACGAGGAGGAAAAATCAATTGCAGTGTTGCCTTTTGTAAACATGAGCTCGGATGCAGAGCAGGAATTTTTCTCGGACGGCATTACTGAGGAAATTCTCAATGCGCTGGCATCAGTCAAGGATCTAAAGGTCGCTGGCCGGACCTCGTCATTCGCGTTCAAAGGACAGAATGATGACTTGCGCAGAATCGGTGAAGCGCTCGGTGTTAACCACATTCTTGAGGGCTCGGTTCGCAACTCTGGTGCGCAGGTTCGAATCACGGCACAGCTGATTCAGGTCGACAATGGCTTTCATCTTTGGTCAGAAACCTACGATCGCGAGTTGACTGACGTCTTCGCGATTCAGGATGAAATTGCAAACGAGATCTTGAAGCAACTCAGAAGTGAGTTGTTGGTAGAAGATGTTGTAGCCGAAGCGCAGCGGACGGATCCTGCTGTATATGCGTTGTATCTGAAAGCGAAACAGCGGATCTACACGCGCGTCGGCAGCGAAATAGAAGCCGCTGTGCGGGAATTGGATCAGGCCATCCAACTCGACGGCGAATATGCGCCAGCGTTCGCACAGCGAGGCATTGCGACCATGCTGTTGTCCGATCAGCAGTACGGTTCGATTCCACACGACGAATCCAATCGTCGCGGTAAGCGATTTGCCGATCAAGCCTTGCGACTTGACCCTAATCTCGCCGAAGGCTGGGCGGCACAAGGTTTGTACTTCGCTAGAGACGGGCTCGAAGCGGAGCAAGCGATCGAAGCTCTCGTCAAAGCGTTAGAGATCAATCCAAATTTGATTGATGCTAGCAACTGGTTGCAAATTGCGTTGCGAGATCTCGGTGATATGCGCGGCGCACTGGAGATTGTTGAGGAGATCGCGGAGCGAGATCCGCTATACCGACCAGCATTCGGTAACGCAATGATGTTGTTTAATGCGTTCGACCGCCAGGACAAGGCTGAAGAGTTGATGCAACGAATGGCCGCCTTCGATCCGGATAATCCGGACTTGTTGGCCGCGCAGGCGGTCAACTACATGTTTTCCGGACGTGCGGGCGAGGCGCTACAATTGATGGAACAGGTCCGAGAGCTCGATGAAATGAGTGGAATTGACCGTGTATACCTCAGCCTTGGCTTATTGCGGACCGGACAGTACGAGCGTGCGACCGAGGAAGGCTCGGTATTCTTCAAGCCCGGCGCGTTATATGAAGTTGGTCGGAAAGAAGAGGCCTTCGCGCTGGCATATACGCAGGCGACGACCGGAACTCCTGAAAATTTGTTTTACTTATACGTCAGAGATGACCGCGATCAGGATTTGATTAAATTTCTCGAAGAACGTTGGCCGACTGTTGCTGCTTTCGCGGACGAGCATTCGGGTGGCGATTTTGGCTATGGCATTATGCAGGACGTAGCCTTAGCGTATCGACGCACGGGCAATCAGGAGCGCGCCGACGAAGCGCTGCTTTTTGTAGACCAAAGAATGACGAAACTAGCCGAACAAGGCATCACGAATTTCGCATTTTCTGGCAATCTCGCGATTCACCACGCGATGCTCGGCGACAAAGATACCGCGTTTGAGCATTTGCAAAAAGCCGCCGAGGGCGGCTGGATGGTCGCCGGGGATCTCGCAGTCGAGCTGCCACATTTAGAAGTGTTCGTTGGTGACCCACGCTTGGACGAAATTGAGGCCATCATGCTTGCGACAATGAACAAAGACCGGGCAATCGTCGGATTGCCGCCGGTCAACGAGGACTACGAAGTCGATCTCTAACTGATTGTATTTGCCGGAACCCGATTGCGTCGCTCTAGGGTTATATGCGGTCCGCGACTGAGCGTAACTTCGACACGCGCGCCGCCAATTTCGACCCATGCATTGTCGAGTACGCGATGTCTTGCTCGAATGGATGCATTGCCAATCATCTTCTGCAAGCCCCAGGACCAGTTTGAACAGTTGATCTGACCGATCGATTCGTTCTCACCGTCAGCGTAGAGCGGGGCACCATCGTCGGGTTGTTTGTTTTCGTCGAATGAAAAGCTGCGCAGCACCCAGTTTGGGCCGTTCTCCTTTTGCGTGATCAGTGCTTCGCGGCCGACAAAGTCGTTCGCGTCGAGATTCACGAGCCACCCCAGGCCGAGTTCATACGGTGTTCGTTCGAATCCGGGTTGCGGATCGATTTCGGTGGAGCAGTCCCAGCCCGCAACAATAAAGCCACCTTCCAGACGGCACGCTTGCAAGGCATCCAGCCCGTAACCCGGCAAAGCGATGTTTCTTGATGAACGCACATTGGTGATCGCCGTACAAAACTGATCGACCTGCTCGGGCTTGAGCCAGCATTCATAGCCAAGATCGGCCGTAAAGCCCATCCGCGCAACCAGGATCGTGGCGTTGGCGAAGTCGTATTCTCGAACTGAAAATGGCTCGAGAAGCTCAACGTCCGCAAATCCCATATCCTTCAAAACATCTGCAGACTGCGGTCCCTGTAATGCGACCCCAACCCAGGCGTCGGTACATTCGATGAACTCAACGTCGCCGATGTCAAAGCGTTGACACACGGTTGCGAAATATGGCGAGTGATCGACATCGGAGGGCATCATCAGGTAATCGTCTTCGGCAAGCTTGTACAGAATTGCATCGTCTTTGAGATTGCCGTCGTCGTTGCACAAAATCGTGTACGTCGCCTGCATCGCTGCGAGTCCACTAACCGGACGCGTCAACAAGCGGTCGAAAAACGCGCCGGCGTTCTTGCCCCGGATGCGGATCTTCCGCATCGGAGACACATCACACATGGCGCAGCCTTCGCGGATCGCGAAATACTCGAGTTCCGCATCGCCATAATGCATCGGCATGAGAAAACCGTTCCAGTCGATGTAATCCTGGTCCTCTGCCGAACTTGCAAGGAAACTCGCAAAATCGGAGTCGCTACGCCGGTCGAGGAAATCGTAAAAGGCACTTTTTCTAAGCATATGAGGAGTCTAATACGTAGCAAGCAGGATGACGTATAGGCCCTATAGGGAGGTAGAATAGGCGCAGGCTAATGACATCAGAATAAAAATGACCATGACCGCATCCAAATCTATTCCAGCGTTGCTCTTGTTATCAATTTGTTGGGCAGCCACATCAATGGCGCATGACGGCGAGACGCATGTCAACGATACCGTGCCGCTCATCCTCGGGGTGCTCGACTTTCCGAATTCGGGTTCTCCTGATGCACAGGACGCTTTCGATCGGGCTGTGAAGTTACTGCATAGCTTTGAATTCTCTGACGCTCGTGATGCATTCCTTGAAGCGCAGGAAATTGATCCGGGTTTCGTCATGGCGATCTGGGGCGAGGCCATGTCTCGCAATTATCCGATCTGGGCGCGACAGGAGCGTGACGAAGCGCTGACAGCGTTAGCGAAACTTCCTCCAAAGGGCGAGCGCCGGGCAACTGAAAGAGAAGAGCGCTACCTCGACGCCGTATTCATTCTATTCGGTGAGGGTGACAAACCGTCGCGGGACATTGCGTACATGAATGCAATGCAAAAAATGTACGAGGATTATCCGGATGATCTCGAAGCGGCCGCATTCTACTCGCTTTCGATCTTGGGATCCGTCTACGATCGGGATTTTCGAACTTACATGAAAGCGGCATCGATCGCGGAAGAGGTGTTCGCAAAGCAACCGCAACATCCGGGTGCTGCGCACTACATGATTCATAGCTACGACGATCAGATTCATGCACCGCTTGGTCTCCGCGCTGCCCGCGAGTATTCGAAAATTGCGCCGTCAGCTTCGCACGCGCAACACATGGTCTCGCATATCTACACGTCGCTCGGCATGTGGGACGAAGTCGTTGTTGCAAACGCGGCATCGGTTCGCGTGTCCGAAGAGGCAATGCTGCGATCCGGCAAAGACCCTGCCAATCGAAGCAAGCACGCACTGCACTGGTTGCAATACGCGCTATTGCAGCAAGGTAGATTTGACGAAGCTGACGATACGCTTGAGATGATGAAGTTGGATGTTGTTGCGTTACCCGAATCGCACAATCGTCGTCATAACGCGCTTATGCGTGCGTCAGATGCCGTCGATAATCCACAAGCAGATCCGATTCTGGCGCCGACCGACCTGACTGGCATGGATCTATACAATATCGCGGTCGATTGTTTCGCAACTGCATTTCTCGCGATCAATCGTGGCGATCTGGATGCTGCCAGAGCCGAGTTGCTAATGCTGGATACGCATATCGATGACGCTGAAGTGCTTAGCGTTGAAGACGGTCTGCATGAGAACGAGACTGCGGTATCAGAAGACGATTATCTCTTGGCAACAATCATTGCACAGGAACTCGAGGCGATACTTCTATTCCAGGACGGCGATACAGATGCAGCATTGAAAATCATGACTGCCGCTGCCGAATACGAGAATGCCCGTGCCATGTACTACGGTCCGCCGCACGTGCCCAAACCGCCCGGTGAGCTCTTGGGCGAAATGTACCTGACGCTTGAACAAGCCGCAGAGGCGGTGACCTACTTTGAAGCCTCGCTCAGCCGCAATACGAGCAGGTCATTGGCGTTACTGGGTCTGGCTCGAGCGAAGGAGGCCATCGGCGATCCGGGTGCTACGCAGACCTGGCAGGCTCTGGATAACAACTGGCAAGGCGACTCCAGCGGGATACGCGACCTGCAGTACAGTTGGTTGACGAACTAGCGGCGCTCAGGCGGCTTGCGTTTTCTCGAGTAGGCCTTGTGAGCGTAAGTACTCTTCGTAGCTGCCATTGAAATCAATGATGCCATCCGGCGTCATTTCGATGATGCGCGTGGCCAACGTCGAAACAAAGTCGCGATCATGGCTGACGAAAATCAGCGTTCCTGGATAATTTTCCAGCGCGAGGTTCAAGGCCTCGATTGATTCCATGTCCAAGTGATTGGTCGGTTCGTCCATAACGATCACATTGGGTTTTTGTAGCATCAGCTTGCCGAACATCAGTCGTCGCTGTTCGCCGCCCGATACCACCTTGACCGACTTTTCGCTGTCGTCCTTCGAGAACAACATCTGGCCCAAAGTCGCACGCAGCAATTGCTCGGGTGCGCCGACAGGCTGCCACTGTGTCATCCAATCAAACAGACTTATGTCGTTCTCAAATTCGGGTGCGTTGTCCTGGGCGAAATAACCAGACTTGGCATTTTCAGACCACTTGACCTCGCCAGCGTCCAATTCAGCTTCCTGCAGAAGGCAATTCAATAGCGTGCTTTTGCCGATACCGTTCTGGCCGAGAATCGCTACGCGCGAGCCAGCTTCGATCGTCAGATCAAGCTTGGCAAACAAAGGACCGTGGTCAAATTGCTTGCTGAGTTCAGTCGCTTCGACTGCTAGTCGTCGTAGTGGCTTTTCCTGCTCAAAACGAATGTAGGGACTTACTCTGCTGGATGGTTTGATTTCATCGAGCTGAATCTTCTCAAGCTGCCGAGCTCGCGATGTTGCCTGGCGTGCTTTCGATGCATTCGCCGAGAAGCGACTTACGAATGCTTGCAGTTCGGCCATTTTCACTTTCTTCTTTGCGTTATCGGCATACACGCGCTCGCGTGCCTGTGTCGCAGCCGTCATGTACTCGTCATAATTGCCAGGAAAGATTTGCAGCTTGCCGTAATCAAGGTCGGCCATGTGCGTGCAGACACTATTAAGAAAGTGCCGATCATGCGAGATGATGATCATTGTCGACTTGCTGGCGTCTAGGAAGTCCTCGAGCCAACGGATTGTATTGATGTCGAGGTTGTTAGTGGGCTCATCAAGTAGCAAGACATCCGGATCCGAGAATAGCGCCTGTGCCAACAATACCCGGAGCTTCCAACCTGGTGCGACCGCGCTCATCGGCCCATGATGCTGGCTAACCGGAATGCCAATGTTCTCCAGTAATTCTCCAGCTCGAGATTCGGCCGAGTAACCATCCATTTCAGCAAATTCGACTTCGAGATCAGCGACGCGCATGCCTTCTGAGTCGCTCATCTCAGGTAGTGAGTACAAACGGTCGCGTTCCTGCATGACCTGCCAGAACTTGTCGTATCCCATCATCACTACATCGAGTACGCGATATTCCTCATAGGCAAACTGGTCCTGAGACAGTTGACCGACTCGTGCATTGGGTTCGACGGAAACGTTACCCGCAGATGGCTCCAGCTCGCCGGCCAGGATTTTCATTAAGGTGGACTTGCCGCTGCCATTCGCACCAATCAGGCCATAACGATTGGCATTGCCGAAGGTGGCCGAAACGTTTTCGAACAGGGGCTTAGCGCCGAACTGAATCGACAGATTAGATGCAGAAATCAAAGGAATGTACCGGGTAAAAGATGAGAGCGGAAATCGCGGCCGCATAGTAGCACGACGCGAGACCGGTAGAAATGGCCGACCCTCGAAAGAGGGCCGGCAGTTATCTAGTTGCCGCCGAAATTCGCCTCAAATGTCAGGCCGTATAGCGCTTCGCCGTAGGCGCTGACTTCGCAGGAGTAGTTTTCTCCCGGCGGGGCACCGGGCCCCCAAATCACGCTGGAACACGCGAATTCTTCAGTCAGGTTATTGCCCCACAATGCGAGGTCGTACTGCTGTTCGTCGCCAAACGCGAACGCTACTCTGGCATTCAGGAAGCTGTAATCAGACGATTCATCGCGCGCCGCATCCTTTTGCACGAATGTGTAGAACATTGATGCCTGATAGCGATAGTTTGCTGACAGCGTCAGTGCGTTGTTGCCGATCGGCATCGTATACGCTGCGAGTAAGTTGGCGGTCATGTCCGGTGTATTCGTTACTTCCTGACCCACTTCCGCTGCGGACAAAGGATTCAGACCAGAGATATCAACGACCTTGCTGTCGGCGGTGCCAAGGCCGGCTTGAATAAACCAACTGTCGTTGGGGGCCCACTTGAGTTCGGCCTCGATGCCGGAAATTTCGATACCAGGCAAGTTAACCAATGCCGGTATGCCGCCATAGCTTTCGAACAACTGCAGGTCTTCCCAATCGTAGAAATAGTATGCGGCGTTGAACTGCAAAGTATTGTCCGCGTTCGACGTCTTGTAACCGATCTCATACGCCGTCAGAAATTCCGGTGCGATCGGGTCGTCACCAGTCGCCAATGCTCGGTTGTCGTAAGAGCCGCCCTTGAAGCCATCCGAGATGCTGAGGAAGACCATCGATGCCTCACCGAACTTATAATTGCCGCTCAGCTTATAGCCCGTTTCCGAAAGTTCCTGAACCGGTGAGTCGATCGTATTCGGGCCCAACTGTCCGGGTGTCGAGCCTGGGCAACCGTCAGCGCGATAATCCCGGTCCTGTGCAAGGGAGCCAACGGAGGTCGGGTGAAAGCCGCACACGGTTCGAATCCAATTGCCGTTGCCTGCAGACAATTTGTCGTCTGTGTAACGCAGGCCGGCCGTTAGAGTGAATTGATCATTCACGGCCCAATCAAGCTGGCCGTACAATGACCAGGCATCGTATTCACTGTTGATATCGACACCGGGACGTACACCCATTCCGCCTGCACCGTTGGTGTTTGACACCCAGGTGTCTTCCTGCGATTCCGAGGTTGTCAGATAAGTGCCAACGAGCCATTGCACTGCGGAGTCTGTGTCTGACGTTAGTCGCAACTCATATTGCTCGACTTCCCAGTCGCCCTCGCGGGACGGGGCGAAGCCGGTCAGTTCCTGGCCATTTTTCTCCAGCACATACGTCTCGTCGTACGCGGCAAGGAACGTTAGTGTCATATTTTCAAATGAGTGTTCGTAATCCAGTCGGAAGCCGTCCCATTCTGCGATATAACCATCTTCGGGATCCTGAAATGTCTTACCGAGCGGGGTCGAGTAATTAACCAGCAGCGTATGGTTAGGAAACGCCGGGTCGACATTTGGATTAGCTATGACCATGCCGGTGCCCTGGTCAAGCTGGTCCTGCAGCCACGGGGTTGCCGCGACATCTGCAGCTGTAGCCACCACAAAAAAATCGTCCGAGCCCGTCAGGCTATCGGCGCGCCGGTTTTCAAAATCCGGATCGATAGTTCCATCCGCCAGTCGGTTGCCGCTCATTTTGACCGGCAGATCTTCGCCTTCCATATCGCCTGTCGAAATAGTGAATCCCAATCGGGAATTTTCGCCGTTGTCCCAGACCAGGTTGATGCGTGCGCCGTCGCGATCATAGGCACCGCCTGAGTCCTTACCGGTAACGACGTCGGTCCAGACGCCATCGTAAGAATCGTCCATGAGTGCAATGCGGCCTGCGAACTGTTCATTGAAGTCAAAACCGATCGCACCTTCAAGACGCATCAAGCCACCATTGCCGGAACGCAACTTGGCATAGCCGGTCGTGCCGTCACCTGGATTCGCTTTGTTCGTGTGCCATACGACAGCCCCACCCGTGGTATTGCGACCGTACAATGTGTTCTGCGGACCACGCAGCACTTCAACACGATCCATGTCGTACACGGCAAGCGCACTCACGAATGGTGAGACTTGTGATACGTCATCGATGTAGGTGCCAACAGACTGCTGGCCGGAAAGATGTACGTTGTCGGTTCCGACACCGCGGATCGAGA
This sequence comes from Woeseiaceae bacterium, assembly GCA_051007995.1. Lineage (GTDB taxonomy): Bacteria > Pseudomonadota > Gammaproteobacteria > Steroidobacterales > Woeseiaceae > UBA1847. The sequence continues at coordinate 125,644 of JBPCYB010000057.1, read as the reverse complement.
TGCCCGTGTTGCCGCCGGAATTACGATTTGTTCCAACGTTGGCAAACACAAACTCAAGATCATCTGCGCGGGCAACATTGTAAGTTTCGAATTGTGAGCCGGTCAGTGCACTGATCGTGATCGGCACTTCCTGCAATGACTGCTCTCGCTTTTGTGCGGTCACAATGATTTCTTCAAGCTGTGCGGATGCAGGTACGGAAAATGCGAGTGAATATGCGACTAGCAACGCTATTGATGCGCGTCTGAATAGCAACATAGTACTGTCCCCCAGGAAGTTGCGATAATACCGATAATACGCCTATTCTAGTCTTTTTGTCGACATTTCTAACGATTTAGTCGAGTGGGATGGGCTCGTCGGCGCGAACAAGCAGCATCAGCAGCATCGCGATCAGTGTGAATATGCCGCCTGAGGCGACCGCGAAGGACCAGCCAAACAAGCTCGCAAACCAGGGCACCAGCAGCGCATTAAAAGCGCCCATTGCGTTCGCACCGGTATTAATAACGCCGCCGGCAGCCCCGGCGAATTGGTTACCAATAGCGATGCTCGACGACCAATACGCGCCCTCGGTGATCTGCTGGAAGAAAAAACACAGGCCAAGCATGATTACCGCGATCATCGGATCGTTGTGATACGCGCCAATAATCAGGAAAACGGCGCAACCGAGCTGACCGATGACTATTGGCCAGCGACCGCCCCAGCGCAGACCGACTCGCTTACACCAGCTATCACACAGCCATCCGCCGAGTGCGGCCCCAACAGCGGCAGCAACCCATTGTGACGCCGTCGCATATCCCGACGTTGTCGGATCAATGTTGCGAAAAGTAATGAGGTAATACGGAAACCAGGTGAAGACCGAGTAGAAGATAAAGTTTGAAAACGAGTAACTCAATGTCAAAAGAATGATGTTGCGATCTTTTAGGATTCGCACCCATCCTGGCGGGTTTATTCGCGTAGTCACCGGATCTGGTCGACCAGCGCTGATCATCTCTACCTCTGCGTCATTCGCCTGTGGGTGTTCACCTGGATAGTCGCGTGCGTACCACCACCACAAAGCGCCGATCAGTAAGCCAAGCGGAGCGAGCATGAAAAACGATAGGCGCCAGCCAAAATTCAAGACCATCCAGGTGACTACGGGAGCGGATGCGGCATATCCGAGAGTCAGGCCGGAACTGGACAGACCCGTCGGCAAAGCCCAACCACCAACCGGAAACCAGCGACTGATCGCAAGGCTTATCACTGGAAATACGGGGCCGTGCACGATGCCGTTGAGAAAGCGAACAACCATCAGTGACCCGAGAACTACAGCGCCAGAAACGATGGCGGGCCCAGGTACGGTCGCGGTTAAGAAGAGGCCCGCGCCGCCAAGAACGACGACAATCGATAACGCTTTTCTAGGGCCAACTTTATCGCCGAAAATTCCACCGGGAAACTGACATATCGTATAGCTCCAGAGAAACGCGCTGACAATCCAGCCAAACTCAATTTCGCTGAGCTCGAGATCCGCAATCATCGCTGGAGTGGCAATAGATATCGAACCACGTAAGACATACGCAATGAAGCTAAGCGATGCGATCAGTATGAAGACACGCCAGCGAACGCTAGAGGGACCAGCCATCAGCAACGACTCTTCACAACAGAGGATCGACCGGCGCCAACTTGTTCATCCACATCCGAAAACGTTTGCCACGACTGACGACAGAATCGGGAGTGAATTCTGTCGTCGATTGCCAGCTGTTGCCAGGTGCAATATCGCGTTCAATACTTTCAGTCAGCTGGCGCGCCAACTCGTAGCTATTGACCAAGACTCCAACCTCGGTATTGAGATTGGCGGATCTTGGATCAAGATTGAACGTTCCTATAAAAATCGTCTTGTCATCGATAACCATGCTCTTCGCGTGTAGCGAAAAAATCGGGTGATGGGCAGCGAGGCTGGGATAGCGCTCGATCAACGTTCGCCGGTCTTTCGGATACGGCTTGAACTCGAAGAGTTCGACGCCCACTTCGAGCAAGTCAGATCGCTGCCCGTGGTAACCCGCGAATGCAGGAATGTTGTCCGTCGATGCCAGTGAATTCGTGGATATCCGAATTCGCACACCGCGCCTAATTAGCGACTCGAACAATTCTATGCCGCCGTCGGGCAGAATTAGATACGGCGACTGCAGAAGGATCGAATGCTTCGCCTCTTTGACCGCCGTTATCAATCGATTCGTGGATTCGCCGCCGCCTCCCAACCCGGATTCACCATCGTTCTTGCCCGGCACGTCACTGATGAAGGCAACGTGTTGCCAAGTCATAGCCTGCATCAATTCCTGAAAAGAATCTGCAGCATTGGCTATGCTTTGCCGGACGTGCGGTGAAAAGTTCGCAGGATTGTTTGCATATGCATGCAGCCGCTGAGCGCGCAAAGCGCCATCCTCGGCGGAAATATCATGCTCGCTATCGGCAAATATCGATTCCACTGGAACGGCAAACTCACTTACCCAGAATTCGTCGAAGTTTCTGCGCATGTCAGTCACAGCGCGCCCCAACAAAAGAATATCGCGATCACGGAAGTTGTAGTCGTGATCATAGTCAAAGTACTCGTCAGCCATATTTCGGCCGCCAGTAATTCCGGCAATGCCGTCAAAAATTGCGGTCTTGTCGTGCATGCGCTGATTGACGTCACGGAAACGTGTTACACCATTAACGATACGACGCCAGAAGCTGACGCCAACAGACAGATTCGGATTGTAGATACGAATTTGAACATTCGGGTGAGCTGACAGAAGTAACAACGTCCTGCCTTCTGCATCAATTAACAAATCGTCGACGAGCACCCGGACCTTGACGCCACGTTCGGCGGCCAACAAGAGCTGCTCTGCCGCCAGGGTGCCGATGTTGTCAGTACTCCAGATGAAGTACTGAATATCGATCGTCTTTTCAGCATGCTGCACCAGCCAGGCGCGGCCAAGAAGCGCTTCCTCGCCCTTCTCGAGAATGTACGCGCCAGTGAAGTAGGTCATCAGATCAGCACAGTGATCGCAGTGATCGTGAATCGTTTCAGAAATTGTTTGTGCCCGAGCCGCTGTATGCAACAGCAGTGACAGAATCAATATTGCGAAAGCAGGCTTGCTGCGAAGCATTGTGAATTCAGGCCTTTTCCATCGCCTCTATCAAAGGCAGGGTCTTACCCGACAGGTATCGAACCATTGCGCCACCGGCCGTGCAAACATAATTGATGTCATTCAGATCTACGTACTTGGCGGCAGCGGTCACGGTATCACCACCGCCGATCACCGAGTAGCCATCGGCGGCGGCTATCGCATTCCAAACGGCTTTGGTTCCGTCCTCAAATAACGGTTCCTCATAGACTCCGGGCGGGCCGTTGACGAACAGTGTTCCGGCCGCCGCGATTTCCCTCTCATAGTTAGCAACTGTCATGGCACCGATATCCATGAACATGTGTTCTGCCGGAAGATCGCCAATAGCTATCTCTTCGCGCCTGCCGTCAACTGCGTAGGCGAGGTCGCTCGGATAGGCGATCTTGCCGGGAAAGTCTTGCAGATATTTTTCGGCATCGGCAACAAAGACATCGAGCCCGCGATCCTTTAGAAACCGTTCCTTGTTGTCGCCTAATCGATAGCCAGCCGCGAGCAACATGATCTCGCCCGTAATGCCGCAACTCAGGATTTTGTCCGCAGTGCCAGACTCAAGTACTTGCTGCATCATGCCGAACGCGTCGGAAATCTTGGCGCCACCGAGAACAAATACAGACGGGTGTTCAGGCGCGTTCATAACTTTGTTGAGTGCAGCGACTTCGTCAAACAACAAGTCGCCAGCCGCACTCGGTTTTAGTTCTTGAAACGCAACCATCGAAGGCGCATTGCGATGCGCGGCCGCGAAAGCATCGTTAACGTAGATATCAATCAATGGTGCGAGACTTCGAACGAGATACGTATCGAGCATTTCCTCGGGCTTAAGCTTGACCGCGTTCTCAAAGGTTGAAATCTCCTCACTCAGGTAGCGCAGGTTGCCGAGCAATACCGCCTGGCCCGGTTGCAGGGAACGAACTTTTTCCTGAGCCGCAGGCCCACAAACATCGTCGATGTAGTCAACAGTTGTGCCTAAATAGTCAGTAAGCTTCCGTGCGTGCTCTTCCATCGAACGCAGGTTCTGATAATCGAGTGTGTCGCCCTGGTGCGCGATCATTGCAAGTTTGGCGCCGCGATCTAACAACTTCCTGATCGTCGGCAGACTCTTCTGCAGGCGATTTTCATTCGTAATCAGCTTGGTCTGCGGGTCGATCGGCGAATTGATGTCGACCCGCAAAAGAACAGTCTTCGCGTCATACTCGAACGCGTCGATGCTATTCATGCGCTTACTTCCAGTAGGGGAGGCCCAGGTATTTGTTCGTCAGTCCAACGGCCTCGAGACGGTCTTCTTGCATGCCGGTCGCAGCGCGTACTGCGTCGATCGACTCGGGAATTGTTACTGACTCTTGCGGGATATGAATGCCGAACATGATGTCACGCCCGGACTTCACAAAGGTGTCTTCCCAGACCGGTACTTCGAATATATCGCCGCGCGGATGACCAAGGTCACGAGCGTATTTGAAAATCGAAGCATTGCCGAGGAAGCCTTCCTCGAGGGATACGATTCTCAGTCGATCGTGATCTGCAATCAATTTGCGCGCTTCGTCTATCGATAAGTCTTCCTTCGGTGTCGCGAGCACGGAAATGAAATGACCATGAGTGACGGGCGTGTGCACAAGGAGTCCGGTTGCATCGACGTGCGGCATGATCGTCATCAGGTCTACGGCCTGATGATTTGGCGCCTTGTCAACTTCGAGAGCATTCACAATGCCCCGATGGTAGTCGCCCGGATCGGCGACACGCCGAACAATAGTGATCGCCACACGTTCGATACCCACGCCGCGATCGAGACAATCAATCGCACGAATTAATCCGGTCGTATTACACGAGGTGAGTTTCAGGTAGTCCTGGTTGAGGCCTGCTTCGTAATTGGCGTAGCCATGAAAAAATACATCGGCAATGTCGTTCGTCTCGCCGCCCTGGAAGACGGCTTTCTTGCCATGTTTTTCGTACAGCACTTTGTTCTTCGCGCCGATGCCGCCGGGTGCTGCATCGAGAATGATGTCGACCTCGGGAACGATTTCTTCCATTGTTCCGGACACCGGGATGCCAGCGGCTTCGAGACCTTGCTTCGCGCCGTCAAATGCTGTGTAAAGCTTGTAGGGCATTCCCTTGTCGCGCAATGCACGGACCGTCAGTGTCGGCGCGGCGTCGACAACGCCAACCAATTCCATATCGTCTTGCGCAGCGACGCCGTCAGCAAGTCGTTGACCAATTACGCCGTAGCCGGCTACGAGAACTTTCGTCATCAGGATATTCCCCACGTGGATCTAATTATTATCGACATTATAGTTGTTTCTGAAACTTTGTCGACAATACTTATCGGCTATTCGCTAAGCGTGAAGCGGCATAGCACCGTGTTGTCGATCTCCAGGTCTGCAGACCAGATCAGTTTGGCGGCGGGCTGCCAATTGATGCTATCGAAGCCACCGTGCGGTCGAACCGCATTTGCCGAATGTTCGACGGCCGCTGGCCAGCTACTGTCATCAAAACTTGCGAGCTTCCATCCGTCGGGCTCCGGTGTGATATCGGACTCGCAGGTTTGGTTGGGGTTTTCCGATCGTTCGCAAGACCGATTCAGCGGTGCGCGGTGAATTGTGATGCATCGCCAGGATTCATTTGATGTAGCCAGCAATTCGCCGCTGTTAGCGTCGAAGAATTGAGCGGCAAATCCGCCGTCCCCCATCTGCTGTCGGCGGCTGCCGATGTACTCGAGTCCTGAATCCGTTTCCTTAAAGTCCTTGATGACCAGACTGAAATTGGCAGGCAACTCCGTGGAGAATGAAAACGATTCCGCGTTGAATGAACGTTCCGTGTTGTACTTGACTGGGTCTTCGGCCAGCAATTCGCCGTCCAGGTACAAGGCAAACCAGTTGTCCGCCCAAAGATCGGCGTCAATATCGCGCGCGGTTGTCGAATCGTCCGCATTGCCAGGCTGCGTAAGGCTCAGGCAAATGGCGGCAAGCCATAATGACTGGAGTTTAGTCAACGCCGACCTGCCAGCTCACCAAATTGCTCGGCGCAGTCTCGCAATTGATCGCCGTCAGCGTACGCCACATATGACTCGGGCCTGATGCTTCGGTTGAATCGCTGCCAGCGCCGAGACAAAGGCCCGAGTCGCCAACACGAATACGGCCGTCGTCATCGAGGGACAGCTCTTGCAGAGCATTGTCCGAACACGTTCTGGCAATGACTGCAGAACCTGCCAGCGTTTCACCGCCGGATCCTGCGATTTGGACGCAGCGATCAAAGCCGGCAACTCTTAGTCGACCATCGGCGAAGTAGAATTTCTGATCACCAGCACGACGATTCTTGCAGGTGTGCGTTTGTAGCGGATCGTCGAGTTGCAAATGATCGCCCCATCCCGCGAGGTCGAGACAGTAAAACTCGGGTTCGTCCAGCGCATCAACGAGCCTGATAAAGTCTCCCGCCGCCGCATCGTCCGCCGCGAGTGACGCTTGAGAAAGCAACAAGAGACCAGTTACAGCAACACATCTTGAGATCATGGAACTTTCCCTCTATTCAAAATCGATGAGCAATTCGCCCCTAGAGGATGCCTCAAAATGCGGCACGCTGTCAGAAAATTCGTGAATGACCGCCCTGAGAGACTATCTGCGCCAGACCGTGTAGCGGCGGATGCACGTCCGGGTGTAATGCGTGCGCCATGATTTCAAGACCATCTATGAGGCGTGGTCCGGGGCAACTGAAATATGCGTTGCCGTCGGCGATGTAGACGCGCCCGGATTGCACAGCTGGCAGTTGCCGCCACGCATCCGTACTGCTGACTTCGCGCACATCTTCGAGCGCGCGCTCAGTCCGAAACCCACAGCAGGCTATAAATAGGACATCAGGTTCCTGCTCAACAATCGTGCCCCAATCGAGCGTCGATGATGCTCTTCCCGAAGCACCGAGCACGTCGATGCCGCCGGCAAGTTCTACCAGTTCGGGGTTCCAGTGGCCGCCATTGAACGGCGGCAAAAGCCATTCGAGAAACGCGACCCGCGGTCTGTCCGCCCTTGAAACGGTAGCACTGCGCTTGGCGACAACATCCCGCCGCATTCGCAAGTCTGAAACGAGGTCCTTCGCCGCAGTGTCAGCGTTCAGCTGTCGACCGACACGCAGAATGTCCTCGAGCACGTCGTCGAGCGTGTTTGGGTTTAAATCCACGAGCGCTGGGTTCGACGGCAAAGATCCGATGGCTTGTATTACATCGCCGGTCGACACAGCACAGACATCGCACAATGCCTGTGACACAACTACGTCGGGTGCGGCCGTGCGCAGACCGTCAATATCAAGATCGTACAAAGCCTCGTGGCCAGTCAAATGCTCTCGCACATAATTGTCGATCGTGACACTGTCCTTCTCGTACGGGACGTGTGTGCTGGTCATCACAGGAACGCCGCGTATGCTCTCAGGAAAATTGCAGCTATGTGAAACGCCAACCAAGTGCTCTTCGAAGCCGAGCGCACAAACAATTTCGGTGGCGCTCGGCAGTAGAGTTACGACTTTCAAGCGACTACAGGATCAGGCTGACGCCGTTCTATCCATGAGTGCAGTCCGAATAACACAAAGCAAAAGGCGGCATCCGCGATAGTTGCCTGGCCAAGGTACGGTAAACCGTTTATGTAGCACTGCACGAGCCCGGCAATTGTTGGCGGATACATGCCAACGAACCAGATCGCGAAGTTCGAAACGAGAAAGAAAATCGTTGCTCCAATTGCGATTGCAGAACCGAAGCGCAAGTAACTGCGTTCCTTACTGAGCAACCAGCGACCGGCGAACGTGCTGAGTGCGAAGCCTGCATAGACGAACACAAGCACGCGAACGTCGTAAAAGCCAAATATCGTGTTTCCGATCAGTAGCGGAATCATGGGTATCGCCCAGCTGTATCGCTTGTTGCCGTACGCGCCTGCGTACAGTGCTGTTGCGCCGACCGATGAAACGCCGAAAGGGTGCGGCACCAGGTGTGCGATCGAAGCGAGAATAAGAACGAGTCGATTCATGCCAGCTCTCCTATTCGCCGAAATTCATTCGCAAACCAAGGTACCCGGCTCGGCCAGGTGTCTGATAGCCGTAAATCTGCTCGTAGTCGTCATCGAGCAAGTTGGTGCCTCTTGCGTACAGCGACATTGCAGGTGTCAGTTGATACTGCAGAGTCAGATCGACCAGTACGTAGCTGTCCAATGATACCGTCTCGCTTGGATCGGGAAACGGCGGAAAAAATACATCGCTACGTGTGCCGCCATAGTCGGCAGCAAGAATGGCCCCGAAGCGTGCATCAGATGCTCGATAGCTGAGCACAAGAGCGCCGGAATTTTTTGGGCGACGTACTTCCCGAACGTCTTGACCTGCGAAGTCCTCTTGTTCGGAATCTGTGTACGTATAGTTCGCGCTCAGACTGAACATCTCGTTTATGCGCCAATTCACGCCGAGCTCAGCTCCGCTGCGCTTACTGTTGCCATCCATGTTCTCCGCGGATGCCAGGAATGTGACGGGATCAAAGACGAAGCCATTGATTTCGTCTTCGAGGTCCTGCCGGAACAGCGAAACCTGCAGCACGACAGCGCCGTCGTTGAACGTCTTGTCGATGCCGACATCGTAGGACGTTGTACGCTCGGGTTTCAGATCGGGATTTCCGACGAATTGTCCCGGAAAGAAACCATACAGTTCAGTAAACGTCGGATTCTTGCGGCCGGTACCAACATTGCCGCGCAATACAATCGAATCCGAAAGATCGTAGGCCAGCGACAGCCTGCCGCTAACGGCGTCATCGAAATCGCTATTGTCATCGAACCGAGCACTGAACAACCAGGTCAGTCGATCATGAGACAGACCCTGAAAATCGGCGACTACGCTCGTTATATCCATTTCCTGCGACTGGTTTGGATCGCCGAATACGACTGCGCCACTCTGATCAAATTCAGTTTCTTCATGTTCGAGCGCAAGCGACAAGACATTTTCGTTGAGACGAATATCGGCCTGGTACGCGAGCATCGTACGATCGGATGCCGACGACGAATCTTCCGCGCCGTCAACGAGATTGCGATTATCCGAATCGAAATAGCTCACGTTGAAATGATGTTGCATGCGACTTTCGGGTCGTCCGTACTTAAGTCCGACTTTGGCGTACAAATTCTCGGCATCAGTTGCGACGTCACCATCAGTTGGCAAGCCAGTAACAAAGAAGTCGACGGGGTCGAACTGTGAATAGGCATCGGTCACGCGAACGCTGGCATCAAAAGTCAGTGCGTTACTGGCGCGAAACTGAGTCGCAACCGAAAAAGTTGTGATATCCGATTCATCTTCTTCGGATCCGGTGCGAGAGATATTCGTGCCATCAGTGTCTAGCTGTTCAACACCGGCGCTCAAAGACCAGCGGTCGCCGCCCATTGATCCACCAATACCAATGTTCCGGGTGCCAAACGAGCCGCTCTCGGCATAGCCATCAAACGCGGGCTTATCCTGGCCGGTCTTGGTGATAACGTGAACGACAGCGGCAACCGCATCACTGCCCCAAAGCGAACTTTGCGGGCCGCGCACAACTTCGACGCGTTCGATATTGCTTGTTGTCAGATACTCCCAGCGAAACTCATCGCCGGTAGCGGGATCATTGGCGCGAATGCCATCGATCAGCACGAGGACGTGATTCGCTTCCGAGCCACGAACGCGAACCTGCGTTTGCGAGCCCGTAGTTCCCGAGTGACTTACAGCAAACCCTGGAACTGCACGTAACAGATCGGTCAGATAACGTGCTTGCCGTTCTTCAATATCAACTCTCGTGATGACCGTGACGGCACTTCCGAGCTGTCGGCTCGACAATGGCGAACGCGCACCAGTAACAACAATCTGGTCCAAGTCATCAACAGCTTCGACCTGTGCGAACAAAGAAGATGAGGCCAGGATGGCGAGGCCGCTTAATACGAATCGTAGTTTGTAATGCATGATGCTCTCCCGCAGAGGTCCCCGAACCTGCGCTTGTTTGTCAATCGGGGGGGAGAGAATCGAGTTCTCGCCGAATCGCCCGCCGCGATCGAACAGTGGAACAATCGACAGGCCGGTCTCCGGACTCATGAGTGACGTTCAGGTCTTCGCCGATCGCCTTCCCACGCACTATGCGCAGTGGCCTAAAAGATCGACTGACTCATTTACCGTTGCGGGGGCAGTGACGGGATTGCCCGAGGGCGCACCGTCTTCCCGTTCAACGCCAGCGATTTTGCTGCTGACATTCACCTGTCGAGGTTGCGCAGCACTGTACGCCGTCAATTCGGTCGAAGCAATAGCGCCGATTGGTGATAGGCTTATTCGCTGCGTTTGATAACAAAAACAAGGCGGGATAAGACATGTTGCATGCAGCGATTGCGGCTGGACTGATTCTTGGACTCGTGGTCGGCCTCGGCGCCGCAGCTACAGGTAACGAGTGGCTGCTGACGATTGCCGAGGGGTCCGCGCCATTCGGCACGATATTCATGAACGCGATCCGCATGGTCGTGATTCCGCTGATCGTCACAGTGATCTTCACGAGTATCGCGCGGCTGGGCGACCCGCGAAAGCTGGGCCGTATCGGTGGGCTGACACTCGCTTATTACTGGGTAACGCTGATTCCGGCAATCGCGATTGGTATGGCAACGATGAAGGTCGGTTTGCAGTTTGCCGGCGAAATCAAAATGCCGCAGGCCGACGCAACCACGGTTCCCGAATTGCAGAGCATTGTCGACTTTCTCGTCAGCCTGGTACCAGCGAATCCTTTCGCCGCGGCAAGCGCAGGCGCCATCTTGCCGTTGATCGTATTTACCGCATTGGTGGCGGCGGCGACCGGCACGCTGCCCAGCGAACGACGTGAACGCATGATCAATGCGGCTGACGACGTCAGCGAAGCGCTGATCAAGCTGGTCTGGTGGATTCTGTACACGGCGCCGATCGGCGTCTTTGGCCTGGCGGCACCGGTAACAGCGCAGCTCGGATGGGGCCTTGTGCAGAGCCTCGCTATTTTTATTGTCTGCGTATTTGTTGGCCTGATTATCTTCTTGCTGGTTGTGACACTCCCGCTGGTCTGGTTTGTCGGTGGCATAAGCCCGGGTAAGTACCTGCGATGTACGATTGGCGGCGTTGCAGTTGCCGCGTCAACAACCAGCACGGCGGCAGCCATACCGGTTACGTTGGAAGAGACGACGAACAATCTCAAGGTATCGGAGACAATCGCGGACTTGCTTGTGCCGCTGGGCGCATCGATGCATCGACCCGGTAGCGCGTTGTTTCAGGGTGCTGCAATTGTATTTCTTGCCTACTTGTTTGACGTACCTATCCCGCTAGCGGCAATCGGCGCGGCTATGTTGGCAACATTTCTCGTCTCTTTGACAGTCGCACCGGTGCCGTCTTCAGGCGTAGTTACGATGGCGCCGGCGCTGGACGCTGTTGGTGTGCCGGTCTCCGGGCTGGCTATAGTTCTCGGCATCGATCGAATTCCGGACATGATGCGTTCGGCCGTCAATATTCTCGGCCAGGTATCAGCAGCCGTGCTTGTGGATCGCTGGACACGAAGATGATCAACCCGGCTGTGCACAGATTTTTGTTGCTCGCATTCGGTGTTGTCCTTGTCTGGCTAACGGGCGACGCGCTGGCGCACAACGTATCGAAAGAAGACGCAGAACTTATTGCTGGAAAGACGGGTGTGCAGTTTGTTTTGTACACGTGGCTTGGCGCCAAACACATGGTTACGGGTTACGATCATCTGTTGTTCCTCGTTGGCGTGGTCTTCTATCTTAAGAATCTGCGCACAGTTGCGATATTCGTCAGTCTGTTCGCGCTGGGACACAGCATTACGTTAATCGCAGGTGTGTTGCTGGGCCTGGATGTGAATCCGTATCTCGTTGACGCAATTATCGGTTTGTCGGTCGCATACAAAGGCTTCGACAACCTGAGCGGTTTCGACAAGCTATTCGGCGATAGCCCCGATGAGCGCTCGGCAGTGTTTATTTTCGGCCTGTTTCACGGCCTGGGACTTGCGACCAAATTGCAGGACCTGGGCTTGGCCGAAGATGGCTTGCTGCCAAATCTGATTTCCTTCAATCTAGGTGTCGAGCTAGGTCAACTCGCGGCGTTGATCCTCATTGTATTGGCGTTGCGTTTGTTGCCGTCTCGGGCCGAAAATTCGAGTGTTGGTACGGTCGTTAACATCGGTCTGATCGTTGCAGGCTTTGCGTTGATGGCCTATCAGATCAGTTTGTATCTACTAACTTAGGAATTCTGGAAATGGGAAAATCAACACTAGTTCTTGTCACCCTGGCCGCACTCGGATTAGGTGCGCTCATTGGCTTCAGTCTGGTCGATGAAGAAGCCGCGGACGTGGTGACGGAAACGGCTACGGGTGCGGCGGCTATGCCAGGTGCTGCGGATACAGGTGGCGCTCCGGTCTATCGATTTCTAAGTCCCGAAACGACCAGCGTTGAGCATGACGAATACGGCCAGGCTGTGCCGGGGGCCAATGGTGAGAATCACATTCCTCGTGATGGCGAGCTAAAGACTGAAGTTCTTGAGATCACGCTGGAGCTCGATGCGGTCACTGAATACAAAGCACTGATGAAACAGGGTGACTCGATCACCTATCGCTGGAGCACCGACGGCGGTGACGCGTATTACGATTTTCATGCTCACGACGTAGCGTTTGGTGACGAATTCTTCACTCGTTACGCGGAGGGAGAAGGAAGTAGCAGCGGAGGATCAATCGTCGCGGCTTATGATGGTCAACACGGTTGGTTCTGGTTGAACATATCCGATGCACCAATCACGATTACGCTCGAAGTGATGGGTTTCTACGATGAGATTATCGAGATTGACCTCGAGGGATACTAACGCGACAAGCTAGCCTCAACGCGGACATCCACGCTCACTTCATTCTCGACCCACGATGTGTCTTCCCACTCGCCGACACCAATGCCGAGATCGAGTCGCAGGAACTCTGCGTGTCCGACAAGTATGCGCTGGTCATCCTGCTCTTCAATTGTAAATGTCAATACAACCGGTGCGGAAACGCCCTTGACCACAAGGTTTCCATTCGCATTGTAGGAGCCATCACTATTGGCTGAAAACGATGCAGCGCGATAATAGGCTTCCGGATATTGGCGAGTATCAAACCATTCCGGATCAGACAATACGTCGTCCCTTTCCTGGTCGTTTGTATTGACCTCAGCAGTATTCACGATCACGTCGAAGAAACCGCTCGGCAGGTCGTTCGAAGAAAAGCGCATCTCGGCGCTCCACGACAACCACTCACCGTCGAACTTTGCGCCTGCCTGGTCACCCGTGAAGCGAATGAAACTGTTCGCGAAGTCGATTTGCCAAAGCGGCAATTCGGTCAGACGGCTGCTTGGCTGTTCGATGGTTGCTGCCGGCTTGAGCGGCGCTACATTGTCGGCGCTGGCAACTGGTTTTCCCGACTGAGCAAGCACACCGATGCCCAGCGCTAGCACAACGGCAAAAACGACTAGGCTGGCAACAGACAACATCCGACTGAGCACGCCGTCTTTGTCGAAAATCGCATGCTTCAGTGCTGCGAGAATGTGTAGCAGCGCAAGCAGGAATAAAACCTTGGCAAGCGTTTCGTGTATTTCTTCAAAAATGTCTTTTAGTTCTGAATTCGGAGAGATGAAGTCGGGCAATTGAATAAGGTTAAACCAACTGACCGAATAGGCGGACGCCGACGACATCAACCAGCCTGTTATCGGGATAACAACAATGAGTGCGTACAAAGCCCAGTGACTGAATTGGGAGGCGCGGACCTGCCAGGAGGGCATCGCGGCGGGCAAGGCCGGCGGAGCATGCATCGCGCGCCAGCCCAGCCGAACAATAGCCAGCACGAGAATGCTGATACCCACGGACTTGTGATTTGCGAGTAGCGCCAGCTGGCGCACCGCGAGGTCAGCATCGTCAGCTCGTTCGGCGAGCTTGGCGAGTACAAACTGCAGGACGATCGCGCCAGCGATCGTCCAGTGCAGTAGTTTTGCAGTATTGCTGTAGTGCGTACTACTCAATCCGAGCTCAGTTAGTATTCAGCGGCATCTCAACGCTGATGTACAACTTAACTTCATCGCTGACATTTGGTACAGCGCGATCCATGCCAAAGGCGGAACGCGAGACGGTACCTTTCGCGTCGACGCCAACGATTGGAGTTTTCTTTCTTGGATGCTCAGCGGCCTTGTTGACCGTTGCCTGCAAGGTGACCGATTGTGTAACGCCTTTGATCGTCAGATCGCCAACTACATCGTAGGTATCTTCACCCGTGGAATTGAATGCGGTCGATGTGAAAGTAATGGTTGGGTGTTTTGCCGTATCAAAGAAATTCGGACCGTTAAGGTGGCCATTGAAATTTGGCACACGACTGTCAACGCTGGTTGCATCGATGACGACCTCAACCGAACTCTTCTCCGGGTTGGCGCTGTCAAGATCAAGCGTCAGATCGAAGGAATTGAAACCGACGTGCGGGTTCGAATAGCCGAAATGGCTGTACGAAAATGAAATGTAGCCGTGGCTCTTGTCGAGGCCATATTCACCGGACGGAACATCCGCCAAATCAGCGAGCGCATTGCCAGCCAGTCCAAGCAGCAAAGCCGACAATAGGGCACGTAAGTAGGTCATCCGAATCTCCAGGAGCAGTAAGGGGGTCAAAAAAATACCGGACCTGATTGGCGAGCGCCAGACCTTAATGGTCAAGGTTTGTGAAGGTCTGGCAATCGGATATAATACTTAAGATATTAATAATTAATATATAAATAGAGCCAATTTCTTTATGACAATTCAGCAATTCAGCCACTCTTTGCCAATCATGCTGCTGCGGGCGATTGACGTCGTAATGCCCAGGTTTCGTAGGATATTCAAGGAGTTTGGCCTGACCGAGCAGCAATGGCGCGTGTTGCGGGTGCTCTGGGAGATCGAAGAAATAAGCCACGCGGAATTGGCAGAACTGACCCTAATCTCGCCGCCCAGCCTGGTTGGCGTGCTCGACCGCTTGCAGAAAATGGAGCTCATCGAGCGCCGTCGCTCGCTACTCGATCGACGTGTTGTTCTGGCAGCGAGCACTCAACAAGGTCGCGATTTGCGCGACCAGATCATTCCGGCCGTGCAGCAGACCTACTTCGAATTACGCGACTCCATAGATGATGAAGTCTGGCGAAACCTGCTCGATGGCCTGGACGAACTAACTAGACCGAAGCGATGATTCCGTTCAGCGTCGGACTCGGGCGCATCGCCGCGATGGCTTTGTCGTCATCCGGATGAAAATAGCCACCGATATCGACGGCCTGACCTTGCGCTGCGGCAAGCTCGGCAATGATCGTGTCCTCGTTGTCCGCCAACGCAGCAGCAACCGACTCGAATCTCGAGGCTAACTCGGCGTCAGCAGTCTGGCTTGCAACAGCCGCTGCCCAGTACATTGCAACATAGAAATGACTGCCGCGATTATCGAGCTCATTAACCTTGCGAGACGGTGATTTGTTTTCCTCGAGGTAACGACCGTTCGCGTCATTGAGCGCATCAGCAACCAATGTTGCTCGCGCATTGCCGGTTTTCTCCGCAAGCTCTTCAATCGAAACGGCAAGAGCCAGGAATTCGCCGAGCGAATCCCAACGCAGGTGACCTTCTTCGAGAAACTGTTGCACATGTTTCGGCGCTGAACCGCCAGCACCTGTCTCATACAAACCGCCGCCTGCCAGCAGCGGAACAATCGACAACATCTTTGCACTGGTGCCCAATTCAAGAATCGGAAACAAGTCGGTCAAGTAATCTCGTAACACGTTACCCGTTACCGAGATCGTGTCCTCGCCAGCCTTTACGCGTTTAAGCGTTTCACGCATTGCGTCAACCGGCGACAGAATCTGGATATCCAATCCGTCAGTATCGTGATCCTGCAGATAACGACCCACAAGCGTGATCAGGTTTGCATCATGCGCCCGTTTTTCATCGAGCCAGAAAATCGTCGCCGTGCCGGTTTGCCGTGCCCGGCTGACCGCAAGTCGCACCCAATCGCGAATCGGCAAGTCCTTTGTCTGGCACATGCGCCAGATATCACCTTCTGCTACGGAATGTTCGATCAGCACGTTGTCACTTTCATCAACGACCCGTACCGTTCCGCTGGCAGCAATTTCAAATGTCTTGTCGTGCGAACCGTATTCTTCGGCTTTTTGCGCCATCAAGCCAACGTTGCAGACGTTGCCCATCGTCGTGACATCGAATGCGCCGTTGACCTTGCTGAATTCCACGATCTCTTTGTAAATGCCGGCGTAACTACGGTCGGGAATCAATGCTTTGGTGTCATGCAGTTGGCCGTCGGGCCCCCACATTTGCCCGGAACTCCGAATCGCAGCAGGCATTGAGGCGTCGATGATGACGTTGCTTGGCACATGCAGATTGGTAATGCCCTTATCCGAATCGACCATTGCCAGCTCTGGACGAATTGCGTAAGTCGCGGCGAGATCAGCCTCAACTTCGGCTCGCTGTGCCTCCGGCAGATCGGCAATCTTGGCGTAAACGTCTCCAACACCATTGTTAGCATCGACGCCGATCGAATCAAACAGTGCAGCGTGCTTTTCAAACGCGCCTTTGTAGTAAACCTTGACGGCGTGCCCGAACATGATCGGGTCTGATACCTTCATCATCGTTGCTTTTAGATGCAACGACAGCAGCACTCCTTCGGCTTTCGCGGCATCGGTCTCGCGGGCAAAGAAATTACGTAACGCCGCACAACTCATTCGCGATCCGTCGATGACCTCATTGTCGAGCAGCGCTACGCTTTCGCGCAGGACCGACACAGTACCGTCTTCGGCAACATGTTCGATTCGTACGCTGCCGGCCTTGTCGACAACGACTGACTGTTCACTGGAAAAGAAATCGCCGTCAGCCATATGGGCAACATGCGATTTGGAATCGGCGCTCCAGGCACCCATACGATGTGGATTCGCCTTCGCGAAATTCTTCACCGCTGCCGCGACACGCCGATCGGAATTTCCTTCGCGAAGAACCGGGTTTACGGCGCTGCCGAGGACGGCGGCATAGCGACTTTGGATAGCCTCTTCGGCTGCATTATCCGGTTCTTCGGGATAGTCCGGCACGGCGAAGCCCTGCGATTGCAATTCCTCGATGGCGTCGACGAGTTGCGGTATCGATGCGCTGATATTAGGCAACTTGATGATGTTCGCGTCGGGTGTTTTGGCCAGTGCGCCGAGCTCAGCGAGAGCGTCGCTGTGGCGTTGATCGTCACTCAGCTGCTCTGGAAAATTCGCCAGAATTCGAGCCGCGAGTGAAATATCACGAATTTCAACGTCGATGCCCGCTGCATCGGTAAATGCCTTCACAATCGGCAAGAAGGAGTAGGTGGCCAAGGCCGGAGCCTCATCAGTCTTGGTATAGATGATTTTCGCAGTGCTCATTGTCGTGGAGCCTAGGTTTTGGATGCTTCGAAGATCGATTGAATCGATTCGTCCAGCATCGCATTGAATTCGTCATCGCTTTGATCGGCCTGCAGACCCTCGGCCAAAGCTCGAGAGAAGCTGGCAACCATGCCGCACTGATGGGCAAGACGATCATTTGCCTCCTCGCGCGAGTAGCCGCCCGACAGGGCCACGACACGAGCGACGTTCGGGTGTGAAACACAGTCGCTGTATAAGCCATCTTGTTCGGGTAGCGTGAGTTTAAGCATGACGAGCTCGTCAGGACCCAGCGCGTTGAGCTGATCGATAATGCCAGCGTGCAGGATTTCCTCTGCAGCTTCTTTGTCAGGACAGTGGATGTCGACCTCGGGCTCAATGATTGGCACGAGTCCGGCCGCGATTATCTGCCGACCAACCTCAAACTGCTGCTCAACAACTGCCTGAATACCTGCAGAATTTGCTTCCTTGATGACGGAGCGCATCTTGGTACCGAAGATACCGGCGGCCTTCGCCTTTTTGAGCAAATCTGCGAGACCCGGATTCGGGTTCATTACCTGGCCGCCATTTTCGAGGTCTGCGAGGCCCTTGTCGATCTTAAGAAAAGGCAGGACGTTTTTTACTTCCCAAAGATACGAAGCAGTGGACTGACCTTCGACTTCGCGGTCCATCGTGTTCTCGAACAGAATTGCTCCAAGAATTCGTTCACCATTGAATGCCGGGCTGGTCATGATGCGGCTGCGCATCGCGTGGACCACCGCAAACATCTCATCGTCATTGGACCAGGCATCTTCTGTAATGCCATACAGACCCAGTGCTTTTGGCGTGCTGCCGCCACTTTGGTCGAGGGCGGCGATGAATCCAGGGCGAGTTTTTACAATTTCCAGCTGTTCGGCGTTGCTCACGATAGGTCTCTTTTTGTAGGAGTTAACGAAATTTCTGCACGCGCGATTGTACAGCAAGCAGCCCATCAAAAGTCGAGAGATGGGCTGCTTTTCCGTCGCCTAAGCCGGGATCGCTGACGAGCTGAAAATGCGATTGGAATTTCGTATACTATTGATTATCAAGACATATTTGTTTCAAGCGAAACCGGAGTCGGCATGTACGCACGAATAACTTTTCTGATAGTTGTGAACGCGGTGCTATTCAATCTGTCGGCTGCAACGGCCAGTGAAATTGACGAACTCTCAGCAAAGGGCAAAGAAGTCTATTTTGAGCGCGTGTCTTGTTGGGTATGTCATGGCGACAATGCCGAGGGTCGTATTGGACCGAGTCTTCTTTATGGGCCGACGCCGATGGTCATGCAGGAGCAGCTCGACTCTAATCCACAGATGGAAGTCATCGTCACCGAACTCAATCCGAGCTCCGAAGATCTCGTTGCTGTTGCGACTTACATCGGCGGGCTTGGTGATGCAACGGTCAGCGAAGAAACGGTCGCCGAGTGGCGCGCCGAACTGGCGGCGATGGCCGCGGCGAAAGCGCCCGAAACTGCATTTCCCGTATCGGCGCGCGACAAGAAAATTGCCGAGATTGCGTCGTTCGATACGGTGCTTGCAGACTGGGAGCGGCACGCGAAGCCAGGCAGCTTGAAACGCGATTATCAGGTCCGGGTCATCGAGACCTACGAGCCGGGCGAGCAAGTCTTTTTTCCTGAACCCGATCACCTGTATTTCTATGAAAATGTTGGCACCAATGCGCGCAGGGTCACAGATCGTTCGCTGCGCCCGTCGTCGACATCGATCGTCATCGGTGATGCAAACGCGAAAGAAGTGATTACGTCCGTCAACATGCCAGCCGACCTGCGTGGCGCAGTGCATACAACAGTTCTCAGCCCTGATGGCCGCTATGTTTACATCATCGGCCCCAGTAGCCGTGCGCCAACGCCGCAACGACCGGGTGAGGCATTCGCCCCAGGGCGCGTATTGCGAACGCCCGCGACCTTATTGAAAGTCGATGCACTGACGCTGCAGCCGATCAAACAATTGGCTGTTGGTGGGCGGACGCATCACGCACAGATATTTCAGGACAAATACTTGTTGATCGACACATTCGTTAGTGATCCCGATGGACTCGATGTGTTCTTGTTTGATCCGGAAACGGATCAAATCATTGGTGGCGTGCGTTCGGAGGATCTCGGCGGTAGCAATTACACAGCCTACACGGACGATGAATTCATTTACGTACTCATGCAACCGGGTGGCGATGGTGGTGCGATCGGTGGCGCGGCCGCTCTGGCAAGCGGACGGATGACCGCATCACGTCCGTACTGGGTAACGAAAATTGATCCCGAAAATTGGGAAGTCGTTGCAGAGTATCCGTACAGTGGGTTTCGCGGCGACTGGATTATCATCGATTCAAATAGTGAGAACTTTTACGTGCCTGCGGCGGGTTCATCGAATGTCACGAAAGTGAATATAGATAGCGGGGCGATCGAATGGTCCACTGCAACCGGTACAGGACCATATGGCGGCACGTTGAATGCAGACGAGTCTGAGATCTGGGTGTCGAACAAAGGTGAGGCGACCGGTGTTATCGGTCGCACCTTAACGGTGATCAATACGGAAAGTGGCCGCGGTCTTGAGACTGTGTTCTCGGGATACCAGGCTGATCACGTCTTGTTGTCGCCTAACGGCGAGGAAATGTGGGTGACGAGCAACGGCGAAGGGCGAATCTACGTGTTCGACGCAAAGACCCGCGAAAGAATTACGATTATCGACATGCCTAGTCGCGGGGACCCACACGGTCTTGTTTGGGTGTACTACGACGAGGACGGCAATGGCAAAGTTGTGCGCGACCAGGGTGGTTTTCACAACGGCGTCAATCCCGCCGAAGGTAAACCACTGCTGAACTAAAGACCGCGCAATCTAATGTTATCGAATTCGAGTTCACCCTCGAGCGATTTCAAGATTACGTAGGTTTGCCAGGTACCGTCGGGCGCGGTCAACGTTGCAGTGAAGTCCTGCCAATCGCTATCGACGGCGAACTCGTGTTGCTCGCCATTCTCTCTCTTATATAGCGTCTGTTCCTGATAGTCAGCACCGAGAATGGCGGTGCCGCTGTCGCCGACGCTTCGAATGGCCGCTGTTAGCTCATATTGCTGTCCGTTACTCGTCGCCTGCGGTAAGAAATCGCCAGTCGGATCGACACATTGATGGACTTTCTCGTCCGGCTCGAGACGGATGACGAATTCGCCGTGTGCAGCATCGGATACTGCTACGCGCTCAACACCATCTGTGAAATATCGCCAGCCGAATCCGCCATAGTTGTCACGTGCCGCGCCTTCGAAACTACCGTTCGCGACATCAAAGCCGACTCCGTAACCATTTACGACATCCAGGTCGTGCTCAATGGAGAATCCGAGATTCAGTGACGCAATGTAATTGGCGAGCAAACCGGCCTGGCCAGAGTGATCAACCATGTCGCCGTGCCATTGTTCCCAGCACCACGGAAACGGCAAGGCCGACAAATTACCGCCGATCTCATCGACGATTTCGTGACTGTACATGACGGGTTCTTCGTCATCCCAGGAGTAGGCATTGAAAAGAACAATGTGCGGATCATCACCATATGCTCCGCGAAGTATTTCGATCGCGTTGCGATAGTGCTGCTTCACTGCTTCTTTCTTGTTCTCCGGATCAACGCGATAGATATCGTTGGCGCCAGCATTTACAACAATGAGGTCCGGTTCAAAACCATCAGCGTACGCAGGATCTTCCCGGTCGTAGGCTTCCGAACGTACAAATGAAACAACGTCGTTCGGCGTCGGTCCGTCCAGAGTGGCGCTGCCCACCGCTTGCAAATACATCTCCGCACCCAGCATTCGAGAAACAGTCGCCGGGTACGCAAAGTAGGTGCCGTTAGTGCCGTCGTTTTTCTCGTTGTACAGAGAATAACCTTCCATGTTTGAGTCACCGAAAAACGCGATGCGTTTTTCGGGGCGAGGCGGCAACTGACGGATCTCCCCATCACCAATATCAAAGCCGTGGAAGGACATAATGGAGGTGGCATATTCCTCCTTCATTAACACAACGGTGTGTTCTTCCTCAGGATTCAGGCTGTCGGTTAGTAGAATTGTTTGACGCCCGGCGGGTACCGGTCTGGCGGGTTCCTGCGGAACGCCGTCGACAATGATTCGTAAGCGTTCACCTTCGTCTCCAAAGTCGACCTCAGCCGAAATTGCGTCACCGACGAACTGAATGCTCACAGTGCTGCCTTGCCAGCCCACCCAGGGTGTTTGTGGATTGTCGTGATTCCAGCGGCCCGTGTAACGAATATTCGGGTCATCGGGGGCGACCATGGATGAGCTTTCTCCGGCGCAGGCGCCCAGGATAGCCGTCAATAAAATCAATGCGCTTCGTGCAATGGACATAAGTCGGCCGGCTCCATAAATTAGCAACAAATTGGTCGGTTTCTGTAAAATATACGGTGTTGAACGAGAAAGGAAATTGAATGGATATCGGGGTCGAACAAAAGTGTCTGGGCGAGGTGGACGTCAACGCCTTGCGCGACACGATACTGTCGCAGGATGAGATCGCCTGGAACGAACAGGAACTTCGACAGCAGACTTATGAAGTGCACAAAGATACCGAATCCATCGTTATGCTGTTCTGTGATGAAGAATGGCCAGAAGGAGAAATCTACAAAGAAGCAGGTTGGGATCGTCTATCCGCCATCGCTTCGCCATTAATGAACAAAATCATTGAGACGCATTACACACCGGGAGGGACGATACTTCGTGCAATGGCAGCCAAACTTAAGGCAAAAGGCCGAATACGACCGCATCGGGATACCCTGAAGTCATTTCACATGGGGCATCGCATTCACATTCCCATAACGAGCAGTGAATCAGTCCGCTTCACAATTGCCGGCAAACCGTACGCTTTTCAGCCGGGCTATGTCTATGAACTGAACAATCAACTAACGCATAGCGTGGTCAACCTGGGCAACGAGGACCGCATTACCTTTATCTTTGATTACGTACCTGCAGACGCGGTCTGACGCGTAAATAGATTCGCGATGCAAACGAGCAGGAATCAAAAAGAACAGAGCATTCAAAGTGCCCTGGCATTCATGCGTGAACAACGGCCGCTTCGCGCCGAAGAAATTTGTCGCGACTACTTGAACAAGCATCCGGGTTGCGTCGATCATCTGCGCCTGCTCGGACATACGCTAACCAAGCAAAAACGGCTTGATGAGGCCGAGAAACAGCTCCGGTTTGCGATATCGATGGACGAAAAGTTCCCACAGCTTTATGAGGACCTGGGCAGTGTCTTGTCCATGCAGGGTAAACACGCAGAAGCGATCGAGTTGTTTGAGCGTGCTATACGTCTCGAACCGGGTTTGCCGCTAATACACAAGAAGCTGGGCCAGGCACTCACTGCTGTCGGGCGTGGCGCTGATGCCAGCGAAGTTCTCGAGATCTATCGTGATAACGACAAGGATCGTGCCGAGATCGCGAATGGTGTTGAATGCATGCGGGCTGAGAAACTCGATGAAGCCGCGGACATATTCACAACAGTACTCAAGCGCAACCCAGAAAGCGTCAACGCGATGCGTTATCTCGCTGTTACCTATTGGCGAGGTGAAAGAAAGCTGGACGACGCAGAAGCGCTATTACGCCGTGCAGTTGAATTGGCACCCGAATATACGGGCGCCTGGTTGATACTCGGCGCTCTTCTCGGAGAGCGTAACAAGTATGTCGATTGTATTAATGCCTATAAGACAGTCACAGAGCGCGAGCCCAACAACCCGGAAGGTTGGGGCGGCCTGGGCAATGCCTACTCGATGGCGATGTACCCGGACGACGCGGTTGCGGCTTTTTCGAAAGCAGCCGCTCTAAATCCCGAGTCGCCTGACATTCAAGCCGGTTTTGGTCATGCGTTGAAGACCGTTGGTGATCAAGCCGGCGCTCTCGCTGCATTTCGCGCCGCGATCGGCGCGCGCCCGGCCATGGGCCATGTGTATTGGAGTATGGCTAACTTGAAGATCTTCAACTTTGAAGACCAGGAAGTTGACACGATGTTGCAACAGCTCGGCAACGACAAGCTCAATGAAGGTGCCGAAATCCACATTCGATTTGCGCTAGGGAAAGCGTTCGAAGACAAGAAGGACTTTGACCAGGCTTGGCACTATTACGATTCGGGCAACAAAGCGCAGCGCATGACTGTGAGTCACGACCCATTGGAGTTGGAGTTACGTTTCGACTCGGTTCGCGACGTGTTTTCGAAGGAATTTATCGAGGCGCACTCCGGCAAAGGTTGTGACGCTTCAGACCCCATATTCATCGTTGGGTTGCCTAGATCAGGTTCTACGCTCGTTGAGCAGATTCTCGCTAGTCACAGCCAGGTCGAAGGTACAGCAGAGCTGCCGGTATTGGGCCGACTAGCGAATTCAATCGGGCGATATCGTGCAGATCGGATTCGATATCCGGCGTCTGTCGCTGATTTGCGTGATAGAGACTGGCGCGCCTACGGTGAACAATACCTCGAAGAAAGTCAGCGCTATCGACTGACGGACCGGCCGATATTTACTGACAAGTTGCCGAATAACTTCCCGTTCGTCGGCTTGATACATTTGATCCTGCCGAATGCGAAGATAATCAATGCGCGACGACATCCGTTCGACAGCTGCCTTGGCGGATACAAGCAATTGTTTGGACAAGGCCAGAACTTTACGTACGATTTGCTAGATCTGGCGCACTACTATCAACAATACGACAAGACAATGAAGCATTGGCATGACGTTCTACCTGGCAAGGTACTCGATGTTCACTATGAGGAAACCGTGACGGATCTGGAAAGTCAGGTGCGCCGAATTCTTGACCATTGTGGTCTTCCATTCGAAGAGAATTGTGTGCGTTTTCACGAAACCAAACGCGCCGTCAATACGGCGAGTTCAGAGCAGGTGCGTCAACCGATTTATACGGGCGCGCTTGGCAAATGGCGGCGCTACGAGGAACATCTCGGCATTTTGCAGTCGCAACTTGCATACATCGTCGATGAATTGCCCGAAGTGTCGAGAAACGCCGGGGCTTAGTCGAACGGCCAGACTTCAAGGCCGTGAATGGAACTGCGTGCATCGCGCATCAGCTCTACTGACAACGTGGTTTTGTTCGCTGCGAGATCGTAAACAGTAATCGTCGACGGCGAAGATCCTGCGGCGACGACGGAATCGCCGACTAGACTCAGGCCACGTGCAAATCCGGCTATGGCCAGCGAGTCATCGCATAAATCACGATGCCGTATCGTCGCCTCATCGGAGCGGGGAATTGCGATTGATCGATCATCTTCACCTTCGCCACGCCCCGCATAGCGAACTTTTCCTGCCGCGCTGTCATTGAACAGGACGCCGTCACGATAAGGTCGGGCGTTGCGCGACTGCGGCGGCAACTCGACCGCGATATTTATAGACCTGCCAGCGAATCGAAGCAGGCCGGACTCAGACGTTATATACATGCCACTGGCGTCACAATAAATGTCCCGCAGGTCGAGCTTTGGAACCATCATTGGCCCTTCATCCGAGTTTGGATCGAAAGGGTGGGCGCCAATGGCGAATTCTCGAGTAAGAATTTGCAATGCCCAATCGAATTTCTTAGCCTCCAGGTCAAAACCTAGAATGCTGTCAAAGCCTGACGAGACGACGAACAGCTTGCGCTCGTACACGACGAGGCCACGACAATATTTCAGATAAGAGTTGCGCCACGACTGCAGTAACTTGAATTCACTATCGAAGGCAAACAGTTCGTCACTGGCTACACAGTAGATTGTATCGCCGTCAAACGCGATGCCACGCAATCCGTGTTCCCTGCCCCGGTTATTCCAAACGATGTCGGAATTGTTGTAGTCCAGAACTTGCCGGACCGACTGTGACTCAAGGTCGATCAGGTACAGACCACCTTGACTGTCGTCCTGGCGAGTGCCACGGACGACAGAACCGGCAAGAAGTTTCAAGTCCTAGAAGTCTTTGCGAAGCGACAACCAAACAGTTCGCGGCCGACCCTGATTCGCATTGAGACGGTCGCGCGTTTGAGTCGCAAACGTTTCGGAATACCCCTGGATGCTGTCATTGATATACGACGTCCCGTCCTGGTCAAAAAGGTTGCTGACCTTCATCGTGATATTCAACTGATTCGGCAAGTCCAGGCCGACGCTGACGTTATGATGTACCCAGGAAGGCGCAAGGCCATCTGGAGACTTATCTCTGGCATTGCCCGTTGTGTTCCATACTTCGGACTGATACGACACGTCGTAGTAAACCGACAGATCACCGCCCCAGACGTCTGGAACGTCATAACCAAGAGATAGCCATGTCTTCAACTCCGGTGAATTTGGCATGTCCTGGCCCTTGCGGACCTCCTGGTCAGTTGGGTCATCAGGTGAAAAGAAATCATCTGTGAATTCCGCGCCTGCCGAGAACACGCTGCCGCGAATTTTGAGCCGGTCCGTTGCCTGCCAGGTGAAGTTGACCTCAACGCCCGTACTTTCCGCGCCACCTCCGTTCACAGTGCCGCGAATCCACCATTGGCCGAGACTGAAGACAGAATTTTGATAGTCACTCCACTTCATCTGGAATGCAGAGATGTTCAATTGAAATGTGTTGTCGGCCCACTCACTCTTCAAGCCGATTTCGTAGTTGTCCATGAAATCAGGTCCGTATTCGAGCGGCACAAATCCAGAGGCCGCGGCGCGGACGCTGTTTGTACCACCCAGTCGGAAACCCTGACTGAACAGAGCGTAGATCATCCTGTCATCATCGATTTCGTGCTGCAGCCCAAGCTTGTAGAACGTGTCGTCACTCTTACCTTTCGATACATACACACCATCTGATCCATAGCCACCAATGGCCGGTAAGCCAACGGGCCATTCATACTGGTCGAATTCTTCGCGATCGTTTTCTGCCCAACGCACGCCGACAGTGGCTCGCGTCTTGTCAGTAAAGTCGTAGTCAATTTCTCCGAATATCGCGATTTGCGTATTCGTGCGCTCCATGGTCTGTGCGTAGTGGTAAGTCGTGTCGGGGAGTGGGTACTGGACGTCTGTGTAGCCTGAGACGTATTTATAGTAATACGCGTAAGACTGCGCGGTCGCCCATGCCGTTGTGCTCGTGTGGTCCGGCATATCGGTGTAGTAGAACCAGGTGTCATAAATCTCTTCGTAGTAACCGCCGAGCATCCATTGCAATTTGCCCTCATTCTGCGAGGTCAATCGAATCTCGAGCTGTTCGCGTTCCTGTTTCTGTTCGTTGACGATCGTGCTGAAAGAATAGTTGGTGTAGTACCGGCCCGCGTAGCTATAGACTGTGTCGTAAGTGCCCGGCTCGAAGTAATATGCTGCAGCCCTGTAGCAGTACCCGTTGCCATAAGATGGATTTGTCGCGTAGCAATTTTCTGTGTAGCGCAGGTAAGCGCCACCGTAGGTGCGATCTTTGTTCTGCGTGTAGGCGTTATTGTCCCATTCGTACGCGAAATCTCGATCCATTTTCTGAGCAGTAATTGATAGTCCGGCGAATCCAAGATCGCCGCGCAAGGTCAATCCAAACGAGGTCCAGTCATCCTCCTTGAAGTCTTCGAAGAAACGAACGATACGATCACCACCGAGGCTCGGGTCGGTTTCCCATTCACCTCTTGATTCATTCTGCTCGGTCATTACATTGAAAAGCACATCCCAGTCGTCACTCATCTGCCAAAGTGCCGAGATGCGTCCGCCGGTCGTTTCGTACTCGTTGTAGTCGTCTTCAACGACGTTCGAATTGTCAAAGTTGCCCGAATAGCTCAATCCCAAAACATTATCGACCCAGCCACCGTCGAGCGTCGAATAGCCAACGGCGCGCATCGCAAATTTGTCGTCGACCAATGGAATGTTCAATACACCGCTGACATCGTAGCTTTCGGCACCACCACTGGTTGATCCAAAGTCAGCCTGCACCATTCCTGAATATTCATTGAAATCCGGTTTGTTCGTGATGAGACGCAAAGTGCCGGTTTGCGAGCTGGAACCAAAAAGCGTGCCTTGCGGTCCCGGCAGGACTTCGATGCGCTCCATGTCGATTGGTCGCACGCTGATGTTCTGCGCCGACGTCGTCATTGCTTGCTCGTCGAGGTAGATCGACGTCTGATCCTGCAGACGATATTCGAAAGCGCCACCTGAAATGCCGCGAATTGAAAGTGACGTAACGCCCGGTTTCGTTTCCGTTAACGCGACGCTAGGCATGGCCTTGATGTAGTCGGCCATGGAGCGTACGCCCATCTCCGCAATATCTGTTGTGGAAAATGCGGTGATGCTTTGTGCGACGTCCTGCAGGTTCAATTCCCTGCGTGTCGCAGTTACCGTAATTTCCTCAAGTGCTTTTGATGATTCGTCAGATTCCTGTGCATGAGAAGGGCTGACGGGACTAAGTGCGGCAATTACACCTGCAGCAAGCGGTGTCATGACGAACTTGCGATCAATTGCATCGGACATTTTGGAATTCCCCCTTGAATACCCCTCTGATACTGGCAGAGAGTCGAAATTGGCTCAATGGATGTTGCTACTGAATGATGGACAATATTCCGCTTTTGGCCGCACTCGCCAAAAACTCTATATCGCCTTTACATATACCATTCGGGATGATTTTTGGCCCTTCACGCTAGGACAAATTGGAATATTCAACGGTCTAGCCTTTCTTGATGTCGCGGTAGTTATCGGGCGAGATTCCCATCGATTTCTTGAATACTCGGGAAAAATAATACGGGTCGCGATAGCCGATCTCGAGGGCCACGGTCTTTACTGGCTTGCCGCTCAGATCGAGAAGGCGACAGGCCAGACGCATGCGCAGGTGGATGAAATAGGCCATCGGCGATTGCCCCGTCTGGCGGCGAAAACGCTCCGAAAAATGACTGACCGACATACCGGCTTCACGTGCGAAATCTTCGAGTCGCAGGTTCTCGTTGAGATTATTTTGCATGTAGTCAATTGCTGACTCGACCGCCGATCGGTGCGGCCCGGCGCGTTGCTCCATCGGCAGTAGCCGGTTTCGGTACAGCAGCAACGACAGAATATGTTGCGTGGACTGCGCCGCGTAGATGAGGGTTGGCAGGCCATAGCCGTCGTGCAACGCATCCAGGCAATAACGAAATAGTCGAATAGCTTCGGCCTGAGCGCCTATCTCAATGGGGACAGGGTGACCGGCTCGCGGAATGCGGTCGACATAATAATCGGCATCTTCACCGAGAAAATGCACCCAGTAAATCGACCAAGGGTCATCATCAGCAGCCCAGTATCGATGCGGCGTGTCCTTGGGGATGATTAGCAAATGGCCGTTCTCGAGATGCGCGCGCTGGCCGTCGACTTCAACGAATCCATGTCCGCCCCTGCACATCATCAGGTGATCCTGGCGTGCACCCTTTGGCCGTTCTCGGTAGTGATGGCTCGCAGTTGGAAACCACCCGATATCGCTGGGATAGGCGGAACGAACAAGGGGGTGTTGCCGCGCGCGCGCAAGAACGGGGCGCGGAATAACGAACATATCCTGTCCAGCAAAACCTTCGCGAAGTTTGGGGCTGCTCACGGCCATTGGAGGATCTCGCTCTCTCAGCGTTCCGTAAGAATATCCATCAAATTACCGCATATGTCCATTTTCAATGGCCTAACGAGGTGCCTATTCTAGGAAGAATTTCTGAAATCAATTCGGGTTAGTGGATTTGGGTAGTTTTCGACACGAACGGTCAGGCGGCGGACTGGACGTAATCCGGCTGCAAAATGATGTCATTGAGCTTGCTATCGTTCCGGCGGCCGGCGGCAAGATTCTTGAACTCATCGATCGTCGCAACGGCCGCAATTGGCTGTGGCGCAATGCTCACATACCGGTTTCGTCGGCACGGCGTGGCGCCAATTTCGAGCGAGAGCTTGATTCGGGCGGATGGGATGACGTGTTGTTGTCGGTTAAGCCGGCTGTGATCGATGTTGGCGATCAACATGGCAAATCCGTTCCTGATCACGGTGACCTGATTGGCAACGAATGGGTTGTCGAGGAGCTGATAGTCAACGACGCCGGCGATGTCATCTGTACGATGACAACAACAGGTGACTGCACTAATTATCATTACAAGCGGCGCATTCGACTGCTGCATGACTGTGCACAGATCGAGATCAACTATCGCCTGCGAAATAACGGCACGGATCCGATGCCCGGCTATTGGTGTGCACATCCTTTGCTTGCGATCGATGCCGACGCGCGTATAGAAATAGAGGGCAACATGCCTTTTCGTGTCGACGACGCGGAAACCAAAAAATCCTGTGCTACAAACGGCGATCTGCGGTGGCCCAATTTGCAGCTGCAAAGCGGAGACACTCTGGACTTGTCGCGGAGCTTCAAGAGCAACGGCAATCCGCAACCAACGGCTAGCAAGATCTTCGTACGCGCGCCTGAAACAGGTGCAGCCAGCGTGCGACTCGCGGATAGCAAATCCCGGCTGACGTTTCATTTCAGCCCGTCCGAATTGCCGTGGCTGGGGCTATGGATAAATAACGGTGCCTGGTCCGGGTGTGGCTCCGAACCCTATGTCAATCTTGGTATCGAGCCCGCAACGGCTCCCTACGATTGCGTCAACGAGGCCATTGAAAACGATGCGGTGCCGTGGCTTGAACCCGGCGCCGAAACTTGTTGGTCGCTTAGCGTCGAAGTGCAAGCATGAACATCACACAGATTTACGTTCGTGTACCGGCACGCGTCAACATTATTGGCGAACACACTGACTACAATGGTGGTTTCGTGTTGCCGACAAGCACCGCATTGTTCACACAAGTGGCCGCAAAGCCGCGCGATGATCGCAAGCTACAGGTCACTTCGAGCACTGTCGCGGAGGCCTGTGTCTTCGATCTTGATGATATCCAACGTGCAATAACTGTCGGATGGATCGATTACATCAAAGGCGTCGCGGCAGAATTGCAACTAGCCGGTATAGAACTGCGTGGCGCAAGTCTCGAGGTCGACAGCAATATTCCGTTAGGCGCTGGCTTAAGTTCGTCGGCGTCACTGGAGTTGTCTGTAGCGAAGGCATTGTTAGCGATTGCCGGCGAGGACATGGCTGATTCTGAGCTAGCGAAACTGTGTCAACGAGCAGAACACAATTTTGCGGGTGTGCGTTGCGGCATCATGGATCAGTTCACATTGGCGTGTGCGAAAAAAGGGCATGCAATACTGCTCGATTGCCGAACGTTGCGAGCGGAACAAATCGCACTTCCCGAACATGCCGGTTTTATTTTGACCGATAGCGGTGCGAGGCACAGTCTTACAGATGGTGATTACAACAATCGAGCCGACGAGTGCGCGGAAGCGGTTGCTTTGCTGCAGTCTGTTGATCCCGCCATTTCACAATTGCGCGACTTGAGTATGGATGTCCTGGAGGCAAATCGGGCGTCGCTCGGGGATCTTCTTTTTCGTCGCTGTCGGCATGTAGTCTCGGAAAATCTTCGCGTCAAAGAATCGGTAGAGGCACTAGAGGATGGCGACATTGAGCGGCTTGCCGCGCTGATTGATGCCTGCCACGACAGCCTGCGAGATGACTTTGAAGTAAGCTGCGATGAACTCGAGGCACTGGTTGCCGCCGCAAACAGCAGCAGTCTGGTGCTTGGCTCACGCATGGTCGGGGCGGGCTTTGGCGGCTGTGTGTTATCAGTTTGCGAAAGCGATGATATTGACATGGCGGCAAGTGAAATCAGAGCAAACTACTCGAAAGTGTCCGGTGGCGAACCCTGGCAACATACGGTCTCGGCAGCAAGCCCGGCGGCGGTGATGAGCGGCCAATGAGCGAAACAGATCAATCGCATTCGCGACGCAACAAGTTGACCGGAGAGTGGGTACTCGTGTCGCCACATCGACTGCAGCGTCCCTGGCAGGGTCAGGTTGAGATGGCAGAAAACGACGCATTGCCGGCCTACGATCCCGAGTGCTATTTGTGTCCTGGCAATGCACGAGCCAATGGCCAACGAAATCCGGATTTTGCTGGGCCATTTTCGTTTGCGAATGATTTTGCAGCTCTAACACAAGACAGCGAGGCCAAGACTGGAGACAACCCGTTTTTTGAATCGCGGGCTGAGTCTGGGTGTTGTCGTGTGATTTGTTACACGGAAAGGCACGATCTGCGGCTTGCGACAATGGACGATCAGAGTCTGAACGTCGCTCTCAGTGCGTTGATTGCCGAGTTCTCGGACCTGGATTCGCGCAACGATATTGGCTACGTACAGGTGTTCGAGAACCGCGGCAGCATGATGGGCTGCAGTAACTCGCATCCGCACGCGCAAGTCTGGGCGACCTCGAATGTGCCAACCGAGCCCGCCAAAGAATTGCAGTCACAATTGGCACATTGGCGCGAGCATAAATCTGTTCTGCTCGATGATTACCTGCAAGCCGAGTTGAGCGACGGCGCCCGCATCGTTGTCGCAAGCGATCACAGTGTTGCACTCGTCCCATATTGGGCAGTCTGGCCTTTCGAAATTCTATTGCTGCCACGGCGCGTGGTCGCGGCGCCTGATGATCTGCATGCGAATGAGATCGCCGATGTGGCGCAAACACTCGGCAAAGCGCTGGCAGCTTACGATCAAATGTTCGGTGTGGCTGCACCGTATTCGCTTGGCCTACATCCCAGGCCGTCCGATGGAAAGCCGCATCCAGAGTGGCAATTTCACATTCACATCTATCCTCCGTTATTGCGCTCTGCGACTATTCGCAAGCATCTGGTCGGTTTCGAAATGCTCGCCATGCCGCAACGTGACCTGACGCCCGAGGTAGCCGCGGAGAAGCTCCGCGATTCAATACAAGGTGTTCTTAGGAATGACTAATACGCTTAGGCAAATACTGTTACTAACGTGCTGCGCCGTATACGACAATGCTCATTCGCGCCCACATTGGAATAACATTGATGTAATCCGGGAGAATGTCGAGGCACCGAGGGCGCATTTCGTCGCCTACAAGAGTGACCGCGACGCATTGTCTGGAAACCTCGCTGCTAATACGCGCTACCGCTCTCTAAACGGTGATTGGAAATTCAATTATTCGGATTCACCGGCTGGCCGCCCGACCGACTTCTACATGAAAGACTTTGATGTTTCGGAATGGGACAGCATTCCGGTGCCGTCGAATTGGGAACGAGAAGGACACGGCTACGCAATCTATGTGAACGTGCCGTATCCGTTCGAGATCGACGAACCGAACGTGCCGACAGAGGAGAATCCGGTCGGTTCGTACCGGCGCAATTTCGAAGTACCGGGGGCATGGTCGGGCGATGACGTTTTCATTGAGTTCGGCGCCGTAAGCTCAGCGTTTTATGTCTGGATAAACGGCGAATATGTTGGCTATAGCGAAGGCAGTAAGACGCCTTCCGAATTCAAGGTGACAGACTTTGTTAACAGCGGTGAGAACACAATTGCTGTTGAAGTTTATCGCTGGAGCACGGGTAGTTACCTCGAGGACCAGGACTTTTGGTCGCTTAGTGGCATTCAACGTGATGTTCGCATGTACGCTCGTCCGAAGGTGCGAGTCAGAGATTTTTTCGTACACGCTGACCTGAATAATGACTATCGCGATGGATTGTTAACGCTCGATGTCGAGTTGGCGAATAGCGGCGAGCAAACGGTCAACCAGAATGTGCACATCGAAGTTCGCGATGGTGACCGGATCGTGCAGAGTGTCGATGAAACCTCGCAAGCAACGCCTGGCATTTCGAGCGTTCAAATTCAGATGAATTTCGAGAGCGTTAAGCGCTGGTCAGCTGAAACCCCCAACCTCTATACATTGTTGATTGCAGTCGAAGGCAAGGAGTCCATCGCCCAGCAAATCGGCTTCCGACGTTCAGAAATCATCAATGGCCGGTTCCTCATTAACGGCAAGCTCGTGAAGCTGAAAGGTGTCAATTTGCATGAGCATCATGACGTCGAAGGTCACGTGGTCGATGAGGCGACGATGTTGACGGATATTCAGCTAATGCAAGCGGCTAATTTGAACGCCGTTCGCAACTCGCACTATCCACAGCCCGAACGTTGGTATGAGCTGACAAGCGAACATGGTCTTTACATGATCGACGAGGCAAACATCGAAAGCCATGGCTATGGCTATGATCACGACAAAACACTTGGCAACAAACCGCATTGGATGGCGCACCACCTGGATCGCACGCAGCGAATGCTGGAGCGCTCCAAAAATTATCCGTCAGTAGTCATCTGGTCGCTCGGTAACGAAGCTGGTGATGGCGTGAATCTGGGCGCGACTTACAAATGGATCAAGTCACGTGACCTCTCTCGGCCGGTGCAGTATGAGACTGAAGGAAATATCGATGAAGTCGGCGAGCGGCATTCGGATTTCCACTCGAGCATGTACTGGCGACACTGGGATCTCGAGAAGTATTCCGAAGAACCAAATGACCGACCATTTGTGCTGATCGAGTATTCGCACGCGATGGGCAATTCGTCCGGGAATCTGTCCGACTATTGGGATGTGATCAATCGCTACGACAACCAGGCAGGCGGATTTATCTGGGACTGGGTTGATCAGGGCTTGCTTGAACACAATGAAGAGGGCGTCCCGTATTGGACCTATGGAGGCGATTATGGCCCCGCTGATGTGCCGTCAAGTGGAAACTTCAATTTTAATGGCGTCGTATTTCCGGACCGTCGAATCCAACCGGCCTATTGGGAAGTAAAACGTATTTATCAACACGTTGATTTTTCACTGCTTGATTTTGAGCGCGGAGCCGTCGAGATTAGTAACAACTACGACTTCATCGACCTGTCAAATTTTGAACTAGCTTGGCAAATTACGGCCGATGGGGTGATCGTGCAGAGTGGTGTCGAGCAGAATCTCGACATATCACCGGAGAGTAAAGGCGTCGTCAATCTGGACTACAAGGCACGGCGACTTAGCCCAGGGCCTGAGTACCACCTCAATTTAAGCCTGCGTGCACCGTTGGCGCGCGGCTTGATGCCAGCCGGGCATATTTACGCGAGCGAACAGTTCGCGTTACCGGTTACAGCCGAAAGTCTGGCGATCCCGACACGCACGAAGCAAATGGCCTCGGTCGAGATGACTGAAGGCTTTGCGAAGATTGTTGGCAAAGATTGGTCGGCGACGATCAGTCAGGAAAGCGGGTTGTTGTCATCGTTCAGATGGATGGACAGTGAACTGCTGTTGGCGCCGCTAACGCCAAATTTGTGGCGGGCGCCGACCGACAATGACTTTGGCAATTACATGCAGGACTGGGCCAAGGTTTGGGAACAGTCGAGCCGAAATCGCAAGCTCGTGTCGTTGCGACAGGTCTTTGGCCCGCATGACACGATCGCTTTTGTGGCCAATTTCAGCATCGTCGACAGCGACAAATCTGAGGTTGCCACGTGGCAAACGGAATACATGTTTTCGAACGATGGAAAGTTGCAGGTTGTGAATAGTTTCGAACGCGATGACGGTACGCCAATAGTTCCGCGCATCGGCATGAATGTGGAATTGCGCCGCGACCTGGACACTGTTGAGTGGTTCGGCCGAGGCCCATTCGAGAACTATGCTGATCGGAATGTAGCAGCAAATGTTGGCCGGTATTCAAACAAAGTTGCTGATCATTACGTCCCCTACATGCGACCGCAGGAAAACGGATACAAAACGGATACTCGCTGGATTTCGTTGAGCAACGGATCGAGCAGTGGGCTGCTCGTTGTAGCCGATGAGTTGATCGGCTTCAGCGTGCACCACAATCGCATGTCCGACTTCGTACCACCCGTCAAAATCGCGATTACCAGCGAAGACGGACCCGATGCACGCGACAATGAAGAGCGTGTAAATGTTCATGTTAGTGACGTCGTGCCGCGCGACATCGTGTCACTGAATATTGACTACGGACAGATGGGCGTTGGTGGTGACGATTCATGGGGCAAACACACGTTGTCAAAGTACTCCCTGACCGAAACCAGTTATCGCTACGGATTTACACTGATTCCATTCGTGCCCGGAGGTGGGCGCCTCGATGAACTCGTAAGCCGCTAATAACAAGAGAAAAGCCATGCATCTTGAAACACTGGACTTTACCGTTGTCGCAATTTATGCGGTTGTGTTGCTGTTTATCGCGCAATGGGTTTCGCGCGAGAAACGCGGCCACGAGAAGGATACCAAAGACTATTTCTTGGCGGGCAGGGCACTGCCATGGTGGGCGATCGGCGCCTCATTGATTGCGGCGAACATCTCCGCCGAGCAGATCATCGGTATGTCCGGCTCTGCATTTGTCATGGGCATCGCAATCGCGTCTTACGAATGGATGTCGGCATTGACGCTCGTCATTGTTGGCAAGTACTTGCTGCCGGTGTTCCTGAAGCACGAGATCTACACGATGCCGCAGTTCTTGGAGCAACGTTACGATCACCGGGTGCGCATGGTGCTCGCGACGTTTTGGCTCGGTGTCTACGTGTTCGTCAATCTAACAGCGATACTCTGGTTGGGCGCGCTCGCGATCAACACAGTGACAGGCTTGGAAATAACCTATGCGGTCATTTTGCTCGCGGCGTTCGCGGCTGCCTATTCTCTATATGGCGGCCTCAAAGCGGTCGCTCTGACGGACATCATTCAGGTTGTATTGCTCGTCATGGGCGGACTTCTGATCGCGTACATTTCCATGAACGAGATATCGGGTGGTGCCGGTGTGATCGCCGGATTCAATATGGTGCTCGATCAGGTGCCCGAAAAATTCGACATGATTTTGTCGAAAGACAATCCGCACTACATGAGCCTGCCCGGCATATCGGTATTGGTTGGTGGCATGTGGATCATGAATTTGTCGTACTGGGGTTTCAATCAATACATTATTCAGCGTGCGTTAGCGGCCAAGAGTAGTCGTGAAGCGCAAAAAGGCATCGCGTTCGCTGCGTTTCTCAAAATGCTGATGCCGGTGCTGGTCGTTTTGCCCGGCATCGCAGCGGTTATCCTGACGCCAGATTTAGGCGCGCCCGATAAGGCTTATCCCGAAGTCATGAAGTTGCTGCCAGTAGGAATCAAAGGTCTCGTGTTCGCCGCCTTGATTGCCGCCATCGTCTCGTCGCTCGCGTCGATGATGAACAGCATATCGACAATTTTCACGATAGATATCGTGGCGCACCACGGCAATCGCTCGGAACATCAGCTGGTGACAATCGGACGAATCACGAGTCTGACTGCACTCATTATCGCTGTCGTCGTCGCGCGGCCGCTATTGGGCCAGTTTGATCAGGCGTTCCAATACATCCAGGAATTCACGGGCTTCTTCACGCCGGGCGTGGTCGCGATCTTCCTGCTGGCGTTTTTCTGGAAGAGAACGTCAGCGAACGGTGCGCTTGCAGCGGCATTGGGTTCTTTCGCATTTTCCCTGATCTGTTTCTATCAATGGAAGACCTTGCCGTTCATGGATCGAGTCGGGTTGGCGTTCATCGTTGCCGTTGTGCTCGGCATGCTCGTGTCGCAACTGGAAGGCAAGGGTGAAAGCGACAAAGCTATCGATTACAAGAGCGTGGACACATCCACGAGCACTGGCTTCAACTGGGCGTCGCTCGTCATCGTGTTAATGCTGACAGGTTTGTATGCCACCTGGTGGTAGCGCAAAATGGAGTCCATGAGACATGGACCACAAATAGTCATTGCCATCGCCCTGACATTGGCAGGGCTGGCGCCGGTCTCGGCGCAGCAGCTCGAAAATGAGTTCACGGTTTTTGGTGCCTATCGGTTTGGCGGTGAGATTAGCCTCGACGAATCGGATGCGACTTACGAAGCAAACGACTCGCCGAGCTTTGGTCTGATCTGGAATAGACGTCACCAACGCAATACACAATGGGAGGTGTTCTTCTCGCGGCAAGATACCGAGGTGGAGATAAGCGACCCGATGCTCGCGAGTCCGTCGGTGGATGTCGAGTTGTACACGTTGCAGCTCGGTGGCACCTACTTGTTCGACGGAGATGGTGTGCGACCCTATTTGGCGATGACGCTGGGCGGCACGCATGTCAAAGCCAATGCCGGAAGTGGCGACAGCGATACGTTTGTTTCCGGCTCGCTGGGTCTCGGGCTCAAGTTCGGCTCCAGCGAAAGACTTGGGTTTCGTATCGAGGCGCGATTGCACAGTGTTCTGGTTCGAGATAGCACGAATCTTTTTTGTCAGACAGGGCCGGACCTCAATGTTTGTGCGATTGAAGTCGAGGGCGATACGTTCGGACAGTTAGAGACTTTCGCCGGTGTGACGTTTGGTTTCTAAGCTCAGCCGGTCTGTTGGCAGTTACCGGGAAAGGATTCGGAAAAATTCCAGCGTGGTTCATCGGTACTGTCAAACTCGTCCGCGTGGATACTGCCGCCACGATTCTTGAACCAGTCCACAATCAGGTCGCGATTCAGACGCGGGTCGTCAGCAAACTGATAGCCGCCGTCTGGCATACCGGGCGACAGGATGCCGTCGCCGAGTGTTGCCAGAAAGTCATTGGTAGAGATACGCACCCGATCTACATCGGCAATTTCGTGGCCGTTGTTCAGAACCATTTTGATGTTGATGGCTTCCTGCTCACAACCAACAAACACGCGCATGCCAGAAAAGCCCGCGCGCCGACTGGATTTTCGCGCCTGACCTTCAATGATGCGGCGAAGATCCGCACCTGATACGTCCAGAATTACGACGTAATTGTCGAAAGGCGCTACCTCGTAAACCTTGCCAAAAGTCACCTCGCCGGGCGGCAAGATTGCACGAATTCCGCCGGTTACATTGTGAATCGAAATGTCGGCGTCTACGCCTTCAAGGATCGCATCCGTGAACAAGTTGCCCAGCGGCGATTCCGGTGTTCCGTCCAGAAGGAAGGGCGTTTCCAGCGACACTCCCAACGGTTCGGATTTGATAGCAGCGGTAAGCGCACGGGTGCGGGCCGCTATGGCCTCGAGTTCTGCTGTTGCTCGAACGGGTTGTCCTTCGTAGTCAGGTAGCCGCACCACGTCCGGATCTCTCGTCTCCCACTCGCACTCGTTCGTGTGCTTGTTGTACGCCGGGCAATTCAGCTGCGGTGGAAAAACCTTGCGATTGACAACTTCGCCGGAAGACCTGTTGACCGTATAGTCGACCCGATCGAAGGCGTAGGTATTCGAGAACGCGGACGTAACAGCAATGTCGTTTACAATGTGGGCCATACCGTTGTGTGCGTGACCGGCAATGATGTGGTCAATTAGTCCAACCGGCAGAGCGTTGGCGACGCGCATGATCTCGTAGCCGGGCTCGCAGGAAGAAAGATCGTTGGGATCGTCGAATTCTGTGCATTCACCGCCCGCGTGTGCGGTGACAATCACAATCTCCACGCCTTCGCTGCGTAATGCCGTGGCCTCACGAATAATCGCGTCCGCTAACGGCGCTATCTCAAGTTCTTTTACGTTGGCGGAGGCGGTGACTTGCAGCGCGTGCGCTGTGATCAGACCGATAATCCCGACCTTAACGCCGGCCGCGTCGACCACAATTGATGGGCTTACATTTTCCCAGTCAATGAGCTGTCCGGTTGTGGTGTCCACAATGTTTGCGCTGAGAACAGGAAACTGCGCTTCGGTGATACGTTGGCGGAGCGCGCCGTGCGGGTCATCCGCCGGCCCCGCCGGAATGGCCAGTTTGCCGATCGGGCCGAAATCGAATTCATGATTGCCGATGGCGGCTGCCGAATAGCCGATCGCGTTATAAGCTTCGACAACGCTCGCGCCTTCGACAAGATTGGACTCAAGCGTCCCTTGCCACATATCGCCGGCATCGATGAGCAAGACCGCACCGCCATCTTCGGCTCGCGCCGCGCGCACCGCCGCAACATAGCCTGACAGTGTCGTCAGGCCACCCCTGCGATTCGCGCTGAGCAATTCGCCATGCACGTCATTAGTGCCGATTACGGTGATGAGTGCTGTGTCGCGGCCAGGCTCGACGGTGTCGTTTTGCGTCCCGCAAGAGACGAGCAATACAAATATTATGACGGCCGGCAAAATTCGCATTGCGCCAGTTTATACCGGGATGGACGCGGGCGGTAATTTCTGCGAATCTGCGCCGGATTTCCTTATGCACCACAGGATCATAGCCAATGAGCAGTACTGCGAAAGCTCTCCGTATGTCGATCGGGCCCCGCGTCAGAAAGTCACCATTCTTCAATGCGACTCTGCGTTATGGCGCCGAGGCTTTTACTGTGTACAACCACACCTACTTGCCGACGTCCTACGGAGATGACGTTCGCGACTACTGGAGTTTGGTGAATGACGTAACTCTGTGGGACGTCACCTGCCAAAAGCAGATTCAGGTAACAGGGCCCGATGCCTCCAAGCTGATCGAGATGCTATCGCCGCGCGACATGTCGGGTTGCGAAGTCGGACAATGCCAGTACATCTTATTGACCGACGAGAACGGCGGCATCGTAAATGACGCCGTTATGCTGCGAGTTGAAGAGAACATGTACTGGGTATCACCGGGCGACGGCGATGTCTTGTGGTGGATAAAAGGGGTGGCAATCAATAGCGGCTTTGACGTGACAGTGATTGAACCTGATGTGTCGCCGTTGCAGCTGCAGGGTCCGAAGGCTCCGCACGTAGCCTTCGACTTATTTGGCGACTGGGCGCTGGATCTTAAGTACTACCGAATGCAGGAAACGGAATTGGACGGCATCCCACTGGTGGTTTCGCGGACCGGCTGGAGCGGCGAGTATTGCTACGAGATTTACCTGCGAGACAGCCAATACGGTGATCAGCTCTGGGAGCACATCATGCAGGTTGGCAAGAAGTATAAGATCGCAGCGATTACGCCGAGCGTGATTCGCAGCATCGAGGGCGGCTTGCTGTCGTATTGCTCAGATATCACGTTGGCGGATAACCCGTGGACGGTGGGTATGGGCCATTTCGTACATTTCGATCGCAAGAAAAACTTCGTCGGCCGCGATGCATTGCTCAAAATTGCTGAGGAAGGCAATAAGCGGTTGCTAGTCGGCGTTGAGATCGATGGTGATCCGATCGATGGCAATGATGCGCCCTGGCATCTCAATAGTGGCGATAAAAAAGTAGGGCATGTCAGTCGCTGTACTTTTTCGCCGCGCCTCGAACGAAATATTGGTTGGGCGAACGTACCGGTTGAGATGTCCGAGATCGGAACCGCGTTTACGCTGCTTACGCCGCACGGCGAGCGAACCGCGACGGTTTGTGAAGCGCCATGGTTCAAGTCCTACATCGGCATTCCGCAAGAACTCAAGGACGAAATTCGTAACGCTTGATTAGTTGACGGTTACCGCTCACACAGAGCGGGTCATTCCGCCATCAACGCGGATATTTTGCCCGGTAATATAGCCGGCACCATCGGACGCCAGAAATGCTACTGTCGCGGAAATTTCATCGGTTTTGCCGTAGCGTTGCATTGGGACGCGGTCACGGAATTCCTTTTTTTCCGGCAGGCTATCGATAAAACCAGGCAATACATTGTTCATTCGGATATTTTCCGCTGCGTAGTGGTCCGAGAACAACTTCGTGTATGCAGCTAAACCGGCGCGGAACACTCCTGACGTTGGAAAAACAGGGTCCGGCTCGAATGCAGCAAAGGTTGAGATATTAATGATCACGCCAGACTGTTGCTTTTGCATGACAGGAGTTACAAGTCGGGTTGGCCGAACGACGTTGAGAAAATAGACTTCCATACCGACGTGCCAATCGTCATCGGATAATTCGAGTATTGGCGCTCTCGGTCCGTGCCCAGCACTGTTCACAAGCACATCAATTCGCCCCCATTCTTTTACTGCTCTATCTGTCAGCGCTTTAAGGTCATCATTGGACTGATTCGATCCTGTGACACCGATGCCGCCCAATTCTTGCGCAAGTGTTTCGCCTTTGCCCGATGAAGATAGAATCGCGACATTGAATCCTTCGGATGCGAGTTTTCGAGCGGCACCTGCACCCATTCCACTGCCACCGGCTGTAATCACGGCTACTTTTTGTGTTGTCATTTCTTGTCCCTGCCTTGTGGGCTACTACTTTCGCGGTGCAGCGGATATTCGAGCTTAAAACTAATTTTCGAAATCGCTCACATCGAAAGCCGTCAAAGAGTCGCCGCCACCCATGATCGTCGCCAGCAGTGATGCGGTTTCCGGTAATATTTGCTCGGCGTAAAAACAGGCAACTTTACGTTTGACATCATAGAAATCGCCTTCCTCGCCCTGCGCAGCAGCTACCGATTTGGTCCACATGCAACCGATGATCGCAAGCGCGAACAATCGCAAGTACTGTGTCGCGGCGCCGCGCACGGCAGCATCGTCGTCGGTCTGTCTTTCGCGTATCCAGGTAGTGGCATCAATCAATCGTTGCATCGCGTCAGCTGCCGCTTTGTCGCCACGCTCCTCCGCGAATGTCAGCCAACCCGCCAGGAATCGATCGGCGTATTCGCCGGTGCTACCGGATAGTTTACGGCCGACAAGATCGAGAGCCTGAACTTCGTTGGTGCCCTCGTAGATCGGCGTGATTCGGCAATCTCGAACCAATTGTTCGATGCCGTGCTCACGAATGTAGCCATGCCCGCCATAAATCTGCACAGCCGAGTGCGTACATTGCATGCCCAGATCGGTAAAGAAGGCTTTTATTACGGGTGTAAGCAATGCCACTGTTTCGCGAGCTTCTGCAGCCGTTTCGGCATCCGGTGACTTCTCCATGATGTCGGCGTGCATTGCGGCGTACACCGCCAACGCTCTGGCGCCTTCAATCTGTGCCCGCATTGTCAGGAGTTGCCGTTTGATCTCGGGTTGATACGCGATCGGGTCGGCGGACTTACTGTCGTCGGGTCTGGGCGCGGGAGCTTTGCTTTGACGCCGATCCAAAGCGTAAGCGAGTGCGTTTTGGTACGCGATCTCCGCAAAGCCAAGGCCCTGCATGCCAACGGTCATGCGTTCGATATTCATCATTTTGAACATCGCGGCGAGGCCACGATTTTCCTCGCCGATCAGGTACCCGGTCGCGCCGTCGAAATTCAATGCACAGGTGGCGGAGCCGCGAATTCCCATCTTGTGTTCGATCGACGCGGTCGTAACACCGTTACGTTCTCCGATACTGCCATCATCGTTAAGCAGAAATTTTGGCACGAGGAATAAACTGATGCCGCGCGTTCCGGCGGGCGCACCATCGATGCGGGCAATAACAAGGTGCAGAATATTTTCGGTGAGATCGTGGTCACCTGAGGTAATGAATATTTTCGA
The DNA here is from genome assembly GCA_051007995.1 of Woeseiaceae bacterium. GTDB lineage: Bacteria > Pseudomonadota > Gammaproteobacteria > Steroidobacterales > Woeseiaceae > UBA1847. Next base: position 82,902 of record JBPCYB010000057.1, on the reverse strand, counting down.
GCCGCTAATTTCATAGCTGCCATCATCCGCCGGCACAGCCTTGGTGGTAAGCAAACCAAGGTCCGTGCCGCAGTGTGGTTCAGTCAAACACATCGTGCCTGACCAAGTGCCAGCCACCATGTTCGGTAGATAGCGCGCTCGAATTTCATCCGACGCAGTGTTGTCGAGCAGGTGATACGCGCCGCGGCTCAATTCCGAATACAGTTTGAATGCAAGATTGGTCGCGCCGAGCATTTCGTCGATCAAGACGTGCAAGGTTTTTGGCAGGCCCTGACCACCATGGTCGGGGTTCGAGTCGATGCCGGTCCAGCCATTCTCTATAAATTGCGAGTAGGCCTCTTTGAACCCGGGAGGCGTTGTAACCTGGCCGTCTTCATGCACCGCACCGTGTTCATCACCGCTTTGATTGATCGTCAGAAGTTCTGTGCTGCAAAATTTGCCGGCCTCTTCGAGGATTGCTTCAAGCAAGTCCGCATCGACTTCCTCATTGCCTGGCAAGGCAGCGACTTTTTCCAGACCGAAGCACTCGTTGAGCAAAAACGACATGTCTTTGATGGGTGCGTTGTAAATCATATCGGCCCTAGTTGCGTAGCGGTGTACCGTGCTCGAGCATAAACTCTATGCGCGCCCTGGTCTCGTCAGTGGCTCCCAGCGTGCGGAATGCCTTGCGTTCGAGTGCAAAGAGATCATTCTCCGTCAGCTCGGTACCGGCATCAATATCTCCGCCCGTAACGATCATGGCTATTTGCGTACCTGTCGTGACGTCGTGCGGCGTCAAATGGCCTTTCGCATACGCATTCTTGAGCCATTCGACCATTTCAGCCCACACCTCTCGACCAGGCATCGCCAGCGTGCCGCGGCGCTGCACTTCATAGCCATCGCTCATGGCTAGTGCTTCTTCACTGGCGGTCGCCAGCAGGCGGTCACGATTCATGATGTAGCTATCTGTGCCGGTACGAAACATCGCGAGCGGCTCGGCTTCGAGAGGGGATCGCGCTGTTCTACCGTAGCCGATGTTCATGAAAGCGCTCCACGCGCCCTTTGTGATGTCGCCCTGTTGTTCGGACCAACGATACAACATCTCTTTCACGCCGCCGCCGCCCGGAACAACGCCGACCAGCGTTTCAACAAGACCGGTGACTGAGTTCGCGTGATACACAACCTTGTCGGTGTGCAGCAAGACCTCAAATCCGCCGCCCATAGACAAGCCTGAGGGTGCCGCGACAACGGGTATTGGTGCGTACTTCATGGCGGCCAAAGTCTGTTGGTAGTGATCAAGGAATTTATCGAGCCCATCCAGGTCCTGGCCGGCCACAAACCCCAGGATGCTCTGCAGGTCGGCGCCACAGGAAAAATGCTGCGCATCGTTGTGAATAATGAGCGCACGCATATTTTCGGATGCATGCGAGACAGCCGCTGCAACGATTTGCATCGATTCTGGCCCGAGTGCATTGGCCTTGCTGTGGAATTCAATCAAACCCAGGTCGTTGCCGATATCGAAATAGCTCGCCGCGTCATTCTCGTCAATAGCTCTAAGCGTACGGCGTTTCTCAGAGAATCGAACAACTCCCTCGGCGCGTGTGAGGTCGCGATAGCTGCCGTCAGCCAGCAGAAACTGCAGTTTGCCATCGCTGATTCGATAAAAAGATTGTCCGGCTGCAGTTCGAACGAAAGCAGGGACATCACGACCGTCTTTTTCCAGGCGCGCGATGAATTTATCGACGCCGATAGCGTCGATCATTTCATGCGGTCCCTGAATCCAGTTGTAGCCGAGTTTCATAGCGTCATCGACGGCAACCAGTGATTCGTTCACGTCGGGCACGAGTTCCGCGGCGTAGCACAGCGTGTTTGACAGGATTTTCCACGCATAGTCACCGAGCTTGTCGTCCTGTTCGAGCAGCAGCGTAAAATCGCCGGCCAGCTCGGCATCAATAGCAACCTGCGGCCGGGATGCATCGTGTTCGCGATACTCGAAGCTATTGAAGTCTAAAGTTTTTCTGCGGACACCGTTAGCCGCATCGGCCGGTTGGTAGAAGCCGCCCTTGTCGACCTTATTGCCGATGTAGCCTTCGCTGATCATGCGCGCCATGGCCGGAATTTCTGCGGAGACTGCATGAAATGCATCGCTATCGGGAAGAATCGAAACCAGGCTCTTCGCCACGTCACTCATCAGGTCGATGCCGATTAAATCGTACAGCCCAAACACACCCGTCTTCGGAATTCCCATTGGACGTCCAAAGATGGCATCGGCTTCTTCAGGTGTCAGTCCCATACGAAATGCTTCGTGCAAAGCAGTCTGAATGGCGAACACACCAACACGGTTGCCAAGGAATCCTGGTGTGTCATTACAAATAACGACGCCCTTGCCAAGTTCTCGATCAGCGAATAATTCGAGGCTTTCAATGACTTCGCTTCGAGTGTCTTCACCGCGTACGATTTCGAGCAGGCGCATGAATCGCACTGGGTTGAAGAAGTGCGTAATCGCGAATTCAGCACGAAACGATTCGGGCATGTCTTCGACGAGTAAGGAAATTGGGATCGTTGATGTGTTCGACGAAACGATCGAGCCCGTTTTACGCACTGCATCGATGTTCTTGTACAACGTTTTCTTAATGTCGAGTCGCTCGACCACCGCTTCAGCGACCCAGTCGACATCGGACAATAAGGCGATGTCGTCTTCAATGTTGCCAATCTTGATGCGGCCGAGGAAATCCTCATGCAACAAGCCAGGCTGGTTATCGTCGAGCAGTCTTTCGAGCGCGCGTTCAGGAATTGCGTTGCGGTTGTCGCCGTCGGAGGGGATATCTAGTAAGACGACTTCGACACCTGCGTTAGCGAGTTGGCCGGCGATGCCAAGCCCCATCGTGCCGGCGCCAATTACGGCTGCTTTCTTAATTTCGTACATGTACTTGCGCCTAGCTGGCAGGGTTATTCGAAAAAATAAATTCTTTGAGCAATGCTCGACATTGATCCGGCACCTCAAGTGGCAGCATATGTCCACTGTCCGGAATTCGGGTGACGTCTGCGTCAGGCAAGTGCTCTACGAGCATTGCGGTTGCTTTCGCGGGTGCCATCTTGTCTTTGCCGGCGATGATGACCTGCACGGGGCACTGGATGGCTGCTGCAGCCGTCTTGCCGTTCGTGTAGTTGTTGCAAGCATTGAGGTCGACCGCGAGTTCGGTCGGAGCATTGCCCCACATGATCTTGTGGCCACCGGCTGCCATCGAATTACCGGGGATTGGGCCCTGGTGGAGATGTCCCGCTGTTCCAAAGCCCCATGAAATCATCATGTCCACTGCAGCGGACGGATTTTCACTTGCTGCTTTCAACAGAAAATCATTCACCGGCGTGGCAAGTCCGCTCGCTATGAGCGACAACGATCGCAGCCTATCCGGATATCGCGACGCATACTCAAGAGCGACCAGACAACCTTGTGAATGGGCAACGATCGATACGTTTTCAATGTCGAGCGCTGTAATCACCTTGTCGAGCCAGTCACCGATGTCTTCAATCGACGTCAGCGCGGGGCCGTCCGAATGCGAATGGCCAGGCGTGTCAAGACACAGCACAGAATAATTACGATACGCAAAAAACCGCGAGTGCAGGCCCCAGAATGTATGGTCAAGAGCAGTTCCGGCCAAAAAAATCACAACCGGCTTTGATTTGTCGAACGGCTTACCGCCTGTCGTAGCGAATACCCGCTTGCCGTCAACGTCGAAATACACGTCTAGTCCTTCGAAATGCGCTTGGCTGCGCGGAAACCGACTTCAAAATCGGCTTTGATGTCTTTGACGTCTTCGAGTCCCACCGACAGGCGAATCATGTCGTCAGTAATTCCTGCGGCGACGAGTGCTTCAGCATCGATGCGCGAATGCGTTGTCGTTGCCGGATGAATAACTAATGTCTTCGCGTCGCCAACGTTTGCGAGATGCGATGCAAGTTCGGTGTTCTCGATAAAAGCTTTGCCAGCATCACGTCCGCCCTTAACGCCAAAGCTGACAATTGAGCCGGCACCTTTTGGCAGATATTTCTTAGCCAGCGCATGGCTGGAGTGATGGGGCAAGGACGGGTGACTGACCCATGTGACTTGGTCATGCTGCTGCAGAAATTCAAGCATGGCCGCAGTGTTCGACAAATGCTTGTCCATGCGCAGTGACAATGTTTCGATGCCCTGCAACAACAGAAATGCATTCATCGGTGCCATAGACGGTCCAATATCACGCATGGCCTCTGCCCGAATGCGCGTAGCAAACGCGCTCGGTCCGAACTCTTCCCACAGATTAATGCCTGAGAACGGCGCATAGTCTTCGGTGATCGTCGGGTATTTGTCCGAAGCGCCCCAATCGAAATTGCCGCCGTCAACAACGACGCCGCCGATGGCCGCACCATGGCCACCCATCCACTTGGTCACGGAATGCACTGTCATGTTGGCACCGTAGTCAAAACAGCGACACAAGTAGGGCGTGTTGAAAGTCGCGTCGACCATGAATGGAATGTGATGATCCGCGCCGATCTTTGCGATGCCTTCGAGGTAGAGAATATCCAGGCCCGGATTACCGATCAGTTCTCCATAAATCAGTTTGGTGTTGTCCTGAATCGCATCGCGACAGGCGTCGAGATCAGTCGGGTCGAAAAACGTTGTTGTAATGCCAAAGCGTGGCAACGTGTTTTTCATCAAACTGATATTGCCGCCATACATTTGCGTTGAAGCGACGATATGATCGCCCTGGCTCAAAATTGCGGTTATCGCGCAAAAGGTAGCAGCCATTCCTGATGCCGTGCAGACTGCAGCCGAACCGCCTTCGAGCGCCGCAATGCGCTGTTCAAGGACACCAACGGTCGGATTGGTGATTCGAGAATAGGCGTGTCCGCCACGCTCGAGATTGAAGATCGATGATGCCGTGTCGGTATCGGGAAAAACGTAGGATGTTGTCTGGTAAATTGGCGCGGCGCGCGCGCCGAATACCGGATCGACGACCTGGCCGGCGTGCAGGCTCAAAGTGTCAAAGTTGAGAAAATCCGACATTGGTTTATACCCGGTCGAGCGCAGCCTTCAGTGCGTTGATGAGGTCATCGGTGTCTTCCAAACCGACCGATGCGCGCACGAGACCGTCGATAATGCCAACGCGTGCCCGTTCTTCGGGTTCGACATCCGCGTGTGTCATCGTGACCGGATGTGTAATCAGCGACTCAACCGAACCGAGATTCTCGGCCAGACTCCAGACGTCGATGTTGTCCATGAGCTTCTTGCCCGCGTCGAGACCGCCTTTGACCTCAAACCAGAGCATTGCGCCATAACCGGTGGCCTGGCGCGTGGATAATTCGTGCTGCGGGAATGACTTAAGACCCGGGTACATGACTTGCTCAACTTTCGGATGCGATTCAAGAAACGTCGCAATCTCCATTGCGCTCGCTGACTGTGCATCCATGCGCACTGACATTGTCTTGCAGCCCTGCAGCGTTAGCCATGCAACCTGCGGTGACATGATACTGCCGGTGCTGTTTTGAATAAAACGCACTGCTGTCGCATGTTCGTCCGACTTACTGATAACCGCACCACCGACGGTCGCATTGTGCCCGTCCATGTACTTGGTTGTGCTGTGAATAGAGATGTCGGCGCCAAGTTCGAACGGCAACTGGTAGTACGGCGTCAGGAAAGTGTTGTCGACGGCATGTACGACACCGGCTTTTTTCGCAATTTCGGAAATAGCGGCAATATCCGAACACTTCATGGTCGGGTTGGCGGGCGTCTCGGTCAGAATCAATTTCGTGTTGTCTCTGACGGCAGCCGCAACGTCGTCGGTTTTCGAGCCGTCGGCAAACGTGAATTCAATGCCGAACTTGGTCAGGATCTTGGTGCAGAGCCGGTATGTACCACCGTAGGCCACGTCTGAAATAACGGCGTGTGATCCGGCACTCAGGAAGGCCAGCATCACCGCGTGAATCGCGCTCATGCCCGTGCCGAAGCAAGCGCAGTCGACGCCGCCTTCAAGATCGGCCAGCTTGAGTTCGAGTGCTTTGACGGTCGGATTGCCGGACCGCGAATAGGTGAATCCCTTACTCAGGTACTCGTCGACAGACGGCTGCACATATGTCGTGGTCTGATAGATAGGGGTCAGGATTGAGCCGGTTTGTGGATCCGGAGTGACGCCTGCGTGAATCTGCCTGGTTCTGAAGCCCATTTTGTCGTCCTTAAATCGCTTGAATCTGGCGATTCGGAGATCGCCACGGATCGCCGATAATACATGCAACGGGCTGGGCGAGGGAACGCCTGCGGCTTAGCTGTCGATCTTCAACATGAGCGGGTCGTTGCTGTCCACGCCCGGCATGAATTGTTCGCGTCGATCGAGATTGGTCAGCTGGTACACCAGGCCGAGCCAGTTGTTCACAATGGCTTTGCCCGTGTCGCCCCAGGTGTTGTCTGCGTGTGGCAGCAGGTCGGCTTCGGGAAAATCAGGTATGGCTTCGCCAGCCGCTTTCGCCTGCACGACCGCATCTATGTGGGCGTTGGCGATTTGCTCGCCCTCGGCGGTCAGGTAGTTTTCAGGCACGCGGGGGCGTGTTTTGCGCTCGCCAGCAGCATAACGATTGACCTCGCGCTTGCACTCTTTCAGCAAGCTGATCGCCGCATATTCCGGGTGTCCCTGGAAGTAGACCGCCCGAAAATTGTCGGGGCTGACGGCCAGGTGCACACCGATATCCGCGCTATCGGCAAGCACATGCATGCCTGCTGATTCGAATTGTTCGCGTGAAATGTCGTTGTAACGGGAGTGCGGAGCGTCAAAACGAGTATTGACGTCACGCAACAATGGGTGCTCCGGACTTGTGACTCTGTGTTCGTAGACACCCCATTGCTTCTGGTTTAGATGTTGTCGATCCAGGCCGTGGTAGTGCTTGACGAGAGCATGCGTTGCCAGACATGAGCAAAACACAGATGCAACGTTGTCCTCAGCCCAGCAGACAATGTCGATCAATGGGTCCCAAAACGGTTCCTGATCCAGTGAAGGATTGATCACATTCGCACCCGTTATAATGAGAGCGTCCAATCCCTGTTCCGCCAGTCGCTCAAATTCGAAATAGTGCTTTTCGATGTGTTCGCGCGCCGTTGCACTTCTATCCAGCTCAGGAATCGAAAACGGGTACACGTAAAACTGGGCGATCGGATTGCTGCTGCCCACCATGCGAATAAACTGCCGCTCGGTTGCCGCCAACGCCGCGTCCGGCATCATATTGAGAAAGCCAATGTGCAATTCGCGAATGTCTTGTTCTTTCGCGCGATCCAGCGACAATACGGTTTGGCCGTGACTTCGTAGCACGTCAAAAGTGGGTAGGGCGTTGTGGGCGACCAAGGGCATAGTGCCTAGCCAACCATATTCATCAGCCTCGGGGCAAATAGCGAGATCAATGCGAAGCTGACGCCGCCGACCAAAAGGGCCGCGAAAAGGCCCAGCGCAAAGGGACGTAATCCGATGCTGCGGATGCCGGCGAACATCGAGGTCAATCCGACGGCCGCCATTGCTATGAGCAGACAGCGCTCGGCCAAGTCACGAGTTATCTGTACGACGTGACTCCATTGCGCCGGCTCAAGAATGCCGAAAGGCTGGTCGCTGCTGTCACCGATTGTGCGAATAGCCGACATCGCGGCGAAACCGACAATAAACCACGGAATCATGGCGAGGTAGTTGACCTTGCCGCTGGCGTCAGCCGTCCGATCCGATCCATACAGAATGCCGACCAGGGGAATAACAGCGATCATGCAAAGATTGCGCACGAGCTTGGTTACTGTTGCGAGTTCGAGCGCGACCGGCGCGTCATATTGCGCTTCATACATCATGCCGGCACCGGCAACCTGGGCCGTCTCGTGAATCGACGTGCCAAGGAATAATCCGGCGAGCTCTGGTTGATTGGCGAACGCATAATGCGCAAGAAACGGATACAAGAACATCGCCGCCAATCCGAAGATCGTGATACAGGCGACTGAGTAGCTCACTTCGGATTCGTTGGCCTTGATCAACGGCGCTGTCGCAACGATGGCGGTACAGCCGCAGATGCTGGTGCCCACAGCGATCAAACCGCTCAACTGCTTACTCAAGCCCATGTACTTGCCGATCAGGCCAACGGTTAGCAGACCGGCGGCGATTGCGGCAATCACAAAGGGCAGTGCGACTAACGTAAATTGTCCCGCACTTAGCAGGCTCAGGCGTATGCCGAGCAACATGATTCCTATTTGCAGAATCGCTGTTGTGCAGAATTTGAGCCCGAGTTGCCAGGATTCGGGCAACTTGATTGTGTTAGCGACGATCATGCCCAGGACAATCGCCATCATGATCGCGCTGATCGGACTCTTTTCGAAGTTGAGTAGTGATACGCCCAACCAGTTGGCTGCGAATCCTGCAATGATCGAAACAACCACAGCGGCCGCAACGCCTGTCCACCAGCCTGGAGTCCTGATACCGGCAAACACTACGCGGTGCGTCCTTTGTTCGCTGCCACCAGAACATTGCCCGCATTGATACCGATATCGTCAACGGCGTATCCGCCTTCAAGAATGAATAACATCGGCAGATCAAGTTCGGCTATACGTGCACCAACTTTGAGATAGTCGTCAGTGGTTAGTCGAAATTCCGAAATCGGATCATCGATAAACGTATCTACACCCAGCGACACCAAGACGTAATCCGGCGCGTAGTCCGCGATTAACTTGCAGCTCTTCTGCAATGCCTCGAACCATGATTCCGCACTGCTTTGCCAGCGCAACGGGAAGTTATGGTTGTAGCCGTCGCCTTCACCTTCGCCGGTTTCGTCGCTTCGACCCAGGAAGTATGGGTACTCCTGTTCGGGGTCACCGTGTATGGATACGAACATGACGTCGCTGCGCGTATAGAAAATGGATTGCGTGCCGTTGCCGTGGTGATAGTCGACATCAAGGATCGCGATCTTGCTGGCGCCCTCGTCACGCAGATACTGCGCTGCAATCGCCGCGTTATTCAAATAACAATAGCCGCCGATGTAGTCCGCTGCTGCGTGGTGACCGGGTGGCCGGCATAACGAGAATACGCAATTTTCGCCCGCGAGCAGTTTTGCCGCGCCGGTTAGCGCCACATTGGCCGATGTCTTGGCGGCTTGCCATGTGCCGCTGGTAATTGGCGAGCCTGCATCAAATGAGAAATAAGACAATTTGCCGTCGATGTGCTCGGGTTCGATCTGGCGCATGCCGCGCACGGGCCAATTGAGGGGCAGCGCGTCGCAGTCGCGGCCTTCGGCTGCCCACAAATCCCAGGCTTCCTGCAGGAATTCCACGAAGCGCGCGTCGTGCACACGTCGTACTGGATCAAGTCCAAACTCCTCGGGCTCAATGATATCGCCGAGACCAGCGTGTCGAACGGCTTCAAGAACCAAGTCAGCGCGTTCCGGCCGCTCGAAGCAGGGGAGCAACTGGCCGTTCGAAAACTCGAATTCGCCGCGGTGCAGTTGGTGATCGTTACTGTAGACCGTTAGCATAGTGCACACCTTGTATAGGCTCAGGTCCTGCGGGTCAATGTCATGACGGGCAAAGACTTACTCATACGGCGCAACGACGTGCTCGGTGCAGCATATCGCTTGTTCTACGCCGAACCATTGCACGTCGTGCGCGGCGAAGGTGTCTGGTTGTTCGACGCGGAGGGCCGAAAATATTTGGACATGTACAACAACGTGCCACATGTGGGTCATTGCCACCCGCATGTAGTCAACGCCATTTGCAAGCAAGCTGGCATTTTGAATACACACACGCGCTACTTGCACGAGAATGTCCTCGACTACGCGGAACGACTGACAGCAAAGTTCACCGATGAACTGGATACAGCGATGTTCTGCTGTACGGGTAGCGAGGCAAATGAACTTGCTTTGCGAATTGCGCGCACCGTGACCGGCGGTGAAGGCCTGATCGTCACCGACTTCGCCTACCACGGCAATACCAAAGCGATTTATGAGATCAGCCCAGAAGAATGTCCTGTCGAAAATTTGCCGCCCTACGTCGTAACAGTACCGACGCCCGATTGTTATCGCGGTCGATATACCGGCGCCGACGCAGGTGAGCGCTATGCAGCACATGTTCAAGTTGCCGTGGACACTTTGCTGGAGAGAGGTATCAAGCCGGCTGCGTTTATTGTCGATACGATAATCTCCAGCGGCGGTGTTGTTGCGCCACCACCCGGTTATCTGACTGAAGCAGCGCGGGTAATTCGAGCGGCTGGTGGTTTGTTCGTCGCGGACGAGGTGCAACCTGGTTTCGGGCGAACAGGGGCACACTTCTGGGGTTTCGAAGCTGACGGCCTGGTACCGGATATTGTTACGCTGGGAAAACCGATGGGCAACGGACATCCGATTGCCGCCGTGGTAACTCATGCCGATATGGCAAGAGCTTTCAGCAACACTGATGGCTACTTTAATACTTTCGGCGGCAATCCTGTTTCCTGCGCAGCGGCACTTGCGGTGCTCGACGTTATTGAGAATGAAAACCTGCAACAGAATGCGCTGCAGGTTGGTCAACACATCCTAGCCGGGCTGAATGCACTATCTGAATCGTACGAGATGGTAGGCGACATACGCGGCTACGGCTTGTTCATTGCGGTCGAGTTCGTGAAAGATCGCGAAACGCGAGCACCCGATGCTGTGGCGACAGAGATCGTCGTAAATGACCTTCGTCAGCGCGGTGTCCTCACAGGCTCGATCGGGCCCGACAACAACGTACTGAAATTGCGCCCACCGATGGTAATTCGAAAAGCCGAGGCCGATCTCATGCTGTCAGAACTGGATGCTGCGTTACGCGCGGTCGCCGGCTGACGTGGAGCTGGACTGGGTTTTTGTTGCGTTGGTCGTTGGCAGTTTCATTGCCGCCGCATTCAATGCCGCTTTCTCTATCGGTGGCGCGATGATCATTCTTGCGATCACAACGACGGTGCTCCCGGTCAGTGCGGTGGTACCGATGCATTCCACGTTATTGATGGGATCGACACTTGGTCGTATTTCGATGTTTTGGCGCTTCATCGACTGGAAGATCGTTTTGCCGTTTCTCGTCGGCAGCGTTTTTGGGACTTTTCTCGGCGCCCGAGTGTATTTCGAGCTACCAGATAATGCGATTGCCATTGCGATCGGAGTCGTGATGCTGGTTGCGATCTGGCTGCCCGATGTTTCGTGGCGACCAAAATTGAAACACCCTTGGGCGATCGTTGGATTTTTTCACTCACTCCTGTCGACCCTATTTGCCTACGGTGCGCTGTTTCACTCGATCATTCTGCATACCGGCTTACAGCGTCGACAGATCGTCGGCACGATGGCTGGTTGCTTCATCGGCATGACTATCTTCAAGATTTCGGGGTACGCGCTGTTTGGATTTGATTTTCTGCCATACCTCGACGTAATCGCCGCGTCTGTGATCGCAAGTATTCTAGGTACCTGGGTGGGCAAGCGTTCGAGCGAAAGTCTGCCCGAGAATAGCTTCCGGCTTATCTACCGAATTCTGATCACGATAACAGCGTTGCGATTGCTGTACGCAGCGTTACGCAACGGGCTCGGGTAGAATTGCGGCATGTTCAAACACTTGCATATCGTCGCTTGTTCGCCGCGCAGCGGCACAACTCTGCTGCACGAAGTCATGGTGACTTGTTTCAAGGTCGACAAGCATTACGACCATGAGGTGCGTTTCAATCTCGTATCGGCAGACGACGGCGAGATTCTAATAAGTAAGCGGCCGAAAGACACGATGTACATGCCTGATGTCATTGATGATCCGGACTTGTATGTCATTTATGTGATGCGCGATCCGCGCGACGTAATTGTCAGCCGGCATGGTAAGGATAGAGAAATCTACTATTCGAATATTCGCCTGTGGCGCGAGCTGCATGCTTATGCTCGAACGATGGCTGAACATCCACGATTCTTGCAGGTTAGTTACGAAGAATTTGTAACCAACCCCGATGCCGTACAGGAACAAATTGCCGCAAGGTTTCCGTGGCTCGCGAAAATGCATCGCTTTTCCGACTATCACGAGTACGCCAATGTCTCTGAAAAGTCGAAGTTGGCGATGAACGATGTGCGACCCATCGCGCCGACCAGTGTCGGCAAGTGGAAAAGCAATTTGTCGCGAATTAAAGCGCAGCAGTTGACCCACGGTTCGCTGACGCCCGAGTTGATTGAGTGTGGTTACGAAAAATCAGCCGATTGGGAGCGCGTACTCGATCATGTCGAGCCCGATTTTTCTAGAAGCCGCTATCCGGAGAAAGTATACTTCTGGTCCCGAATTTCCCAACGCATCAATGCCTTGCGCAAAGTCGCAAATTACCAGCGCATGCGGCGGTCCAACTGAATTCAAGCGGAGTAAACCATGTCAGGCCTTAGTGAACGAGCTACCAGCCTGTTCTACCGAATGGCCGTATCGGGAGCGCTTCCGGTTGCCTGGTTTCGCGATGTTGATCCGGCGACGGTCGAAAAAGCGAAAAAAACCGGCAAGCTAAATCTGGAGATTGTCAGTCACTGCTGGCGATATGGGCACTTTCTGAACTATCAGCTGAGTTCGCTCGTAAATCATCGCACCGAGAAGTTCGATATCACGATGACCGTGTTTCATGTTGCGGACGATGAGCTGGTGACGCCAGTACTCGACTACTTTGGTCGTATGGAAATTCCTGGCATTACGTGGAATTGGCAGCCGCTCTCAAGAGAACAGTTGTTCCGTCGCGGCATCGGCAGAAACCTGGCCGCAAAAAACACGAAGGCTGACTGGATCTGGTTTACGGACGCAGACATTTTGTTTCATGAGAACTGTCTCGATACGCTCGCGGATCTGCTGCAGGGTCGTGACGACGGACTCGTGCATCCGAATATCGGTCTAGGTACGCGACTGTTGCCCGATGACGACGAGATTCTGGAGAAAGGTCGCCAGGGACCGAATATTCTCGAGATACCGATCTCGGAATTCACGGCTTATGGTGGGCCACGCAAAAAAGCGAAGGGACCACATCAGATTACGCACGGAGATATCGCCCGTGCTTGCGGTTACTGCGATTCAATTGCGTATTACCAGAAACCAGCAGAGCGCTGGATGAAGACGTACGAAGACCGCGCGTTTCGTTGGCTCATCGGCACACACGGTACGCCACTGGATATTCCGAACGTCTGCCAGATCCGGCACATCGTGAAAGGTCGTTACGAGAAAGATTCAATGATGACGAAGGTCCGCAAGGCCATACGCAAGACCTTCACCCCCTAACCAGAGGGACAGTTGCCGTTGCTGCACCAAATCAATGCAGCACCAACTTGGTGCGGCAACGGCAACTGTCCCCTCTGCTAGTTTTTTAGCCAGTTCTTGAGTTTTCGCGACCAGCTTGCCTTGTTTGCATGCGGAAATGCTTCGTTCGGAATTTCGTGCCCGAGAAACGGACACAGACGTGACCAGCCATCGTCATTCGGCAGGTCGATAACGAGCAGGTCATCAGGCCGATCAGCAAAGTACTCGAGTACTTCGCGGTTATGGCGTTCGTAGCGCGCCGTGTAAACGTCTTCATTCCCCATCGGGCAACCAGCGTCCTCACCATAGATCCAGCGACGCATCGGTGTTTCGGTTGAAGCAAAGTCTTTTACCTGGCTGCGAATCCAGTTTTCGGTTGGTCTGCGCGTTAGTACGAATTTGCTGGCGGGGAATCGCTCGTCGAGTTCGCGATACAGGATCGGCCACGGGTTGTCTTCAAAAGCGTCAAATCGATCCACCATTGCGTATGCCATTTCGTGCACTTTGGAAGCGATATCAGGATCCTTGGTGCCAAACGAGCCCGTGACTGTGTAGCCAAGTTTCTTGAGCGCCATTTCCAGGCTCGTCGTGCCCGTTTTGTGGAAGCCAATGCAAAATACTTTGGGTTTCATCGCAATGATTCTACGGCCTGCAGTCAGCGGTCAGCAACAACTCGGTCAACGCATGGTAGCCGAGACCGTCCTGATCCGTGATGTCCGCGATACGTAACATGCGCGAATAGATCGTATTGGGGTGAACTTTCAATGACCGCGCTGCCTTCAGTACGTTCATATCGGCATCGGCGTAAGCACGCAACGTCGCAACCAACGAACCACGTGCCTTGTCGTCGGCCGCGAAAAACGCGCTACTCCATTTCGGCAAGGCAGGGCGCACGCTGTCTTGCGCCTGGCGCAGCAAAACGCGACGTACAGGGATGCCGGAGAAACCGACCACTCGGTTCGACGCGTCGGCGAACTCGAGCGCGACATTGGCCTCGCTTAGTGCTTTGGGGATGTGTGATGTGGACGGCTTATCTGTGCTGACGCCGACCAGGACGGCATTGCCGAGTCTTAGCAAGTACGGTTGTACTTGTTCTGCAAGAGTCGTTTGCACAGCAGTCCAGCCAGAAATTCGCCGTGTTGCCGAGAACACGACAACGACCTTGTCGCCGTGAATACCAATCAGTGCCCGTGACGCGAACGATTCGAGAACATCTTCAATCGCGTCAATAATGCGTCGCACTCTGGCCGGATTTTCCATTTCGGTTGGGTCTACCGACTGTGCGACAGCAACACAGAAAGACTGGCGTTGATCGAGGTAACCGGCGCGTCGCAATAGGACTGCAACGCGACCGTCGGCTTCGTCGTAACCACCTAGCAGCACGCCGAGAAGCCTGCTGCGACGATCGCCTTCGACTTCCGCCAACAGTCGAGTCTGTGCGACATATTCAGACGTAGCGATGGTACTGATCGAATCGGTGTATTCAATCGCGAAATCGGCAACCGCAGCCAAAGTCTCTCCAACACTTGCAGCCTCGTCCGCGTTCGCAAGTGCGGCTTCGCGGATCCACTTCGACAGTACCCGGTGGCCCGTGCGATAGGCGTGCAGCGTTGCCTCGAGTGGAAATCGTTGTTCGGCACGTCGCGCCGCGTGACCCCTGACAAAGTCGAAGTCGCCGTCGGTGGCGCCGCCGAGAAAGCGCAGAATCTGCTGGACGTGTTCGTCCGCGTGCGCTTGTTGTTCGGGCGCAATATCGGGATTGCGCGATTCCAGAAACGCCGGGATCTCATCGCGCACGGTGTCTCGCAGTTCGGCCGAGATTTCGTCCAAATGTGCCTCAAACCAGGCTGCTGCAGCCGGGATTACACCGACTTTCGCCAATGAATCCAGGATTGTTTTGAGTGACTGGCTGCGAGAAGGCATAAGCTCAGAAATGTAGAAACTACACAATTATAGATCAAATATAGCAGCAATTTGGCCAGTGATACTCACATTATATAGAGATATTCTCTATTTCCCGAGTGAGGGACACCAAATAAGGAGAGAGAAGATGTCGAAATATCTGTTTGTGTACCACGGTGGCGGCGACAACCCGTCATCCGAGGCCGAGGTCGCCGAAATCATGGATGCCTGGGGCGCATGGTTTGGCAGCATGGGCAGCGCGGTCGTTGATGGCGGCAATCCGGTTGGCATGTCGAGCACGGTCAATCCTGACGGCTCGGTCGCGGGTGATGGTGGATCGAATCCTGTGAGCGGCTACAGCTTGATTGAGGCGTCCGATCTGGACGATGCGATTGCGAAAGCGAAAGGTTGCCCGATTCTCGCCGCCGGCGGATCGATCGAGCTGGCTGAAGCGATCGATATGTAGTCCGAGCTAAAGAAAACGCTCTGCGGCAATGAGCCCCCACACGACCGCGACTAACAGGAGGCTTAACAACACAGCGGCAGAGCCCATGTCTTTGGCACGTCCGGATAGTTCATGCAGCTCATCACCATGGCGATCGATCGCGGCCTCGATCGCCGAATTGATGAGCTCGACGATGACAACGACAAACAGGCAGCCAATCAGCACGGCGCGTTCAAGCGCCGTCTGGCCAAGCCAGAGCGCAACGGGCAACAGCACGACGACGAGAAGTAATTCCTGACGAAATGCCGCTTCGTTTTTCCATGCAGCGGCGAGGCCCTGCGATGAAAACTTAGCCGCTCGAAGTATGCGTCCGATTCCGGTATTACCAGGCTTGGCCATTTCGCATCCTAATAGACAAGGCACTCAAAAGGCTCGACGGGTTCACCGAGTGCGAGCCAATAACCCTTAATCACAGCTTTACCGTTGATCGTTTTCGGGTCAGTGATTATGAACTCGTAGTCTAGCCGTTGATCGTCGTCAACCAGCGTAAATCGTTCCTCAACTTTCACCCCGTCGGACTGTGGCGTTCCTATGGCATCAAAATACGGCCAGTTAATCCTGTCTGTACGAACAACCAGCGTGCGATCTTGCCATTGGCCGCGGGAGAATCCCAGGTTGCTGGGTTCTGCATCGGATGGTGTGCTGGCTGAATTCATGTAGACGATGCGACGCATGTCGAACTCCTCGCCGAGAATGACGATGCTGTCGCCATGATCCACAAATTGAAAGGGATGTGGGTTCGTCATGATGCGTGGCAGACCAGGTTGCTCGCAACGGGTGAGAGGATTATCGACCATGTTCCAATCTGCGCGCGCGGCTACTGCGGAGGCTTTGAATGGTAACTGGGTGAATGTTCTGCCGCCGTTCTGCGGCACGCTCCATACGGTAAACAGCCCGGCGTCGTTGCTATGACTTGCGAGTCGATCAGCGTCTGACGTCCAGTCGGTTCGAGTGCCGGCACGATCGTCCGTCCAGTAGGGCTCGGCGTAGGGCATCGTCATGATCTCGTAATCGCCGCCAAAGAGCATCGTCATTGCGAGAAAATCGCGTTGCTCGGATTTCGACAGATGCCCGGATACTTTTACGTGCTCACCATTGGCAAACATGCTCTTTGTCAGTCCGGCACGCTGCAGCATGTAAATGGAACCGGCTTCCATGCGCCAATCGCTCGTGGATCCATCGTCCGCCGTGACGCGCAGGTGAAACACGATATGCGGATTGCGCCAGCGAACGTCGACAAGCTCGCCTTCGATAATTGTTAGAACGTCTGAGTTATAGGCTGCGCGGGAGTGATGAGCACTCGAAGTATTGCTCAGCAACAATACTAAAAAAACCGTGACAGCTGATCTCATGCCGACATCTCTGGCGTGCCCAGCGAGTCATTATAAACGTTAGTCGTTGTTATAGGGTGTTGCCGTGATGCGATACACCTCGGTCCAGTTTGCTCCCTCGTCATTCGACAATTCGAGTTTCCACTTCCACCCGTTCTCGTCGGGCGCCATGAAGGTAATTTTCCGCAATGGTGTCGGTATCGGTGCAACAAAGTCCATTACGATGTTGCCGGCATCATCTTGTTTGGCCCGGATGTGCGTGAAACCGGGCAGCTTGTCGACAGTCCATGCGATTTCCCAGCTACCGGTCTCAGGTTTGTAGGTGCGCAAGTTTGTGCCCGTACTGCCGCCTGTCGGCATCCAAAAGTCTTGCACCGCCACACCATCACCAAAGCAAGTAAATATCCAGCGAGCACCCGCGCCAGGGGCCCAACCAGAGCCGTCCCGAGCCAACTGCGAGTCCTCGATTTTCCAGTCGCCTATATATCGGCCGAATTGCTCCATCGGACCCTGCATGCAGCGGTCCTTGTCCGTAAACGGCAAATCGCCTTGATCGGCAAGCAGTGCCGATGAAAAAAACAGACAACCAATGAATGTTAAAGCTCGCCAGACTGACATAGACTTCTCCCCCGGAATTTTAGTCAACGAGGCTATAGACCTCGCGTCGCATGAAATTACTTCAATTATTCGTCATCCTGGCAATGCTGGGTACTTTTCAACAAGCCGTTGCGCATGGTGGCGTGGTTGAGGAGTCTGATCTTTGCGTCATAAAAATCAGTTACTTAAAGGCTCATTTCAAGATTTATCAACCCAGAACTGACGGTTTCAAAGAATACTGCGAAGACTTGCCGAATGCGGGCGAAAGCCTGTTCGTTATGGAGTACTTACACGACGAACTTGGTCGAATTCCGATCGACTTCCGGATCATTCGTGACGTCACGGGCAAAGGTCGATTCGCACGATGGTCCGATATCACTGCGATTGAAGATCTGGATAGCGTGACCGTGTTGTATCAGCCTTCGGCCATCGAACCCGATGTATTCACCGTACTGCACGATTTTGCAGAAGAGGGTGAGTTCATTGGCATCGTTACCGCTACGCCAAACGACAGCGAACGCTTGCATGTTGCTGTGTTCCCATTCGAAGTCGGATACACGGGTTTCGGCCTGTGGCCGTGGTTTGTTGGAGTATTGTTGCTTGTCCAGTTGCAATACCTCTACATGAGCGGCCGACTCGCGCGGTGGCTGCGATGAAAAATGCGTTGTCGCTGGCTCTGATTATCTGTCTGTCGCTCGGTGGCGTCGGCGCGCAGGAAACCAGCTGGACATCAGAAGGCAACGCATACGTTGTTCGCTATCAAAGCGAGCTACAGCCGCTGCAGATCAACAAGCTGCATGCCTGGATCATTCATGTCGAAGATATTGATGGCACGCCGGTCGAAGGTGCCATTATTGAAGCGACCGGTGGGATGCCTCTGCACGATCATGGTCTGCCGACGCGGCCGCGAATGACCGCGGAAATCGGGGCGGGTGACTATCGACTTGATGGGATGCGTTTTCACATGGCGGGTGAGTGGCAAATCACAATACTCATTCACGTCGGCGAGAGCACCGATACCGTTGTGATCACACTGACGCTATGAAGCGATTCCTGCAAGCGTTATTGGCGGGGACATTGGTTGCCCTGGTCTGGTACAGCTGGCCGGCCTCGCCAAGACCATGGACCGACGCGGACATAGCGATACTGCAATCCTTGTCGATCGAAAGCCTCGCGCCATTGACAGACGATCCGACTAATTCTGTTGCTGACAATCCGCTTGCCGCTGAATTCGGTCACGCGTTGTTCTTCGATCCCCGACTTAGTGTCAATGGTGGTATCTCGTGTTCGACCTGCCATCAAACTATTCGTAATTTCACAGATGGATTGGCAAAAGGGCAGGCTATTGGTACGTCGAAGCGCAATACGCCAAGCATTGTTGGCACAGCCTACAGCCCGTGGCTGTACTGGGACGGCCGACGTGACAGTCAATGGTCGCAAGCGCTGTCGCCGTTAGAAGATGCGAATGAGCACGGCAGTGACAGGCAACACGTCGTCGATTTGGTACTCAACGATCCAGACTACCGAAATACCTATATCGAATTGTTTGGCGACCCGCCACGAGATCTGAATGAAGTAGCGATCAACACAGTATTCGCAAACGTTGGCAAGGTGATCGCTGCGTATGAACGATTATTGCAGCCTGGCCACTCTCGCTTTGATGAATTCGTCGCTGCTGTGCTCGATAGCGACACGACGATGCAGACAGAGTTGTTTAGCGAAGACGAGGTAGTCGGGCTGCAGTTGTTCATCGGCGATGCAAATTGCACGCAATGTCACAATGGACCGCTGCTAACAAATAATGAATTTCACAATACCGGCGTGATTTCGTTTCCTTACGAGTTGCCCGACAAGGGCCGCGTTGTCGGTGTGCGCGAAGTGAGCAGCAACGAATTTAGTTGCGACGGTCCGTACAGCGACGATCTGGGTCGCAATTGTCCGGAGCTGCAATTTGTTCGCACCGGGCCCGAGTTGATCGGGGCGTTTAGAACGCCGTCACTGCGCAATCTCGAGAACACAGCACCTTTCATGCATAAGGGTCAAATCGCGACACTCTTTGAAGTGCTTGAGCATTACAACGATGCGCCACTGGCCATGATCGGGCACAACGAGGCAAAACCACTCGGCTTGCGAGACCGCGACCTGCGACAACTCGAGGCTTTCTTGCTTACGCTGTCCGCTCCATTGTCCACCGACGAAAAGTGGTTACGCCAGCCAGGAACATAAGCAAACTCAGGCCGAGGCTGCCACCACCGCCCGATCCGGCGCGCCATTCAACCTGTGCGCGTTGGCCGTTCTCCACCGCCTCACGAAACCCATCTAACTCAGCATCGAGATTGCCAATCATGCTGTCCGTCGCTGCAACAAAGCCCGCGCCACGCAGCTTGCGCAGTTCCTTGCCGGTATCCATCAAGGTCGCGTTACTCTGTTCGCGATGCATGCCTGGCGCACGAAATAGCAGTCGCGTTGTTTTCACGTCGAACACAGCAGTGTCGATCATCGTTTGCACTTCGTGTGAATTGCCTTTAACGACCATCGCGCCGACGATGGTCCAGTAGAGCAGGGCGCTGTCACGCTCGGCCGAAAACGAAATCTGATCGTAGGAAACCAGGGCAATGACGTCCACGCCGTACATTGCTGCGACTTGTTGCAGACCCTGAGTGCCGCGCGCAGATTGCATATAGATTTCTGGAATGGCTTCGATCGATTCTACATACGGTCGGTCACGGAACGCAGTCGCGACCTGTTCCAGAAGTTCCTGTTTTTCAGTGGCCGGAATGTCATCGTGGCCGTAGGAAGGCACGAACGCGATTCCTACGCGTAGTGGCAATGTCAGGTAGGGCATCTGCTCAGCAACGGCCGGCGGAATTTCGCCATCCGGATACAGGAAATCGACCAGGCTGCTTGAGGCGCCTTGCCGGGTCTTTTCGTAATTGCCACCCATCCAGAATGACGTGCAGCCACTTAGAACGGAAAGCAATAAAACAACAACCACCATTTGTGTACGCATTTGATGAAACCCCGTTTATTCACTGGAATCTATAATGAACGCTGGAGAATCAGTGGCCTGATGGACGGCTGATGACGTACTAATGACTGCCTGAGGATTCGACCGAGTAGCACCAAATCAGCAACTACCGATGGGCGCCAGAAAAAACGCCATTTCACATAATTTCACGGCAAAACGGACCTGCGTCACAGAAATGGCGGAGCATTTTCGCTTCGTGGTCGGGAATTCCTAAAATCGTAGTTGCGTTGCCCCTTTGTCCTTAATTGGTACGGAGAATTCCGATGCAAATACCATCGATCAATGGCGCAGCAATGGACGCTCCCACCTGCGAGATGTCTCTCGCCGAACTGCTCTTGCATGCGCTGGTTATAGAGCTCGAAGCCACGGAAAGGTATAAGCAACTCGCCGATATGATGGAACAAACCGGCAATAGGAAAGTGGCGAAGATATTCGCAAAGATGTCGGCAATTGAGGCCACGCACGCGGAGAAAATTGACGCGGAAATCAAAGGCCGGAAATTGCCGATGCTCACCCCGAGTCAATATCTATGGCCGGGACTCGAAGCTCCCGAAAACACCGATAGCGCGCGCCTTTTCCACCTGATGACGCCGTGTCAGGCTATGTCACTCGCGCTCGACAATGAAAAGCGGGCCTTTGAGTTTTTCGAAAACGTCGTCGGTGACTGCACCGACGAACAAGTGCGTGAAATGGCGGCAGAATTTGCCGTAGAAGAAGAGCAACACGTTGCCTGGGTAAAGGAATGGCTGGCCGAGGAACA
Source organism: Woeseiaceae bacterium (assembly GCA_051007995.1). GTDB lineage: Bacteria > Pseudomonadota > Gammaproteobacteria > Steroidobacterales > Woeseiaceae > UBA1847. The sequence goes on along the minus strand of JBPCYB010000057.1, from coordinate 61,512 downwards.
GGCTAGTGCACTTAATCCGGAGGGCGAGAGTCCTCAGAGCTGATGTTAACGACGGTGTCGCTGAAAAAGCCGTTGAAATCAGAGCGACCACTCAAGCTATAAGCGCCGATGTCGCCAAACTCAATGTAATCGCCGACGTCGATATCGGCCGGAAGACCAACCAGGCCACGCATCTTGTCATCGGAATCGCAGGTTGGGCCCAATAGCTCGAATGACTGCATTTCACCGTCGAGTAGTTTTCCATCGCGAAAGGTACGCGCCGGGTAGCGGTCGTGTGCGTCATAGCGCAATTCCCAGAACACGCCGTACAAGCCATCATTGATGTACAACTTATTGTCCTTCCGTAGCAGCACTTCGACGACCGCCGACAGTCCCGGTGCTGCCAGTGCACGCCCCGGCTCGGCCATGAGCTCGCCATCTTCGGCAAGCGAAAACCTCGCGGCCTCGACAATCGCCGCAAAGTAATCTTGCATTGGTGGTGCCGCGAATCCTGGATAGGACTTGGCATAGCCGCCGCCAATATCAATCAGGCGCAACTTGAATGGCAGGTGCTGCAACACATCAATTGCCGTTTCAATCGCATGTACGTACGCGTCCGGGCTCATGACATGCGAGCCGACATTGAAAGCGAGGGCGGGTTCTGCGCCGCAGTCCGCCACGGCCTGCAGTATTTCGAGCGTCTGTTCTGCCGTTGCACCGTACTTGCTGGACAGGTCGACCATTGCTGATTCGTGATGTACCGCAAGACGTACAAAGATGACCGATTTCGAGGCGTCAATTTCCTTGAGCAGGAGTTCCAGGCCCGACAAATGATCAATAACAAAATGCCGGACGCCGTAGTCATCCTGTGCCGACTTCGCGGCACCACGCAGCCGCACCGGATTCATAAAATAACACACAGCGTCTTCGCTCACCGCGCGTACTTCTTTGATCTCCTGTAACGAGGCACAGTCAACATGCGAAATCCCGGCATCAAACAGTGCACGCAACACTTTGGGATCATTGTTCGCTTTGATCGCATAAAGAACGCGGCCCGGGAAACCGTTCATGAATTCCTCGGCAGTCTCATGATAGACGTGCGGATAGACGCAATAAACCGGATCGATGGGTTGCAGGTCGAGAAGCATCTCTGCAACGTTGGTATATGAATCGGCCATGATTACCTATGTAGTGTTTGCTCGGCGCCGCATAATGAGCCATGCGGTGACTAAAGTGCACGAAACAATAAGAATAAAGAGGGTGGCGAGTGCATTGATTTCCGGAGTAACGCCAAGTTTTACCTTGGAGAATATGACCATCGGTAGCGTGTTCGAGCCAGGCCCGGATACAAAACTGGCGATGACAAGGTCGTCCAGCGATAGCGTAAAAGCTAACAACCAACCAGCAAGCATAGCCGGAGCAATCAGCGGCAACGTAATATCGAAAATCACGCGTGTCGGTCGGCAACCCAGATCCATCGCAGCGTCTTCCAGAGACTGATCCATGGCTGTCAGTCGCGAGCGAACAACCACAGCGACGTAAGCCATCGAAAAAGTGGTGTGTGCAATTGTAATTGTGCCGAAACCACGTTGACCCGGCCAGCCGATCAATTGCTGCAAAGTCACGAACAGCAATAGCAGCGAAAGACCTGTGATGACCTCGGGCATGACGAGCGGCGAGGTGATCATGCCTGAAAACAGCGTTTTGCCCTTAAACCTACCGAAGCGCACCAATATCAGTCCGGCCATGGTGCCGAGAATCGTTGCGAAGGTCGCAGACGTTGCAGCAATCTTGAGACTTAAAAATGTTGCGTCGAGAATTTGTTCGTTACGGATCAGCTCGCCGTACCAGCGCGTAGAAAAGCCACCCCAAACGGCAGCCAGTTTGGAGTTGTTGAAAGAATAGAAAACGACCGATACCAGCGGGATGTACAAGAATGCGTAGCCAAACGCGAGTACCGACAGAATTAGGCGCGACTGGCGTCTCATGACGTGCTCTCCGCTTCGCGAGCCTGATTCTTCTGCAGAAATACGATGGGCACGACGAGTAGTACCAGCAACATGATCGCCACGGCCGAGGCAAGTGGCCAATCGCGATTAAAGTAGAACTCGTCGAATAGCACCCGCCCGATCATCAATGATTCGGGGCCGCCGAGCAGATAAGGGATAACGTATTCGCCCATCGCTGGTATGAACACCAACAGCGAACCTGCGACAACCCCTGGGCGCGCCAGCGGCCAGGTCACGTCCCAAAACGCTGCAGTCTTCGAAGCGCCGAGATCAAGTGCGGCATCCACAAGGTCGAGGTCCATGCGCTCGAGTGTTGCGTACAACGGCAAGATCATAAACGGGAGATAGGAGTAGGTAAGGCCGACGAAAATGGCAAAGTCGGTGTACATGATCTGCAAAGGTTGATCGATAACTCCCAGCCACATCAGCATATTGTTGATCACGCCATAGTTATTCAACAAACCCATCCAGGCGTACACGCGGAGCAGGAATGAAATCCAGAACGGGAGAACAATCAGTAGCAACAACAGGCTGCGGACCCTCGGATCAGAGCGCGCTATTCCGTACGCCATCGGAAAGCCAAGCAGCAGGCAAAGAAACGTGGCTGCTGCTGCCATCAGGATTGATCGCAGGTAGGTGATCGCGTACAGCTTGTCGTTGAACAGGAAGACAAAATTGTCGGCGGAGGCGGTTTGCGAAAACGGCGGCTGCGCCATGATTGGGTCAGCGAGACTGATTTTGAGAATTATGACGAACGGCAGTGCAAAAAACACGAACAGCCACAGGTAGGGAATCGCGACGATCAGTCGGCGCAGCCAGACATCTTCTTTACTAAGCGCTTGCACTTAAGCGTCTTCTGTCAGCACGATTGAACTACGTGGTCGCCAGGATAACCAGATTTCATCTTCCCATTCGACGAATCGTTCGGCCGACCGGCGTCGATTCTGCTGGCTAACGAGTATGACTTTGCCTGATTCCAGACGTACCCGATACAACGACAGGTTTCCAAGATAGCCGAGGTCGTCTACTACTCCTTTCACACGAATGTCAGAGGTATCTTCCGGTTCATCACGACCGATAAATATCTTCTCGGGGCGAACAGCTACGCAGACTTCGTCACCAACAGAAGCGGAGTGACTCCCCAGCGCAGTTATAGTGCTGCCACACTCCGCGGAGTCCACCATAATCGCATCGTCTTCCACCGCTGTAACGGTTCCATCAAACGTATTGATCGTTCCAATGAAATCGGCGACGAAACGATTGCAAGGATACTCATAGATTTCCTTAGGTTTTCCTACTTGCAGGAACCGACCCTTCTCCATGACAGCAATTCTTGATGACAGGGTCATCGCTTCTTCCTGATCGTGAGTTACGACTACAAACGTTATGCCGAGCTCATCTTGAATGTTCATCAGCTCGAACTGGGTATGCTCACGCAACTTCTTGTCCAGAGCCGCCAAAGGTTCGTCAAGCAACAGAACTTTTGGCCGCTTAATCAGTGCGCGAGCCAGTGCAACCCGCTGTTGCTGGCCGCCGGACAGCTGATCGGGTTTGCGTTTTCGAAAATCGCCGAGCTGCACGAGCGCAATTGTTTCATCGACGCGCGTGCCAATTTCCTGTTTCGGCACGCGCTCTTTGCGCAGGCCGTAGGCAATATTTTGTTCCACGGTCATATGCGGAAATACCGCGTATGACTGAAACATCATGTTTACCGGGCGGTCGTAGGGCGGCATTGATGTAACGTCGATGCCATCAATCTCGATGCTTCCCGTCGTCGGCGTTTCAAAACCCGCCAGCATGCGAAGCAGCGTTGTCTTGCCACACCCCGAGCCGCCCAATATGGAGAACAACTCACTGCGACCAATATCGAGATCGACATTGTCGACGGCAACAAAATCGCCAAAGTGTTTGCTAATACCGCGAATGCGGATAAAGGATTCGTTGGTGCTCATTACTGCATCCCGCTCTTGCCTTGCACGTAGGCTCGAGTGCGCAAGCGTGCTTTCTTCGGATCTTGTGCGCTTGTGGAGTACATTACTTGCATGATCTCTTCGTTCGGAAAAATAGCAGGGTCATTACGCACCGCCGGATCCAGGAGCGGCCATGCGGCACCATTGGCGGTTGCGTAATTAACGGTATTGGTGATCTCGGCATTGATATCGGGGCGCTGGATAAAGTTAATAAACAAATACGCATTGTCTTTGTGTCGGGCGTCTTTGGGGATGTACAAACCATCGACCCACAACCCGGTACCTTCCTTAGGCGCGGTATATCGAAGGTCAATATCGATGCCAGCGTCCGCGGCGCGCCATTTCGCTGTCGCGTAGTCACCTGACCAACTCATCGCAACACAAATCTCCTTGTTTGGCAGGTCCGTCAACATTTTCGTGCCGCTGAAATAACGAATATGGGGTCTGAGTTCGACAAGCCGATCCCTGGCGAGATTCAGGTCTTCCGGGTCGAGTGAGTTCGGGTCTTTGCCGAGGTAGGCAAGCAACATCGGCATGACGTCAATCGGACTGTCTAGGAGTGAAACGCCGCAATCGGCGAGTTTGGCGATGGTTTCCGGGTCAAACAGGACATCACCGCTATCCATTGGGTGATCGCCTAAGCGCTCTCGAACCATGTCGGCGTTGTACGCGTATCCCGTCGTGCCCCAAAAATACGGTACCTGAAGGTCCCGCACGTTCGGATAGGCGTCAATGATGCGCATGGTTTCCGGATCGAGGTGCTTGATGTTCGGAATTCGTGAAAAGTCGAGCGGTTCGTGAACGCCGGCCGGTGCAATGCGCGCCGAGAAACTATTGCTATGAATGATGACATCGTAGCCTGTATTTCCAGCGAGTAGTTTTACGTCGACGATTTCCCCTGAGTCGTAGACATCGTAATTGACCTTGATGCCGAATTCGGCCTCAAATTTTTCAATCGTATCTTCACCAATATAGTCGGACCAGTTGTATACATTGACGATTTGTTCGTCGCCTTCTTCGTTGTCGCCGTCGCCGCTACATGCGACAAACACCAATGCGGAACACAGAAGGAGAAGTCGGCTGGCCACGTCAGGATTCTCGCGAAAAGTGATTGGGGAACGTACTTGCCAGGTAATTCATTGTCGCGGCCTTCGCATCGTCACGATCCCAGGTCTGTGGGCTGATCAGACATGATAGCCAAAGACCGTTGATCATTGATGCCAGAGCATACGCGACCGACGGCGCGGATATGTCCTTGTAATCGCCATCGGCAATAATCTCGTCACACAATCCGGCAACAACATCGTCGTAGCGTTGATCCCACTCAGCGCACATTCTTTGATAGGTTGGCCGGGACTTCACCTCGCCCCAGAACGCAAACCAGATCGCGAGCTTGCCGCGATTGCAGATCGACGGTCGCAAATCGTGTTCCATAATCGCGGCAAGTTTGTCGGCGGGGCCGGGGCCTGCGTTAGCCAATGCCTTGTCGAATTTCTCACGATACTCGCCCGCGAGGCTCGCGAGCGTTTCGGTCAGCAAATTCTCTTTGCTTTCGAAATGCAGGTTGACGATGCCCTGTGACAGGCCGGCTTCTTTCGCGACGTCACTTAGCGTCGTGCTGCCCATGCCCTTGCGGGCAATACACTTCATCGTTGCGTCGATGAGTTGCTGGCGGCGCGCTTCGCGTGAGGCGGTGCGGCGATTGCGTGTAGGGACGGTAGCGACCATCGCAGAATAATGCCATAAAGTGAATGAATACTCATTCATTTTTCTGGACTATCGGCACCGGTCCGTGCGATCCTTGCGGCCGAGACAATGGGGCGGAGACCTTATGAAAACCTATGATGCGATTGTTGTTGGTGCTGGCCACAACGGCCTGACCACGGCAGCCTATCTCGCAAAAGCCGGGCTCGATGTCGTTTGCGTCGAAAAGAACGACTACATCGGCGGTGCGGCCGTTAGTCGCGAGCTTTACAAAGATTGGATGTATTCAAATTGCTCGTACGTCTGCAGCTTGTTGCGTCCGGAAATCTACCGCTCGCTGGAATTGCACAAACATGGACTGCAAGTCACACCGTTCGGCGGCTCCTGCCAGTTCATGGAAAACGGTGACTACTTCGGGTCCTACCACGATCCTGAAGTTGCCTACCGCGAAAAGGCACGCCACTCGCAACACGATGCCGATGCGTACGAACGGTATTCAGCCGATACGATGCGGCAATGTCGATTCGTGCGCGACACATTGTTACGTACGCCACCAGATCCGACCTCATTCAAACCAAAAGACATAAAGGAGCTGCTCGCTATCGGCGCCAAGTTCATGGAGATGGGTGAGGATCGTATGGGCGAAACGATCCGCTTCTGGACGATGAGTGTTGCCGAGTATCTCGACGAGTATTTCGAGTCCGATATCATCAAAACAACCTTGTCGGGCAGCGGCATTATCGGAACGGCGCTCGGCGTACGGTCTCCAGGTACGGCCTACGTATTGCTACACCATTACATGGGCGACGTGGACGGCAACGTCGGCACCTGGGGTGTTGCACGCGGCGGGATGGGTGCTGTGTCCAAATCAATTGCCGGTGCGTTTCAGTCTTATGGCGGTGATCTGCGTACCGAGGCGGGCGTCGACAAGATTATGGTTCGCAATGGTCGCACCACGGGTGTGGCGTTGGAGAACGGCGAGGAAATTTCAGCGCGATTGGTTGTCTCAGCAATGGACGTGAAGCGCACGTTCCTGAACTGCATGGACAAGTCGGACTTGCCCGAAGAGTTTTACAAGCGGGTCGAGAATTTCAAAATTCGGGGTTCGTCCGGCAAAGTGAACATAGCGCTTGATGGAATGCCTCGATTCCCGGCGATTCCGGACGGCAGTACTCTGTATCGCGGCGACATGCACTTTATCGATAGCATGGATCGCATGGAGCGTGCTTTCGACGATTGGAAAGACGGCACATTTTCGAAGGATCCGTATATCGATATGGTTATCCCAACCATGACCGATCCGACGATGGCGCCACCCGGTAAGCACTTCATGAGTTGTTTTGTTCAGTACTGCCCACACCAGATCGAGGGTCGAGAATGGACGGCGCCTGAGAAAGAGGCGTTTGCGCAAACGGTGATAGATCAGATCGCAGATTACAGTCCTAACTTCAAAGACCTGATCCTGCACTACGAGGTGAGAACACCGCAGGATATTGAGAATGAAATCGGCATTACCGAGGGCAATATTTTCCATGGCGAACTCACGATGGACCAGTTGCTCTTTAATCGACCCGTGCCTGGCTACGCGCAATATCGCGGGCCCGTAGATGGTCTTTACATGTGTGGTTCGAGTACACACCCCGGCGGTGGCGTAATGGCGGCCCCAGGTGCGAACGCAGCAAGGGAAATTCTTGCCGACCTTAAGCGTCCAAACACTGTTCCGGAGAACTTCGGCGATGACTGATAAATTCGATGCAATCGTAGTTGGCGGCGGACACAACGGCCTGGTCTGCTCGGCTTTGCTGGCAAAATCTGGCAAGAGCGTGCTCGTTCTCGAAGCAAACGGTCAGGTTGGCGGCGCTGCCGTTACACGAGAGTTCGCGGACGGTTACACAGTTTCGGCGTGTGCACATTTGTTGTATCAGTTGCAGCCCAGCGTGCAGAAAGACCTGAACATCAGGCCGCAGCTGGCAGCCGACGATATGGCAACCATCGCGTTGGCCGAGGATGGCAATCACGTCCGCATTGAGGGCATTGCTGTCGAAGGCGTCAGTGACAGCGATGCGGCGAGTTATCGCGAGTTTCACAAACGCATGGCGCGTTTCGCGAAAATGCTCAATACCTACTTCAACAAGACGCCGCCGCGACTCGGTACGAAGAATCTTGATGACCTGACGACATTAGGGCGACTTGGCTTCGATCTGCGCCGCATGGGCAAGAAAGAAATGCGTGAATTCCTGCGGCTTATCGGCATGAATATTCACGACGAACTGACCGAGCGTTTCGAAAACCCGTTGCTCAAAGGTGCGCTGAGTCTCGACGCTGTTCTCGGCACTCACCTCGGTCCGCGCTCACCGAATACGATATTGACCTATCTCTACCGTCTCGCAGGTGATTTTGGTCGAGTAGCTTCACCGAGTGGTGGCATGGGCAGTATCAGTGAAGAACTCGCACATGTTGCGAGGGAATCAGGCGTGACGATACGAACCGGCATGCCTGTCAAACGCATAATCGTCGACAATGGGCGCGTCGCCGGAGTTGAAACAGAAAGTGGCGAGCGCTTCGATAGCATGACGGTTGTGTCGAACGCAGACCCGAAGCGCACAATCATGAATCTCGTTGGCGCGGAACATGTTGAGGCGCGATTTACGCACCGCATTCATCATCTGCGGTCACGCGGCAACGCGGCGAAGTTACATCTTGCGCTGGATGGCTTGCCGACTATCGCGGGCCTGTCTAAAAAGGATTTCGCCGAGCGAATTCTAATTGCCCCCGACGAGCACTATGTCGAACGCGCATTCAATCCGGCCAAGTACGGTGAAAGTTCACCTGATCCGGTGATCGAAATTTCCTTCCCAAGCGTGCGTGACGAGACGATGGCACCGGCCGGCAAGCACGTCATGTCGGCTGTCGTGCAATACGCACCGTACGACTTGAAAGGTGGCTGGGACGAAGAAGCGCGCGCCGAGTTCGAAGCCGCAACAATTCGTACGATCGAACGTTATGCGCCGGATATTGCAGCGCGCATCACGGCGAGTGAATTGTTAACGCCGGCCGATATCGAGCGGGAGTTTCACATTACGGGTGGCCATTGGCATCACGGTGAACTGACGATGGATCAGTTCTTATTCGTGCGACCGGTTTGCGGTGCAGCGCAGTACCGCATGCCACTGGACGGTTTGTATCTTTGTGGTGCCGGCGCACATCCGGGTGGTGGAGTGAGCGGTGCCGCTGGACGCAATGCGGCTAGAGCCATCCTCGGACGGGAGAAAGCAGCATGACGATTCAAGAAGTTCATCAAGGTCGACTGCGGACACCGTTTTACGAGCGCATGTCGCAGCTCGACACCGTTAATACCTGGCACAACTGGAAAGGCTATTCGACACCGGACGAGCTGTACTGTTCTGAGACAGAATATTTCGCGATTCGTAATGCGACCGCCGTCTTCGATGTGTCACCGATGACGAAGTACCGCATTAGCGGTCCGGATTCACTTGGTTTCCTCAATCGCCTCGTCACACGAGATATGGCGAAGATCAAACCAGGTCGAGTGGCGTACGCCGTTTGGTGTGATGACCAGGGTCAGGTGCTTGATGACGGTACGATTTTTCACCTTCGTGAAGGCGAGTATCGATTGTGTTCGCAGGAGCGTCATTTTGACTGGTTGCAAGCCTGTGCTATCGGCTTCGACGTCAGCATTGTCGAAGAGACCGCCGAGGTCGCGGGACTTGCGGTGCAGGGACCGACGTCCTACTCGACATTAAGCGGGCTCGGACTTCCCGGTCTGGACGAGCTGAAGGTCTTCGGCCTCATGCATTGTGACTTTGAAGGTTCGGAACTCATGGTCTCGCGGACCGGATTTACGGGCGATCTTGGTTACGAACTCTGGATTGAGCCCGCGAAGGCCGAAGCCTTGTGGGATGCAATATTCGAAGCAGGTAAGTTGTTCGGTATTCGGCCGATCGGTGTGCATGCGCTTGAGATGGCACGAGTGGAAGCAGGGTATCTCGCTCCATTCGAAGATTTCCTGCCGGCGAAAGGCACTGTGCGTACGGGCCGCACTCGTTCGCCACTTGAGCTCGGACTTGATTGGCTCGTCGATTTCAAAAAGCCAAATTTCAATGGCCGACGCGCACTGGCCGAGGAGAAGCGCAACGGATCGACATGGCGTCTCGTGAAGCTGGACATTGAAGGCAACAAGGTCGCGAGTGCCTCGTACATTTTTGAAAAGCCGAAAAACAACAAGACCAACATTGGCTTCGTAACATCAGCTGAGTGGTCGCCGGTGTGCAAACAAAATATCGCGCTTGGAACGGTTCTCGTTCCGCACGGTGCGGTTGGCAGCAAGGTGTGGGTAGAGATCTATTACCAACGCGAGATGCACTGGAACAGGGCGATGGCTGAGGCGACGGTTGTCGACAAGCCGTTCTGGTTTCCGCCACGCCGGAGCGCAACACCACCCGGCCCGTTCTAGTGCCACAGCTGAAGGTCTATCAATCGCTGTGGGGCATGGAGCTGCGCAGTCCGCATACGCCTGAGCGCAGCAATGATGAGAACTTTCGTAAGGCTGCCGAAGCCGGCTTCGACGGCATGTGCATCGATCCTGCGGTAGAAGAAATTCCGGAGCAACGCAAGCTGGGTGACCTTTATTGTGAGTACGGTCTCGGCTGCATGGTGAACGCGTTTCCGTCAACCGAAGATGACATGGCTCCTTTGTTGGATTTCGCAGCCGAAATGAACGCCTGCATGGTCAATGTCATCAGCGGTGTTATGCCGATCAAACCCGAAGATGCCGTGCCTGTTGTCCGACGCTGGATCGCTGAAGCGAAAGATCGCGACATGCCGTTGCTGTTTGAAACTCATCGCGACGGCTTGCTAAACGATCTGTATTTCACACTGCAACTAATGGACCTCGTGCCGGAGATGCGATTGTGTGCCGATCTTTCACACTTCGTGGTCGATCGCGAGATGCGCAACCCGATTGTCGAGCGCGATCGGCAATACATTTCAAGCGTCTTAAGTCGCTCTGACTGTTTTCAGGGCCGCGTTGCGAACCGTGAACAAGTGCAAATTCAAATCAATTTTCCACAACACCAGGCGTGGGTCGACATATTCAAGGCATGGTGGAAAGAAGGCATGCAAGGATGGCGAGAACGCAATGCCGATGATGCGGAGCTCGTGTTCCTGTGCGAGCTTGGACCACCACCGTATGCAATTACGGACGGCGAGCAGCGCGAGCTTTCTGATCGTTGGGAAGAATCTTTACAGATTCGCGATTGGGTACAGAACATCTGGGACGAGCTGGAAACGACCTAGGACGCTTATTGCGCCAGGGCGATGTAACAAATGATCGTGGCGACCGAGATCAAGCCACCCGCCAGCCGTGCATAGCGCCAGGGGGTCAGGTCCAGCGCGGCTGCGGCGCCCGTCTCGATGGATGCTCGCGCAGTCTGCGCTCGTTGCCCGGCGCTAAAGGCGAACAGAATGATAAGCGTAATCAGGAACACGACAAATAATGTGTGTAAAAAGTGCAGTGGTTCAGAGAGGCCGAACAGCCCCATCATAAACGTCTGATATCCATCGCCGAAGACGAAATTTAGCAGATAGAAAAGCACCGGACCGACCAGCAGGCTGATCTTAGCCGCCTTCGAATTCACAAATGAGGTCATCAATCCGCACAGGATGACGGCCAGCATAGGTCCGAAGAACGTCGCATTGATTTGTTGCAGGTAAATGTAGAGGCTGCCCGACGTGTCGATCGTTGGTGCGACGAGCATAGCGGCGACGGCGAGTACGGCGCTGAACATCCGTCCGATTCGAACCTGGTTGCGCCCCGACGACTCTTTGTTGATTGTCGATTGGTAGATGCTTTCGCTAAATAGTGTCGCGGCGCTATTCAGAACGCTATTAAAGGTACTGAGCACGGCGCCAACCATCACTGCTGCAAAGAAACCCGTGAAAACGGTCGGCAGCACAGTTCGCACGAGCATCGGGTACGCCTGCAGGTACTGGTCGCTGCTCAGCGTGTCCTTGAACATGTGATAGGCAATGACTCCGGGAAGGACAATCGCGATCGGACCTATTAGCTTGAAGGTTGCCGCAATGAGTACGCCTTTCTGCGCTTCCTTAAGGTTTTTCGCACCCAACGCGCGCTGGATAATCGACTGATTCGTACACCAGAAAAATATCTGGTTGACGATCATGCCGGTGAACAAAACACCGAAAGGCAAGAAAGAACCCGGCTCATTGCCTGTGACATCGAACTTCTCATGCTCTTCTGTGTACACCTCATTGAAGCCGGCAAGGATGTCACCGTCGCCGACGAGGTTAAGGGCAAGTATCGGGATCAATAGTCCAGCGATCAGAAAGCCGACGCCGTTAATCGTGTCCGAGATTGCCACCGCTTTGAGCCCACCAAAGATCGCATACATCGATCCGAGCAAGCCGATGCCCCACACCATGATCCATTTGGCTTGGGCGGGGCTAATGCCGAAAGTGCTCGAGACTTCAAACAGGCTTTCCATGCCCTCAGCCCCAAACAAAAGTACGACAGGCAGGATGGCAACCGCATACGAAAACAAAAACAACAGTGCGGCGATGACCCGAGTTTGATTATCAAAGCGGCGCGCCAGGAATTCCGGGATTGTCGTCAGTCCGATCTTCAGATAACGCGGTAGGAAATAAAGTGCGGCGAGCACCATGGCGAGTGCGGCCGTCGTTTCCCAGGCCATTACGGCGATGGTGTGATTAAACGCGTCGGCGTTGAGTCCGATCAGATGCTCAGTCGACAGGTTGGTGAGCATCAATGAACCGGCAATGACCCATGCGGTCAGACTTCGGCCAGCCAGAAAGTAGGCTTCGGACGAATCCATGCGGTCTTTGCGCGTGACCCACCAGGATATGCCAGCAACGGTTGCCGTAAAGGCCAAAAAGGATACTACGGCAGTCATTATTTATTTGCCGAGATGCGATCGCCGTTCAAATTCGAAAACATGCGTGACACTGATAGCAGAACTTCCGTCGTCAGGAATCTCCATCATAGTGACTTCCGCTGTATCGCCGCTAATCGTCATATGTGAGAAACCCCAGAGCAAGCCTTCAGCCATGATCGTTGTGTGCTCTGGATACTTCGCTTCCTGATGTTGCATGAACGTCTTGTGTGTCGGCCGCTGTTTAGCAGCGGCACCAGATACGATTTCGACGAGTGGTTTCTCGGTAGCGGCACCAAGTGCGACAGAACAATCATCGGTATGAATTTCGAGAGTATGCTCATGGCCAACGATGTAGGCGTCTGCGTATTTGCACATGGCCGGCAACATCAACTCGCGAATAACTTTCGCTTCATAGAATTTGCTGCCCGATGATGACCAGATCGGATGGTGTGCGACGACAATCTTCCATTTGGCCGTTGACGCTTTGAGCGCTTCCTCCAACCATTGCGGTTGTCTCTGCTCATCGGAGGTCATTGGCTCGACGAAGTATTCGGCCGGCTCGACAACAGTGTGTATCACTTCCGAACCATCGTCATGAAGACGATCTTTGTAAACCGTCTGCGTCGCAAGAATCATGCTGGTATCGACGACAAAAAGTTCAATGTCGCCATTACCTGCGGGCGGTTTTACGGTGTAGTAGGGGCCGTCTATGTAAAACTCTTCGGCTTGTTTAAGAAACTCTATCTGTGCGAACCCGCCTTCTCTCGACGTCTCCCAATCGTGATTACCCAGCGTGCTGTAGGTTCGATAGGAGTCAGGTTCCGTAACAATATCGCCCAGCGGAATCGTGAACATATCGCGGAAGCGATCAGCATCGTCAAAACCATCGGTGCCCAGCGTCGCACCGCTCGGATAGATGTTGTCACCCAACATCAGACCGAAATCACAGGTCGCTACATCGCTACAAAAATGTTTCATTGCCGCTGATACGCCGGCCAGTCCACTTGCAGGCACTGTCATGCCAGTTACCGGAGAGATCGTTGTCGGCCGCGCTTCGAACTCATCCATCGGTCGTTTGTCATCGACCCAGTCGTCCCACTCGTCCTGATAGAAACCTTCAGACGTAAACAAGTCGTCGTAGTCGTCCTGGTCCGGATAGTCAGGGTGGTATCCGCTGTCGCCAAAAATTAGGATGCCAACGCTTTCGTCCTTGGCGACATCTGATGAAGTGGTTGTGCTGCACGCGGCAAGGAGCGCAAATGTGCAGAGACAGATCGAGCGAGTAACGAATTTTTGAATCATATAGCTGGGCCTGGAAGTGTCCTGATTAGAAAATTTGTTCCTATTATAAACAAAAGTAGAATATTTGTTTCAAATTCTGCGATAATGCTGGCCGACGTTGATTTACTGACGCTGCCCAGACTAGATGGACAAAATTGCTATGAAAAACAAAGTATTACCAATTCTGCTCTCTATGGGCATAGTAGCCTGCCAGGCGAATCCGGGGCATGATAGCGCCGCGGCTGACGAGCATAGCCAAATTCCGCGTGTCGAACCATCCGCACAAACCACTCCGACAGCAGCGGATGGCGCCAACGATCCCGCGATCTGGATTGATACCAGCGATCCCGGCAACAGTCTGATATTGGGCGCGGGCCTGGCGGGCGGTTTGGAGGTCTACGCACTTGACGGAACCCGCATTGCTGCGGTCGACGGCGGTGCAATTACGCTGGTCGATGTGCGCAGCGAGTTCTCCCTGGCTGGCGAATCGGTTGGTTTGGTCATGGCCTATGACGTGGGTGCCTCAAACCTGATGGCCTACACAATCAACTCGGAACAGCGATCCGTCGAGCGACTGCAGTCGGCGACTTTCCCGATAGATGCGGAAATTGAAGGGCTCTGCATGTATCAAAGTCCATTGTCGGGTAAGTCCTACGTGTACTTGATGGGCGAAGGATTGATCCAGCAATGGGAACTGTACGACGAGAATGGTGAGTTTGCGGCGCGGCAGGTTCGCTCGATGCCGGCTGGATACGGTGCGGGGCATTGTGTCGCTCATGACAGCGGCGCGGCTATTTACTTTTCACATGAGGTGATTGGCGTTTTCAAACTCAACGCAGAGCCGGAGTCGGATGAAGAACTGCAAACGATCGATGTTGCACAGCCGTTCGGCAGTTTCGCCGGCGACGTTAAGGGCATAACGATTTACGAACACGACGACGGTGGCTACTTGCTGGCGTCGGATGCGGATGCCAGCCGGTTGCAGGTTTATGATCTGGAAACTCTACAGCACGTCGCAACGACGTCTATTAGCGATGTGGAAGAATCGGAAGGCATTGCTGCAACCGCTGTCGCTGTGGGTGGCAAGGGTGGCTTGTTGGTTGTAACCGACGACGATAATGGCGATGCGGCAACTAACTACAAGATCGTGGAATGGTCCGCATTTGCAGCGGCGAACGGCCTTACAAACGGCACTGTCGAAAACCCTGGTCGGCGGGCGACCAGCGCAGCCATTACTGTATCGCCAATTGTCGAGACTGAACCGGTCATAAGTTTTGGCGACGCCGCCGACGATCCGGCTATCTGGGTGAATCCAGAGAACCCGGAGCTTAGCGTCATCATCGGAGCGGACAAGAAACGTGGCATCAATGTCTACGATTTGTCGGGTGAACTCATTCAGTCACGCGCCGATGGGCGCATTAATAACGTCGATCTTCGTTATGGCTTTCAACTTGGTGATCGCACTGTTGCCGTTGTCACGGGCAGCAATCGGACCCATGACAGCATCAGTACCTACATTATTGATCCGGACACCCGTCAACTTGTCGATGTTGCCGCAGGTGTTATCGACACTGGCATGGCAGATCCTTACGGTCAGTGCATGTACAAGAGTCCGACCAGTGGTTTGATCTACGTCTATATCAACGACACGGATGGACTTGTCCGACAGTGGGTTCTCGAAGACAATGGTGCCGGCAAGATTGCGATGACAGCGGTCCGTGAGTTCAATGTAGGTACGCAAACAGAAGGTTGCGTTGCTGATGACGAGACCGGCGATCTCTATGTCGGTGAAGAGAACGTCGGAATCTGGAAGTACTCGGCCGAGCCTGATGGTGGCGACGATCGTAAAATGGTCGATAGCGTCGATGAAGCTGGCTACCTGACGGCCGATGTTGAAGGCCTGTCGATCTACTACGGCGAAAATGGTGGCGGTTATCTTGTCGCGTCAAACCAGGGGGCCGACAGCTACGCATTGTACGAGCGTTCAGCAGAGAACAAATTTATCGGCATCTTCCACGTTGTTGCGGACGAGGCCACCGGTATTGATGGTATTTCGGAAACCGACGGGCTGGACGTGAACAGCGCCAATCTCGGTCCCGACTTTCCACAAGGCGTGTTTGTTGCTCAGGACGGTAGGAATATTTCGCCTGCAGAACGGCAAAATTTCAAACTCGTGCCCTGGCATCGCATCAGCGAAGCGATGGGTCTAGACTGACAGCTTGAAAGCCATTCTTAAATTCTTCGCGGCAGGTCCAGACGCACCGCGACTCACAGATCCGGCCGAGATCGATCGGCAGTACCACTATCATCGCCGCAACATCATTTTCATGCTCACTCTGTGCTACGGGCTGGGTTACGTATGTCGGCTGGCGTTCAACGTGGTTAAGAAGCCGATCATGGATGCCGGCATTTTTACGCCGGAAGAAGTTGGCTTTATCGGCTCTATGCTTTTGTATGGCTACGCGGCGGGAAAATTTAGCAACGGTTTCCTCGCGGACTATTCCAACGTAAAACGCTTCTTCGCCGTCGGCATCCTGGTTTCCGCACTTCTGAACTTCGGCATGTCGTTCTCGACCGTGGTCGGGCTCTCGGCAGTGTTGTGGGCTCTGAACGGCTGGTTTCAGGGCTTCGGCGCGCCGTCGGCAGTCGTCGCCATGGCGAACTGGTTTAGCAATAGCGAGCGTGGTCGTTACTACGGTATTTGGAGTACCGCACACTCCATCGGTGAAGGCCTTACCTATCTTGGCATCGCCTATTTGATTGCTGCACCACCAAAAGGACTTGGTCTGCCGTGGCAGTGGGGCTTTTGGACGCCGGCCGCAATATGCGTTTTTGCCGCGTTTCTTCTGTATCGATACTTGCAGGACCGACCGCAAACCCTGGGCTTGCCGCCGATTGCAGAATGGAGTGGTGAGGGCGGTGCGAATTCCCGACCGGCAAAACATGACGCGTCGCGGATCTGGAAAGACCAACTCAAGGTGCTGGCAATTCCGTCCATGTGGATTATCGCGCTCGCCAGTTCGTCGATGTACATCACCCGTTACGCAGTCAATAGTTGGGGTAACGTCTACCTGCAGGAAATACGTGGCTTCGATTTATTCGACGCAAACCTGTTTATCTTTCTGAACACCGCGGCCGGAATTTTAGGCTGCGTCGCGTATGGCTATCTGTCCGACAAACTGTTCGAAGCACGCCGACCGCCTGCAAATCTGATTTTCGGTTTGATGGAGTTGATACCGCTGATCGTGATCTTCTACGGACCGACCAATAGTTTCGTGCTCGCAGTGGCCTTGGTCGTTTATGGCTTTGGACTGAGCGGATTGCTCGCGGCGCTTGGTGGACTGTTTGCTATCGACATCGCGCCGAAGCGTGTTGCCGGAGCAGCAATGGGTTTCATCGGTGTCTTTAGCTATTTGGGTGCAGGAACGCAGGATTACATCAGTGGCAAGTTGATTTATGACAGTGAGGTACGAGTTGTGTTTTCGATCGGCGAGAATGCGCCAACGGTCTATTTCTACGATTACACGGTGCCGATTATGTTCTGGGTAGGTGCCTCGGTCGTTTCAATAATTTTGGCGACCACCTTGTGGAGGGCCAAGGCAAGTGATTAGTCGAATCTTGTTGTTCTCTCTCTCCTGTCTCTCGCTTGCGGCCTGCGTGCAGGATGCGGCGCCGGAATTCTGTGCCGATCATGTGCAATTTCATGCTGAGCATGCGGCGTCGAATGCCGTCATGTCGGTCGTGATGACCGAAGATGGACGCGTTGCAAGTGAGGTACAGCTACCGCGGGACGGTTTTGATGAGAGTGCGACGATGGCCCTATTGCAGGATGTCAGCAACGCCTACACGCTGCAGACTGAAAGCGAGTGTGCCTCGACAAGCATCGACGTGCAGACGCAGGACAATAAGATCGTCGGCAAATATTCTGCGGAGTGCGGACCTGACAACAAGCTTGCACAGGTTGATGTCCAGTTATTTGAGTCATTGCCGGCTTTGAACGAAGTTGAAGTTTCGGTCGTGACTCCGGCAACAAAGAAGCACTTTGCAATCAATCGACAGTGCGCCAGCGCGATATTCAGGCTCGAATAAATGCCAACCATAGACGAACGCTACGATTTCGCTTGCTCGACGATCAAAGATGCAGGCGCACTTGCGCTGGATTACTTCAAGCGCTTCGAGACGCTGGAGATCAAGAGCAAGGGTGTTCAGGACATGGCCAGCGAGGCCGATGTAGAGACACAAAAACTCCTGGAAGCTTCGTTGATGAATGCATTTCCTGGCGATGCTTTTCTGGGCGAAGAGGACCCGGAGTCGTTCGTGCCGAATCCAGAAAAAGGGACCTGGATCATCGATCCGGTCGACGGCACGCAGCCATTCGTGAACGGCATTCCAAGTTGGTGCGTTTCCATCGCCTATGTTGAAGGCACGACATTCAAGATTGGTGTTGTATTCGATCCGGTCAATGACGAACTGTTCGCGGCCAAAGCGGGCGAGGGTGCGACACTGAATGGTCGGACGATTAACGCATCCGCAGCAACCGAACTCGAAGAAGGTCTGGTGAGTGTCGGGTTTTCAAATCGTGTCTCGCCGGACGACACACTTGGGCCGCTGACGCGGCTGGTCAATCGCAAGGGCATGTATCACCGCAGCGGCAGTGGTGCGCTAAGCCTCGCCTATGTTGCTGCGGGGAGATTAATTGGGTATTTCGAACCGCATATGAATTCCTGGGACTTTGCGGCCAGCGCCCTGATTATCAAAGAAGCGGGTGGCGAAATTAACGATTGCCTGCCGAACGACGAGTCACTCATAAAGGGTGGTCTGGTGCTCGCTGCCGCACCGGGAATCTTCGAGGCACTAAACGACGTGGTGTTTGGCGACTAGTTCTCGCAAGTTGTCGTGCCCTAACTGAGCGAACTTAGCCGGCGGTGCGACGCTGGGATCTTGTTCTGCCTCAACAACAGCCCATCCGGAATAGTCACCCAACGCGGCCAGCACGCCCGGGTAGTCAATACAGCCATCGCCGGGCACCGTAAATGCACCATCCAGTACGGCCTGCAAAAAACTGCCGTCCCGATTCAGGCAGCGCTGCATTGGTTTCTCGCGAATATCCTTGCAATGTAAGTGCCCGATGCGACCCGCGTATTGTTTCGCTAGCTGAACGGGATCAGCGCCGGCGAAAAATGCGTGTCCTGTATCGAGCAGTAAATACACGTCGTCGGATGTTGCATCCATCAGTGCGTCGATGTCCGCTTTCGACTGTACAACGGTTCCCATGTGGTGGTGGTAGCTGAGTTTGAGACCATGGTCTGCGGCCGCTTTCGCGACCTCCGACATCCGTTTGCCAAACTGTGCCCATTCGTTTGCTGTAAGTCGGGGACGCTGTGACAAACGAGCTTCGATGTTCGAGTGAATACAGCCGGTAACTTCGGCAAATATCAAAACATCGCAACTCATGTCCGAAAGAAGACTGGCGTGTCGCTGCATTGCCGCGACCTCGCTTTTGGCGTCGCGCTCGAGAAGTTGGCCGCTGTACCAACCGGAAACTAAAGCAAGGCCGTATTTTTCGAGAATTGGGCGCAACGTTGCCGCGTCGCGGGGGAATTTGTGGCCAAGCTCGATGCCGTCGAAGCCGGCAGCAGCAGTTTCACTCAGACAAGTGTCCAATGAGATGTTGGCACCGACGTACTGCAGATCGTCATTGCTCCAGGTAATCGGATTGATGCCGAGCGAGATAGCCATGCTAGCGTTTCTTTTGCTGTTCCTGATACTCGCGGCCGGCTGCTGTGACCTGCGCGTCATCCGATACTTCAGCGACCGGCACATCCCACCAGGCGCCACCAGCTTCTGTGGAAGGCAGCGGGTCAGTGTCAATCACCACAACGGCCGTGTGCGGTGCTTCCTTTGCGCGTCGCAGCGCAGCCGCGAGTTCGTCGATCGAAGAAACCTTTTCCGCATGCGCGCCGAGTGACGCGGCATGTTGTGCGAAATCGATAGGCGGTGCGTCGGCAGGGTCCGCGTAACTTGACTGCAACAGGTTGTTGTAACCGCGGCCACCCAAAGAAGTCTGCAGACGATTGATGCAACCGAAGCCGCGGTTGTCGAGCACGACGATGATAATTTTCTTGTCGATCGCGATCGATGTCGCGATTTCGGAATTCAGCATCAGGTAACTGCCGTCGCCAAGCATTACAACGACGTCTCGATCCGGATGCGCCATCTTTACACCAATGCCGCCTGCAATCTCATAGCCCATGCACGAATAACCGTACTCAACGTGATACGCGTCGGTGTCACTCGACCGCCAAAGTTTGTGCAGTTCACCAGGTAGTCCGCCGGCCGCGCAGACAACCGTCGAATTATTCGAAAATTCGCGATTCACGACGCCGAGAACACTTGCATCCGAGGGAAGCTCAGTTTCAGTGACAGCGGTTGCTGCATCGACTTCGTCATTCCATGTCTTGCGCAAAGCGTTAGCGCCATCACTCCAGGTGGCGGCTCGATCCGGTTCTTGCAGTGCATTGTCGAGTTCCTGCAAACAGCGCAACGCGTCGCCGCGCAATTGAATGGCCGAACGTTTGACGAGGTCGTGGCGAGCGACGTTGATACTGAGGATTCTTGTGTCGCTTTTGCCGACCAGCAGACCTGAGCCTGTCGTGAAGTCCTGCAGTCGGGTACCCACTGCGATGACGAGGTCCGCGTCAGTTGCCAACTGATTGGCGGCACTGGATCCCGTAACGCCAATCGCGCCAACGTTAGACCCGTGGTCCCAAGGCAGTGCACCTTTTCCTGCCTGCGTCTCAGCAACCGGGATCTGCTGCTTGCTTGCAAACTCGGCAAGCATCTGCGCCGCGCCGGAATAATGTACGCCTCCGCCCGCAATGATGAGAGGTCGGGACGATTCTTCGATTGCGGCGACTGCGGCTTCAAGCTCACGCGTGTCAGGTCCACTTCGGAGTCCATGATGCAGCCGATCTTCAAAAAAGGATGTCGGATAGTCGTAGGCTTCAGCTTGGACATCTTGCGGTAATGCAATCGTGACCGGCCCACACTCGACCGGGTCTGTCAGCACAGCAATCGCCTGCGGCAACGACTGCAGCAATTGCTCGGGTCGCGTAATTCGATCCCAGTATCGTGAGACCGGCCGAAAACAATCGTTTGCTGTGACAGTTGGATCGGCGAAGTCTTCGACCTGTTGCAGGACTGGATCGGGCAGCCGATTGGCGAAGGTGTCGCCGGGCAAAAGCAGAACGGGCAGGCGATTGACATGTGCGAGTGCAGCCGCTGTCACCATGTTGGTCGCGCCAGGCCCCACCGAGGTTGTGCATGCCATGAGGCGTCGTCGTCGCATCGATTTTGCATAGGCAATGGCCGCATGCGCCATGGCCTGCTCGTTGTGGGCGCGGTATACAGGCATCGCACCACCAGCGTTTTGCATGGCTTCGCCGAGCCCGGCTACGTTACCGTGACCAAAAATGGCAAACATGCCGCTGATCAAACGCTCTGTTTGTCCATCAATATCGACATATTGAGCGCACAGATACCGCTGCAGGGCCTGTGCCATTGTGAGTCTGATTTTGGCCGCCACTATTATCCTCGCAGAGTCGCCGTCGCTCTCGGTTGTCTAGCCCGTTGCCGATTGTGCGTCATTTTGCCGCACGGCGGTCGAATCTTTCCAGAATGAAATCATTTGCTGATAGTTTTCGGCAATCATGTCGACCGCAGCCTGGTCGTCGATCTCGCCGGCGAACCAGCTGCGGGCAGCGCTACCAAATATGCTGCGACCGACTGCAAAGCCCTTACAAATATCGAAGGGTGCAGCAATGGCAAAACTTTCACGCAGCTTCGCCTCGGGCGCGTCAAGACCGAGCATCAATACGCCGTTGCAAAGCGGATCGTATGCATTAATTACATCTGAGATTTCCTGCCAGCCAGCGGCCGTTTGAGCCTCAAGCTTCCACCACGCCGGGTAAATTCCGAGGTTATAAAATCGGCGTTGAACGTTTGCGATTGTATGCGCATCGCAAGCTTGGTCCTTCGAACTCGCAATCAATTCAAGAAGAAGATCGCGATCGAGATCAACGCAATCGGCATGCAATTGCCGGACGCGATCTTCCTGCTGCAATCGCAACTCAATATCGTCATCGGGATGATAGAACACCAGACATTTTACGACGTGTGAGGCGGGCCATTTAGACAGCGGCAAGCCCATGCTGCTACGCGGGTCAAACTCAACCGGGCAGGAGCCTGGGATCTCAACCGGTCGACCAATCCACCATTGCTTGGCAGACATGCTGGCCAGTACCGACTCGCCATAGCGTTCATCGACGATGATGCCAAGGTTCGTATTCGAGTCGCTTTTGTTCGCGACCTTCTCGACGGCGGTACAAACCAGGTTCTTGAATGCAGCAATTCTCTCGCTGGAATCAACCGTTGAAGCCAGCATGTCCTCGAGTTGCCGGCGATGGTCGAACGCGAGCACGCAAAGATTCTCGCGCGCGCTGCGACGTGTCGACGCGCGATGCAATAAGTTGATGCGACTGTCTTTGTCAGGACGGTCGATCTGTCCGGCGCGCGACAAATAGTCTTCGAGTTCCGGTTTCGTCGGCATAGCTGGCGTGCAGCCGTGACGCGACACAACCAGGGCGCCGCAGGCGTTGCCGGATCTGGCGCAGGCTTCCCAGTCTTCGCCATTCAGCCAGGCGTGCAGAAATCCGCTAAGGAACGCATCGCCTGCACCCAACGTATTGAGAACTTTGACCTGCACGCCGCGGACCGATATTCCCTCGTCGAGACTCGCCGGAATTTCAGCTTCGAATATTGAGCAGCCTATCGGGCCGCGTTTTGTGACAATCGTTGCATTACACAGTGTTCGAATGGCGCGTAGTGCTTCGAGTGTGTCTGAGCTGCCGCCCGCAATCTGAATTTCCTCTTCGGTTCCGACCAGTAAGTCGCAATTGCGGACTATCGATTGATAGCGTGCCGTGACTTCATCGGAGGCAATGTACCTTTCCTCGCCGGCCCCGGCGGAGGTGAGCCCCCAAAGTACAGGACGGTAGTCGATATCCAGAATCACCCTGGTTCCGGACTGTACGGCGTAGTCGACAGCCTGCTGAACAACATCGTAACTTTGTGCAGTCGACAAGTGCGTGCCCGTTATCGCCAGCGTACGACTCGATGCGATGTAGTCCCGATCGAAATCGCCTTTTTCGATGCCGAGATCGGCAACGTTCTCGCGATAAAAAATATGTGGAAAAGAGTTTCGGTCACTGATGCCGAGCACAACCAGTCCGGTAAGGCGGTCCGGGTCAGTTACGACATGACTAACATCAACGCCTTCGGCCTGCAGCGCTTCGCGGACGAATCGACCCATGTGTTCGTCACCAACCCGGGTGAGCATCGAAGACCGCGAACCAAGGCGCCCAAGCCCTGCCGCAACATTGCCGGATGAGCCTCCCAGTGACTTTTCAAACGTCTGCATGTCCTCTAAGCGACCGCCGATCTGGTTGCCATACAGGTCAACCGCGGCGCGACCCAGGCAAATGACATCGAGTGGTCGGCTCATTAGATTCCCAACCCCATCTCAGACCTCTGGGTCCCAATAATCGACATCGGGCTGCATGATCCAGGTGTGTTCTTCGGTGAACTCAGGAACTGTGTAACGATTGTCAGGCAGATGACGGATGACCCACGAGTAGTACATGCCGTATCCCGGCGCCGAACACTGCGAATGGTCATTCAGGTCGAGAATTTTCACGGTGTCGTAGTTGCGTACCTTTAACACCGTCTCGCCAAGTTCTGCGTGGCCGTAGCCTTGCGGCTCCGTGAAGCGGTAGTGATAGATTTCGGGTTGCGCATGGTGATGCGGTGGATAGCTTGACCACGCGCCCTGAAAAGTAATGACTTCTCCCAGCACCAGGCCCGTGTTTGGGTCCGAATTCGTATCGTCGAATATCGTGCGGACGTATCGCAGACAGCGGTCATTGACCTGGCCTTTGCCACGTGGCTCGTTAGCTACCGCTTCTGGCTGAAAAACCCGCGCTGCAAACGGCAATGTGTTGTCACACGAGTAAACGGTGAACTCGGTGTCGGCCTCGGCCATGATGTCGACTTGGGTTCCCGCCGAAACATGTACGCAACTGGATGACTCGTCAAATAGTGAGCTGCGTTGTAGCGTAAATGCTTCGTCACCGGCTTTGCCGCTGACCTTTCCACTCATTAACAACCAGGCGGTTTCCACGTCTGGTGTGCCAGCGATCGACTCGCCGGCCGACATTTTGACTACGTCGAGCGTGATGAGTGCGTTGTTCTCGGCGTCGTCATGCCGTGTGATGTTGGTAGTGCCTGCGGCAAAACCGTTGCGATGCTCTGTAATGTGCAATGTCATTGTTTTACTGTCCTTCGCTTACGTCGACCCATGCATGATTCTGATGTGACTGCTCAATTGCATCTACAATCGCCTGTACTCGCCAGCCATTGCGAAAATCGCAGTAAGTTGGCGAGCCTGTCGTGATGCTTTGTAGAAAATTTCGTACTTCGATGATCTTCAGATCGTTGTATCCAAGACCATGGCCCGGTGCAGGGCAAAAATTTGCATAGTCCCTGTGTTCCGGCCCACACAAGATTGTGCGGTGCCCGTGACGGCCATCAGTATCCGCTGTCGCGTACAGGCGGATCTCGTTCATCCTTTCCTGATCAAATACCAATGCGCCTTTCGTGCCGTGAATTTCGAGCGTCAGGCCACACTTTCTGCCCGTCGCAACGCGGCTGATTTCCATGCTGCCTACGCTGCCTTGTGAAAATTTGACGAGCACGTGTGCGATGTCTTCATTTTCGACCTCGCGAGACTCTCGTGTCGCTGGGTCGGTTCGGTGCGTGTGCACTGTCGCCAGTGAACCGTAAACGGATTGCATCGGACCGAGCAGATATTCGGCCATATTGATCAGATGCGTGCCGAGATCATTTAACGCACCACTGCCGCCTTGACCACGCAGGCAGCGCCAGGTAAACGGCGACTGCGGATCGCTTAAATAATCTTCCTGATAGCAACCTCGGAAATTGTAGATCTCGCCAAGTTCTCCGTCGGCAATCAACTCACGGGCAAATCCGACGAGAGGATTGCACATGTAGTTAAAGCCCATCGAAGTACGCACACCTGCCGACTCAGCGGCTTGCCAGATTTCATAAGCTTCTGGCCCGCTTAGTCCGAGCGGTTTTTCGCAATAGATATGTTTACCAGCCGCTGCTGCAGCGAGTGCCATATCCTTATGCAGATGATTCGGCGTGCAAATGTCCACGACATCGATATCCGGGTCGTTGCATATGCTTTGCCAATCATCGCTCGAACTGGAAAACCCCCATGCCGAGGCCATATCAGTGGCTCTGGCAGCATCCGTGTCAACCAGACACGCAAGCGTTGGCGCCTCGGTCTCTGGAAAAACCGTGCCCACAGATTGCAGGGCAATAGCATGTGCTTTGCCCATAAATCCGGTGCCAATAAGTCCAAATCGCAGGTTAGTCACCGCCGTGAAATGCTCGCTGCTGGGAATACGGCCATAGGCCGTGAAAATCTAACAGTACTGAATTAGAACAAATATTTCAATAAAGCAATTATTGAAATAATTTTTCGATCACCTGTTAGACGCGTATTGGTTTGCCTTCAATATGAGATTGTTGTGCTGCATCAGCGATCTCGAGCGCCCGCAGTCCGTCCTGGCCGGTGGGCAGCGAAATGTCGTCGCCACTGGCGGCGCGCAAGAACTTGTCGAGTTGCAGGCGATACGCATCTGCATAGCGTTCCAAAAAGAACGGCAACGCAGGTTCTTTCAAATAGCCCTGTTCGCCAGCTGTTTCAACAAGAGTTTCATGCTGGTTTGCAGCGCGCACCATTCCGTTTGAGCCAAATACTTCGATGCGTTGATCGTAGCCATAACTGCAGCGCCGCGAATTCGTGATGTGGCAAAGTCTTCCAGAGCCGGTCTTCATTGTCGCAACCGCTGTATCGATATCGCCTGCCTCGCCAATCGCGGCGTCGACGAGCACGCTGCCCGTGGCAAAGATTTCGACCGGCTCATCGCCGAGCAACCAGCGACCCATATCAAAATCATGAATCATCATGTCGCGGAACAAACCGCCTGAACGCGCGATGTAATCTGCCGGCGGCGGGGAAGGGTCGCGGCTCGTAATGCTAACAACTTCAACGTCGCCAACGGTCCCCGCGTCGATCTCACGTTTGACTCGATTGAACGACGGGTCGTGGCGGCGATTGAAGCCCAGGCACAACAACGCGCCTTTCTCTTCAACCACCTTGAGACACTTGCTTGCCGTACTGACATCCAGATCCAACGGCTTTTCGCAGAAAATCGCTTTGCCTGATTCGGCACAGGCGGTGACTAATTCAGCATGCGTGTCAGTCGAACTCGCGATGACTACCGCCTGGATAGACGCATCAGCCAGCATGTTCTCGAGTGAGCCGACCTCGGTTGAGCAGCGTCGAGCAAGTTCCGCTGCTGCCGGGGCAGATACATCAATAATGCAGCGCAATTCGGCGGATTCATTTTCTTGCAGATTCTTTGCGTGAATCTGACCAATTCGTCCGGCACCGATGACGGCAATATTAATCACTTTCTAATCTTCCGCTGACTTGTCGAGGCCAAATTTGTAGGCGTAGCTGATGACGAGTGTTTGGGCGAGACACATCGATGCCGTCAGCGAACGGAATTGCCGAACTTCAGCATCCTTGATCTCAAAACAAACATCAGCATTCTTGGCGACGGGACTAAGCCGACTATCGCTGATCGCAATCATCGGTACGTTGTTGGCTGCCGCCGTTTCGACGACTGCGAGCGTTTCACTGGCATAGGGCTTGAATGAAACAGCGATCAATAAGTCCTCTTCGCCGAGCATCCAGCTTTGTTCCGACGTCATTCCAGCTACGCCGTCGAGAAGGAAGGCGCGCTTTTCAACATGGCTCAGTGAATAGGCGAGGTATGCCGCCACCGGAAATGCACGTCGCACACCGGCGAGGTAAATAGTGTGAGCATTCTGAATCAGGTCAATTGAGCGATCGAGGTCTTCTTTGCGAATCGCCTCGCGCAGATGTTCAAGGGCGATGATATTGCTCTCGGAAAACTCTTGCATGACGTTATACGGCAGCATCCGGTCGACAGAGTCAGAGCGCTCGTGAAACTGGCGAATTCGTTCCGAGTAACTCGGGCTTGGCGCCGCAGTCAGAATCTCGTCGCGAAACAAGCGCTGCATTTCGCTGGCCCCGGCGTAGCCGAACACTTTGGCAAACCGCACGATCGTTGAGGGCTGAACATCGCAGCGTTTGGCGTTCACCGCGAGCGTTTCGAGCGCAATATCGTTGGGGTTGTCGAGCACGAATGAGGCAACTTGCTTGAGTCTGGGGCTCAGTTTCTCGTAGCGACTGGTGATCGCTGAGCGCAATGTTTCCAGGTTGTCCGGGGCATTCATGGCGCTACAAACCCTCTTGTTATAGTGCAAGCGCGGCACAGTGAAACATGTTTTTCATGTTTGGAACAGATATTTCACCACGATTAGAATAAATTTTCCAATAAAGTTGATATTGAAAATATTTGTTCTATACTCGTAGGTGGCAGGGGTGTTCTTGTCTCAGGGGGAGACATGCCGTGATGACAACTATTCAAATAATTGCTGGCCTTGACCGGCCGCAACCGAGGAGATTAACGATGCTTAAGAGAGCATTTTCTGTAATTTCACTCTCACTGGCAGGTTTGCTGCTGTCACCGATCGTCGCCGCGCAGACGGTGACCGGCGAGGTAACTGACGCTAATAGCACCATCGTGTTCAAAGGTGCTGCGGTCAGTATTACTGAATTGCAGCGTTCGACGACCACCGACGATCGCGGTCAATTCCGCATCACGAATGTGCCAGCCGGTGAGTACACTCTCGTGGTGTCTTACATCGGTGCTGCTGACAAGAGCGTGCCGATTACGGTTACCGACAGTGGTCTGGCGTTGGGCGCAATTACGATTAGCGGTACCGAAGGCGACCTCGAAGAGATCATCACCTACGGACAAGCGGCGGCATTGGCAGGCGCACTTAGTCAGGAGCGATCGGCTGAGAATCTCGTTTCCGTTCTCGACTCCGATGCGATGGGCCAGTTCCCTGATCAAAACGTTGCCGAATCGCTGAAACGGCTCTCCGGGGTAACGGTTGAGAATGATCAAGGCGAAGGTCGCTACGTCGTTATTCGTGGCATGGATCCGGATCTGAATGCGACATCCATCAACGGACTTCGTGCCTCCGCCGCGGAACCGAGAAGAGCGATGCAGCTTGACGTCATTCCATCGGACGTCTTGGACGGACTGGAAATACACAAGACCTTGACCGCAGACATGGACGGCGATGCGATTGGCGGATCGATTAACGTCAAAACACTCAGCGCATTCAGTCGCAAAGGCGCCTACCTGAAAGCACGCGCCGAAGCTTCAGAAAACGGTCTTAGCGACGAATGGGGCCCCAAACTGTCGGTTGCCGGCAGCAACATCTTCGACCTGGCTAGCGGCAAGCGTCTCGGCGTTGCGGCGGCAATTAGCTTCCACGATCGCGACCTGTTAATCGACAACAATGAAATGGATGACTGGGAAGTAGCGGCCAACGGCAGCGATTATTCCGAGGAATTCCAACCACGTCTGTATCAGGTTGGCCGCGAACGTATCGGCGGCGTACTGAACCTGGACCTCGACGTCTCCGATTCGACCCGTTTGTATGCCTACACGCTGTACAGCAAATTCACGGATACGGAATTGCGTAATCGCATTTCAGCCGGACTTGACGGCCTTGATGAGGCGACCGTTACCGACACGCTTGCATCATACTCTGAAGTTGAGATTGAGCGTGATACTAAAGGCCGCGACAGGCGTGGACAGATCGCAGAAACACTGTCGATTTCCTTGGGCTCCGAGACACAGCTGGATGACTGGCTGGTCGAGACTCAATTTGGCTACTCCTACGGACGTGAGAGAACGCCGGACCAGGTCAGCGGTACCTGGGTTGCAGAATTTGAGTCGGGCGACGGCAACATCACAGCAGGAATGCCGGTGTTGACACTGGACCGAAGCAATAGACGTACGCCAATCATCCAGACCGACTTCGAGTCGGTTCTCCTGGACCCAAGTCTTTATGAGCTGGACGAACTTGAGCTCTTCAAAGAAGAAAATGAAGACACGTCGACATCCATCGCGCTCGATTTTTCACGCGACACAGACTTTGGTTCGATGAAGTTTGGCGCCAAGATGCGCTGGCGTGAAAAGAAAACCAATGAAGACGCTGAAATTTATTCGGGTGACGGAACTGTGTTCTTATCGGATGCGCTCCTGCCAAATGGCGGTTCCGTCTACGGATTTCCGACCCCGATGGATCCTGTTCCCGATAACAGAATTGAACGCGATATTCTCGCAAGCGGTACAGGGATAGATATCGAAGACCTGGATTCCGAAATTGATTCGAACGTCGCGGACTTTGTGTTCGATGAAGATGTGCTAGCGGCTTACGGCATGGCGACCTGGGACGGTGATCGCTCATCGATAACCCTTGGGGTTCGAGTGGAATCAACGGATCTCGATAACCGCGGCAATATTGTTGAAATCATTGAAGAGGACCAAAATGGTCCTGGCAATCCGCCGGAAGACCAGGTCGTGATTACGCCGATTTCTGCGACGAATTCGTACACGGACGTATTACCTAGCGCGAATATTCGATTCGAATTCAGCGAAAGGTTGGTCGGCAGGGCATCGGTGTTCCGCTCGGTGGTTCGGCCAAGGGTTGAAGAAGTCGCACTTCGGGTTGAAATTGAAGACGGCGAGGGTGAATTGGGTAATCCGGATCTCGACCCGTTCCGCGCCTGGAACGTGGACGCTTCGTTAGCATTCTACCCAACGGACTTGAGCGTTGTTTCGTTCGGCGTGTTTTACAAGCAAATTGAAGATTTCATTTTCGTGCAACAGATTGATGACTATGACTTCCTGGGCACCACGCTGGATGAGGCATCGATTGCGTTGAATGGTGAGGATGCAACGGCGCTGGGATTTGAGTTTAACTATCAACAGCACTTCGGCTTCCTGAGTCCACCGTTTGATGGTTTGATCCTCGGTTTCAACTACACCTACGTTGATGCCGAAGCAGATACCGGTGACCGA
The DNA here is from genome assembly GCA_051007995.1 of Woeseiaceae bacterium. GTDB lineage: Bacteria > Pseudomonadota > Gammaproteobacteria > Steroidobacterales > Woeseiaceae > UBA1847. Next base: position 31,456 of record JBPCYB010000057.1, on the reverse strand, counting down.
AAGGTCGATATGCCAAAACAGTCGGCAAACATTGCGAATGCGATGATCGGCTACGAAAAGGGCGGCTTCGATTTCCGCTTGGCCATGAAGTACCGCGATGCCTACATCGACGAGCTGGTCGATCCGGACTACGATCGTTTCACGGCCGACCACACACAGTTGGACCTTACGGCCAAGTATCGATTCTCTGACAGCTGGTTGGTTTACGCTGAAGTATCCAACATCGGTGATGAACCAGAGCACTACTACGCTGGAAACAAACGCCGGCTTTATCAGTACGATGAGTTTGGGACGTTTACAGCAATCGGCTTCCAGTACAACTTCCAGGAATAATTGCACTCCCCCCGCAAAGTCACGAGCGAGCCATCACGGTTCGCTCGTGACGGTTTCCTGACGCCATGCTGAAATACTTCGCTACGGGCCCGGATCGTTCACCGATCACGAATACTGCGGAGATCAAGCGACTCTTCAAGCACCACCGCATACGCGTTTTTGTTTGGCTCGTGCTTGGCTATGGATTCTTCTATACCTGTCGCCTGAGTTTGTCGGTTGCCAAGAAGCCGATGCTCGATGCTGGCGTACTCGGCGTTGATGAAATGGGAATTATCGGTGCCGTGCTGTTGTACGTGTATGCATTCGGCAAGCTGACTAATGGTTTTCTCGCGGACCGCGCGAATATCAGGCGTTTTATGTCCTGGGCATTGGCGGCTTCCGCGGTTGCCAACCTGCTATTCGGATTTACCGGCTGGTTCTGGGCGTTCGCCATTCTCTGGGCCCTGAATGGCTGGTTTCAGTCAATAGGCTCGGCACCAAGCGTTGTTTCTTTGTGTCAGTGGTTCAGTCAACGCGAACGTGGAACACGCTATGGGCTTTGGGCAGGCGCGCACAATATAGGTGAAGGACTAACCTTCATTGGTACCGCATTGATCGTCGAGCACTACGGTTGGCGATGGGGGTTCTGGGGACCCGGAATTGTCTGCCTGTTTATCGCCGTTATTCTGTTCAGAAACCTGGCGGATCGGCCGCAGACTTACGGCTTACCTGCAATCGCCGACTACAACAACGATGTTGGTGCAGGAGAGTCGACGTCGAAAGACACGTTGACAAAAATTCAGTTCAGCATCCTGAAGCATCCTTTGCTGTGGGTGTTCGGCATCAGCAGTGCGTGTATGTACGTCGCTCGTTATGCCATCAACAGTTGGGCCATCTTCTTTTTGCAGCAAGGCAAAGGTTATGAGTTGGTTGACGCGGCATCGGCAATGGCCGCCTATCCGATCTTTGGTCTTGCCGGCGCGGTTTTTTCCGGTCTGATCTCCGACAAACTATTTGCGGCGCGTCGGGATATCCCAACACTTATATATGGTGTCCTGCTGATATCCGCACTGACTGCCTTCTACTTCATTCCGCCCGGCTATTTGTGGCTCGATGCGATAGCCCTGGGTGCGTTTGGTTTCGCGATCGGCGGGCTGGTCGTTTTCCTCGCGGGACTCACGGCGATTGACCTGCTGCCTGTGCGTGCCGCCGGCGCAGTAAAAGGCGTCATTGGTTTATTTTCGTATCTGGGTGCTGCGACGCAGGACTGGGTCAGCGGTTTGATGATCGAGTCCACAAAACAGATCGATGACGGCGTTGCCAGTTACGACTTTCAAAGCGTCTTCATTTTTTGGATCAGTGCTGCAACGGTGAGCATCTTGCTGGCCATGATTGCCTGGAATGCGAAGCCCCGTGAATAGCAGCAGGATCTACCTGTGTCTGGTTCTCGCGCTATTCCAAATTTCGGCCTGCGGCGACCGACCACAGAGTGACTACCTGTTTCGTTACGGACACTCGCAATCACCGGCATCGACACGCAGCGCTTCAATGGATTTTTTCGCGCAGCAATTGCAGGAACGCAGCGACGGCAGAATCGCTGTCGAGAATTACTACTCCGGCGTACTCGGTAGCGAACGCGAAATGATGGATATGGTCGCGACCGGTGTCCTGCAGGGAACGCGTGGCGGATTATTCGCAGACGCGAATCCGAAGTATGCGATTTTCATGCTGCCGTTCCTCGTGGAGAACTGGGATCAGGCCGAGCGCCTTGTCAGCAGTTCACTGACTCAGGAAATCAACGCGGCTGCCGTGCAGACCGGGTTTCATGTCCCGGCGACGGGAATCAGCCAGGGGTTTCGGGCGCATACTAATAACGTGCGACCGATCCGCACGCCCGCTGATCTCGAAGATTTGAAAATGCGGGTACCGCCACAACAGGTCTATGTATTGACTGCGCAAGTGTTTGGCGCCAGTCCGCAAGAGATGCCAGCGTCCGAGATATACGGCGCATTGCGCACTGGCGTGCTCGATGGTCAGGATAATCCACCGGCCAATATCTGGGACTACCACATCCACGAAGTACAGAAATTTATGACTGTGACCTACTACTCAACCGGGCCGGATCCGTTCATCGTCGATCTCGAGTGGTATAGCGCACTGCCGGATGACTTGAAGCAGATGTTTGACGAGGTTGCGCGCGAGACGATGAACCTGTCGGATGAAATGAATCGAACCGCCGAAACAGAGATGATTGCGAAGCTCGAGGATGTCCTGGAGGTCAATTACCTGAGTGGCGACGAGCTCAAACCGTTTCAGGAGCTGGCAGCTTCGGTGCACGCGCAATTCGTGGAGCAGGGCATCGTCAGTAACGAAGACATCCAACGTGCGCGCGATATCGCAAACGGGTTGGCACAATGAAGGCGCCGTTGCCACGTCTAACGCGAATTCTGGAAAACGCCCTGGCAGTGCTGCTATTCGGCATGTTTGCGATGGTGACGATTCTCGTTGTGCTGCGCTACGCATTCTCGACAACGATCATCGGCGGCAATGAAGCGACCGTCATCGCGTTCATCTTCACAACGGCGCTAGGTGCCAGTGTCGCGATCGCTCGTGATGAACACATTGCGATTGACTACTTCGTCAACAAATTGCCCGACGGCTGGCAGCAAAAACTGTTGGTATTGCGTTTGCTGCTTCTTGTACTGATCAACGCTGCGATTCTTTATTTCGCTGTAGAGTGGATTCAACGGACTGGCGGATTTCTGATGCCGACATTGGGTGCTCCACAAATGCTGGCGCAGATCAGCGTGCCGATCGGCTGCGCGTTGAGTATCGCTTACTGCATAACGCGACTGCTCAAGCGATGACTATTCTATTCGCCACGCTGTTCGTTTTTCTCGTTATCGGCGTGCCGATTGCCTACGCGCTTGGACTCGCCAGTTTTGCCTATTTTCTATTCGTGGCACCTGAGCTGGCGATCGTCATGCCACAGAGAATTTTCTCCGGCATGAACAACTACGCGCTGATCGCGCTGCCATTGTTTATCTTGATGGGCCAGGTCATGAATTCCAGCGGTATCACGACGCGATTGATCGACATGTCGATGATTCTGCTCGGTCGTCTGCGTGGCGGATTGGGTCTCGTCAATATTTCGGCGAGCATGATTTTTGGTGGCATTTCCGGCTCATCCACATCAGATACTGCATCGATTGGCGCGGTGATGATTCCCGAAATGGAAAAACGTGGCTACTCTGCGAAGTTTGCAACGGGCATCACGGTCGCTTCGTCGACCATGGGCATGATTATTCCGCCCAGTGTACCGATTGTTTTGTACGCTATCGTCGCGCAGGAATCTGTTGGGCGACTGTTTCTAGGCGGCTTGATTCCGGGGCTGATGATCGGCCTGTTACAGCTCGGGATCATGTTTAGCATCGCGTATCGGCGCAAGTATCCCCGTGCAGAGCGAGTTGTCCATGACGGCCCGCGAATACCGCGCATGGCGGGTTCGCTGGTGATTCTGGCAATGCCTGTCGCCGTCGTCGGGTCGGTTGTTCTCGGAATCGCGACGGCAACTGAATCGGCAGCGATTGGCGTTACGTTTGCGATGTTGGTCGGGCTCGTCATAGGTGGTCGTAGCTGGATTGAAACGGTGCCGGAGTCGTTGCGTGCAGCGGTGCTGATGAGCGCACGAATCATGATGATCATCGCGTTTTCACAATTGTTCGTCTGGATACTCGTTTTGGAAGGGGTCCCTGCGCAAATCGCTGAGTTCGTTGTTGGCATGGAGTTGGGTCCAACAGCGGTGCTGTTACTAATAAGTGTATTCGTACTTCTATTGGGTACATTCATTGACGTCAGTCCCGCGATATTGTTGCTCACGCCCACGTTGCTACCTGCGGCTCAGGCGGCGGGCGTCAGCGGTATTCAATTCGGCGTGGTACTGATCTCTGGCTTGGCAATCGGCGCCTGTACACCGCCGGTTGGCAATTGTCTGAATGTCGGTGCGGCGATATCGAGACTCGGTATTGGCCAGATTTTTATAGGAGCCGCGCCGTTTCTATTTGCTAACTTAATGATATTGATACTGATATGTGTGTTTCCCGCATTGGTACTTTGGGTGCCAACGTGGTGGATGGGTTGAAACTGAAATGAGGATTGCTTGATGTCAAAACATGTAGTCGTGCTCGGCGCGGGCGCCATGGGCAGTTTATTCGGTGGTTTGCTGGCCGAAGGCGGACTAAAGGTCACGTTGGTCGATCCCTGGCAGGAGCACATCGACAATATTCAAAAGGACGGTTTGAAAATGGTCGGCTTCGGCGGCGATCGTTACATTCCGATCGATGCCACGAGCAATCCTGCTGACATAGAGTCGGCAGACATCGTTTTTGTACAGTGCAAAGCAAACTTCAATGCGGCGGCTGCGAAGAGTGTGCAACACCTGTTCACGACCGACAGCAATACTGTCGCCATCAGTTTTCAGAATGGGCTGGGAAACGAAGAAGAACTCGCCGAATATTTCGGTGAGGATCGAGTGCTGGGTGGACTCACGGCACAGGGTGCCAATGTCGAAGGACCCGGTGTGATTCGCAACCATGCAGAACTACCATCCTATATTGGCGAGATGGGCGGAGGTGTGTCCGAGCGGACCACTGAAATATCTGCGTTGCTGTCGAGTTCCGGGCTGCCGACGGAACCCAGTGAGCACATCCGGCTGGATATCTGGCGAAAACTGATGGCGAACATCGCGATCAGTGCAGCGAGCGGAATCACCGGCCTCAATATTGGACAGATTTTCAATCAACACCTTGCGGACGATGTTTCGTACGCGGCGCTGGACGAAGCGGTCGCGGTAGCGAACGCCGCTGGTGTTGAACTCAGCGCCGATGAAGCGAAGGAAATACTTGGCAAAATCGCCGGGCCGAATGGTACGCCTGGCAACAAGTCCAGTCTGCGAGTCGATATTGAAAACGAGCGGCCAAGTGAGATCGACTACATCAATGGAGCTGTTGTGAAACTCGGTAACAAGCACGGTGTTCCTGTCCCTGTGAACCAAACGCTTGTGACATTGGTGCACGGCTTGCAAGCGCATTACCTGAACACGGAAGGCGGCAAATGATCGCGTCCAAGTCGGCAGACTTCGCAAGTATTCCGACAGGTAATATGGTCGCGGCGTTGCAATCCGGTTTGGAGGCGCACTTTGAGTCGGTCACCGTACAGTCTGTAGAGTGTCCTAACTTGACTGAAATCGGAGTAGCAAGCAGCGGTATGGGTGGCGCGACAGCACTCATGGAATTCGGTGGCGAGCCGTATGCGCATAACCCAAGGTTTCGTGGCACAAATGTCAGCGTTTCAGAGATGTTGCGTGTAAGTGGCATCGACAACGCACGAGTTTTTGGCGCGGCGATGGCGGATACCGCAGCGCTTGACGGTAACGCGGGCGAAATGATTTCCAATGTCGGCGCGAAAAATCTCAGCCGTGTGGCGCGCGTAGGTTCAAACAAGGAGTGTATTTCCGAGCCGTATCCGGCCGATACCTGTGGACCGATCGCAAACATGTTTGTTAGCGAAGGGACGTCAGGTGAAGTTATAAGTATTGAAGTGAAGAAACGCATTAGCGATCAAATGTCGCTGACGCAGGCAATGCGAGACAGTTTGGCATCAATAACTGGCGATCTTAATCATGTTGGAATCGGTGGCGTATTTGAACTATTGCAAGGCAGAATCAAGTCGCATGTCATGCCGAATTACGAATGTCTTGTTGACGGTTACTACGATGTGTCAAAAGAACAGGTCGTCAAAGATTTCCTGCAGTTCTACGATCACATGGGACCGGGCTTATTGTTCTTTGCCGCGTTGTGGTCGGGTGATCCTTCAGGCGGTGATCTAAACCTTCGTGCGTCCGGCGAACACACGCACTTCTATCATCCGGATACGTCAGTTCAGCAGGCAGGCCACTATCACGGGGACGTAACGCCGGAAGATGTCCACTATCGAGGTTACTTCAAGCCAGCTGACCGGATTATCCGCTTCGGTGACATCTACGAAGAGCTCGGCATCAAGCCCTAGCCGCCTGCCAGATACGCCTCTTCTTCGGCTGTGTTCTCGCGCCCTAATGCTTTGTTTCTATAGGGAAAACGGCCAAACAACTCAATCACTGATAAATGACTGATCGCGTACTTGTCTGAGCCAAAACCGGCGGCATTCAACTCGCGCGTTTTGTCGAGGCCGATCTTTTGCATCAATAGGTCTTCTGCGTGACGAAATGGCAAGTAAGCGAACGAACGTTGTTCGAGTGTGAGCTCTTTATCCAGTCCCTTGTCGACGACCTCGAGAGCTAACTGCAAGGCTTTGGCATCTGCAGCAAACGCCTCGGCAGTGTCGCGATATATATTTCTCGAAAACTGATCCAGAACAATGATGAGGCCGAGGTAGCCGATTGCGCTGTCACACCAGTGATCAAGTTCATTGCGCTTGGCTTGTTCGAGCAACTGCCCGAATCGTTGTTGCAGGTCGCGATCAAATTCGGAGTTTTTCTTGAACCAGGCGGAATGTTCGATTTCGTCAAACCAGAAACGACAGATGTCCTCGGCAACGATGTCAGTCATTACTTTCCTGGTTCTTGAAAACCAATCCGCCCTTAACTACGACATCAACGTCGCGCATCAGCGCCATGTCTTTGAGCGGGTTGCCGCTTACGGCGATCAGGTCACCGAAACGACCGACTTCGATGGCGCCGACATCAGACGCGATTTCCATATGGTCGGCTGGCAGGGAAGTTGCAGACTTGATCGCGTCCATTGGCGACATGCCGCGTTCAACCATGATCGCAAACTGCCAACCGCCCATATCGTGTGGTAGGACACCGGCATCGGTGCCGTACAGAATAGGAACGCCGGCTGCATATGCCTTTTCGAAGACGACGCGCTGCGCTTCAGTCGTGTCGAAGTTTCTTTGCAGATACTCTTCAGGGTAGGCCTGCTCACGGCCAACAGTATCCGTATAAGTACCGTTATACACGTCCATTGAAAACGCGACCCCAGCTTCCGCTGCCATTGCGATTACTTCGTCCGTCAAGAGTGACGCGTGCTCGATGCTATCAACGCCCGCGAGAATTGCATCGATGCCGGATTGCGCGCTATGCACATGCGCTGTCACCTTAATGCCCGCCTCGTGTGCGACATCAACGACCGCTGCGATTTCTTCCTGTGTCATTTCCGGCGCTCCCGGCGATTCGCCGAAAGAAAAAACGGCACCCGACGCGATGACTTTAAGGAAGTCATAGTCTTTAGCGACGGCAAGCTTTGCTTTCTCACGAAACTCGTCCGCACCTCTTGCAGTTCCTTGCTGTGTAATTGGCGGTATTTCGCTGGTGTCGATATATGGCACCGCAAGGCTTCCGCCGCCGCCTGGAATCGTCATGTAAGGCCCGCCGTGGCGAATGCGTGGACCCAAAGCTTGTCCGGAATCGATTTGCTCTCGGCCAAATGTGATCGCTTCCGGGAACCATGCACCAACTTGACGGACTGTCGTAAAGCCCGTCATTAGAGTGATCTCAGAAAACGTTAGTGTTTCCTGTGCGAAGTAATCAGTTTTATTTGTGTAGTAAATACTGTAGTCGACCGCGTCCTCGGGTTTGGTCGCCAAGTGCACGTGCGTATTGATCAGCCCAGGCATGCAAGTCTTGTCGCCGAGGTCCAAATATTCCATGCCGGGACGAACTTCGGCGTCGCCATCAACGATATTCGAGATTCGGCCGTCTTGAATTACGACCATGCGATCATGGAATGTCTCATCCGAAATGCCGTCAATTAGCGCCCCGCAACGGACGAATAAATCGCCGCTGTCCGGTTCGAAGGGTGTTTGCGTGACTTGCGGTGCTGTCGGCTGACATGCGGACAAACACGCAACAAGTGATACACAGGTTGATATGCTCAACGTTCGTATATTCATAGTAGACATCCTAGCATCTGGGCGAACCGTACCAACACTGAGACAAAATGCCAGCACGAGCCTATCCAGACAGTTTTTACACAGCAACCGCAGTGGGATTGCATGATCATCCGCATCTGCAAGGCTCGCATCGTGCCGACGTCTGTGTCATCGGCGGTGGGTTCACGGGCCTGTCGGCCGCCCTGAATCTGGCCGAGCAGGGATATGATGTGATCTTGCTCGAGGCTGAGCGTATCGGATTTGGCGCATCGGGCCGTAATGGCGGTCTGATTGGCAGCGGTCAGCGCAAAGACGTCATTGAGATGGAAGAACAATTCGGGCTGGAGCGCTCGCGTGAATTCTGGAATTTTGCAGAGGACGCCAAAGAGGAAATTCGCGAGCGGGTCGCCAGGCACAGCATTGACTGTGATCTGCAGGACGGCCAGGTCGAAGGTGTGCATAAGAAGGGCTACGTAGGCATCGCGGCAGAGACGAGCGACGCACTCGCCGAGCGCTATGATTATCCACACACAAAAGCACTAACTCGCCAGGAAACACGCGAACTGGTCGCGACCGACGATTTCCTGGAAGGCTTGCAAGACACGCAGGCAATGACGATTCACCCTCTGAACTACGCACTTGGATTGGCGCGCGCCGCTCGCGAAGCTGGCGTACGTATCTTCGAGGACTCGCGCGTTTTGAATTACACGCGAACGGACCCCGCAACGGTCACGACGGAAGAGGGAAGTGTTGAGGCCTCTTTTATCGTGCTGGGGTGCAACGGCTATTTGCGCAAATTAGAACCGCGCGTGGCTGGCAAGATCATGCCAATAAACAATTTCATTCTGGCGACAGAGCAACTCGATGCAGAGCGTGCCGACGCGCTGATCGCCGGGAGGTTCGGCGTTCATGATACGCGCTTCGTCGTGAATTTCTTTCGCATGAGCAATGACCGACGATTGTTGTTTGGCGGTGGCGAAAACTATCGAGCTGGTTTTCCACGAGACATTGCGAATTTCGTGCGGCCGAAAATGCTCGGCTTATTCCCTCAGCTTAAGGACGCACGAATCGATTACGCGTGGGGCGGGACCTTGTCTGTCACGGTTAATCGACTGCCACATATGGGTCGGCTTGCGCCGAATCTGTTCTTCGCGCAGGGCTATTCAGGTCACGGCATTTCGATTTCGAATTTCGCAGGCAAGATCATGGCTGAGGCAATCGCCGGGACGGCCGAGCGGTTCGATGTGTTTGCGGGTTTGCCGACGCACACATTTCCCGGCGGCACTTTGTTGCGTTATCCGGGCATGGTGCTTGGCATGCTGTACTATTCTTTAAAAGACAGACTCTAATAAAATCAAACCGAGAGCCAATTGATGAAAAACAAGCAAGTTAGACTCGCCAGCAGACCATCAGGCTGGGTAACCGCAGACAATTTTACGGTGACTGACTCAGATGCCGGTGAGCCAGGCGACGGTGAAGTTCTTGTTCGAAATCTCTTCATGTCGGTCGACCCCTACATGCGCGGTCGTATGAACGACGTGAAATCGTACATACCGCCATTTCAGATTGGTGAAGTACTGCAGGCTGGCGTTGTAGGCGAAGTCGTTGCGAGTAATTTCGACGGAATCAATGAGGGTGACAATGTCACGGGCATGTTGGGCTGGGAAAACTACTCGGTCAGCGACGGTCGTTTGCTAAGAAAGCTACCGAAGAGTTCGGCACCACTGTCCTGGCACCTGGGTATTCTGGGAATGCCAGGTATGACGGCTTACGTGGGACTGATGGAAGTTGCACAGGCGAAGTCGGGTGACAATGTTTTTGTGAGTGCAGCGTCGGGAGCTGTTGGTAGCGTCGTTGGCCAGCTCGCAAATATTCATGGTTGTCGCGTCGCCGGATCGGCTGGTGCCGATGAGAAGGTGGCGCTGCTCAAGAGCGAATTCGGCTACAACGCCGGATTCAACTACAAGACAGCGACGTCGATAGCGAAGAGTGTTGCAGAGGTATGCCCGGACGGGATTGACGTCCTGTTTGAGAATGTGGGCGGAGAAATATTCGAGGCGGCGCTGTGGCAAATGCGCGACTATGGTCGAATCGCCTTGTGCGGCATGATCTCCAGCTACAACGACGAAAATCCACCGCCCGGGCCACGCGGCATGATGCTGATGATTGCGCGCCGCCTCAGAATGCAGGGCTTTATCGTTACGGACTATCCCGAGGCTTGCGAAACTTACGTAGCCAAAGCTGTCGGCTGGATAGCCGAAGGCAAATTGAAGTACCGTGAAACCGTTGCTGAAGGCGTCGAGAATGCGCCGCAAGCGTTCATCGATTTGCTTAAAGGCGGCAATACCGGCAAGCAAATCGTACAGCTGTCGTAGCAATGGCCGTTCGCCCGATCCTGAGAATCGGTGACCCGCGACTACGTGAAGTCGCTGCGCCGGTTGATGCGTTTGATACACCCGAGTTGCATGAACTGATCGAAGATATGTTCGATACAATGCATGCCGCCGACGGGGCGGGCTTGGCGGCAACTCAGATCGGTGAACTCAAACGCGTCATGATATTCGGTGTCGAAGAAAACCCTCGCTACCCTGAAGTGGACGCTGTTCCGACAACAGTGCTCGTCAACCCGGAATTCTCTGTCGTCAGTGATGAGATTGATGGGTTTTGGGAGGGGTGTCTTTCAGTTCCCGGGATGCGCGGCTACGTTGAGCGGCGGGCGCGAATTAAATACACAGGGTTTGATCAATTCGGCATGCTCATCGAGCGAGAGGCTGAAGGCTTTCACGCTGTCGTGTTTCAGCACGAGTACGATCATCTCGATGGAATTCTGTACACAGATCGATTGGCGGACCCGAAGAAATTCGGTTTTGTCGACGAGTTGTCAGCAGCAGAGGCGGACTGAAAACTTATGGACCACAAGATACAGATCGCCGTTGTAACAGGTGGTGGCAACGGTATCGGCGCGGCATTATGCCGCCGGCTGGCGCAGGACGGTGTAAAACTTGTTGTTGTCGACTTGCACAAAGATGCAGCAGACGCGGTCGCCGCTGAAATCGATGGCGTGGCCTATCAGACAGATGTCGGTGACGAGGCTGCAATGGCCGCGCTGGTTGACGATATCGAGGCGAGCGTCGGCCCGATTGACCTGTTCGCGTCCAACGCCGGAGTTGTATTCGGCGACGGCGAGAGCGGCTCCGCTTCTAAGGATGGCGTGATATCTGATATCGCTGACCGATGGGACACATCGTGGCGCGTCAACGTAATGGCGCATGTTTATGCGGCGCGCGCCGTTTTGCCCAGAATGCAAAAGCGCGGTGGCGGCTACCTTCTCAATACCGTATCGGCGGCCGGTTTCTTGTCTTCAATTGGGGATTCGGCGTACTCAACCACGAAGCATGCCGCACTGGGGTTCGCCGAAGCTATCGCTATTCGTCACGGCGATGAGGGTATTCAGGTTTCAGTACTTTGTCCGCAAGCGGTTGCAACGAACATGCTGGATCAGGCGACGGGCCCCGGCGCGAAGGAAAATGTATTCGGTGGTGCCGATATGGACGGTATAGCAACTCCTGAGCAAGTTGCCGACATGGCTGTCGAAGGTGTGCGCGCGGGTCAGTTCATGATCACACCGCATGCCGAGGTGATCGGTTATTTTCAACACAAAGCCAACAATTATGATCGCTGGATTGGCGGCATGCGTAAGCTACGACGCAACCTCAGTGCGCGATAGCCTCGCGGCTATCGGCCCTCAGGACATTCGCAAAATGACTTTTCCGCGCGCACGACGTTCCGTGATTGCGCGAAACGCGTCAATGTAATCGTCAAGCGCATAGGACTCTGTAACGCGCGGGGTCACCGTGCCGTCTGCCACCATTGCTGTGAGCTCTTCCATGTTTTGCTTCTCCAGGTCGCGGTTCTTGGCAACCCAGGTGCCCCACCAGACGCCAATGATGCTGGCCTCTTTCAAAAGGGCGATGTTGGCTTTGAATGTCGGAATCTCGCCACAGGCAAATCCAATCACTAAGTAGCGGCCATGCCATGCGGTGGCGCGAAATGCCTGGTCCGACAGTTCGCCACCGACCGGGTCGTACACAACGTCGGCTCCATTGCCATCGGTCAATTCCTTGACTGTTTCCTTGAGCGGCACTTTGGAGTAGTTGATGAGCTCATCCGCACCTGCCGACTTGGCGAATTCGAGTTTTTCGTCGCTGCTGGCGGCTGCAATGACACGAGCACCCATGGCTTTGGCAATTTCGACGGCAGTAATTCCGACACCACCTGCTGCACCGAGAACAAGAACAGTTTCACCGGGTTGCAGCTTCGCGCTTTGTTTCAGGGCGTGATAACTCGTGCCGTAGGTAACAGAGAATCCCGCGCCCTGTTCGAAATTCAAGCCCTCGGGCAGCATCATCGTCGTTTCTTCACGCGAAACGCATTGCTCTGCGAATGCTCTGCCGCGGGTTGCGACAATCACCTTGTCACCGACCGAAAAACGCGTGACGCCTTCGCCGATCGCTGTGATTGTTCCGGCCGCCTCAGCACCCGGGATAAATGGTAGCGGTGCCTTGACCTGGTATGTGCCCGCAATCGTCAATACATCCGGAAAATTGATGCCGGCTGCTGCGACGTCGATCAGGACTTCGCCATCGCCGGCGACCGGGTCATCCATCTCCTCGATCGTCAGATTCTCGGGAGGGCCGTACTCGTGACATACCAATGCGCGCATCAGGCTACTTCAAATAGAGACGCCGCACCCTGGCCGCCACCAACGCACATCGTGCAGACAACATATTTCGCGCCACGTCGTTTACCTTCGATCAACGCATGACCCACCATGCGCGCACCCGACATACCATAAGGGTGGCCGATCGAAACGGCGCCGCCGTCGACGTTCAGGGTTTCGTTGGGGATGCCGAGCTTGTCGCGGCAATAGATGACCTGAACCGCGAACGCCTCATTTAGCTCCCAAAGATCGATGTCGTCCATCTTGAGGCCGTTGCGTTGCAACAACTTCGGAACCGCATAAATCGGCCCGATGCCCATCTCGTCGGGTTCGCAACCAGCTACAGCTGTGCCACGGTAAATTCCGAGCGGTTCAATACCACGTTTCGAGGCAACACTGGCTTCCATTACGACAGCAGCCGATGCTCCGTCCGACAACTGGCTTGCATTACCAGCCGTAATTACGCCGTTGTCGCGCACGGTCCGCAATCCAGCGAGCCCTTCAAGGGTTGTAGATGGGCGATTGCCTTCGTCCTTTTCGAGAACAACGTCTTCAAACGAAATCTCTTTGGTTTCTTTGTCCATCACGCCCTTCGTCGAAGGCAATGGCACAATTTCGTCGTCAAATTTGCCGGCTTCCTGGCCGGCAGCAGTGCGCTGTTGACTTTGCACTGCGTACTCATCCTGTGCCTCGCGACTTATGCTGTAACGCTTCGCAACAACCTCAGCGGTGTCGATCATTGGCATGTAGATGTGTTCATGCAGGGCGACAACCCGAGGATCTTCGCCGCGGTACATATTCATGTGTTCGTTTTGCACCAGGCTGATTGATTCGAATCCCCCACCGACCATGATGTCCACGCCGTCCGACAACACGGCTTTTGCTGCAATGCCGATCGCCATCATTCCCGACGAGCATTGACGATCGACAGTCAGGCCCGCGGTGGTGACGGGCAGACCCGCCGCCAAGGCCGCCTGACGCGCGACGTTCTTGCCTTGAGTGCCCTGCGGCATGGCGCAGCCCATTACGACGTCGTCGACTTCGGCCGGATCGATGCCAGCGCGCGCAACCGCGTGATGAATTGCGTGGCCACCCATTGTTGGCGACTCGGTGTTATTGAACGCACCGCGATAGGCCTTGCCGATAGGCGTGCGTGCGGTTGAAACGATGACTGCTTCTCTCATGATGTGTTCCTTATTTCTCTTGATCGCCAGTTTTAGGCCGAGTTGGTTTGCTGCTTGCCAAGGGATCTTCGCAGGTTGCGTACTGTATCGGAACCGTGCCTGATCTCCATAGCCAGTGATTCTGGAAGTACCCCATTTGGTTTTGCCACCTGTAACCAAGCTGGCATACTTTGATATATCGGACCGGTAACCTTAGCGATTTCGTTATGCGAATCAAATCCTTTAGTCCATTTGCGGCACTAATATTAGCGACTTTTTACTCGCAGGCCTTCGCGCACCACAGCACCTCGGCAAATTTCCTGGAAGACAGGATGGTCGAAATTGAAGGGACCATCACGTCAGTCAGACTGCGGAACCCGCATGTGCGTTTCACAATGAGCGTTGTCAATGATCTGGGCGCTGAGGTCGAGTGGTTGGTCGAGACGAATTCATTGAGTGGATTGCGCCGCCTTGATGTTTCAACGGATGAATTCGCAGTTGGCCGAGAGTTGCGAATCGCCGGCCATCCCGGGCGCCAGCGAAATACGAGTATTTGGGCGACGAACATGCTCGTTGCCGATGGCAGGGAAGTCCTGGTCGATAGTGGCGCCAACCCGCGCTGGTCGAAAGATGAGTCGATCATGTCAGGACCAATATTCGCAACTGAGGGTGATGGATCTCAGCCGGAACTCGGCATTTTCCGGGTCTGGAGTCACACTCGGGCGACCAACATGCTGTTTCCGGAAACCGTCGTACCGAATTTCGATGTGACGACCTATCCACTGACAGAAGCAGCGCGTGCCTCGGTCGAGGCGTTCGATCCCGTCCTGCAAAACCCGACCAGGAATTGCGCGCCGAAGGGCATGCCGATCATCATGGAACAGCCATATCCGATGCAGATCGCCGATGAAGACGGCAACATCGTTTTGTATATGGAAGAGTACGATGCGGTGCGAACGATTCACATGAATCAGGACGCCACACCGGCGGGTACCCCTGGTGGTTTGCATGGTTACTCGACCGGGCGCTGGGAAGGCAACGCACTACTCGTGCATACCGATCACCTGAACTGGGGCTGGTTTGATCAAGCCGGCATTCCGCTTGGCGAGGATGCGGTGGTCGACGAAAGATTTACATTGGCCGAGGATGGTAGTCGACTTGATTACACGACGACTATTACAGCCCCTTCTACTTTCACCGAGCCGGTGTCTCTGTCCAAGTTCTGGCTGTTTGTGCCAGGTGTTGAAGTCAAACCATTCGATTGCGCCAAAGACTAGCTGCTGCTTGCGCGCAGCGACTCTCTGATTTCGTCAATCTGAGGTCGTAGCTTAACCGGTTGTTTGCCGAGGCAATGTTTGTCGCGCGGACAGGATGAGCTGCGCGGGCAGATAATCGTCGCCGGCTTCTCGCAACCTTCGGCAATCCAGCCGATGTTGAGAATCTTGCCGACGCTCTCAAGCTGCGCGCGCGCTTCCGATGGAATTTCGCCGCTGCCGCCACCCGCATTGCAGCTGGCTTCAATGGCATCGATGGTTTCAAGTGGGTCGATGTTCTGTGCAACAAGCGCCGGTGCGAGATCGACGCCGGCGCATAAAACATGCGGGTTACCTGCCGCATCCTTGCTTCGAATCGACTGACAGGTATACAGACGTTTGTCGTCGCCCGAACGCAACACCGATATCTGCGAGGACGGTTTCATCGATCGAGTGTTGAACATCCTGAATACCGCCCAGTGCTGGCAAGGGTCCGACACCATGGTCATATTGCCCCACGGTAGGGGAATGCCATTACCACGATAGACCGCACGTAGATTGCCAGGCGGGTATGCGTCAAAGAAATGCCAGTGCGGGTACGGGCTAACGCTCGGCATACGCCGCATCACCAGCGCTTTGGTCAGGCCAACTTTGTCACCGGCGTCGATTGCGTATGAATTTTTGGCGAGAAACTGCCGGAACGGCATTCTCGGAGCAAGCAACGCGGCGGCAAAGTAACTGCACTCGAAGTCGCGCCAGGCGAACAGAATATCCTGTGCGTCAATATTCGGCGATTCGGAATCATGTCGCCGACCAGATACCCGACCGCCCGAAATCTGTGGTGCACGTGCACCGTCGCCACCGTGCAGAATCTTGTGCGCGATATGATTTGCGAGATCAAATTTCAGGCGCTCTGGCTTTTCCCTGAGTGCATTGTTCAGGTAAACGACATTCGGCGCGTCATAGAACGAGCGCACAACCATATTCAATGGCGCGTTGGTGTCGCCGCGATCCTTGAACGGCGACTTATCGAACCAGCGAATTTCCAGGCCGAGGTCCGTGGCAATTTTCTGGATGTCCTGAACATCAAGCGGAAAACGTTTCGCACCGATGCTTTCTGCGGCTCGCTCGATGTCGGGAAAACGGTTATGACTCGATTCTTGATGAGCCCGAATCAACAGATGAGCGAATTGTCGGCCCGTCGTTCCGGTTTGTGCCAACAGTTCGGGAATTGCGGTCTGCAACAAATTTTCTGAAAACAAAAAGCTCGGCTCGAGGGCGAGGCCCGCAACGGCAGAGGCCAACGGGGCAGGGTCTACTGCAGGGTCGTCTAACGATTCGTCGTAGAACCAACTGATGTCTTTTTGAAAAATGTCGGCGACGATTCGTAGCAGTCGTTCGGACGGCACACGCTTGCCGTTTTCGATCATCGATAGATAGGAAACAGAAGGGCCAGCCTCCGCATCGATCTGTATGCAGCGCACCGAAAGATCCTCGAGCGTCAGGTTATTTCGCTTGCGCAGCGACCTGATCTTCGTTCCAAGGAAGTGTGCTTTGCGCCGCAAGCCCTGTTTTGTAGCCATTCTTGACTCTTTTGTGAAATTAACAGTGTAAAATTTTTACTGTGAAATTATCGTGTTTAGAGTCGTACTATAGCTCTCGAAGATCAACATTTCACAAATTTATTGACCGCTTTGTGGTTTGGAGAGTGCAGTGAACAGACGTGAACGCAAACAGACAGCGCAATATCTCGACGAGCTAATTCCATTGCAGGGAGCAAGCCACACAGAAGTGGTCGACTACCTGGTGTCAATTCCAATGCGTTATGCCGAGCTCCGAGCCCGGTTGGCGAACGGCAAAACGGCACGCTTGGCAAACACCCAGCAATTTCTGGGTTGGCTGGGCTACGGCGCTAATCCAACGCTGTTGTTTGATTGCGGCGAACGACGAGTCGTTGTCGCAACAGGCAGGCAACCTGCAGTGAACCCCAATATGTTTATCGCTCGCGACGGCGGGCAGGTAGCGGCGTCATGACTGTTCATCAAATTGAAGAACAAGCTACGCACCTGCATCTGCCAGCGGCGGCTACTGCGGATATTTGCGATGCGAATCCCGGAGCGAAGTTTTTGCAAACGTGGTTTCAGAGTTACGGCGGCAAACGCCGGTGTTCAGGCCCGGTCGAGATTATCTCGACGCGCGACGACAACTCGTTGGTTAAGTCTGTGCTCGCGGAGCCGGGCGCGGGTCGGATTCTGCTTGTCGACAATCAGTCTTCGACGAACTGCGCGATGGTCGGTGGTGGCCTTGCACAGTTGGCAGCCGACAAGGGCTGGATCGGCATTGTTGTGAACGGAGCTGTTCGTGATGCCGATGAATTGAAGAACACGGAGATTGCTGTATTCGCGCTGGCGACTTGTCCGCGTAAGAGCATGAATCGCGGCATTGGCGAACGCAACAGGCCCGTACGAATCGGCGGCGAGCGAATCCACTCTGAGGATCTATTGGTAGCGGATTCTGATGGAGTTGTCGTGCTCTCGGCATGGAACGCAATGGAGGCATGAAATGAACAAACAAGAACAAATCACGCAACTCGAATCTGAATGGGCAAATAGTTCACGCTGGAAAGGCATCGAGCGCAACTACAGTGCTGCAGATGTTGTGAAGTTGCGTGGTTCAATTCAGATTGAACATACGCTGGCCAAGCATGGTGCGGAAAAACTGTGGCGGCTCGTAAACCAGGAACAACCAGTTTGTGCACTCGGTGCATTAACCGGCAATCAGGCTATCCAGGAAATACAGGCGGGCCTTAAGGCGATCTATTGTTCGGGCTGGCAGGTTGCCGGAGACGGTAACAGTTCGGGCGAGATGTACCCCGACCAAAGCCTGTACCCGGTCGATTCCGTGCCAAAAATGGTTTCGAGGATCAACAACGCGTTTCAGCGAACCGATGAAATTCACTGTCTCGCGGGTGACGACAGCATTGACTGGTTTGCACCGATTGTTGCTGACGCGGAAGCCGGTTTTGGCGGCAATCTGAACGCGTTTGAATTGATGAAGAATATGATTCGTTCTGGCGCGGCTGGTGTGCATTTCGAAGACCAACTGTCGTCAGCGAAAAAATGTGGCCACATGGGTGGCAAAGTCCTTGTGCCCACCAGTGAGGCGGTTGCCAAATTATCGGCGGCGAGACTGGCTGCGGACGTTCTCGGCGTTCCGACTGTGTTGCTTGCGCGTACTGATGCTGACGCCGCCAACCTGATTACGGCTGACTCTGATGAACGTGATCACCCGTTTATTACCGGCGAGCGGACACCGGAAGGGTTTTACCGAACCACACCGGGCATCGATCAGGCGATCGCACGTGGCTTAGCCTACGCGCCCTATGCAGACATGATCTGGTGTGAAACATCAAAGCCGGATCTGGAGCAGGCACAGAAATTCGCCGACGCTATCCACGCAAAGTATCCGGACCAGTTGCTCGCTTATAACTGTTCGCCGTCATTCAACTGGAAGTCGAATCTCGACGACGAAACGATGCGTCACTTCCGCGAAGAGCTTGGCAAGATGGGGTATAAATTCCAGTTCATCACTTTGGCAGGTTGGCATGCACTGAACTCAAGCATGTTCCGCTTGGCTCGTGCTTACAAAGCCGATGGCATGTATGCTTATTCACAGCTTCAGGAGCAGGAATTCTCGGACGAACAATACGGATTCCGTGCTGCCAAGCATCAATCCTTCGTCGGTGCCGGCTACTTTGATGCCGTGCAAAACACGATCATGGACGGCCTGTCATCAACAACAGCGCTGGACGGCAGTACTGAGGAGGAACAGTTCGTCGCATAGCCAGCAACGAGGAGGATTGCCTTGCGACTCATAGCAATCCTTATTTCGTTACTCGCATCATGTGCAGCGTATGCGACGCCACTAACTGTAGCGGTAGCCAGTAACTTTCGTTCGACGGCTGAGAGCCTTGCCGCCGAATTTACCGCGGCTACCGGGCACGACGTTCGTATCAGCTCAGCATCGACCGGCGCCTTGTACGCGCAAATCGTGCACGGCGCGCCTTTTGATATTTTTCTCGCAGCGGATGCGGAACGACCCGAACTCCTCGTGAAGAAGGGTATAGGCGTCGGCCATTCGCGCATGACCTACGCGATAGGCACGTTGGTGTTGTGGTCAGGAGAACAAGGCACAACTGAATGCCAGGAATCGCTATCTCACCTCGGCAACGCGCGATTGGCTATCGCCAATCCGGAGACAGCTCCATACGGTCGGGCAGCTAAGGAGTTCCTGCAAGCCAACGGTTACTGGGAAGCTGTTTCTCCGCAACTCGTCTACGGTGAGAACGTCGCGCAGGCATTGCACTTTGCTGTCACTGGCAACGCGAGATTCGCACTGGTCGCCCGCGCGCAAGTCGTCGATCCTCGTTTGCCAGCCGCAACTTGCCGCTGGCCGATTCCGGCGGATTCTTATAAGCCAGTAGAGCAACAGGCGGTCTTATTGGAACGTGCAGCTAATAATCCAGTCGCGCTGCGCTTTATCGCATACCTGCGCAATGACGAATCCCGTGCCACAATCCAAGACTCCGGATACGGAGTTCCCTGAATGAATCTAGGGCCCCTTTGGCTCTCCGTGCAGCTGGCAACGACAACCATGTTGCTGTTGCTCTTGATCGCGACACCGCTCGGCTGGTGGCTGGCGCGAACGCGCTCACGTTCTCGTCCCGTTGTTCAGGCGATCGTTGCATTGCCTATTGTATTACCGCCAACCGTCATGGGTTTCTATTTGCTCATTCTCCTTGGGCCGGCCGGCGCGATTGGCGAATGGTGGGTCGAACTGACTGGCAGCGCGTTAACGTTTTCGTTTGCCGGCTTAGTGATCGCGTCATGCATTTATAGTTTGCCGTTCGCTGTGCAGCCGATCATGAGTGCATTCGAATCGGTTGATCAGCGTGATCTTGAAGCAGCCTGGACGCTCGGCGCCGACCGACGCGACGCGTTCTTCTCTATTGCGTTGCCACAGTCCATGCGTGGGTATCTTAATGCCGCGGTACTGAGTTTCGCGCATACGCTCGGTGAGTTCGGTGTCGTTCTGATGGTGGGCGGCAACATTCCGGGCGAAACGCGACTAATTTCAATCGCTATCTACGACCAGGTTGAAACGCTGAATTACGTCGCCGCACATCAGCTCTCGGCAATCTTGCTCATATTCGCATTTGCCGTTCTGCTCGCAATGTTTGTTGCCAATCGACGTTGGCAGCAATCATGAACGAAAACAACTCAGTGCAATTCAAGTATGCGTTGCAGCGCAAAGACTTTTCGCTCGATGTCGCATTGGACATTCCGATGCGGGGCATAACAGGAATTTTCGGTGCATCCGGTGCGGGCAAGACTACGTTGCTGCGTTGTATCGCGGGACTCGAGGATGCACAAGCGGGAGAACTCGTCGTCGCGGGAGAGCGCTGGCAGGATGAGAAGTACTCACGCGCAACTTTCGATCGCAACATAGGCTATGTATTCCAGGAGCCACGGTTGTTTCGTCACCTCGATGTCCAGGCCAATATCGAATACGGCATGCGACGCAGTGCGAACAACGACGGACCTGATTTTGCCGCGATCATCGAGTTACTGGGGCTCGAGAATTTGCTCGCGCGCCGGCCCGATGAACTGTCGGGCGGCGAAGCGCAACGCGTCGCGATCGCGAGAGCATTGCTGCGTGGGCCGAAATTCGTGCTCATGGATGAACCCCTGGCCTCGCTCGATGCCGCACGCAAAGATGAAATTCTTCCGTTCCTGGACAGGCTGCACGCACAGTCGCAAACACCAATAATCTATGTGAGCCACAACCTGGATGAAATTTGCCGGCTGTGTGATTTCTTGATCGTCCTGAATGCCGGCAAAGTAGCAGCCAGCGGAGAATTGCAATCGGTGCTCGTCGACCTCGAATTGCCACAACTGATGGGTGACGAAGCAGGATCGGTGATCTTGGGTCGGGTCGCGGACTACGATGCCAGTTATGGTCTGACGCTTGTTTCTTTTTCAGGTGGGCAACTTTGGTTGCCAGGTCGTCTTGGCGATGCAGAACAAAACTTGCGATTGCGAATTCGTGCAAGCGATATCAGTCTTTGCCGCGAGCGACCGACACAAACAACCGTATTGAACCTACTCGACGTTGTTGTCGATGATATCCAGGATACTCGTGCGCCGACGACACTGGTCCGTGTCGCAGCCGGGGAGGAGCGACTCATCGCCCGCATCACTCGACGATCGCAGGAAGAATTAAACTTGCGGCCCGGTGATCGAGTGATTGCACAAGTAAAAGCGGCCGCCGTTCGTGGTCTCGATAATTTTGCGATCGAATAAATTTTTCGATTCGCAATAAAGCGAGCAGTGCGTCAACATAGCCATCTGGAATAAGCGGCACAATAGCGCGGCTCAATAGGGAATAAGAACAGAATGACGATGTATCCAGTCATCTACATTCAGGCTGCGCTCGGGATGACTAGCCTGATTATCGCAATCATCTTCTTCATGGCGTGGAAGACTCTTGGACATAAGCCGTGGGCGATGAATTGGTCGATGGCTTTCGCTGCTTCGACGTTGTACTGGATCGTCAATCTGAGCGCGAGCTTGTTTCCGAACTACCCGTCCTATTGGGTGACGGCGAATGCGTTAGGACTAGCGATGATTACGTTAGCGCTGCGCGGTCATTGCCAGCGTTCCGAATGCGAGTATTTGCCTAATAATCTGTGGCCATTTGCAGCCCTCATATTTGCCAGCATTTTCTGGACGACCGTGGTGCGCCCACACGCTGGATTTAGCACAGCTGCATTGCCGTTCGTTGCGTCGATCACATTATTCATGTCTGCTGCAATGGTTATTCGGCATCGGAAGGTGACGCGCATAGCGGAATGGGCCGCTGCAATCACGATGATCCTTTTTGCCACCGTTCAATTGCCGGCCGCAGTGTATGCATTCAGTCTTGGTTCGCAAGCAGAACTAGCCGCGAGTTCACTGTTTACCCATGCGAGCATTCTGGTTATTCCTGCCGGATTCGTCGGCATGGCAATGTTCATCATTTTTATGCTCGCGTCGGATCTTTATGAAGACATGAAAGAAATCGCCGTTCGTGACCAGCTGACGGGCTTGCTCAATCGGCGTGGTTTCAACGAACAAGCGGCGATGGCCTACGCGACGGCGCGACGCTCGTCGCAAACGGTATCGGTCATCATGGCCGACATTGATCATTTCAAATCCGTCAATGACGAATTTGGTCACCAAACTGGCGACGAAGCACTTGCGCATTTTGCGGCATTGTTGTCGGAAAAACGTCGCATCGAAGACATTGTCGCCCGCATCGGCGGTGAAGAGTTTTCTCTGGTCTTGCCGGGTACCGATATTGTCGAAGCGACCGAGATCGCTGACGAGCTTTGTACGCGCATGGCCGCATCACCAATGTTGCACGACGATCGTGAGGTAATCATGACCGCGAGTTTCGGCGTTGCCGGGATTGCGGACGGTGATACTTGTTTGTCGGACGTCATTGTGAAGGCCGATCGCGCGTTGTATCGATCAAAACGTGCAGGACGCAACCGTGTTGATTTAGAATCGTCTCAAATGATGCGAGCCGTTGATGGCTCACTTGAGGCGGTTTAGTGACACTGACACTACTTAATTTTCCACAATCTACCTGCAGCCAAAAAGTCCGACTGACCCTATGGGAAAAGGGCTTGGAGTTTCAGGATCGACCTTTGAACTCGGCCAAGCGCGAGCACCTGCAAGACTGGTATCTCAAGCTCAATCCCAACGGTGTGGTTCCGACATTGCTGCATGACGATGCGGTTATCATCGATTCGTCGGTCATCATCGAGTACCTCGATGAGGTCTTTCCCGAAAACTCGTTGACGCCTGCCGATCCTGTCGGCCGTGCGCACATGCGCAAATGGCTGCGTTTTTTCGAAGAAGTACCGACACCCGCCATACGCGTGCCGTCATTCAATCAATACTTAAGTAAGCGCTTCGATAAGCTTTCGCAGGAGGAATTCGATACGTTTGTTGAGAATCACCCGATGCGCAAACAGTTCTACAAGAAGATGCGCAAGGAAGAGGGTTTCGATGATCGCGAGACGGATAGCGCACTTGATCGTTTGCGACAAACCGTCGAGCGCATGGAGAAAGGTCTGGCTGAGAGCGGTGGGCCCTGGTTGATGGGTGAACAACTGACCTTGGCTGATTACTGCATTACCCCGACGCTGGATCGCATGGACAACCTCGGACTCAGCGACATTTGGGCGGATTGCCCGCTCGTTTGTGCATGGTTTGAGCGCATCAAAGCGCGTCCGGCATACGCCAAGACCTATTACGCGAAAACACGATTGTCTGAGATTTACGACGGCGTCGATCTCGGCTCAGCGGAAAATACTGCGCCGGTCGTTACAGATTAGTCAGGACGTAGGCCAGTAGCAAAATTTGCGGGACAGTGACGATCGGTAGCCAGAGGGCCGTGCGTTTGCCAATGGTCGACCAGAGCAGGCCGATTTCCGTGTAGTCGGTCGCGACGCCTGCCATCAAAAAAATAAACGCGTTTCCCAATGCTCCCGTGTTATCAAAAATCTCAAAAGCGATTGGCGAACTTCCCTCACTGCAAACTTCAATGATGGTTGCGAATAGCAGGGTCAAAAGCATCCCGGAGAAGTCGGCTCCGAGAAACTGCATAAACCAGTGTGCAGGGACGTAGGCGCCAATCAGTGCCGCTGCGAGAATGCCGATCAGGAGCCACCAAAGCACCATGTTTGCGAGTCTGATCGCGCCGGCGACTACGCCGCGGGTAGCATCGGCGGCTTTGAATTCTCTGAGGCGTTGCCATGAACGATCGTTGCTCTTTACCGAAGGTAGAGAACCCTCGATCAGCCCGAGATTGTCCAGGCCCATGTAGATCAGTCCGGTCAGTAACGCAATCAGCATGGCGCCTATAACGATAAGCGCGGCCTGCCAGCCAAAAAAACCGAACAACAGAATCGTAACCGGCAGATTGGCCCACGGCGACGCAAGCAGGAACGTGATCACTGCGGGGACGCTTGCCCCTTTCTTGTAAAGTTGCATAGCAATGGCGAGAATCCCGTGCGAGCATGCAGACATCAGAAAACCGGAGAAGACGGCATAAACCAACGATCGTTTGCGTCGCTGGCCGAGAAAGTGGACGATAAATCCGTCGGGTACGAAATAGTCAATCAGACCACCAAATGTCAAGCCGAGTAGGATCGCCCACCAAACGATTCCGAGATACGACAACAGGCTTTCGTTGAGCGCTGCCAACGGAGTCAGGAATGACAACAACAATACGGCGGCAAACAGTGCACCGACGTATTTCAGTTTCAGCCCGATTGTGGGGAGGCCGGACATTGATCTATCAAACTACACGAGCCGCTATTCGGCTGTACGGAGATGCACCTACTGATCGCATTGCAACCAACTTAATGTCTGATACATCAAAGAAGTACAGATCAAGACTAATTTCCAGGGAAATATCATGAATACTCGTCTTTGGGCCGTGCCATTCGCGGCTTTGTTGCTGGCTGCCTGTGGCGCTGATGAAAGTACCGATACTTCGGAATCTACCGAGAATACGGCAGTGACCGAGGCGGCTGACCCCTATCGACTGGCCGACAATGTCGCGCCAACAGCGCAACAATTAACCCTGTATATCGACCCTGAGAGCGCCGACTATTCTGGCAGCACACGCATAACGGTCGAGGTAGCAAGTGAGTCGCCGCATATTCGGCTACACGCCCTGGATATGGAGATTACATCGCTGGCGGTTTCGCAGAACGATGTGTCACTCGATGTGACGCACGAGTCCGGTGAACACGGTTTGCTGACGATTACGACGGGACAACCCATCGCTGCGGGCAGCTACGAAGTGCAGATCGAATTCAGCAATAATTTTAACGACGACGGAGTGGGCATCAATCGTACTGAGCAAGATGGTGACCACTACATCTTCAGTCAATTCGAGGCGATAGATGCACGCCAGGCATTTCCCTGTTTCGACGAGCCGGGGTTCAAATTTCCGTGGCAAATGACCATGATCGTGCCGACCGGCGTCACGCCGATAACGAATACACCGGTCGTATCGATTACCGAGGAAGGCGACAGCAAGACAGTTGTTTTCGATTCGACCCCGGCTTTGCCGTCCTACTTGATTGCGGTCGCTGTCGGGCCGTTCGAATTAGTGCCAATCGAAGGCATGTCGATTCCCGGCAATGTGGTTGTGCCGCGCGGTAAGTCTCATCTTGCTGCAATGGCCGTCGAAACGACGCCGCCATTACTCGCGTACCTCGAGGACTATTTTGGTCAGCCGTATCCGTTCAAGAAACTCGACCTGATCGCCACCAACCAGGCGTTTTCGGGAGCGATGGAGCATCCTGGCGCGATAACGTATTCCGACTTCTTTCTGTTGCTCGACGAGACAGCCAGCGCCTCGCAGAAGTCCACATTGATAAAAATCACGGCGCACGAGCTCGCGCACCAGTGGTTCGGCAATCTCGTGACGATGCAATGGTGGAATGATCTCTGGCTGAACGAGTCATTTGCTGACTGGATGGGCGACAAGACTGCCGAAGCCGTCTATCCGGATTTCAGTATCTCGCTGCCAGAGCTCCGCACATTGTTCCGTGTAATGGACATGGATGCGCGATCGACAACCAAGCCGGTCAGGCACGACTTTAAATCTACAGATAATTTTTCGGACGGCATTTTTCTGTCGTACTACAAGGGCAAAGCTGTACTGGCGATGTTTGAAGACGCTGTAGGTTCCGAAATTTTTCGCGATGGTGTCGTACGCTACATACGCAAATTCAGTCGACAGAATGCCGTCGCAGATGATTTGTGGGCCGAAATCAACGCCGGTGCAGAATTTGACCTTGCCGGTGGGCTTGCTGGTTTTGTAAACCAGGCCGGCATACCGTTGATATCCGTAAGCAGCAAAGGCAACGGTCTGTTCGAGTTCTCGCAACGGCGTTTGCAGATGTCCGGAGAATCGACCGATGATTCGCAAACCTGGGTTATCCCGTTGCAATACAAGTACCTGGTGGGCGATCGGATTATGACGGCGGACCTTATCGTTGATGAGGCTACAGAGGTCGTCGAGATTGGTGGTGATGTCAAATGGATTCTGCCGAATGCGGAGCAAAGCGGTTACTACCGTTGGAGCATTCCGGATGACATGCTGACCGAGCTCGGCGCGGATGCTGCAACGCATTTGTCAGTTCGCGAGCGAATGGGCTTGTTGACCAATCTCTACACATTGCTCGGTGCAGACAAACTCGACGGCGAGGATTATCTTCGCGCCATGCAGGGAGTCTCCAGGGACACTGAAGCTCCTGTTATTGAATCGGTGCTGGACCAGCTGGGCAAAGTGCGTCTGACGTTTA
This sequence comes from Woeseiaceae bacterium, assembly GCA_051007995.1. GTDB lineage: Bacteria > Pseudomonadota > Gammaproteobacteria > Steroidobacterales > Woeseiaceae > UBA1847. Next base: position 4,648 of record JBPCYB010000057.1, on the reverse strand, counting down.
TTACTCCGGAGTTACGCGAGCCATTCGCCGAGTTCTTACGCGACCTGCTCGGACCAACCCTCGACCGAATTGGTACAGAGACAATACCGGGCGAATCACCGGACGTTACAGAAATGCGCGCCCAGGTACTGTTGTGGCTGGCGAGTTACGGACAGGACGATCGCGCGATAGCGGCAGTATCGAAAGTCGCCGAGCAGTACCTTAGCGGAGATGTTCCGCCATCGGATCTGGCAGCAGTATCGTTACGCACAGCGTCTCGTTGGGGCGATGTCGCAACCTTCCACCGCTACCGCGATCGACTCGAAGCAGTGGCGAAATCTTCGCCGGGCGAACGGCGCAATTACGTGCGAGCGATCGGGTCGTTTCGAGATCCAGCTGCGGTCGAGCTGATTCTGGAATATATCTTGAGCGGCGAACTGCAACCGGTCGACATAGGCACGATTATCGCGCGGCTGGTCGTCTGGGAGGACAATAACGAGATGCTGCTGAATTGGGTGATGCAAAACGATGCTGCGTTACGCGAGCTCGTGCCGGCGGGCAGCATGGTTGACCTGCCAGGCCAACTCATGCGTTGCACAACTGAAAACGCCGAAGTACTGCGCGACTTCTACAGCGCACCGGAACGTTTCGTTGCGGGTATTGATAGTGAGCTAGACGAAGCAATCGCCGAAAACGTCGAATGTGCTGCGTTTCGCGAGCGCGAACTCGAGTCCGTCGGCAACTATTTGTCCATGTGAGCATGCACAACGGTATTCAATCGATCGACCATCCAGTCGTTGCAGTCAACGACCTCGAGCAAGCGCGCGAGGCATATGAGCGTCTTGGTTTTACGGTGCCGCCGCGCGGTAGCCATATCCAGTGGGGCACCGGCAATCTTTGCATCATGTTTAATGACGACTACCTCGAGATGCGCGGCATTATTGATGCATCGCGTTTCACCATGCACCTGGATTCGCACCTTGCAGAACATGGCGAGGGTCTGATGGGCGTCGCATTCGCTACTGACGATGTTAAGGCCAGCTACCAGGCTGCAATCGAAAGCGGAATCGATACAGGAGAGCTACGTCAGTTGACACGCAATTTCGAACATCCGGAGGGATGGACGCAGCCGTCTTTCGAGCTGTTTGCGCCTGCCGCCGATGACATTGAAGGTCTCATGCATGTCGTCGTCATTCAACACTTGACCCCTGAGCTGACACGGCGACCAGAGTTTCTCGAACACGCAAACGGCTGCCTTGGTGTCAACAGCATGTCGGGTACGATCAAGGACATTGCATCCTGCGCGCAAAAAATGCGTCGACTGTTGGGCGACGATGCCGTCGACGTCGATGACGCCGGAGTCGCGCTGCGCGTGCCCAGCGGTCAGAGAATAGTGCTGCGATTGAATGATGCGGCGCCCGGCCTCGACGTGATGACATTGCGAGTGAGCAAGTTGCAACAAACGGCCAAACTACTCGCCAGCAACGGCGTTCAATACACTGAGTCTGCTGACGGTGAAATTCAGGTTGCGCCCGATTACACCTGCGGTGTTACATTGCAGTTCACCGAGAGCGAGCCAAGCTGACCAGGTTCTGATTCACCGATGGAAACTCCTTTCTCCGCCGGTCATGCCATGCCACCAACCGCGTCCTTGTGGACAGCGACGACGCCCGCACAAACGCCAAGCCCTCCATTGTCTACAACGCTCAAGGCCGACGTTACTGTTGTTGGCGCTGGTTTCATGGGGCTTGCTGCGGCGCTGGAGCTTGCCGAAAACGGTGTGGACGTGGCTGTCATCGATGCTGCCCAAGTAGGTTGGGGCGCGTCGGGGCGAAACAACGGGCTGTTGGCACCCGGTCTCAAGCGCGATCCACATGAGGTTCGCAAAATTCTTGGTCGCGATGCGGCGGATCGATTGTTGCGTCTCTCAGGTCAAGCGCCCGATGTCGTAGCGGGACTTGTCGAGAAGCACGGCATCGATTGCGATCTGCAGCGCAAGGGATGGATCCAGGCCGCGCATGCTCGTCGCGCATTGCCGATTCTCGAGCGTCGCGTGCGCGCGTGGCAGGAGCTCGGCGCTGACACAGACATGATCGACGTTGCTGACCTGCGTACAAGACTTGGTACCGACTTCTATGTTGCAGCGACTATTGATCCGCGTGGCGGTTCGCTTAATCCTCTTGCCTTTGTTCGCGGTCTTGCCGTCGCCGCCCGGAAGGCGGGCGCGCAGATATTCGAGCAAAGCCCGGCACTGCGTATCGAACGGCAAGACGAGCAGTGGTGTGTGTCGACACCGAACGGGCTATTGCGTAGCGAAGCTGTCCTAGTTTGTACCAATGCCTACAACCAGAATGTTGCTGATCTATACGGCAGCCTTATCCCTGTACGGACCGCACAAATCGCGTCTGCGCCGCTGCCAACAGGTCTTTCTCGAGAGATACTGCCCGGTGGAGAATCGGCGTCGGACACGCAGAGACTTCTTACGTCGTTTCGTCTGACAGCTGATAAGCGATTAATCACGGGCGGTGCGAGCGCCACGGCCGGCGATGAACATGACGGTTTGTTTGCTCATTTGCATCGTGGCGCCAAAGAACGATTTCCGCAACTTGGCGAGATCGCATGGGAATTCGGATGGAGTGGTTATCTCGCGCTGACAGACAACCACCTACCGAAAATTTTCGATGTCGGTGAGAACTATTGGGGTGCCTCTTCGTGTAACGGTCGCGGTATCGCAATGGCAACGGTCAGCGGACAGATGTTGGCGCGATTGGTCAGCAAGAAGACGCCGCCGGATTGCGCGATTCCGATTGAGACACCCCGGCGAATTACGGGTTTTAGTTTGCGCCGACCCGCTGTAGCGGTAAGTGTGGTTCTAAATCGATTTCTTGATGTTGCCGAAAGGCGCTTCAGTGGCGGATCATCCAGCATATGAGCAAAGTGTTTTATCGCAACCCGGGTCACGCATATCCGGAAGCCGCAACCGGCAAGGGCGTCTATCTCAGCGATAGCGCCGGCAAACAGTATCTCGATGGAAGTGGCGGAGCGGCCGTCAGCTGTCTGGGGCACGGCCATCCCTTAGTCGTCGAAGCCATCAAGGCTCAGCTGGACAAACTCGCATATGCGCACACAGCGTTCTTCACGAATGCGCCGCAGGAAGGCGTTGCTGCCAGGCTGGCTGAACGATTCCCCGCCGACGGTGCACGCGTGTACTTCTTGACTGGCGGTTCCGAGGCTAATGAGGCGGCAATAAAGCTCGCGCGTCAGTTCTGGCTGTCACAAGGCAAGAATGACAAACACATTGTTATCAGCCGCAACCAGAGTTATCACGGCAACACTGTTGGCGCCTTGTCCCTATCAGGCAATCCAGGGCGGCAAGAAATCTACGCGCCCATTCTGCACGATTGGCCGAAAATCGATCCGTGCTACGCCTATCGACATCAGCGCGATGACGAATCAGACGATGAATATGGCGCGCGATCTGCGCACTCACTTGAGAAGGCTATCTCCGACCACGGTGCCGACAACATCGCCGCATTCATTGCAGAGACTGTCGTAGGCGCAACACTCGGTGCGGTGCCGCCGGTCGACGGCTACCTAAAACACATTCGCGAAATCTGCGATCGCCACAATATTCTGTTGATATTGGACGAGGTCATGTGTGGCAGTGGTCGGTCGGGAACGTATTTTGCGTTTGAGCAGGATGGCGTTGTTCCCGACATGGTCACAATCGCGAAAGGGCTTGGCGGCGGCTACCAGGCGATCGGCGCAACGATTGTGCAAGATTTTATTCACGACGCGATAGTCACAGAATTTGGTTCGTTCTCGCATGGTCACACCTACATTGGCCATGCCACGGCTTGTGCCGCCGCATTGGCCGTGTCACAGGTGCTAGATGAGCAGGACTTACTGCAAAACGTTCGTCGCATGGGCGATTTGCTGCGCAACGAATTACAAACGAGATTTGCCGAGCATTCCTTCGTTGGAGACATTCGGGGTCGCGGGCTTCTGCTTGGCTTAGAACTCGTCTCCGACAGAAAGACGAAGTCGCCGGCGGATGCGTCGCTTGCTGGGTTCCTAAAGAGTGCGGCGATGCAGCAGGGGTTGATCATCTATCCAGGAGGTGGCACCGCCGACGGTTGTACGGGCGCGCACGTGCTGCTAGCACCGCCATTTATTTATACCGAAAACAATGTTGCAGAGTTAGTCGACAAGCTCGGTAAAGTTGTCGATCAAGTGGATCTAAGAATGTGAGTGCTGACTGCGGACGATTCGCGCAGGAGAAAGTCATCATCATGTCGGCACCGAACGGTGCGCGCCGTGGGCATGAAGACCACCCTGCGTTGCCAGTCACTGCAGACGAATCGGCGAGTGATGCAGTCGCCTTACGCGATGCAGGTGTTTCGATTTTGCATTTGCATGTACGAGATGACGACGGCAAACATACGCTGGATCCGATGCGTTACAGGCAGGCAATCACAGCCGTTCGTGACCATGTTGGTGACGAGCTTGTGATCCAGGTAACAACAGAGGCGGTTGGCCAATATACGTCCGAACAGCAAATGTCCGTCGTACGCGAGCTGAAACCCGAAGCCGTGTCTATCGCGTTGCGCGAAATCTGTCCGACCGATTCAGACGAAGTCCGGGCTGCCGAGTTTTTCGCCTGGATGAA
>JBPCYB010000056.1:0-63220 GCA_051007995.1 Woeseiaceae bacterium | reverse complement strand
CACCAGAGATAGCGAAATGGTGAACAGGAGTATGCGAATCTGTAAGTTCATGTATGGACTCTATCGAATGAAATCTGGTTATACTGAGACTAACACTGCCGTTAGAATGATGCCCTATGAACCGATTACCCACCTATACAGCGCCGCCCGATGGTCGCTTGTCGGCCGAGATGGTCGCCGACTTTCGCGATGCTGGTGTACTTATTCTGGAAGGTTTCGTGTCACCCGAGCGATGTGCAAAACTGCGTGAGCACACGCTCGAGTTGATCGAGCAATTTGACCTCTCTGAAATCAAACACGTGTTTTCAGCGGCGGACGATATCGAACACGGGGATGCCCAACTGGGGGACCGCTACTTCGAGGAGTCGGGCGACAAGATTCGGTTTTTCTTCGAAAACGAAGCGTTTGACGAACAGGGTGAGCTGCAGCAGTCGAAGGAGAACAGCCTCAACAAAATAGGCCATGCCCTGCATGACCTGGATCCTATGTTCGATGAGTTTTCGAGAACACCGGAGTTGGCCATGGCGGCGGACAGTCTGGGCTACGAGAACCCGCTCCTGTTGCAGTCGATGTATATCTTGAAGCCACCGCGCATCGGAGGAGAGGTGCGTGTCCACCAGGATTCGACGTACCTCTATACCGATCCTGAATCATGCATAGGCTTTTGGTTTGCCTTGGAAGACGCGACAACTGAAAACGGCTGCATGCATTTTATTCCGGGCGTACACAAGGATCCGCTCAAGGAACTTCAGTATCGTGCGAGTGACGGCAAGATGACATACAAGACGCTCGACGATTCGCCCTGGCCCGAGAACGCGACCGTGGCCGCCGAGGCAAAAGCCGGGACACTGGTCATCTTTGATGGCCGCGCGCCACATCTGAGTGGCCCCAATCGTTCTGACCGGTCGAGACATGCGTACACTTTTCACGTCATTGAGCAGAATTCGCATTATCCTGCGGAAAATTGGTTGCAACGCGGCGCAGACATGCCGATGCGTGGTTTTACAACTTAATGCTGTTCACAAACGTAATTCGCACCAAGCGCGATGGCGGCGTTCTTTCAGACGAGCAAATCCAGTTTTTCGTTGACGGTCTTGCAGACGGAAGCCTGCCGGCCGAACAAGTGTCGTCGCTCGCGATGGCCATATTCCTAAACTCGTTGTCGTTTGACGAGATCGCGAAACTAACGATGAGCATGTCTTCATCGGGCACAGTGCTCGAGTGGCAGGATCTCGAATTGGACGGTCCGGTCGTCGACAAACATTCCACAGGCGGCGTCGGCGACAAGGTTAGCTTTATGTTGGCACCGATTGCGGCGGCATGCGGTTGCTATGTGCCGATGATTTCCGGCCGTGGCCTCGGGCATACGGGTGGAACTACCGATAAGGCTGAGTCGATACCGGGATACAACACGGCGCCGGACTTCGCAGTGTTTCGCAACGTCGTAAAGGAAGTAGGTTGTGCCGTTATTGGTCAAACGGCTGACCTCGCACCAGCCGATCGACGTTTCTACGCTATTCGCGATGTCACAGGGACTGTTGAATCGGTGCCGCTAATTACGGCATCGATTCTTGCGAAGAAAATAGCCGCCGGTCTCGATGCACTCGTGATGGATGTCAAAGTTGGTTCCGGAGCTTTCATGTCAACGCACGAACGTGCGCACGAGATGGCTGAAAGTATCGTAACGACAGCGGCGTTGGCTGACTTAAAGACGCATGTGCTGATTACAGACATGAACGAAGTGCTGGGTCGAAACGCGGGCAATGCGCTGGAAATTCTTGAGGTTGTGCGTTATCTGAGAAACGACAATCGTGAGCCAAGACTGGATGCTGTGGTAATGGGGCTATGTGCCGAGATGCTGGTTGTGACTGGCGTCGAGCCAGCGCGCGAGAAAGCGCTGTTGAAGGTCGATGAGGCAGTCTGCAGTGGTCGGGCACTGGAGATATTTGCGCGAATGGTTGCGGCGCTGGGCGGGCCCAAGGACTTTGTCGAACGTCCTGATAAACATCTCGCAGTCGCGCCAGTTGTTCGCGAGATCCATACTGACGGCATTCTGACGGCCGTTGATACCTATGCCGTAGGCAATGCAATCATCGAACTCGGTGGCGGTCGGCGCAAGGTCGGCGAAGCCCTGGACATGTCTGTTGGCTTCAGCGAATTCGCGACTATCGGCTCGCAACTGGATCAGGACAGGCCGCTGGCCGTCGTGCATGCCGCGAGCGAGGCCGACGCAGATAAGGTCGAGGCGCTGGTCCTGAGCGCCTGCACAATGAGTTCAGAGGTCCCGGCAACGAGGCCCGTCGTCGCCGAGATTCTGACCCGAAACAGCTAAGCAATACGGGTTCCCGATACGGTAGACTTGGGGTCCGCATTACTAATAAGAACAACATAGGTGGGGGCCAGCATGGGCAATTACATTGGAATTCTCGGCGTTGTGGTCATATTGGGGATCGCCTATGCATTCTCAGGCAACCGCAAAGCGATCAATCTCCGTGTTGTCGGTGCAGCACTGGCGCTGCAGGCGGCAATCGCGGCATTCGTGCTGTATTTCGATGCAGGCCGGGCCGCCATCGATGGCCTGAGCAGGGGTGTGCTTGCGATTATTTCCTATTCGAAAGCAGGCATCGATATGGTTTTCGGGCCACTGGGCGATATCGATATTGTCGGTTTCAGTTTCGCGATCAACGTTCTGCCGATCATCATCTTTTTCGCCGCATTGATGTCTGTCATGTATCACCTGCGAATCATGGAATGGATCGTCAAGATTGTCGGCGGCGCGTTGCACAGGATAATTGGCACGGGCGCGGTCGAGTCGATGAACGCGGCAGCCAATATCTTTGTCGGCCAAACAGAGGCGCCATTGGTCGTGCGACCCTATCTTAGAGGGCTGACGGAACCGCAATTTTTTGCCGTCATGGTGTCGGGCCTCGCTTCGATTGCCGGCACTGTCCTCGCGGGCTATGTGCTGATGGGCGCAAACATCACCTATCTCCTGGCAGCGGCATTCATGGCGGCGCCGGGTGGCCTGCTCATGGCGAAAATCATAATGCCGGACACGGAACCGGTCCCGCCGGGCGGTCATGAGAAGCTCGTCATGGAGCGTAGTTCGCACCGCAACGTCATTCTTGCTGCGGCTTCGGGTACCACAGACGGCTTGCGCCTGGCCGCCAACATCGGTGCCATGTTAGTTGCGTTTGTTGGCTTGATCGCACTGTTCAACGGGCTTGTCGGTGGACTTTTCAGTCTGGTCGGAATTGACGGAGTCACGTTGCAGTCAATACTCGGCAAAGTCTTCCAGCCGCTAATGTACCTGTTGAGCGTGCCGTGGGCTGAGGCCGAGGCCGCAGGTGCATTGTTTGGTGAAAAATTGATATTGAACGAGTTCGTTGCGTTCTCACACTTGAACGAGTATCTCGCGGGCATGAGTCCACGAACCATCGCAGTCGTTACCTTTTCTCTATGCGGCTTCGCGAACCTCTCGTCTATCGCGATTCTTCTCGGCGGGCTCGGCGTACTCGTGCCTGAAAAGAAAGAGCTGATTGGCCGTTTTGGGATGAAGTGCGTGTTGGCAGCATCATTGTCAAACTTGATGAGCGCTGCTCTTGCTGGATTGCTGCTGACGTTCTAGCTGATGACTCGAAAGATCATTCTCGACTGCGATCCCGGGCAGGACGATGCTGTTGCACTTTTGCTTGCGTTCGCATCGCCTGACGAACTTGAGTTACTGGGTATCACCACCGTCGGCGGCAATGTTCCGCTGGATCTTACCCAACGGAATGCGCGCATGATGTGTGATATTGCAGGCGTGAAAAACGCACCGGTCTTTGCCGGTTGCGCCGAGCCTCTTAAGCGGCGCCTCAGAACAGCAGAAGCCATTCATGGTGAGACTGGCATTAACGGAATCGATGTATTCGAACCCGATACGCCGCTGCAGCCCGGACACGCGGTCGATTTCATCGTCGAGACGCTGCTCGCTGCCGATGCATCATCGGTCACGCTCGTCCCAACCGGACCTCTAACCAATATCGCGACCGCACTTACGCGCGAGCCTGCAATTCATTCGCGTATCGAGCAAATCGTGCTAATGGGCGGCGCGATGCGCGAGGGCGGCAATCGTACGCCGTCAGCCGAATTCAATATCCTCGTCGATCCGCACGCAGCCGATATCGTGTTCAATTGCGGTCGGCCGATTACGGCAATGGGGCTGGATGTCACGCATCAGGTCTTGTCGACAAAAGATCGTGTTGAGCGCATCAGAGCTTTGGGCAATTCAGTCGCGGTCGCAACCGCCGACATGCTGAGTTTTTTTGATCGCTACGACACGGTGAAGTACGCATCGAAGGGGGCGCCGTTGCACGATCCATGCACAATCGCCTGGCTTCTGAAACCTGAGCTGTTCGAAGGTAAGCAATGCAATATCGCGGTCGAAACAGAATCCGAGCTTACAATGGGGCATACAGCTGTCGACTTTTGGCACGTGTCTGATCGGCCGATCAATGCGACCTGGATTCACGCCGTCGACGCACCCGGTTTTTATGACTTGCTGATTGAACGACTTGATCGATTCGGTAACGCAGCATGACCTCAATTGTCGTCATAGGCTCAGTCAATCTCGATATCGTCGCGTCTGCTGATCGATTGCCCGCGCCTGGAGAGACTGTCACCGGTGCTGAGCTGAATCGTTACCCGGGCGGCAAGGGTGCCAATCAGGCTTTGGCGGCAGCGCGTCTTGGCGCCGACGTTTGCCTGCTGGCGCGCGTAGGCAATGACGCTGCGGCCGATGAAGCTTTGGAACTGCTACGCGCGGGCGGTGTCGATCTCGATGGCTGTATCGCAGTGGACGATACGCCGACCGGCGTTGCGTTGATCGCGGTCTCAAAGTCGGGCGAGAACCAAATTGTCGTCGCTCCGGGTGCGAATCGAAAATTATCACCGGATTCGCTAAGTATCCCTTCAGCTGATGCGCTCATTTGCCAGCTCGAAGTGCCGACCGAAACCATCGCGTATGCGGCGGCCAATTTTTCCGGTTTCTTCTGTGTGAATCTTGCGCCAGCAAGGCATGTTGACGTCACTGTTCTGCAACGCGCCGATCTCGTCGTGGTGAATGAGTCGGAATCCGCATGGTACGGAGACAGCCTTTCGGCTTGTCCTGGAATGATCGTAACGACCTTCGGTGCGGCTGGCGCTGTACTGAGCAAGGGCGGTGAAGACCTGGCAAGAGTCAAACCACCACGCGTCGATGCAATTGACACGACCGCGGCCGGAGATACATTCACGGCTGCGCTCACCGTTGCATTGGTCGAAGGTCAGAGTCCGGAAGATGCGCTCAATTTCGCCTGCTGTGCCGGTGCTGTTACGGCAACCGGAATGGGGGCGCAACCGTCATTGCCAACTCGTGATGAGGTGACGGCTTTACAGATGGAATGAGGCGGGTAGCAACTCGTCCATCGTGTACGTATGCCACTCGTTGTCATTGTCCTTGACGATAATTCGCGTTTCGGAGTCTGAGAATTCATTAATGCGCTGCCTGCAGCCACCGCAGGGTGTGCACGCGCGCGTTTTATTGCCGCCGCCGGCGACAGCGATAGTTACAATGCGCTGGCCACCGGCTGCGACCATTGCAGATATTGCGCCGGCTTCGGCGCAGCTGCCCTGGGGGTAAGCTGCATTTTCGACGTTGCAGCCAATATGAACATTGCCGTTTTCGTCAATAATGGCTGCACCTACGCGAAAATCGGAGTAAGGACAGTAGGCTAGCTCCCGAACGGTCCGTGCGGCGTCGAGAAGTTCGTCATCGGTCATTGAACTATTCCTGCTTGCGCATCGGGTTGTTTGGATGCGTTGTCCAGTTGGCAACCTTGTTCGATATCGGCTTGCCAGTGCGAGCGTCGATACCCTCGGTCATGGGCTGCATCGTAATGCAATTATCGACCGGGCAGACACTGACACACAGGTTGCAGCCAACGCATTCGTCGTCAATCACTTCGAAGTGTCTTTCGCCGTTAACCGAGTTCGTGATCGCCTGATGCGATGTGTCCTCGCAGACAATGTGGCAGCGACCGCATTTGATGCACAGGTCCTGGTCGATAACGGCCTTGGAAACATGATTAAGATTCAAGTACTGCCAGTCGGTCACACTCGGCGTTGCTTTGCCGACGAGCTCGGATACCGAGCTCATGCCCTTGTCGTCAAGAAACACACTCAAGCCGTCAGTCAGGTCGTCGATAATCTTGAAGCCGTAGACCATGGCAGCTGTGCATACCTGAACGTTTGACGCGCCCAGTGCCAGAAAGTCCACGGCATCGCGCCAATTCGTTATGCCCCCAATTCCGGATATCGGCAGCTTTGCGGTTTCCGCATTGCGTGCGATCTCGGCGACCATGTTCAGCGCAATCGGTTTTACGGCTTCTCCGCAATAACCACCGTGCGTGCCCATACCGTCGGTGGTAGGGAACATGGTCAGCGTGTCGTAATCAACACGCATGATTGAGTTGATCGTATTGATCAGCGATACGGCGTCCCCGCCGCCATTCTGCGCGGCCGTAGCTGGAGGCACGATATTTGTGACGTTTGGCGTCAGCTTGACGATGACCGGAATGCTCGCGGCTTGCTTGCACCATTCGGTCGCCATCTGAATGTACTCAGGAACCTGACCGACTGCCGCACCCATGCCACGTTCGGACATGCCGTGCGGGCAGCCGAAATTCAATTCGAATGCATCGGCGCCCGTATCTTCAATGATAGGTACATACTTAGCCCAGGATTCCTTGTTCATCGGCAACATGACTGAGGCGATTAATGCCCGATCAGGCCAGTCGCGCTTGATCTGGCGCATCTCATCCAGGTTGGTCTGCAGCGGTCGATCCGTTATCAATTCAATATTGTTAAAACCGATGACGCGACGCTCATTACTGTGCAGTGCGCTGTAGCGCGGGCCGTTCACGTTGACGATGGGCGGATCTTCGCCGAGCGTCTTCCAGACAACACCTCCCCAGCCCGCTTCAAAAGCGCGGTTCACGTTGTACGCCTTGTCGGTTGGCGGTGCGGATGCAAGCCAGAACGGATTCGGCGAGCGAATGCCAAGAAATTCGGAAGTCAGGTCAGCCATTGGTAAAGCTCCTGTCGATTGCGAGCGCCGCAACTTTGCCATGCTGAACGGCGGATACCGTCAGGTCATCGCCACCGACGACACAATCGCCGCCGGCCCACACATTCTCAAGTGTTGTCGCCTGGTTTTCGTCGACAACAATGCGACCGGCCTCAATCTGCATGCCATCCAGACCATCGTCGACAAGCTTCTGGCCGATGGCTTTGAACACCACGTCGGCTCGCAACGAGATTGTCTCGCCGGTCGTACCGAGTCGACCATTGCCGCCAAGTTCAGTCTTCGCCAATTCAATTGAAATCGGACCATCATCATTGCTGATCGCAACCGGTACGACCCAGTGATGAATCGCTACGCCGCTGGTTTGGGCGAGTTGTTGTTCGAACTCACTCGCACCCATTTGTTCGGGTCCGCGACGATACGCGATTGCAACATGTTCAGCGCCCAGTCGCTTGCTTTGTACGGCGATATCGATCGCTGTCATGCCGCCACCGATGACGACGACATTGCGGCCAACGGGAAGCGAACTTCTGTCGTCCGACTGGCGCAGCTCAGCGATGTAATCGATCGCACTTTCGACGCCGTCAAGATCTTCGTTGTCCAGACCGAGTTCGTTGACGGCGGCGAGACCAATGCCGACAAAAACAGCGTCGTACTGGTCGCGCAGTTCGGCGAGCGAAAAGTCGGCACCCAGAGATACGTTGTTTTTGACGTCAATGCCGCCGATAGACAATATGTAATCAACTTCCTGCTGCGCAAAATTATTGACGGTTTTATAGGCAGCGATACCGTACTCGTTCAAACCGCCCAGCTTGCTGTCGCGGTTGTAGATCACTACATCGTGACCAAGCGTCGCAAGCCGATGTGCGCAAGACAGTCCTGCTGGCCCGCCACCAACGACAGCAATGGTCTTGCCGCTGCTCGCGGCTCGCTCAAATAACTGCGTTTTCGATTCGAATATTGGATCGGTCGAGTAGCGTTGCAACAAGCCAATGTTGACCGGCTTCTCCTCATGCGTGTTGCGGACGCAGGCCTCTTCGCAGAGCACTTCGGTTGGGCAAACACGCGCGCACATACCGCCCATTATGTTCTCACGCAAAATTGTGTGCGCTGAACCACGCACGTTGTCACTGCGAATCTTTTGTATGAAACCAGGAATGTCGATGCCAGTAGGGCACGCCGTCGTACACGGTGCGTCATAGCAAAAGTAACAGCGATCAGCCTCGATAAGTGCTTCGGCACGCGTCAGCGGCGGATGCAAATCACTGAAATTCTTATCAATTTCGGTCTTTTTCAGGCGCTCTGGACGAACATCAGATTGAGAGTTTTTGGCCATAGGAGTTGCCTGTCTAGCGTTTTACCGCAACCGGCTCGGCATGTTGAGCCTGCAAGTTCAAGGCATCGTAATACGATGCGAAAGCCGGGCGGTCGATGTATCGACCGGCGCCGCGTTCAACATTGAGTTCACCGTTTGCAAACACGACATTTCCCTGGCTAATCGTATGCGATGCACATCCGGTGACGGTCATACCCTCGAAAATATTGTAGTCAACATTTTGCTTGTGGGTTTTCGCAGAAATTGTTTTTGTCGCTTCGGGATCCCAAACCACAATGTCTGCGTCCGCGCCGACGGATACACTTCCCTTGCGTGGATAGATGTTGAAAATTTGTGCAGTGTTGGTCGAAGTTACGCGAACAAATTCATTCATCGTCAGCTTACCGGTGCGTACACCGTGGTGCCACAGAACTTCGAGCCGATTCTCAACGCCACCGGTTCCGTTGGGAATCATCCGAAAGTCATCTTTGCCAGCCGCTTTTTGATCGGCACAAAAACAGCAGTGATCGGTTGCCGTAGTTTGCAGATTGCCGGATTGCAGTCCTCGCCAAAGTGCGGCTTGATGCTCGCTTGAACGGAATGGGGGGCTCATGACATGTGCGGCCGCTGTCTCAAAGTCCGTATCGCGATAGACGCTATCGTCAATCAGCAGGTGGCCGGCCAGAACCTCACCAAAGACTCGCTGTCCTTCATTGCGCGCTCGCGTAATTGCCTCAAGCGATTGAATGCACGAGTTATGCACGACGTAGAGCGGCACTTTCAATACTTCGGCAATTCGAATTGCGCGATTTGCTGCTTCGCCTTCTACCTCGGGTGGGCGCGATAACGGGTGGCCCTCCGGCCCGGTGACACCTTTTTCAAACACGTCTTTTTGCAGGCGGAATACTAGTTCGCCGTTTTCGGCGTGCACAGTGACAATTGCGCCCAGTTCGCGCGCACGCGTAAAGCTATTAACGAGCACCTCGTCATCGCACATGATCGCGTTTTTGTAAGCCATGAAGTGCTTGAAGCTATTGACGCCGTGCTTTTTGACGAGTGTTTCCATGTCGGCGTGCACCGAGTCGTCCCACCACGTGACTGCAACGTGAAACGAATAGTCGGCAACTGACTTCTCGGCCCATTCACGCCACTGCTGGTAGGCTTCCATGATGTTCTGCTGCGGAGCGGGAATGACGAAGTCAATAATCATCGTCGTGCCGCCGGCAAGGCCAGCGGCAGTACCCGAATAGAAGTCTTCGCTCGCAACAGTGCCCATAAACGGCAACTGCATGTGCGTATGCGGATCAATGCCGCCAGGCATTACGTATTCTCCACCAGCGTCAATGACTGTCGTGTCGGATGGCGCATCGAGTCCGTTACCAACCGCAGTGATTAGCCCGTCTTCGCACAGCACGTCGGCACGAAACGAGCGGTCAGCGTTGACGACGGTGCCGCCTTTGATGAGTACTGCCATCGTTAACTCCTAATTTTTCTTAGCCACGACGTAATAGATCAGGCCGCCGAGTATTGACCCCGTGAACCATCCATAAGTATAGAACCAGGACAGATAACGCTCCAAAAATACGACGTCCATTTTGTCGCCGAGCAGTGCGGCGATGGTCAAGCCGACTGGAACCAAAAATGCAATAAATCCGGCGAGATTCCAAGCCGGGTAACCAGCGTTGTCCTTATACAGCGCTAGCACGTCGTACTGTTGGTTCTTCACAAGGAAGTAGTCGACTATCATGATGCCGGCGATGGGTCCAAGCAGGCTTGAGTAGCCGATCAGCCAGTTTGAATACAGACTTTCCAGACTGACATCGGTCTCGAGCCAGCCTAATCTTTTTAAAAGCTCCCAGCTCATCAGGACAATGCCGATAATGCCCGTCAGAATGACGCCGCGATTCTCGTTGATTAGTTTCGGCGCTACGTTTTGGAATACGTTGGTTGGAGAAACGATGTTCGCCGCTGTATTGGTGGATATCGTTGCCAGGATGATCATCGCCATGGATAACGTGACCCAAAGCGGACTGTCGATCCGCCCGATCAAATTGATGGGATCCGAGATTGTCTCGCCGACCAGCTCAACCGACGCGGCTGTCAACACAACGCCGAGACCTGCGAACAGGAACATCGTCAACGGCAGGCCAATGATCTGCCCGACTACTTGTGCGCGTTGCGATTTAGCGTAGCGACTAAAATCTGGAATGTTCAGCGACAGCGTTGCCCAGAAACCGACCATGGCGGTGAGGCCAGCCATGAAGTAACCAAACAAAGGCGCACCTTCGGGTCGTGTTGCCGGAACTGCCAACAGATCGCTTACCGAAATCTTCGGCAACGCCCAGAACATCAGACCAAGAGCAACGATGAGTAGCAGCGGTGCGGCCAGTGCCTCAAGGTGCTTGATCGATTCTGAACCGCGGATAACGACTGTGATGTTAGCGACCCAGAAAATAAAGAAGCCAAGAACTTCGCCTGTGCCGCCCAAAGCAGCCCAGGCTGGAATCATTGCGGACAAGAACAAGTGAATCGCGATTCCACCGAACAGTGTTTGCACGCCGAACCAGCCGCACGCGACCAGTGCACGTATCAATGACGGCACGTTTGAACCAATAATGCCGAATGATGCGCGCAGTACGACCGGGCACGGTATGCCGTAACGTGTGCCGGGAAACGCGTTCAGTGTCAACGGAATCAGGACCACAATGTTCGCGATCAGAATAGTCCACAAGGCTTCCGCAACTGACAATCCGAAATACGCTGTCAGGACGCCGCCAAGCGTATAGGTCGGTACACAGATCGCCATGCCAACCCATAATGAGGCAACGTTCCACTTCGTCCAGGTGCGTTGCGCCGCCCGCGTCGGCGCAATGTCCTCGTTGTAACGCGGGCTGTTTGCGATGTCGTCGCCGACGTCGAGTTCGACGTGTTCGCCGACCGTACGCAGCTGACTAACAGTCGTACTCATTCAGCTAGTGGGCCGTAGGTTTCAGGTCTGCGATCGCGGAAAAATTGCCAGGTATCGCGTACCTGGCGAACCATGTCGAGATCAATCTCGTGTACCAGCAATTCGTCGTCGCCGTAACTTGCTTGCGCTTCAATTTCACCGCGTGGATTGACGATATAACTGGAGCCGTAAAATTCGCCCATATTGTGCGTCGTTGCCCAGGGTTCTTCACTACCGACGCGATTGATCGCGCCTATGAACACGCCGTTGGCAGCCGCCGACGCTGGTTGTTCCAATTCCCACAGATACTTGCTGAGCCCAGCGACCGTTGCAGATGGGTTAAGGATGTACTCGGCCCCAGCGAGCGAAAGCGCGCGCCAGCCTTCAGGGAAGTGGCGGTCATAGCAGATGTAAACACCGATTTTCGCGTAGGCGGTTTCAAACACGGGCCAACCCGTGTCGCCGGGTTTAAAGAAAAACTTCTCATAAAAACCAGGATCGACTTGGGGAATGTGTGTCTTGCGATACTTGCCGAGATAGGAGCCATCCGCGTCGATAACTGCAGCGGTGTTGTAATAGACCCCAGGCATTGCCTCTTCGTAAATTGGCACGACGATCACCATGCTGTGCTTTTTTGCGTATTCCTGCATGAGCTTGGTCGTATAGCCGTCAGGAATCGGCTCAGCCGCCGCATACCATTTTCTGTCTTGTCCGGGACAGAAGTACGGTTGCGTAAAAACTTCCTGAAAGCAAAGCACCTGTACCTTTTGCTTTGCGGCATCTTCTATATACGGAATATGGGCTTCGATCATCCGATCGCGGATTTCATCGGGCGTCATCGAACCGTCGCCTTTCAGGCCCATCTGTATCAGACCAACTTTAAGCTTCGCCATGCTGCCCCCTCGCAACAATTCACCTTTTATCAAGGTGTTATCGGTATTTTCTAAGCCCTCAGGATACGCTTATTTGGCGTTAATTTCATGGTCTGGGGACCGATGACCAGGAGCCATGCATGGGGTTTGGCAGGATGTACCAACCACTACCCCAGTAGCCGGAAAATTGTGCCACCTTGCGCGTACGGCTATCTGCAGTGCCGGCATTGGTACAAGGTGCGGCAGGCGTTGGTCGCGTGCACGGAATGAAATCGGACAGGTCATCGCCGAATAACATTATGATTCTATGCGTCTCGGCAAGGGCTTCACGCCGTGCAAGTTTTTCTTTCGTCCAACCCGGTTGTTCGTTGACGAGTTGCACATGGTCGGCGTCTACATTGAATCCGGCTTCGCGAATATCGTTAACTACTGTCTCCTTGTAAGGGCAGGGACTGTCGCTGCCGTCGACGGCTTCGCACGGACGATTCGTAATAAAGAACAGCTCTACGCCAGCTGCATTAGCTGCGGCCGCAAATGCGGCGAAGCCTTGCACGGCCGTGGCATTGTGGGAGCTATTCCAATCGTTGAGTTTTGTCTGATCGACCGGACGCTCAACCGCGAGCTGAAAATCAACGCCCGAAACGACGGTTTCGTCGACATCAAAAATAATCGCTGGCGGCAAATATTCGGCTCGGGTCTGGCCAGGCAGAGCAGTCCAGCGCCGATCCGCGAGGAAACCGGGTAGATCGCGTTCAGCCTGATGATAAGCTTGCAGCGACAACGCCTGATACTCGGCTGCATGCTTGACCCACGAGAGGCCCAGGTCTTTGTCGGCTGTCCATTCGACCGGTGGCGGCGATTTTTCGCAAGCAACCACGCCAAGTGAAAATATGAGAACAACAATGAGACGAACGAACATCAAACCACTCCTATTGCTTCTGGCCTTTACGTTGTCGGCATGTGCGACCGGTCCCCAGTCTACTGCAAGCAAATCAGGCGGGTTAACTTTTATCCATCTAAACGACACCTATCGCGTCGCCGACGTTGAAGACGGCTCGCGCGGTGGCTTCGGGCGGGTCGTCACGCTTATCCGTCAGGCGCAGAGCGAGGGCCGGGACGTCCGCGTTCTGCATGGTGGCGATCTTCTGTCGCCCTCTCTCGAGAGCCAGGTCTGGTTCGGCGGCCAAATGGTCAAGGCGCTAAATTTTATCGACGAGATTGCACCGACGTATTTCATAGCCGGGAATCACGAGTTCGACATTCGTGATCGAGATTTGGCGTTCTTTATCAATGCCGTCAGGTCTTCAAAGTTTGACTGGTTGGGCGACAACTACCGACTGAAGACTGACGATGAGGTTACCGATAATGCGATGCGGACAGCATTCACGTTTACGCACGGCGACAAGAAAATCGGAGTTTTTGCGGTGACCTTACATCCGGATGATGGCGGAACCGGGCGTTCGTATGTCGAATATGATCGCGATTATGTTGCGACAGCGGAGCGGGTGATCCGACAGTTTGAAGAACAGGGTGCCGATATGATCGTTGGTCTGACGCACTTGCACATGAACGACGACGAGATCATCGCGCGGCTACGTCAGGAACATCCAAAGCTCGAGTTCATTGTTGGCGGGCACGATCATGAAGTTGCCAGTCGTATGCAGACGGATGCTGCGGCAGCGGTTTTCAAAGGTTCCTCGAATGCACGCGTTATATGGCGCATCGATGTGGAGTTCGATCAGTATGGCGATGCGTCGATCAGTGCGCGGTCACTGGATATGGACAGCACAGTTGCCAAGGACAGCGAGTACCAGCTACTTGAAGACGAATGGCGTCGAGAATTGTCGCGACTTTATCCGGTCATTGACGCCAAATTAGGCGAGGCAGCAATTCGCTTTGATGTGACCGAAGAGTCAGTCAGAAACAAGGAATCGAGCTGGGGTAACTTCATGTTGGATCAGGCACGCGGCGCGTTTGGATCGCCGGAAGCCGATTTCGCATTCATGAACAGCGGCTCAATTCGCATCGACGACTACATCATGGGCGATATCAGCTTTGAAGACATCGCACGTACTTTCGGTTTTTCGTCGTTCCTGCGGTGGCTGACGTTGAGTGGCGAGGAATTCAAAACCTTGATGGAAGCAGGCTACGTCGGTGAGGGAAACGGCAACTTTCCACAGATTTCCGGTTTCAGAGTGTGCATAGATCGACGTCAGGCCGATCGATCACGGATCGTGAGTTTGCAGGTGCCGGATGGCACGAACTGGAGCGAGATTGAAGCCGACAGGCAATACACGCTGGTCATGCCCGACTTTTTGTATCAAAACAATGATGGTTACGTCGTGCCTGACGATGTCAGGGACCCGGACTCGCGCACCGGCGCTGAGCTGAAGTATGTGGTAGTCGATGCAATTATCGATGCACAACGACTCGGACAAAAAGTCGGCCAGGCAGTCGATCCATCAAACCCACGCTACGTCGCGCTGGGGCCTGAGCGCGAGGCCTGCTGGCCGTAAATGGTGTCAGAGTAAACTGTCCCAAATAAAAAAGGGCAGCCCGATTGGGCCGCCCTCAGTGTTACTTTGTGTTGCTTAACTTGGGTTTCGCTTAGAACTTGTAACGGAATCCAAGCTGCAGGCGATAGACCGAATCATCAACGTCACGATTCGAACCCTCGTAGAAGAAGTCCTCGACTTCGTATACGCCGGTAACACCGTCATCCAATTGAATAACCCGAACGCCTTCCTGAATGTCGCCTGTGTCCGCGTAGCGCTTGAGATTCCTGCTGTCGCCAAGGAACAGGTTCAAAGCATTTTCGATGTCGAAGAACACCTGAATTGAATTGTCGGCCCAAGGCAGCGGGAAGTCCTGCTGGATACGAATATCCATGTCAGTACTCCACGAGCTGTTGAAGCCATTCTTAGGTGCAATTCCACCGGCATACTTGTTCAGGCCAGAACGTTTCAGGAATGAGAAGAACTCGTCGACTTCAGCCTGACTCATGTTCGAGAAATCCATGAGCGGATCAGACGGTCCGGTCGGAACGTAGATCAGGATGCTTTCTTCGTCATCCGAATCGCCGAACAGGTCTTCGACCGTGTCGTCTTCGTAGGTGTAGCTGAAGGGTCGACCCGAACGGCGCTGGAAGAACATGCCGAGAGAGAACGGGTAGCCGTCCTTCCACTCGTGGCGCAACGTAGCACGCAACACAATGTTGTGCTCATTAGCCCACAGTGCTGGTCCAAGAGTGTTGTCGTTGATCGAGAACTTGGCCACTTCTTCGTAACTTGAGCCAGCTGTCGAACTGTTCACCGGGTTGCCGACTTCTGCGTCAAGCCATGCATAGCCGAGGTTGAAATTCAGCGAGGTCCGGTCATTGATATCGAAGTCCTTTGCAAACTGAATTGCAAATGAATCCGTGGATCCCTCAACACCGTTGGTCATCAGAACGTCTTGTACTTCGTTGCTGACGTCATCACATGGACCGCCGTTCGTGCCTGCATTTGCGAAGCCTTCTCGAATGCCAATAAAGGTTGCTGTACAACCTGCTTGCAGCGGATCAACCTCGAAGAACTGTTGACGTCCATCAGGCAAGGTCACGCCATTAGGTGTGAGTCGCAAGTCAACCCAGTCAACCGCGTTCTTGTGGTCGGTGTGAATGAAGTCGGCACGCACTTCCCAGCCATCCAGGAAGTTGTCAGTGGCGAACAAATGGCTGAAGCCGATGTTCCAGCGTTCGTTCGACGGCAGATCGAAGTTCGGATCAACCGCTGCTACACCACCCGCGTTAGCGTTCGCGATATCAGCCGCTGCTTGCGGGAGACAGCTTGGCAGGCCGGTGAATTGGCCGGAACCGTCCGTGACCTGCAAGTCTGCTGCTGTACACGGCGGGTCCATCGAATCAAACGGCCCAGAGCCATAGCTCGCTTCACCGATCGCGCCACCGAAGTTTTGGTAGGCGTTGGAGAAATGAACCGTCGGATCACCGCCACCAAAGACGCCGAAGCCGAGGCTTAACTGCGAGGTGCCGTAAGTGTTCGTTGGCAGATCCCAGGTGACACCGAGTCGAGGCTGAACGAGATCCATGCCGTCGAAAGACGTCGTATTTGTAAAGCCGTATCGTGCTTCGAATACTGGGTTATACGTCGGAGATCTGTTCGCGCTGTATTCGTCGAAGCGAACACCTGCAATCAACGTTACCGCTTCGTTCACGCGCCACTCATCCTGCACGTAGTAGCTATCCACGTCGCGTGAGAATACCGCAGCGGCATCCAGCGGGTTCTGCGTAAATGAACCTGACATGTTGATAGACGAAGCGGCTCCGTCCATGAAGTCCTGCATGTCCGCAAAAACGATCGTGCCCGTTGCATTCGGAATAAACAGGTTAAAGAAGCTGCGCGATTCGCGTTCAACACCAAACGTCAGCGTGTGATCGCCGACCACATAGTCAGCTGCCAGTTTGATCTGCTCGATGTCGTACTTGAGATCATTCGACGAGCGGAAGAAACCAGGGCCGCTGGTCAGAATCGGGTCGCCACCGCCATCTTCAATCTGGAGACGCGGAATATTTTCGAACTGCGCTTCACCGCCGCCCAATGGGCCCTGAATATCCAGGACATCAAATTTCGAATAGCGGAATTCTGTCGAGAAATTATCGGTCCAATCAGAAAACAGGCGAACCGAAACCGTGTCCTGTTCAATGCCTTCAATCTCAAAGTTGTCCGAGAACGTGAAGCCGTTGAAGCTGCCGCAACAATCATCTGGATCAAGATTGGATTCTTCGAGCTCCGTGTACGAGAACTCGGCTCTGTGATTGTCATTGATATTCCAATCGAGGCGTACAAATATTCGTTCACTGGTTTGCGGCAGTGATCTGACAATTTCGCCGGGATCACGACCGTACTGATTGATCAATATTTGTTTTAGTGCATTCGCTTCTGATTCAGTAATAAAACTCAGCTCATTTGCGAATCCAGCGCCTGACGGACCGGTGTTCTGTACCGAAGCGTCATCAGTCTCTTCGTAAGCAATCGTAAAGAACAGCTTGTCCTTGATGATCGGGCCGCTGAAATCGATGCCGAAGTTCTTGTCCTCAAATGGATCAGAAATGACGGTATCGCCTTCGAGCTTCGAGCCGGTCATGCCTTCGTCATTGAACAGGTAGAAAGCGGAGCCGTGGAACTCGTTCGAGCCCGGTTTCGTAACGACGTTGATCGCGCAGCCTGTGAATTGGCTGTATTGAACGTCTAGTGGAGCGAACTCCACTGACGTAGATGCAATCGAGTCGAACGGTACCGGGAATGCGAAACGTGCTGACGTTCCCGTGCCTTCGTTCAGTCCGTAACCGTCATTGGCAACCGCGCCGTCGATCGTAAAGGCATTCGCTCTCGACGAACCGCCAAGACAGTTGATGCCGGAACCAGCACCGCCGTCGGCGCGTCCGAGGCTCACGCGTGGGTCAATGCGGATAACGTCACGCACCTGGCGAGCAATACTTGGCATCGTTTCCAGATCTTCAAGAGTGAATGCCGTGCCCGGGCCGATCGCGAGATCTACTGACTGGACCATTCTTGCCGTCGTGATGATCTCTTCGATAGCTTCCTGCGATGCTTGTAGCGGGATATTAAACGTAGCCGCTGAAGACAGGTTGGTGAAGACGTCCGTAATGAGTGCGTCTTCATATTGGCTGGAATCGACGCGGATCGTGAATGGACCGCCGACGCCCAGGCCACGAACAGTAAATGTACCGTCAGCGTTGGTGGTGGTTGTTCGACGAGCGCCGGTCCTGGTGTCAGTAATTGTAATCGCCTCGCCGGCCGCTGGCCCGCCATCAGGCGTGCTTACGGTACCGCGCACGACCGTTGTAATTTCTTGTGCGTTTGACGCAACAGGTACAGCGAGCAGCGCCACGGCGATGCCTGCCATAAAGCCCCGTTGCAACAATCGAAAGAGCTTCGATGTCAGCAATCGATGTGAGTTTTTCATGGTATTTCCCCGAGATTCAGAAAGTATCAAAATCATAGATATGTCTTGTAACGGTTTGGCGGCGTCGGTTTCGCCGACTTATTCAGACGGTGTTTCTGCCCGGCAGCGCCAGTTCTTGATCTAAGTGTTGCACAAATCTAACGCAGCGAAAATGCTTGTGCAATAAGGGTTTGCGAGCGTTTTCCAGACAGATCAAGATGAAATGAGATTGATTCTTATGCCTGAACTAGAAGAGAGATTACGAATCTGTCACAAGCCATTGTTTTTATGTTGGTTCGAGGGCTGACAGCGGCGAAAGTACCTGTGGTCGCTTGGCTTCAACGACAACTGCATAGGCTAATGTCTAAGCCAAAGTCAGTAACAGAACTGGAGTCCGGCCCTGGCTTTGCGGCGAATCAGCGCTAAATCATTGTGTTGTGTTTTCGCAACACTTTTTCAGGTCCCTGCCGAGCGCCGTGCTCAAATCGATCTTCATTAGCGGGGCGCGCTTCTTCTCGATTGTCAGAAACGCAGCCTGGCCACTGCTATCGAAGGCAAGCGACTCGGCGTCCTTGATCTTGCCGAGCTTGAGCTCCATAGCTTCGGCGTCCAGTGCTTCGTGCCAGGTCTGTTGTTCGGCACGTGAGAAAAAATACACGCCTCTGTAAGTCAGCACGAGCGCGCTGCGGCCGTCCGCAGAAATGTCCATAGCGGTTGGTTGCCAGTAATAGCCGCTGCCGGCAGCATCTTTGAACTCCCGCTTACTGGGTTGCGGCAGACTCGTCAGAGTGGTCAGTCGTTCGGCGACAAGCACGACGTTTTCGTCGGACAAAAGCGGCACCGCGTACAACACAGCCGGCGAATCTCGTTTGCTCAGCACGTAAAAGCGTTCGCCCGTCGCATCGACCGCGAGCGCTTCCGCATCACGCGGCCCGTCGGGGTAGCGAAAATCAATGCGCCA
Organism: Woeseiaceae bacterium; assembly: GCA_051007995.1. GTDB lineage: Bacteria > Pseudomonadota > Gammaproteobacteria > Steroidobacterales > Woeseiaceae > UBA1847. The sequence goes on along the minus strand of JBPCYB010000056.1, from coordinate 44,056 downwards.
CGCGATTTCTGAGTCGTCGTTCGTCGCGCGCTCGGGCTCCGCAATTACGTATAGGGTCACATGTTCGCGCCGCGCGTCATTGTCACCAATATCAGCAACCACCAAATACGCTTTGCCATCGAAAGTGAACGACGCCAGGTCTTCCCAGTCCACGTTTTCGGCGCCATCAATTTTTATGCGCGCGCGCTCTTTGCCCGAAAGGTCAATCGAATGCACTGCGGCGGGGCCGCTGTCGTTGATCACCCACAATTGATCTGCGTTGTGGCTGGATTGAGCGATGCCACTTACCTCATCTAACTTGGCGTTCTCGAGCTTGCCGACGACCTGTATTGCCGGCCCAGACAATTCGGGCGATTCGGACGACTCAAGCGCGCGGTCGTCACTATCGACCGAGCAGGCAGCAAGCAACATGGGGGCACAGATCAATAGACGCACAACACACTCCGGAGTATTGTTGTTGCAAGAAATAAAGTGTGGCGCAGACCCACGTCAGAAGCGAGAGATATGGCAACTAAACACATGAATGCGGCGCCCGGCGATTTTGCCGAGACAGTGCTAATGCCCGGCGATCCGTTGCGGGCGCAATACATTGCGGAAACCTACATGGACGATGTGCGTCGCGTAACCGATGTTCGAAACATGTGGGGGTATACGGGTACTTACAAAGGGGCTGCGGTTTCTGTCATGGCACACGGCATGGGAATTCCATCGGTGTCAATTTATTGCACCGAGCTCATCACCGAATACGATGTTAAACGTGTAATTCGCGTTGGGAGCTGCGGTACGACGCATCCGGACGTCAAGCTGCGCGACATCATCATTGCGATGGGCGCGTCGACCGACTCGAACTGTAATCGCATGCGATTTGGGGGCTATGACTACGCTGCGCTGGCCAGCTATGACCTCGTTCGTAAAGCCGTCGATGCAGCCGAGCAGACTAAAGTGCGTTATCACGTGGGAAATATTTTTTCGGCGGATCTTTTCTACACGCCGGATCCAGACATGTTCGCCACAATGGCAAAGTACGATGTGTACGGCGTCGAAATGGAGGCCGCGGGTATTTACCCGATTGCCGCGGAAAACGGCGCTGAGGCTCTCGCAATTTGTACGGTTAGCGACGATATCGTCACGGGCGATGCTTTGACATCAGATGAACGGCAAACAACGTTTGACGAAATGATTTTGGTCGCCCTGGAAACGGTAGTTGCGTGACATGGAGTTGATCAGTAACAAATTACCCGATCTGAGCCACGTTCCAACCGTTGATGAAGTTGGCGTGAATGAACGAGTGGCACGCTTCCAAAGTCGCAGCATCAAAACCGCATCGAAAATTGAAGCGCTTAAGTTGATCCTGTCGATGATTGACCTGACTACGTTGGAAGGCCAGGACACGCCGGGCAAAGTGCGCCAACTCTGCCAAAAAGCAATCCACTTGCATGATGCTATGCCGGGATTGCCACACGTTGCTGCAGTGTGCGTTTATCCGACGATGGTTGGCGTCGCCAAAGAGGCACTGGATGGACGCGATATCAACATTGCATCTGTAGCCACGGCGTTTCCGAGCGGGCAGGCACCATTGTCGGTGAAGCTGGATGACACACGCATGGCCGTGGCTGACGGCGCGAACGAAATCGACATGGTGATTTCTCGCGGTGAGTTCCTGGCTGGAAATTTTGGCGCGGTATTCGACGAAATTATTGCGATCAAAGAAGCCTGCGGCGATGCACATTTGAAAGTCATTCTAGAGACCGGCGAACTCGGAACGCTTGATCGAGTGCGCCAGGCCAGCGAACTTGCGATGCATGCTGGCGCGGACTTTATCAAGACCTCGACTGGCAAAATTCAACCGGCGGCCACGATGCAGGTCACCCTGGTCATGCTGCAAGCAATCCGCGACTACTATTACGATACCGGCCGCATGGTCGGCATGAAGCCGGCTGGCGGTATTTCGAAGGCAAAACTGGCGATTCATTATCTTGTGATGCTGCGTGAAACGCTGGGCAATGCCTGGATGACGCCGGAGTGGTTTCGCTTTGGCGCCAGCTCATTGGCAAACGATGTTTTGATGCAATTGCAAAAGCAGGCGACTGGCGTGTATCAGTCGGCCGATTATTTTTCGAAGGACTAACGATGGCTACTCCTGAAAATAAACTCGCATTCGATGATGGCTGGCAATACTCGCCAGCACCCGAAAGCACGGATCACATCAAGATCAAGAAAAAGTATGACTTGTTCATAGGCGGCGAATTCGTAGCGCCGGCTAAGGGAAAATACTTCGATACGATCAATCCAGCGACCGAGGAAAAGCTGAGCAGAGTTGCCGCTGCTACAAGTGAGGATGTCGATAAGGCGGTCAAAGCGGCACGCAAAGCCTACGCCGGTTGGTCGCGCTTGAAGGCATCCGAGCGCGGCAAGTACATATATCGTATTGCGCGCATCCTGCAGGAGCGCTCCAGAGAATTTGCCGCGATCGAGTCTCTTGATGGCGGCAAACCAATACGTGAGTCGCGCGACGTCGATGTGCCGTTGTCGGCCGCCCACTTTTTCTATTACGCCGGTTGGGCAGACAAACTCGAGTATGCGTTCCCGGGACGCACGGTGAAGCCGCTCGGTGTCGCGGGACAGATTATTCCGTGGAATTTTCCGTTGCTCATGGCGTCATGGAAGATTGCGCCCGCACTCGCGTGCGGCAATACGGTTGTCATCAAACCGGCTGAGACAACGCCGCTGACTGCAATGAAGTTGGCTGAGGTTATCGCAGATGCCGGTCTGCCACCCGGAGTCGTGAATATCGTAACCGGTGCCGGTGATACCGGAGCGGCGATCGTCAATCATCCCGGGATCAACAAAATTGCATTCACGGGTTCGACCGATGTTGGACGCATCATTCAAAAAGCATTAGCCGGAACAAACAAGAAATACACACTCGAACTCGGTGGCAAGGCTGCGAACATAATTTTTGCCGACGCAGCCATTGATCAAGCCGTCGAGGGTATCGTCAACGGCATATTCTTCAATCAGGGGCATGTGTGTTGTGCCGGTTCGCGATTGCTTGTGCAAGAGTCGGTCGCCGACAAAGTCATACAAAAACTCAAGGATCGCATGGAGACCTTGATTGTCGGTGACCCGTTGGACAAGAACACGGATATCGGTGCGATAAACTCGAAGGAACAGCTCAATACGATCGAGTCCTACCTGCAAATCGGGCAGGAAGAGGGCGCGCAGATGTTCCAGAGTTCGTGCTCTGTTCCTGGCGAAGGCTATTGGTGTCGGCCAACGATTTTTACTGGCGTGTCGCAATCCAATCGGGTCGTGCAGGAAGAAATATTCGGCCCGGTGTTGGCGATCCAGACATTTCGCACGTTTGACGAGGCCGTGTCGAAAGCCAACAACACGCCTTATGGACTATCTGGCGGCATCTGGACCGACAAGGGTTCCAAAATTTTCAAGATTACACAGAGCGTGCGTGCCGGCGTCGTATGGGCCAATACATTCAATAAGTTTGATCCGACATCGCCGTTCGGCGGGTACAAAGAGAGTGGCGTCGGACGAGAAGGCGGCATGCACGGTCTCGATGCTTACCTGAAGCTGGAGGCATAAGGATGGCGAAGAAAGCCAAGAGCAGCAACGAACGACTTGCCGTCGCTAAGACTTACAAAATTTACATCGACGGCAAGTTCCCGCGTACGGAATCTGCTCGCTACTACCCGCTCGAAGACAAGAAGGGCGCCGTAATAGCGAATATTTGTCGCGGCAGTCGCAAGGATTTCCGCAATGCCATGGTCGCAGCACGCGGTGCACAGTCTGGCTGGGCGAAGGCGAGCGCGTATTTGCGTGGCCAAATCCTGTATCGCATTGCGGAAATGCTCGAAGGGCGCAGAGACCAGTTCATCGCAGAATTGAAACTGCAGGGAGTTGCTGCGCGCGCCGCCGAAAAGGAAGTGGACGCTTCGATCGACAGGTTGGTCTACTTCGCCGGATGGGCCGACAAGTATCAGCAGGTTTTCAGCTCGGTAAATCCGGTGAGCTCGGCTCACTTTAACTTCTCAGTACTGGAACCGACGGGTGTTGTCGCCATACTCGCGCCCGAAACCAGCGGGCTGTTAGGACTTGTGTCGAACATCGCACCAACGATTGTTGGTGGTAATTCTTGCGTGGTTCTTGCGTCAGAATCGCAGCCACTGTGTGCCGTTAGTTTTGCCGAGGTGCTGCACGCGTCTGACGTGCCTGCTGGAGTGGTGAATATTCTGACCGGATTTCGGTCCGAATTAATGTCGCACTTCGCGTCGCACATGGACGTCAATGCCGTTATCTATTGCGATGGTGACAAATCGACGGCGAAGGCCGTACAGGATGCAGCGGCTGACAATCTTAAACACGTCCTTCGCCGGACTGACGTCAACTGGGCAGACAAGTCTTCACAACACCCGTATCTGGTTCGCGACACGCAGGAAGTTAAGACAACCTGGCATCCCATCGGTACCTGATTTCGCGACGAAATGCGGCGATTCGGCATCTATAGGCATAACTGATGCACACGACGTTGCAAGCAATGCTCGAACAGCCGGCCTGGCAACAGCAGGTACGGCGGCGGCTGGCCAAGAGCATGGGATTGGCGATTCTCCTTGTGGCCGGCATCCTGTTTCTTCTCGAGCTTCCGACTCCAATGACGCCGTCGGTCGAACCAGCAATTGTGTTCGAGTTGCAAGCAGAGCGAGAACCAGAACCGAAACCCATACCGGAAATCGCTCAGCCTGAACCCGAGGTGCCGCTTGCAACCGTATTTTCGCCGGAAGTGCCGCAAACACTCGAGCCTGAGGAGCCGGCGGAATCGGCGGACTGGTATGAGAGTTTGCAGCAGGCCGCACAGGAAACGGTCAGTGCCGCGAATTCGGTGGATTCGCTGCATCCGACTTTTGACGAAAAACGTCGTCGGGCAGCGATCAACTTTCGGCCGTCACGTGCGCCCTACGAGAAAAAAATATGGGAAAACGTCGAAACCGACCAATTGGGGCGCACGATACTGGTTAGTGGCAATTGCAGTAAGGTGATCGATGATCCGAGTGCGATCAACTACGACATGCAACGCGAATTTACGCAATACATTGTGACCTGCAGCTACCAAGAGAGCCCACCCAAAGAGTTACCCTGGGTTGACGATATACGTGATCGTTACGCGTATCTTCGTAACCCGGATGGCCGCAGCTACGAATAGTCCTCGAGCAGGCCGGGTTCAATGCGTGCGCCCAATTGCTGAATAACCTGGGTCGCACAATACGTGCCGAGACGCGCACATTCGGCAAGTGCCTGGTCGTTTGCCCAACCAAACATGAAACCTGCGGAATAAGCATCGCCGGCTCCCGTTGAGTCAACAACTTCGTCCACTCTGTTCGCTGGCTGCACGACATGCTCATCGCCGTGCACGATCACAGAGCCTTTTTCGGAGCGCGTCATGGCAAACAGGTTGCTGAATGATTTGATAGCCTCAAGCGTGTCTTCAAATGAATCCGTTTCCACGAGTCGGTTTATCTCATCTTCGTCGGCCAAAACGATGTCGACGCCATTCTTCACGAACTCGTAGAATGATTCGCGATGTCGTTCGACGCAAAACGAATCGGATAAAGACAACGCGACGGCAGAACCGTTGTCGTGCGCGATATCGATCGCTTTTCTGGCTAACGCCGGGCCTTCCGGCAAGTCCCAGACATATCCCTCGAGCAATACCGCTTTCGGCTTGCCAATGGTCTCCGGACTAATGTCGTCGACGGACAATTCAGTGCACGCACCAAGATAGGTATTCATCGTGCGCTGGCCATCACTGGTGATCAGTACATGGCTGCGCGCAGTTGGTGCTCCTGAGGTGCCGGGCTGCAGTCGAATATCGACGCCGAGCGAACGCATGTCATGATTGAAAATTTCGCCGAATTGATCCGCTTTTACGCGACCAATATAGGCTGCGGAACCGCCGAGATTTGCAAATCCAGCAACTGAGTTTGCGACAGAGCCTCCCGACATTTCGGTAGCGGGCCCCATCATTTCGTAGATTTCTGACGCGCGTTGCTCATCAATCAGGTTCATCGAGCCGGGCACGATCCCCATTTCCGCGATCAACGAATGATCGACGTGCGCGAGAATGTCGACAATAGCGTTGCTGATGCCGAGCAATTGCGTAGCTTTAGTCATAGCAGTGGATTCAGTCCAAAAACGCCGCATAGCCTACCATCGAAAACCAACGACCGCTTATGATTTGCCGTCGAGATATCACGGCTGTATCTTGTTGTTTCTTCTGGGGAGAGAGCTGATGCGAAAATCCGGTGGTCTGCTGATACCGCTTACGCTGATCGTCATGTATTACGCCTTGCTGACCGGTGGAACGATGTACCTTTTGCAGCAAGTACCGGCGCTTACTGTGTTTTTCCCGGTTGGCGGCGTTGAGTTGCTGGCCGGAATGAGCGATAGCTTCGAACCGGTGTATTCAAGTGTCGAGGATCGCATCTACTCGACCTACGGCCCCATTCGTCTGCTGATCGCCAGCTTCGGCGCCATCATGCTCGCGATACCGGTTTCCTGGGTCTACTTCATTACAAGCCAGGCGCGTCGAATTGATCAGTCTTTCCTGCAAACCATTCTGGTCCTGCCCGTCGTCGTAACGGGAATCGCGATGATCGTCCTGAACAGTCTGGCTCTCGCGTTCAGTCTCGCGGGCGTAGTTGCGGCGGTTCGGTTTAGATTCACGCTACGACAGCCGTCCGATGCCATGTACATTTTCGTGGCGATTGCGATTGGTCTTGGTTCAGGTATAGGTGCACTGGGTGTCGCAACCGTCATCTCATTCGCATTCGTCATGGCAACGCTGCTTATCTGGAAGCTCGAGTACGGCAAAACTTTGTCAGGCCCATTCCTGACGATGTTGACGCGCCGAGATGCCGGTGAGGAAGACTACGATTAGTTCGAAGAGCATACTTGTTGTTCATGGCAGAGACTTTAAGCCGGCCGAAGATGCGCTAAGAGATGTCAGCACAGCCGCACTGCGGGCGGGTATACAGCGAGATTATCCGGATCAGCTGTACGCTTTTGACAAGGTGAGCGTCGAGTTCGCGTATTACGGAGATTTAAGCAATGAGGTCCTTGGAGCTCGCGGAAACAAATACGATCAACAAATTGATGTCGGTGACCGCGCCAATGCTCTAAATTGCCTGCGTGACATCGATGCGCGCAAACGCTTTGGTATTCGCCAGTATGATTGTGTGCCGGGCAAAACGGCGGTGCCGGAATTCTTCGCCAACGTCATTTCGCCACTATTCGGCTTGTTGGGCATGACGAATTCGCTAGTGTCCTGGTTGTCGCCGGATTTTTCCGAGTATCTGAAGGCAGAGTCCGAGTACGCGGAGAAGGTGCGCGAACGCGTGCGGACACAATTGTGCGCACTGATCGATCGTGGTGGTCGCATCATGCTCGCAACACACGGTACAGGCTGTGTCATTGCATACGACGTGCTATGGCAGCTGTCGCACGATGAAAGATTCGTCGACAAATACGGCGACGCGAAAGTGGATTGCTGGCTGACGCTGGGTGCCCCACTGGGCGACAACTGTATTCGCAAACGCTTGCTGGGATTTAAAGGCGAACCGAAGACGTATCCCAAGAACGTAATATCCTGGCACAACATCGCGGCCGAGGATGATTACACCTGCCACGACAACACCTTGGCCGATGACTTCAAGAAAATGCTGGAGCAACGTGTCGTTAGCACCGTGCAGGACTATCGTGTGTACAACCTTGCAACCCGCTATGGAAAATCAAACCCGCACAGCTCTGTCGGCTACTACATTCATCCGCGCGTCAGTAAGATCATCGTCGATTGGGCGCAAACACCCGCAATCGAGACCGACCCTATATACACGCTTTGATCATTTGCCGATCTACTTTTTTTGGGTCGCTGATCGTCTCGTAAAAATCGCCGACGAATGACAGCATATGCTTGCGCGTGCGATCCGTAAGCTCAGGTTGATCGTTAATCAGAGTCTCGATCTCGCTACGTTTGGCTTGATACAGTTCAAGCGTGTCGGGCAAATGCATATTATTCACACAGCGCCCGCGGTAAAGTCTTTGCCGAACGCTACGCAACTTAAATCGCGGATTCGGACTGGCGTGTCGCGCGTTGACGAAACCGGATTGATCAAAGTCATAGGGAATCGACCAGTAGGGTGGTTCTTCGTTGCCAAATAGTTCGTGGTTGTGACAGCAAAATTCGCCCGGTGGGCCAAGTACCGGCGAAAAATCAGTATTGCCGATCAGGTAGTGAAAGACAGATACCAAATTTCCATGTTCGGGCTGCAATTCTCTCGTGCTGATTTTGCGTATTTCTTTAGCGGGCAGCTGCAGGCGCTTTTCTAGCCCTTCCTTATGCTCAATGAAAAAAGCGTACGCCTCGACGGTGTCATTGTCGTCGTCCGCATAAACATATTTCACGCGCATTAGTCGTACGCGAAAACTGACATCAGTCAGCACGTTCAATATTCGGTAAGCGAGATACTCGGCAACAACAGTCTGGTCATACTGCTTTGAGCCGTTTCGACAGTGCGTCACGAGTTTCAGTTTGTCCTGCTTATCGAAGCTAGTTCCGTCGAGTTGTTTTTTCCGGTAGTTGACGCGTAGCGGTGCAAAGGGGCAGATGTCACGACGGCGGCGAAACTTGCCACGTGTTCTGATGCCGATGTCGAGACTGTGGGCCGTGCCGTCTGCTGCGACGTAATCAAATTTCGCCGGGACATACTCATCTTCCGGCCGGTCCAGCATGATTTGCTCGAATGGTGCAGTAATGGTTACGTCGACGACGTTGTGATTGGCAAACAGGTCGTCAACATCTTGTGCGCTGGCGCTGTGGGAACCAGCAAGAGAAATTGCAATACTTGCCAAACAGACAGAAATTATTTTTAATATCATGCACTTACACCGTCAACGGGCACTAGCTGTTGCGCCATGAGTCTAACATAGGGCAATGTTGCCAAGTATCGGCCGGCAGACCAGGAATGATAAAAACGTGATCAACGCGCTTACAAAAACAGGCGTCATATTGCTTGCGCTTGCGCTGACCTCAACGCCTGCGTTGGCAGAGCAATGGCAATACGACGAAGTTGATCGAATCGTCGCGATAAGCGACGTCCATGGCGCTTACGATGCGATGGTCAAGACACTGCAAAATGCCGCTGTCATAAACGATGCGCTGGAATGGGCGGGCGGACAGACCCACCTGGTGATCGTCGGCGATCTACTTGATCGTGGTCCGAACTCACGTGACGCGATGGACTTGCTCATGCGTCTTGAAGAGGAAGCGGTAGTGGCAGGCGGTTTGGTCCATGTGCTGATCGGCAATCATGAAGCGATGAATCTGTCGGGTGATCTGCGTTACGTCTCAAGAGACGAGTACGCGGCTTTTGCCGACGACGAGCTCGTCGAAGATCGCGAGCGTTGGTTTAGTGCGTATCAAAACAAGCGGGCACCAGCCGGCGTTGACGCAGAATCTTCGCGAATCGACTTCGATGAAAAATACCCGCCCGGCTATTTCGGGCATCGCCGGGCGTTTGCGCCCGATGGCGTATACGGCAACTGGCTGTTAAGCAAACCAGTAATTGTCGTAATCAACGGTACCGCGTTCGTCCACGGCGGCTTGTCGCCGATGGTCGTTGAGCTGGGATTGCAGGGTGTCAATGGTGATTTGGTGGCTGATCTGGGCACCTATGTAGGTGCTCTGCAGCAATTGTTCGAGGCGGAAATACTGTTGCCGACTGATAGCCACTATGAGTACGCCGCACGGCTATCGGGATTTTCGCTGGAGATTGTGACGAATCCAGGGGTTGCCCAGGCGGTTGCCGATGTTATGCGGCTTGATGATTCCGATTTGCAGGCGCCTGACGGGCCGCTTTGGTATCGCAATCATTCCTACTGCAATAAAGTTATCGAGGCAGACCGACTCGATCAGTCCCTGGCGGCCATCGGCGCAACGCGTGTCGTTATCGGACATACGCCGAGCTATGGGCGACGCGTGCTGGAACGCTTTGATGGCCGCGTGTACGAAGTCGATACGGGCATGCTGTCCAGTCATTACAAAGGCAGCGGCAATGCGTTGGTTATTGAGGCCGATCGCTTGTACGTGATCAACCAAAACAGTGGCGAGGCAGTGCCACCGACATCGCATCCGCGGCAGGTCGGGCGCAGGCCAGCTGCGCCGATGCTCGCACAGGACATCGAGTCATTGTTGCAAGGAGGCAGCATTGATGGGCGCAGCGAAGACGCTGCAGGTCGTGTCATCGTCTCGGTAAGCGATGCAAATTTCAGCGTAGATGCCGAATTCATCGAGAACGCAAAGCGCGGCGTGTATCCGGATGTCGCTGCCTATCGTCTGGATCGATTGTTGGAGCTCGACATGGTGCCTGTGGCGGTCAAGCGCGAAGTTGACGGTGACGAAGGCAGCTTACAGTTTGTGCCGGCACGCTGGATTGATGAGCAACAGCGGCAGCTTGACCAGAGCGGTGGCGGCGCTAATTGCCCGTTACCCGATCAGTGGGAAGCAATGTTGGTGTTTGACATACTTTTGGGCAATGACCGTCGTGGTGTGGAATCCATTCGTTACGACGCCAGTAGTTTCGATTTGATGCTCGTCGGTCACAAGCGGGCGTTTTCCACGTCGGGCTCGAAGCCGGCGCGTTACAAGGACGTTCCGGTCAAAGTCGGGCCAGCCTGGAAAGAGGAACTTACGTCGCTGACAGACGACATGTTGCAGGATGAGTTCGCCGGCTTGCTCGACAAGCGCCGCATCAAGGCACTTGCCAAGCGTCGCGATCTGCTAATCAGCGAATAACGGCAATACACTCAATCTCAACGCGACCGTCAAGCGCCACACCGCTGACGCCCAATGCACTGCGCGCGGGCTTGTTCGGAAAGAATGTTGTATAGACTTCATTCATCGCGCCCCATTCATTGATATCGGCGAGAAACACCGTGCACTTGACGACGTTATCCATTGACGAGCCGAAATTCTCCAGCGTCCTGGAAATGTTCTCGAGCGTCTGTCGCGTCTCACCAGCGATGCCGCCTTCGGCAAGATCTAAAGTGCCCGGAATGTTGCCCAATGCACCGGACAAATAAAGCATGTTGTCGACGCGCACAGCTGACGAGAATGGCAGGTCCAGGTCTTCGGTTCCCGGCGCTTTAAGCCAGGCAACATCGGCGGATCCGTTTGCTGGCATCGCATCATCCGAGTCAATCGCGACCTCACAGCCAAGCAAAGACAGCGTGCAAAGAAATAACAGTATGCGTTTCATGATTTGAACTCCGTAACTAAACATCGCCGGTGGCAACGGCGGCTTTGATGTGGTCGGCTGCGCGGAACGCCAGCGCCATGATCGTCATGGTCGGTTGGCCGCGACCCGATGTAACCAGGCTGCTGCCGTCACAAATGAACAGGTTTGGCACATCGTGACTGCGATGGGAGCTGTCCACGACAGAGCTTGCGGGATCGTCGCCCATGCGGCAGGTGCCGAGCAGGTGTTCGCCGCCTGGCGATAGATGGTCGGGGAATCGCCAGACCTTCTTGGCACCAGCAGCGTCGAGCAGCTCTACAGCGCGATCAGCCAGAAAGCCGGCCATTGCAATGTCATCCGGATGGTCACGGTAGGTTTCACGGATCGCGGGTCGACCCCAGGCGTCTTTACTGCTTGGATCCAGAGTGATGTTGTTGCTGTCGAGGGCCAACGACGTGGTGCCACCGACAACAGACATTTGGCGCGTAAAGTTGTGCGCAATCTCGTCTTTCCATTGCGCGCCCCAGCCTCTCTTGTGGTCTGGCATGCCCTCAACTGCATGCAAGATCGGGCTGGCTGAAAACAGCGGGCGTGCGTCTATACCGCCGCCACCGTAAAAGCCGCGCTTCTCATCAGTTGCATAAAAGTCGTGAATCATGCGTGTCACTTGAACGCCCTTGTAGTCGTTCAGTTGATGTTCGAAAACACCATTGGCGAGGCCATGTGCGTTGTGCATGAGATTGCGGCCGACAAATCCGCTCGAGTTTGCGAGCCCGTCCGGGTGTTGTGCGCTCGCCGACATCAACAGCAGGCGGGCAGACTCAGCACCATTGGCGGACAATATTACCGTTTTGGCTTTCTGCGCCTGCTCAAAGCCGTCCTTATCAAGATAGACGACTTGATTGGCACGGCCGCTATCGTCGGTATCAATGCGGATGACGACGGATTCGGGGCGGATTTCGCAATGGCCGCTGGCTTCGGCAAGCGGAATCATGGCTGCCAATGTCGAAGACTTGGCGCCCACCTCGCAGCCGAACGCCATGCAGAAGCCGCAACTGATGCAACCCGGTCGCCCATTGTGCGCCTGTGACAGAATCGCAAGTGGTTCGACTTGCGCATTCAGTCCCAGCGCTTTCGCGCCACGCTCCAACAATACACCCGACGATTTGATCGGCATTGGGGGCATCGGAAACGGTTTCGATCTTGGTGAATCGAATGGCCCGGGCGCGCCTGAAACGCCAATCTCCCAGTCCACCTTGGTGTAATAAGGCTCAAGCTCTTCGTAGCTGATCGGCCAGTCGGCGAAATTTGTCCCGGAAATTGGTCCAAGCAGGCTGCGCTCTTTGAAGTCGAGTTCACGAAAACGCCAGAAATTGGCCGTGAAGTGCACGCTGCTGCCGCCGACGCCGCGCGCATAGCGTGCTGGTTGTCTGTCCGGAATCGTCGCCGTTTCGCTTTCATCACGTCGAAACGTCTGGCGATGCACGTCATTCGCACCGCCGTGCAAACCCATTCGAAACAGCGTGTCTAATTCATCGTGTTTGAAGTCAGAAGGCTTGCGATAGGGACCCTGTTCAAGTACGACGACGTCAAAGCCAGCGGTGGAAAGTTCCTTGGCGAGAATGCCACCGGCAGAACCAGAACCGATAATGACGAAATCAACGGCGTCTCGCGTCGCGAACTGCACACTATTGCTCATGTGTATTCTGTTTCGCGTACTCGGCATCGTAGTAACCGAACGGGTAGCTCCAGGCACCCTGATGCCCGCCGAATTCGAGCAGGTCCCAGCCGACATGGTCTTTGTTGCCGCCATAACTGCTCATCGCAAAGAATCCGAACATCGTCATCTGCCACATCAGGTCAAAAAAACGGCTCTGTTCCTGAGTTCTTAGAAAAGCGTCCTGATCGTCTGCGCCGAGCTCATCGAATCGCCCGGCATAGGTAGCATCGGCAAGCGCGGCATTGAATTCGGCCAGTCCACTACGCGCCTGAGTATGTTCCGCGCTCATCGCTTCGGCGAAAGCGTTATCGAAGAAATGAATAACACCGGCTTCAGTGGCGCCAGGCGTGTCGGTCGTCGGGATTATGCGGGCGGCGATCGCCATATAATCGGCGGCTTCGTTTGCACCCAGCACTTGAAAAGCTGCGGATTCTTGCTTTGCAGTACAGGCGGCCGCCGTTATTGCCGTTATGACCGGAGTCGTGAGTCGCAGAAACGCGGTCCCTGAGATGGAGCCGGTTGCCTGCAGAAAGTCTCGTCGCGATACGTTGTTCTTGTTAGACATTCCGTCCGCCTCATTTTTCTTGTGGTGGCAAAGCTAGCATACGCAGCGGGTATTTGCGTAATGTGCACGTATAATGAGACCGCATGAGACCGGGGGTACGATGGGAAAACTGACTACGCATATTCTCGACACAGCGAATGGCAAGCCGGCTGGCAACGTTGGCATCAGATTGTATTCAATGGCTGACGGCAGAGACTTGCTCACGTCGGTGCTGACTAATAGTGATGGTCGCAGCGATGCGCCGTTGCTTGATGGGGACGCAATGCAAACCGGGCTGTACGAACTCGAGTTCGATGTTGGCGCCTACTTTACGGACCAGTCTAATGAGCAAAGCGACCCGCCATTTCTTGATACGGTCGTGATTCGATTCTCAGTCATTGCAGAACAGCATTATCACGTTCCCTTACTTGTGTCGCCGTGGAGCTATTCGACGTACAGGGGCAGCTGAACCACATGGGCGACAGGGTTAAATTCGTACTCGACGGTGAGGTCATTGAACTGCAGGATGTCGACCCGACGCGTACAGTTTTGCAATATCTGCGCGAAGACTTGCGCCGTACCGGCACCAAAGAGGGCTGTGCCGAAGGTGATTGTGGAGCATGTACCGTCGTCGTCGCGGAACTGGACAAGAACAACCGTGGCGTAAGCCTCAAAGCGATCAACTCCTGTATTCAGTTCCTGCCGACACTGCATGGTAAGGAATTGATCACGGTCGAAAGTTTAAAGCCGAAAAATGCGGCTCTGCACCCGGTGCAACAGGCGATGGTCGATTGTCATGGGGCGCAGTGTGGTTTTTGCACGCCGGGCTTCGTTATGTCCTTGTTCGCTCTATACGAGAGCAATGCGACTCCATCGCGTACCGAGATCGACGATGCGCTGGCAGGCAATTTGTGTCGTTGCACAGGTTACCGGCCGATCGTCGCAGCAGCCAACGCGATGTATGAGTTGCCGAAAGCAGCAGTCGATTCGCTGCATACGGACGCACTCGCCAGTCTCGATGCAGGCGATTCCCTGCACATCGAGAAAGACGGCCGATCTTTTTTTGCGCCAACATCGAGTGATGAGTTTGCCGCTTTGCTGGCACAACACCCGGGCGCGACCATTCTCGCTGGTGGTACAGACGTAGGACTCTGGGTGACGAAACAACACCGCGTGTTGGACACTGTTATTTACACAGGCCGAGTGGCGGAGCTACATCAGATCGACGTTACCGACACGGATCTTACAATCGGTGCGGCCGTGACCTTGTCTGCAGCGATGGAGTTGATCATCGCTCGATTCCCACACCTCGACGAATTGTTCCGCCGCTTTGCATCGCCGCCGATACGAAATGCTGGCACGCTAGGTGGCAATATTGCAAACGGCTCACCGATCGGCGATTCGATGCCGGCTCTAATGGTTGCCGGGACCACGTTGACCTTGCGCTCGACCTCCGGCGATCGCGACGTAGCACTCGACGACTTCTACATCGATTATCAGGTCAAAGACCTCAAGCCCGGTGAGTTCGTTGCCGCGATCAAAATTCCACTGCCGGCAAGTAATGCGATTCTACGCAGCCATAAATTGTCGAAGCGATTCGATCAGGACATATCGGCCGTGTGTACGGCGTACAGGCTCGAACTCGATGGTGACACGGTGGCTGGATTCAAGATGGCCTGCGGTGGGATGGCAGCGACCATCAAACGTGCGGCGAACTGTGAGGCTGCGATTATCGGCCAGTCCTGGGACGAAGAGACGATCGCTCGTGCGATGCATGCGCTCGCCGATGACTTTGCACCGATTAAAGACATGCGGGCATCTGCAGAATATAGATTGCGCGCCGTGCAGAATTTATTGCGACGTTTCTATCTGGAAACGACCGGCGCTATTGAAGAAACGGTGTATGGCTATGGCCGCTAAAATTGTCGGACAAGCGCTAGCACACGATAGTGCGCATCTGCATGTCAGCGGAACGGCTGCGTATACCGATGACCTGCCAGAGCCACGGGACCTGCTGCATGTAGCAGTCGGCATGAGCACGAAAGCGCATGCGCGCATCCGGACTATTGACCTCACCGACGTGTCTGCTGCCGATGGCGTTGCGGCTACCTGCGTGGCGGCCGAGATTCCGGGTGAAAACAACTGTGGACCGATTGTTCACGACGAGCAGATCCTGGCCGAAGACGTTGCCGAGTATGCAGGACACGCGATATTTGCCGTGGCGGCGGAGACCGTGGATCAGGCGCGCAAAGCAACGCGGCTGGCGCATATTGACTACGAAGAACTCGAAGCGATTCTCGACCCAATGGACGCTGTCGCGAAGGCGTCATTTGTATTGCCCAGCGAAACGATTCGACGCGGTGACCCAGAGAAAGCGATCGCCAAAGCGCCGCATCGACTTAAGCGCCGCCTGGACCTGGGTGGCCAGGACCAATTCTATCTGGAAGGTCACATCGCAATGGCCATTCCGCAGGAAGATGGCGGAATGCTCGTTTACAGCTCAACTCAACACCCGGACGAAGTTCAGCACCTCGTGGCGCACGCCACGGACCGGCCGGTTAAAGACGTCGTTTGTATTTGTCGACGCATGGGCGGGGCGTTCGGCGGTAAAGAAAGTCAGGCAGCGACGATTGCGTGTATTGCAGCAATCATGGCCAGCAAGACCGGCCGTGCGTGCAAACTGCGACTCGATCGTGATGACGACATGATAATGACCGGCAAGCGGCATGATTTTGTAATCGAGTACGAGGTCGGGTTTGGTGACGACGGTCGGATTCACGGCGTGGACTTCATGTTCGCGTCGCGTTGCGGTATTTCCGCCGATTTGTCCGGCCCGGTTAATGACCGCACGATGTTTCATTGCGACAACGCCTATTTCCTGGAAAATGTGAATATCACTTCGCATCGATGCAAGACGAACACGGTTTCCAACACGGCTTTTCGTGGTTTCGGCGGACCGCAAGGGATGCATGCGATCGAGTACGTGATTGATGACATAGCACGCACTTTAGGACTTGATGCGCTTGACGTTCGGCGCTGTAATTTTTATGGCATTGGTGAACGCAACATCACCCAATATCAACAGGAAGTGGATGACAACATCATCAACGATGTTGTCGATCAGCTTGAAGCCAATTCGGATTATGCGAAGCGGCGCAACGCGGTACAGGAATTCAATGCTGGCAGTGCAGTGCTGAAACGCGGTATCGCGATGACACCCGTAAAGTTTGGTATTTCATTTACGGCAACCCACCTTAACCAGGCCGGCGCGCTCGTGCATATTTACAGGGACGGCACCGTACATCTGAATCACGGCGGCACCGAGATGGGGCAAGGGCTGTTCATCAAGGTTGCGCAGGTTGCTGCCGAGGAACTGGGCGTTACGGTCGACAAGATTCGGATCAATGCGTCGGATACCAGCAAAGTGCCCAATGCGTCAGCAACAGCTGCCTCGAGCGGTTCAGATATGAATGGCAAGGCCGCGCAGAATGCCTGCTCCAAAATTCGCGCGCGACTCAATGAATTCGCAGCTCGGCACTTCGATGTGCCAGAAGCGCAGGTAGAGATAGCTGCAAATCAGGTCAGAGCAGGCGACGAGCAATTGAGCTTTGAAGAGCTCATACAAATGGCGTGGCTGGATCGGGTCAAACTATTCGCCAGCGGTTTTTACAAGACGCCGAAAATACATTACGACCGCGAGACTTTTAGCGGCCGGCCATTCTTCTACTATGCCTACGGTGCCGCTGTTGCCGAGGTAGTTGTCGATACGTTGACCGGCGAATACCGTGTAATCCGCGCCGACATCCTGCACGACTGTGGTGATTCGCTAAATCCGGCCATGGATATCGGTCAGGTCGAAGGTGGCTTTATTCAGGGAGTAGGCTGGCTCACATCTGAAGAGTTGTGCTGGAACGAGGCCGGTGAACTGACGACGCACGCACCGTCGACCTACAAGATTCCCACCTGTTCAGATCTGCCCGTTGATTTTCGTGTGCAACTGTTGCAAAACGCGGCGAATCGCGAGGACACGATTTATCGATCGAAAGCCGTTGGCGAGCCGCCATTAATGCTCGGCTTGTCTGTTTTTCACGCAATTCGAGATGCGATTGCGACCGCCGAGCAACCATTGCCGGATTTGCAGGCCCCCGCGACACCCGAAGCAGTACTTCGGGCATTTGAGGGTTCGACGTCATGAATGAATGGATCGATGAGCTCTCAGACCTGACGGCCGCCGGCGAGCGGGTGGTCGTTGTAACTGTCGCCGGCATTCGCGGGTCGGCGCCGCGCGAAGTTGGCGCGAAAATGATTGTTACCGAAAATGAAACGCTTGGCACGATTGGTGGTGGCCAGCTTGAGTACCAGTGCAGCCGTCTGGCATTCGACCTGCTAGGCGATGATGAAACACCAAAGCTGCGTAAGTTTCCGCTCGGCTCATCAATGGGCCAGTGTTGCGGCGGTGTAGTCGACATTCTGTTCGAGCCGATTGCCACTGGATTACCCGTGTGGCTGCAGGACCTCCGTGCTCTTTACGGACAACGTGAACCAGCCGTCATAGCCACGCATATTGACGGCGAGCATCACAAGTGTGTCATAACGGCCGACAATGTATATGGCACGACAGCCGATACGGTTGGTATCGATATTCTCGGACGCGCGCGCTATGGACTGGACACGGGCCGCATCGCGCATCGAAGTGATAACTGGTTTCTTGAGTTGGTCGTCGGAAGTGATCTGAATATTGCTGTCTTCGGCGCTGGCCATGTCGGCTCCGCCGTTGTTCAGGCGTTGTCGAGCCTCGACTGCAATATTCGTTGGGTGGACAGTCGCAGAAACATGCTCCGGCATGCACCGGCCAACGTGCGAGCAATTGAAACGCCCGAGCCATCGCTGGAGGTAGCGGCGATGCCGCCCGGCAGTTGTTTCCTCGTCATGACTCACAGTCACGCGCTCGATTTTGAAATTTGCGATCGTATTCTGCAGCGCCGCGACGCCGCGTACTGCGGATTGATCGGTTCGCAATCGAAACGCCGTCGTTTTGAAAAACGATATCGCGCGCAAGGAATGCCGGATGAGCAATTGAGACAACTTGTCTGTCCAATTGGTGTTGCTGGAATTAGCGGCAAGAAACCAGCAGAGATCGCTGTTGCGGCGTCTGCAGAGATCTTACAGGCGCACGAGAAAGTTCGTCGCAGTGCTGACATCGCGTATCCTGACAACGTGCACGCACTGAATAAGAAGCAATAGTATGGAAGCGTATTTCGTCGACTGGCTTAATTTACTGGCGCGTTGGTTGCACTTCATTACTGGCGTCGCGTGGATCGGTTCGTCTTTCTATTTCATCTGGCTCGACAATCACTTGCAGGCGCCGCGAGACACAGCCGATGAAGACAAAGGTGTCGGCGGCGAAGTCTGGTCGGTGCACGGTGGCGGCTTTTATCACGCGCAAAAATACAAAACGGCACCGCATGTGTTGCCGGAGACTTTGCACTGGTTCAAGTGGGAAGCGTATTCGACGTGGCTTTCCGGCATGTTCCTGTTAATTCTGCTGTATTGGTATGGCGCTGAGGTTTACCTGATCGATCCGAGTATTGCTGAGCTTTCGCCGATGCTTGCTGTGGCAATCGCCGCGGGTTCCATTGTCGGCGGCTGGATTGTGTATGACCTCTTGTGCAAGTCGCCACTGGCGAACAACGACAAACTGTTTGGCATTGTGCTGTTCGTTGCGGTTTCTCTGTTGGCGTGGGGGCTTTGTCAGCTATTCAGCGGGCGCGGCGCTTATATACACTTTGGCGTCATACTTGGCACGATCATGGTGGCCAATGTTTTCTTCGTGATCATCCCTGGACAAAAACAGATGGTCGCTGCAGCAGAACGCGGTGAAGCGCCTGATCCGGCCCCAGGCGTTCGTGGCAAACAGCGTTCGGTGCACAACACCTACTTCACGCTGCCAGTGTTGTTCGTGATGACAAGTAATCACTACGCAATGACCTACAGTCACGAATTCAACTGGGCAATTCTGATCGCCATTACGTTGGCGGGCGCATTAATTCGGATTTACTTCGTCGAACGCCACAAAGGCGCTGCATCGCCGATTCCGGTCATCATCGCGATCGTCTTACTCGCCGGCGTCGCGGCACTAATTGCACCAAAGGTGAGTGCGTCGTCCGGAGAGGCCGTGTCATTCAATGACGTTCGGACAGTCGTACACCACCGCTGTACAACCTGTCACTCGAGCGTGCCAACGCATCCGGCGTTTCCGGCAGCGCCGGGCGGCGTCATTCTTGATACTGATCAGCAAATTCTCGCCGAAGCCCAAAGAATTCATCAGCAAACCGTGACTACGCGCGTCATGCCAATTGGCAATTTGACCGGAATGAGTGACGAGGAGCGCGCTATGCTCGACCGCTGGTATCAATCGTCTCTAGAGCGCCATTAATGATCGACAAGAATTACCCGCGAGACCTGTGTGGCTACGGTCAGGACGTGCCCGATGCGGCATGGCCGAACGGTGCCCGACTCGCCGTGCAATTTGTAATCAACTACGAAGAGGGCGCCGAAAACTGTGTGTTACATGGCGACCCGTCGTCGGAGGCATTTCTGTCCGAGATCGTTGGTGCGAAACCGATCGAGAATGAGCGCCACATGAATATGGAATCGATGTACGAGTATGGTGCGCGCGCGGGATTCTGGCGGCTGCATAGGTTGTTTAGTGAGCGCGGAATGCCGGTCACCGTTTTTGCTGTTGCGATGGCACTCGAGCGAAACCCCGGTGTCGTTGCAGCGATGCAGGCTGCCGATTGGGAAATTGCGAGCCATGGATATCGTTGGATTGATTATCAGGACGTCGACCAGGCAACCGAACAGGAGCATCTGCTGAAGGCGATCGCAATCCACACGCAGGTGACGGGCGAGCGACCCGTCGGCTGGTATCTGGGTCGTTGCAGTCCGAGAACGCATCGTTTAATTGCCGATGAGGGCGGGTTTCGTTACAACGCGGATTGTTATTCTGATGACTTGCCGTATTGGGATTACACGCACGGCGCGCCACAGCTCATGGTGCCGTACACGCTCGATGCTAATGACATGCGTTTTGCGACACCACAGGGCTTCAACTCCGGCCAGCAGTTTTTTGAATACCTAAAGGACAGCTTTGATGTTTTGTATGCCGAAGGATCGCGCATGATGTCGATTGGTTTGCATTGCAGACTTGCGGGCCGTCCGGGGCGGGCCGCAGCACTTGCACGTTTTCTCGATTACGTGGCGGATCACGACGGCGCCTGGGTAACGCGTCGCATTGATATCGCCGAACACTGGCGCAAACAGCACCCGGCAATCGCATGATGTCAGCCGAGGAATTCGTGTCACTGTATGCGGGCATTTACGAGCATTCGCCCTGGGTAGCGGAGGAGGCTGCAGCAGATGTTGCCGGCAGCGACAGCATTGAGCGCATCGCTGAGATCATGGCCGACTGCGTGGATAATGCGTCAACCGAACGGCAGTTGACGTTGATCCGCGCGCACCCGGACCTGGCTGGTAAAGCGCAGATCGCGGGCGAGCTGACGGAGGATTCGACTACGGAACAGGCTCGCGCAGGGTTGGCTCAGTGTTCGGCGGAGGAATATGCGGAGTTTCAAAGCCTCAATGATCGTTACCACGAGAAATTCGGGTTTCCGTTCGTGATGGCGGTACGAGACAGCACCCGAATCGAAATCCTGGCCGCATTCGCTGAGCGGCTCGACAATGACGTCAATACAGAATTTGAAACCGCTCTGGCTGAGATTCACAAGATTGCCAGGTTGCGATTGCGAGCAATGGAGACAGACGAGTGACGTTAACGCGACATCCGTTCCATCAATGGATTCAACTCGAGCAGCCACGGCTGGGCACGAGAGTGACCTACGCGACGGATGAATTCTTCGCCGCCAAAGAGCGCCTGATCGATCCTAAGCCGCCGGTTTTTATCGACGACAAATATGACGATCACGGCAAATGGATGGACGGTTGGGAAAGCCGGCGCAAGCGAACGCCGGGTCACGATCACTGCATTGTCCGTCTTGGAGTGCCGGGCGTTTTGCATGGCGTCGACATAGACACGAGTTACTTCACAGGCAACTACCCACCACAGGCTTCGATTGAGGCGTGCGTTAGTGATGAAGACGTTCCCAATGGCGGTTGGTTTGAGATTATGCCGGTTGCCGACCTCAGCGGAGACAGTCATCACTTTGTCGGAATTGATACGGATTCGACGATCACACATCTGCGGCTGAATATATTTCCCGATGGCGGCATTGCGCGGCTGCGCATTTATGGAGAAGTCCGGCCCGACTTTTCGAAAATTGAAGGTGTGGTCGATTTGCTCGCGCTCGAACACGGTGGTCGTGCGCTCGCCTGCAGCGATGAGCACTATGGCAGTATGCACAACCTCAATGTTGCCGGACGCGGTGTGAACATGGGTGATGGCTGGGAAACGGCTCGCCGGCGCGGGCCGGGCAATGACTGGGTGGTCGTTGCTCTCGGCCACGCTGGCAGCATCGAAAAAGTCGAAGTCGACACCGCGCACTTCAAAGGTAACTATCCGGACCGTGTGTCGCTAGCGGCAGCGTTATTTGCGGTGAACGACGAAGTCAGTATTGACGATGAGCGCTGGCAGACGTTGCTACCGGAGTCGAAGCTCGAAATGGATGCTCAGCATGAGTTTGCGGACACTCTTGAAGAACTAGGCGAGGTCAGTCACGTGCGTATGTCGATTTTTCCGGACGGCGGCGTCAGTCGTCTGCGCTTGTTTGGTCGTGCGAGCAAGGACTCAACTTGATTGAGCTAAAGCCAGAACTGTTGACGCGCGCGAGCTTTGCGCCGTTCGGCGATGTTGTTGAGTCGTCCGAACAGCAAGTGGAAGCGATGAATGCAGAAAGTTTCGAGCGCTTTGATGACTTGTGTGATGTTGCGGCCGAGGATGGTCGTATTGCCGTGAGTATTGCCCGCTGTCGCACGGCCACGTCGTTGCCGCATAGTTTCAATATGGTCGAACGCCATCCGCACGGCAGTCAGGCATTTGTGCCATTGACGCCGTGCCGTATGCTCGTAGTGGTTGCACCGCCCGGTGAGAACGTTGCGGCAGGGGACTTGCACGCATTTGTCTCCAACGGTCGCCAGGGCATCAATTACCACGTCGGCACCTGGCACATGCCATTGATCGCCTTCGATCCGGGCCAGGAATTTCTAATTATTGATCGGGTCGGAGAATCACCAAACTGCGATCTGCACTACCTCGACGAGCCCGTTACTCTGCTCGATATCTAGCTCGATCTATTGGTTCGATTGAACTAGTGGCCCCAACCGATCGATCACATCGTTCAGTTCAGGACGATGCTCACGCAGTTCTTCAAGGGTCATGCCGGTCAGTTCGTAAGGCAGTGCCAGCCAGTCGCGCGTTTCGTGCACAAAATAGTCAGGAGTGCGCAGGGTCTTCTCTGAAGGCCGGTACCAGACAGTCGCGATGCGTATGTCCTTGGGTAAGTTCCGACGTGTCTTGCGCGCCAATTGTTCGATCACGGCATTTACGCTCGAGCCGGTGCTGTACACGTCATCGACAATCAGCAATGAATGATGCGATGCCAGATTCTCGAGCAGGTATTGCAGGCCATGCACGCGAATCGACTCCGCCTTGCTAACCATTTCGGTATAGCTGGATGCGCCGCGGTACGAGGTACGAATCGCGATGTGATCGGTCTTGACGCCCAGGAAGTCGAGGCCTTCCTGCACAGCGATGCCGACAGCGCTGCCGCCACGCCATAATCCGACCAGAAAGTCAGGGCGAAATCCCGCTTTGTTTATCTGAGCGGCGAGCTGAAATGAGTCTCTAAGCAGGTCGTCGGCGGCTATGAATTTTTTTTGCATTGTTATTCCGGGGCTGCTGCGCATAGAATCCGGACGGGCATTATAACTACTGCCCAGACGAACGGTAGCTGAGAATAATAATGGATAAAATCGTACTGTCAGCCCGGGATCTGCTCGAGGATTCATTCAAGCTGGGTGTCCGGGTCCTTGAAAGCGGTTTCAGGCCAACCATGATCATCGCTATCTGGCGCGGCGGCACGCCGGTCGGCATGGCGGTCCAGGAGATCATGGCCTATTGCGGCGTCGAGTCGGACCATATCGCGATTCGAACCTCATCCTACGTGGGTGTCGATGAGCGCGGCGCGGTGGCCGTGCATGGGCTCAACTACATTATCAAGAAGATCTGCCACGACGACCGCGTATTGATCGTTGATGATGTTTTCGATACAGGCAACACGATTGTGGCCGTCATCGACGAACTAAAAAGGCGCGCCCGCGACAATACGCCCGAAGATATTCGGGTAGCTGTTCCTTGGTTCAAACCGTCGCGGAACGAGACGGACATTCTGCCCGACTATTTCGAGCACGAGACAGCCGAGTGGCTGGTTTTTCCGCACGAGCTTGATGCGTTGACGCCCGAGGAATTGCGCGCCGAGCGCCCGCAAATTGCCGAGATCATTGAGGCCGCAAAGGCCTGAGCCTCGCATGCAACGCATTTGTGTGTACTGCGGTTCCAACACAGGCAGCCGCGATGATTACAGCGACGCAGCAGAAGATCTGGCCCGTGTCCTTGTGCGGCAAGATCTCGAACTCGTATACGGCGGCGCTGCAAAGGGCTCCATGGGTGTCATTGCGGATGCGGTTTTGCAATTGGGCGGCAAGGTCCACGGCGTGATTCCGGCGATTCTCGCCGACAAAGAGATCGCGCATCCGGGGTTGACCGAACTGCACGTCGTCGCCTCGATGCACGAACGAAAATCGATGATGGCGCTACTAGCCGACGGATTCATTGCGTTGCCTGGCGGCTTCGGCACGCTTGAGGAACTCATCGAAGTCCTGACCTGGGGGCAGCTGCAATTCCACGACAAACCCTGTGGTGTAATCAATGTGCGCGGTTACTTCGATCATCTCTTCGCATATCTCGATCACGCACAGACCGAAGGATTCCTGAGGCCGGAAAACCGCAACATGCTGCTCTGCGCAGATAACGCGGCGTCACTGCTCAATCAATTCAAAAACTACACGGCGCCAAATGTCGAGAAGTGGACCTAGGCCCGATATGAGCGACATGCCCGCAGCGGTTGATGCGCTTTCAGTGCCACAACCGCAATTCTCCGAAGCGGTCGCGCATCGTACGCTGGCGCAGGATTTTGGCCTGGAGGGTGAGCTGACACCGCTCGTCAGTGAGCGTGACCAGAATTTTCGGCTAACGACGGCCGACGGACGGCGTTTCGTTTTCAAGATTGCCAATAGTTCAGAGAGCAAGGAGACGACCGATTTGCAGATCAAGGTCTTGCTGCACATTGAGAGTCGGCATTGCCCGGTCAACACCCCAATACTGTGCCGCACACTGTCTGGTCATGAATCGTCTGAAATCATTGCCGGTGATATGGCGCATGTGTGTCGCGTCGTCAGCTATGTGCCGGGCACGCTGCTATCGGACGTTGATCGGAGCCCCACGCTCGCAGAAAGCTTTGGTCAAAGCGCGGCCAGGCTCGATCTTGCGCTACAGGACTTCAGTCATCCGGCGGATAGCCAGACGCTGCTTTGGGACCTGCAACGAGCTGGAGAATTGCGCGCGTTATTGACCCATGTGCAGGAGCCAGAACTACTTGCCGCAGTCAGTCGCTGCCTGGATGACTTCGAACAGATTGTAGAACCAGCGCTGCCGTCATTACGGCGACAGGTCATTCATGCCGATTTGAATCCAGATAACGTACTGGCCGACAGTGATGATCATGAGAAGGTCGCGGGCGTCATCGATTTCGGTGATATGACCCGTGCACCGTTGGTTGTCGAGGTCGCGGTCGCAGCGGCATACTTGCGTGTCGATGCCGTAGATGCTCTCGCATTTGTTCAGCCATTCGTTGCGGGCTTCCACGGAATTTTGCCATTGCAGCGAGAAGAACTTGGGCTGTTGTTCGACCTGATCCGAATACGCCTTGCTGCAACCATCACAATACTTCGGTGGCGAGCGGCGACACGCGGACATGACGACGACTATTCAAGACAGTTCTTGCAGAGTGAACGCAGCGCAGAGGTGTTTCTTGCGCGAATCGATGCAATGGGTCGCAGTGCGTTTAGCAACGGGCTCTACGCGCTGTCGTAAGGATTGAATCCTTTGTCTGCCTCGTCGTCTTCCGACTCGACAGGCTCGTCTTCGGTCTTCAGAATTTGGCGCAATGCCATTGTGCTAACGAGAGACAATTCTTCGTCGTCATCATCGGCCGTTTCTGCGAGCGGTTCCAAGATAACGTCGGCCGCTCTTAACGGACCGGAATCCTGATTCACGGCTTCAAGTGCCGCATTCAATTCCGTGTCATCAATGATTCGGAAGCTGTCGTCTTCGGCATTGCGCGTGAGGATGCCATCCTTGTCTTTGGCTGCGTCCCTGAGCTTTTGTTTGCGTTCTTCGTCGTCCGATTCCAAAACGCGCTTGAGCATCGTCGTAGAGACCAGCTCGAGTTCAGCACTCTCAATGGGTGCCACCCACACAGTCTGTCCGCGATCGTCGGTCGCTACTTTTTTTCGCGCCAGTATGCGGACGGTCTTCATGAGGTCATCGACCATACCTAACAAGGTAAGGTCTTCAAAAACAATAGTCTAGGCCGCCGTCCAGACTAGGCGGAGAAACCCGAAAAAACGCGTTGAGAAAATTTGACCATAGGTGGGGGCGAAACTGGTCGAAAACTGCCAAACAGGTCCCGGAAATCAACGGCTTAGCGACATAACATAGCTGCATCCAGTCACCATCGAGCAAGGCTTCATGACCCTGGACGTCGCTCTCGCCGTCTTATTGTTGTTCAGCGCCGCCTGTTACACGGTGTTGGGTGTGCGATTGATGGTCGCGAAGCGAGAAATCGGCACGATGCCGATCGGTGTGTTGTTTGTTGTTATTGCGGTCTGGGTGCTCGGCGGCGCAGTCGAGCTAATGTCGGGTTCGTTTCTTATGTTCTCAATCGGGCGTACCGGGCATTTCGTTGGTTCTGCTCTTCTACCCGTTGCGGCATTCGTCGCGTTTCGTGAATACATCGGCAAATCAACTTCCTTGCATCGCATTACGTTGCTGATCGTTGTCCCGATAGTGTCAGTCACGCTTGCGGCGACAAATTACTATCATGAATTCATGTGGCTCCTGCCTGCACAGAATGAATTCGGGCAATTCCTGACTCGGCCACAGCAATGGGGTCCGTGGTTTCTGTTTGTGCATGCACCGCATAGTTACGCCGTCATCGGTGCAGGTCTCCTGGCATTGCTTACCCATATCACTGCCGTCGCGCGCGCACATCGTCGCGGTATCGTATTGCTCATCGCGTCGAGTGCCGGGCCACTCGGAGCAACATTGGCCTATGACCTCGGCTTTGGGCCGAACACTATTTCGTTTGTGCCGTTCGTTTTTACATTGATGCTGCCACTGTACGCGTGGCTAATTCTGGCTGAGCAAATCGTGAAGTTCTCACCCTTGGCATTTGAAACGGTTTTTCAAAACATGCAGGACCCTTTAGTCGTTGTTGATGATGACGATCGCATCATCGGCCTCAATCATCGTGCCGAGGAGCTACTGTCGGTCAGCGAAACTTCGGCGATGTTTGAGCCGCTGAACAGCGTCATCTGCGATGGCTCAACCGAGGTGTTCGAAGCACTCGACACTGGCGAGCCACGCAAGATGATGACCTCGACTGGCCGTTTTCTTCACGTGCAAGTGTCTGAGATGGACTCAAATGGTCCAGCCGATCGTAAGGGTAAGGTGTTGATGTTTCGTGATGTGAGTGATGTCGAAAAAGCACAGGCGGAAGTTCGTGCTAACGAAGCGCTGTTGCGCACACTGATCGATCACTCTGTGAATGGCATCATCCGTTTGCGCTGGAGTGATGACGAAGAAACAGGCAGAACCGAATTGCGCTGTATTTTTGCCAATGCGGCGGCAGCCGAGTTTCTGACAGCAGATCGTGACGACCTGGTCGGTTCGTTCGGTGAGGCGATCGTCAAGCTGGCAACCAATGCGATGAATCCGGTGGATTCCGCCAATCTAACTAACAAATTCAGCAAAGCAGCAATCGCGGGAGACAGCATTGACACTGAAGTTCAACATTCATCGGAAAGCGGTGGCAAGTGGTTACGGATGATCGTCGAACCGTTTGGTGGTGACATCGCGCTCACTCTCGTCGACATCACCGACGGTAAAGCCAAAGAGGAACAAATGGAGTCGATTGCACGGTCGGATCCACTGACTGGCGTGCTAAATCGTCGCGGCTTCGAGCGCGATGCATCGAAACGCCTGACGGAAAGTGCAGACGACGCGACCGGCGCATTACTGTTTATCGACCTCAACGATTTTAAAGTCATCAATGACAGCTTCGGTCATGAAATCGGTGACCAGTTATTGACGATAGCTGCGCAGCGACTGCGCAAAAGTCTGCGTTCTTGCGACATCATAGGGCGACCCGGCGGTGACGAATTCGTTGCATTGGTGCCCGATGTCACTGCCGATGTTGCCGACAAGCTGGCAAGGCGACTCGCAATCGCGCTTGAAGAGCCCTATCGGATTGGTTCCGAGAAACACGACTGCGCGGCGAGCATCGGTCTTGCGTTGTACCCTGAAAATGCGAACACCTTGACGGGTCTGATGCGCGAAGCGGACCAAGCGATGTATCGCGCGAAAGCGCGCTGCCGTGGTGTCAGCAATATTGACAGCGACGATTTGCTCGAAAAAGCCATGTAATATAGCCGCTTGCCGAACGGTCTAGTTCAGCATCCAAAGCGGAGCCAAAATTCAATGTTAAAGAATTCAGTTGTAACTACTTTTTCGGCTGTCTTGTTGATGAGCCTGATGTGCAGCATATCGCTGCAGCAGAGTCATGCCGATATGGCGATCGCCGAATCGGCCGATCTGGTGAGTCCATTGAAAACCGGCGAGCCTGCGCCATCGTTTTTTGTTCGTGCGGCTGACGGTTCGGAGTTTTACTTTGACCCGGATGCGCTGGCACGACCAGCAGTGATCATTACGTTTCGCGGTGGCTGGTGCCCGTTTTGCAATATGCATCTGTCCGAACTTCGGACTGTGGTGCCGGAAATTGCCGCTATGGATGTCGACGTGTTGTTCCTCAGCGGCGACCGCCCGGAAATGCTGTATGCGAGTCTGGCCGCGGACACGCAAGAAGACATAGCGGACCTCGATTACAAGATTTACTCCGACGCCGATGCACAGGCAGCGATCGCGCTGGGTATCGCATTCAAGGCGTCCGATAGAACAATCAACCGGCGGTTGGAGAAAGGCCAGGACATAGCAGACTCATCAATGATCGCGCACGGCGCTTTGCCGGTTCCGGCCGTATACGCGATCGATACAAAGGGCATGATTCGTTTCGATTTCGTAGAGGCGAATTACAAGGTTAGATTGCCGTCTGATGAATTGTTGGCGGTTGCCAAGGAGTTAGCTGAGACCGCGCAGTGAGCGATTCGAGTGAGAGTAATCCGTTCAGGAGAATCGTCCGGGCGGTGACACTGGTCGAACCGAATGAGCTTCGGGCGACCATTCTGTCTTTTCTGTTTATTTTCACTCTGTTCAGTGCCTATTTCATCATTCGTCCCGCACGTGATGCGTTGGCAAGTGAGTGGACGCGCGCCGACACGAGTTGGCTTTGGACGCTGACATTTTTCGTCAGCATATTAACCGTGTCGCTGTACGGCTTTATTATTTCGCGCATGCGTTTCAAACGCGTGGTGCCGGGCGCGTACATTTTCTTTGCACTGTCATTTGTCGCGTTTTATGTTGGATCGCAATTCGTCGAAAATTCCACAACAATCGACAAGTCGTTCTATGTCTGGTTGAGCGTGTTTAGTCTGTTGCATGCCTCCATATTCTGGAGCTTCATGTCGGGCACGTTCACAAAAAAACAGGCACCGCGGTTATTCGCCATCATTGCTACCGGTGCGAGTGTCGGTAGCATTGTTGGATCTACTGTTTCGGGTTTTCTCGCAGAAGAAATCGGCGTAATGAACCTGATGTTGATCGCCGCTGGTCTATTGCTCGTTACCTTGCCGATTATCGGCAGGCTGGAAGTACTCAAAGCGACAGAGCTGGGCAACAAAGATCTGACGGCCGATCTCAGTGAGGCGAAACGTCTCGGCAAGAACCCGTTTGCCGGCTTCCTGATCTTTATCAAAAACCCGTACCTGGTCGCTATTGGCGTTTTTATTCTGATGTACGTGGCAATGAGTACATTCGTCTACATGGAGCTGCGCGAGATGCTGGCGGTCTATGAGCGCGCTGAGCGGACTGAGATCCTTGGTCGCATCGATTTGTTGGTCAATATTCTGGTTGTACTCATTGCTCTTTTCGGTACCGGCAGACTCGCAACGCGTTTCGGTATGGCGACGACTTTATCGCTGATTCCTATATTGATGATTGGCGGCTGGTTGATCGTCGCCGCCGTGCCGTTGCTAGCCGTACTTTATGGGTTGCAGGTCTTCCGCAAAGCGGGAAATTATGCGATCACCAAGCCTGGTCGTGAAATGTTGTTTACTCAGGTGGATGACGAAACGCGTTACAAGGCTAAACCTGTCATCGACGTCGTTGTCTATCGCGGTGGCGATATGGCCACAGCCTGGTTCCACACGATGCTCAAAGATGTGTTCGCTTTCGGACTCGGCGGCGTTGCCATTGTGGCGGCAGTCATCGCTGGAATCTGGGCGATGTCCGGTGTTTATCTGGGTCGCCAGTACAATCGGGCGAAAGAGTAATTCCGTTGAAAGACGCTGCCCCCAGTTTCGAAACTCAGGAGTTGCGCGAGTTTGCGGAAGTTTTGCGCGGCCGGCGCACGATCGAGCTGTTCTTGCAAACGCCGGTGCCCGACAAACTCGTGCACGGCGCGATTGAGGCAGCCACCTGGGCGCCGAATCACCACGTCACTGAGCCGTGGCATTTCTACCGCTTGGGGCAGGAAAGTATCAACGCCTGCCTGGAACTGTGTCGCGAGCTTGTGACTGCGAAGAAAGATGCCAAGGCAGCGGAATTCAAAGTGGAGTCGTGGGCGCAAAAACCTGGCTGGCTGGTCGTGACCTGCAAAGTGTCCGATGACGAGCTCCTGCAACGAGAAGATCTCGCTGCCTGTGCGGCAGCGGTGCAAAACTTCATGCTGTACTTGTGGAAGGCAGGCGTTGGTTCGAAATGGACTACTGGGGATATCACGCGTGACCCGCGCTTTACTGAGATTATTGATATCGACGCTGATAGTGAAAGCGTCGTCGGACTAATCTGGTTCGGCTACCCGAAACTTACGCCGACGCAACAGCGCAAAGGCCTCGACGAGGTTTTGACGGAGCTTCCCTAGAAGATCCTGCAACTAGTCTCTGGCGAGTTCGTCCGGGTGATGAAAAATTCCCAACGGGAGCAATATCGGGCGCAGCAGATAGACGATCGACGTAAGCACGCCCACGCTACCTATAATGATGATGCAGTTTCGAATCGAGCCATTGTAAATTGCAGCGGCAACCAGAGCGCCGCATGCACCGAAGGTATTCTGCAGCGTTCCAATGATGGACGATGCGACGCCGGCAATCTTTGGCAGCGGGTCGAGCGCAATGACAGTTGCATTCGGCAGCGTGATCGCGACCGAGAACATAAACAGACAAACGCAGCTCCATAGCCACAACAGCGGCGCGTATCCAAGCCAGGCGATGAATAGCAGTTGCGCAGAACTGCAAGCCATCAAAGCGATCCCGATGCCAATGATCTGCATCGATTCCAGCCGCGAAACCAGGTAACGATTAAAGGCTGCGCCGATCAGCAACGAAATTCCGGCGGCCGCGAAGATAAAGCCGAACTGCGAGATAGAGAAGCCGTAAATTTCGACAACGAGCGTGGCGGCCAGTGCGATAATCGACATGAATCCGGCCGGCGGCAAAATTATAAGTAGCAGCCCGAAAATGCTCTGACGGTGCGAAAAGAATTCGGCAAAACTCGCGATCAATTGCCGCACAGGGTGGCGACTTTCGCTACCAGAATGCGTTTCATAGATATTGGTGCGAATTGCGGCCAGCACGACAAAACCCAGAACAGCGATCGCCATAAATGGTGCACGCCAATTCCACTGCGCGACCAGAAGTGCTCCGATAGTTGGTGCGATCACGGGCGCAGCTGTGAATATCATCATCATCAGTGACATGAGCTTCGCCGCCTCTTTGCCGCTCGCAACATCGCGAACAATCGCACGTGACAGGACGATGGCGGACGCCGCGCCAAAGCCCTGCACGAATCTCGCGATTAATAGCAGGTCGATCTGTTTTGCGAGTGCCGCTGCCATGCCGCCTATGGCAAACAATGTCATGCCGGCATACAGCACGGGCAACCGACCGACTCGATCCGATACCAGGCCCGCTGGAATCTGGCCGAGCGCCATGCCAGCCATGAATATGCCGACTATTTGCTGGCCCTTCGACAAGCTCGTTGCCAGAGCCACGGCCATCGATGGCACGGCCGGCAAACTGATATCAATCGTTAGCGCAGATATGCCAGTGAGGAGGCCAAGCGTAATAACAAAGCTTGGCTTAAGAGAAGGTCTTGATGCTGTCACGATCAGGTCAGACTGGCATCCTGTCCGGCGATAAACAAGTTTGACAGCGGTTGTGTTCCCATCCAGTAGCTTAGGTCGCGCGGATGAGCTATGTCCCACACGGCGAGATCGGCGCGCTGGCCGTTCTCGATAACGCCGCGATCGCTGAGTCCCAATGCGCGCGCCGCAATGCGAGTGGCTCCAGCCAACGACTCCGCTGGCGTCAATCCGAATACACGACTCGCCAGCGCCATCGCTTCACAAACTGATAACAACGGCGACGTGCCTGGATTGCAATCCGTTGCGACAGCAATCGGTACTTTTTGTTCGCGAAGTTGCGCGACGGGCGGCAATTGCGTTTCTTTGAGAGTGACGAATGCGCCAGGCAGTAACACGGCAATTGTGCCGGCCGCGCTCATCGCATGGACACCCGCACTGGATGTGTATTCGAGGTGATCGGCTGATAATGCAGAGTTTTGCGCAGCAAGTGCGGCACCGCCACTGTCGCTTAGCTGATCCGCGTGCAGTTTTACCGGCAAGTCCAGTTCGCGCGCACGCGCAAAAACCTTCGCAACCTGCGTCGCGCTGAATGCAATGCTCTCACAATATGCATCGACAGCATCGGCCAGTTCCTGCTCGGCGACGGCAGGCAGAAGTGTGTCACATATGAATTCAACGTAGCCGTCCGCGTCACTGGCAAATTCGGGTGGCACTGCGTGCGCTGCAAGCAGGCTCGTTCTGATCGTGAGACCCGTCGTCTTTGCAAGCTCACGAGCGACTTTAAGACACTTGATTTCGTTGTCGAAATCGAGACCGTAGCCGGATTTGATTTCGATCGTCGCTACGCCATCTTGCATAAGCGCACGCGTTCGTTGCACGGCCGATACAAGCAGAGCATTGCTGGATTCAGCGCGCGTTGCGCGAACCGTTGACATGATGCCGCCACCCGCTTGTGCGATCTCCGCATAACTCGCGCCGCCCAGGCGTTGCTCATATTCGGCTGCGCGGTCACCGCCAAAAACCAGATGTGTATGGCAGTCGATTAGCGCCGGCGTAATCCAGCGTCCCGCAACGGAAATGCTGTCCGCTGCCTCGTTGTCGGGCAATTGTGACTGCGCGCCGACCCAGGCCAGGGTGCCGTCCGCAATGGCAATCGCGCCATCTTCGATGAGGCCGTAATCCGAGCCGTCATCGCGCATCGTAGCGATACGGGCGTCCGTTATCAGTAGGTCCCAAACTGGCATTTATTGCTCCGCGTGTGGTTTCGACGGTATCATGCAGCAACCTGTATATACAACCTGGAAGCGTCTTGATGTCCTGGTTATTCGCGCGCAAAGCATTGCTGTCACTGGGCTGGGCAAATGATGTCCGGCTCTTGCTGCGTGCTGGTCGCATCGCGGAGGTGCAAACTAACGTCGCGCCGTCGGCGACAGACGAAATCGTCGATATCCTGATACCGGGTCTGTGCAATGCCCATAGTCACGCGTTTCAGCGCGCGCTCGCAGGCAGGACCGAGCGGCCTTCTCCCGACGGCAAGGATAATTTCTGGAACTGGCGAACGCGCATGTATGAGCTCGCCAATGGCGTTGACGCCGGACAAATGGCCGCGATTGCGGCACAGGCTTATGGCGAGATGCTCGAAGCCGGTTACACATCAGTTGCCGAGTTCCATTATCTGCATTGCGACGCCGGGAATAATAGCGATGCGATGTTTCATGCATTGCAAGATGCTGCATCGGTTACCGGTATTCGCTTGACCTACGTCCCAGTACTTTATGAGCGTGCTGGATTCGATCACAGCGAGTTGTTGGATCATCAACAGCGTTTCGCGATGCCCCTTGATGCGTTGCTGCGGCATCACGAACGCTGCAGTCAATCGGCTGGAGAAAACACGACCGTCGCAATCGGCGCACACAGTTTGCGCGCCGTAACTTCTGAATCGCTTGCGGCGGTGGCCAAAGTTGCTGTTGTACAGAAGATACCCATGCATCTGCATATCGCCGAACAACAGGCGGAGATAGAGCAGTGCATCAGTGCGACGGGCAAACGGCCGGTCCAGTGGTTGCTCGATAACGTTGACCTGAACGAACGATGGTGCCTCGTGCACGCGACGCACATGAATGAAACAGAAACCGAGCGCCTGGCAAAGAGTAAAGCGGTGATCTGCATCTGTCCGACGACCGAAGCGAATCTTGGTGACGGCATATTCCCGTTGCAGTCATTTCTTACTCATGGCGGTCGCATCGCAATCGGTTCGGATAGTCAGGTATCGATCAATCCGTTTGAAGAACTCCGTTGGCTCGAATATGGGCAGCGACTGGCGACCCTGTCGCGCAATGTTTCCGAAGATCTATTCCTGCGTTGCCTGGCCGGTGGCTCGCAGGCTGGCGGCCTGTGCTCGACAGGGCTCGCGGAAGGTTCCGATGCAGATTTCGTGTCGCTGGCTGCAGATGATCCGATGTTGATCGGCCATGACAACGACACAATTCTCGATGCACTGATCTACTCTGGCTATCGTCTGCCTATCGAGCGAGTCATGGTCGCCGGGGAGTGGCGAGTTGCAGACGGCCGGCATGTCGAGCAAGCGACAACGCGACGAGATTTTGCGGCTGTAATGGAGACACTGCGATGAACGCGATTGCCAAGCCGCGCTACCAACAGCTCAAAGAGATGATCATTGAACGGATCTCGAACGGCGAACTGTTGCCGCATGATCGTGTGCCTTCGGAAAACGAATTGGTCGAGTCAATGCGCGTGTCGCGTATGACCGCTAACCGCGCACTGCGCGAGCTAACCAGTGAGGGTTACGTCGATCGCGTCGCTGGACGCGGCACCTTCGTTGCCGATTTTCGCGCACGTTCGCATGTTCTCGAAGTACACAATATCGCCGACGAGATTACTCGCCGCGGTCACAAGCATGCCTCTGAGGTCTTGCGCCAGTCGCAGCAGCGTGCACGTGGCGAGTTGGCCAAAGCGCTGCATGTCGAGCAGGGCACCGAAGTGTTTCATTTACTGCTCGTGCACTACGAGAATGGGGTGCCCGTTCAGGTTGAAGATCGACATGTCCTGGCCGAATTCGCCCCTGACTGCCTGGTGCAGGATTTTACAAGCGTGACACCCAGTGCGTACCTGACGGGTATTTCGCCGTTGGCCGAAGCCGAACAGGTCGTGCGCGCGAGTAAACCGAACGCGGCTGTGCGCAAACAACTCCATATGGATGACCAAGAACCATGTCTTGTCGTCTTGCGTAGAACATGGTCACAAGGTCGACCCGTAACATTCGCCCGGCTGCATCATCCAGGTACGCGCTATGAATTGACAGGTAGCTACACGCCACCAGGAACCCACAAAACTGCGACAGGTGATGTCGTCGAAATAGAGAAACTAAGGCAATGAACAAGAAAAGAATCATCAAAGCCCCGACTGGCACAACATTGCAAACCAAAAGTTGGCTTACGGAAGCACCGCTGCGGATGCTCATGAATAACCTCGACCCCGACGTTGCCGAACGGCCGGAAGACCTCGTTGTCTACGGCGGCATTGGCAAGGCGGCCCGTAATTGGGAGTCCTATGACGCCATCATCAAGGCGCTGCAGGAATTGGAAGAGGATGAGACGTTACTTGTGCAGTCCGGCAAACCGGTCGGTGTATTTCGTACTCATGCGGATGCGCCACGTGTGCTGATCGCAAACTCCAACCTCGTGCCGCACTGGGCCAACTGGGAACACTTCCGTGAGCTCGATAAGAAAGGTCTGATGATGTATGGCCAGATGACGGCCGGTTCGTGGATCTATATAGGAAGTCAGGGAATCGTGCAGGGCACCTATGAGACGTTCGTTGAGATGGGTCGGCAGCACTATGACGGCGATCTGGCCGGGCGCTGGATTCTGACTGCCGGTCTCGGTGGTATGGGCGGTGCGCAGCCTCTTGCGGCAACGATGGCTGGCGCGTCGATGCTGGCTATCGAGTGCCAGTCCGACCGTATCGACAAGCGTTTACAGACGGGGTACCTCGATACGCGCGCCGAGTCACTGGACGACGCGCTCGCCATCATCGAAGACTCGGTCGCGACCCGCAAAGCGATCAGCGTCGGCCTGCTCGGCAATGCAGCGGAAATATTGCCGCAACTGGCAGAACGCGGCGTTCGGCCCGACGCAGTAACCGACCAGACGTCGGCACATGATCCGGCGAATGGTTATTTGCCAGCAGGGTGGACTGTCGAGCAGTGGTTGCAGCAGCGCGAGCAAGACCCCGACGCGGTCGCGGCCGCTGCGCGGCAATCCATGGCCGTACACGTACGTGCGATGCTCGAGTTTCACCGATCGGGTGTGCCGACTTTTGACTACGGCAATAACATCCGTCAGGAAGCCAAACATGAAGGCGTCGAGAATGCCTTCGACTTTCCGGGCTTCGTTCCGGCCTACGTTCGTCCATTATTTTGTCGCGGCGTCGGACCGTTTCGATGGGCTGCGTTGTCAGGTGATCCCGACGACATCTACAAGACGGATCTAAAAGTGAAAGAAATGATTCCCGATGATGCGCACCTGCACAACTGGCTTGATGCGGCGCGTGAGCGAATTCAGTTTCAAGGACTACCGGCACGAATTTGCTGGGTTGGTCTAGGGCAACGTCATCGGCTTGGCCTTGCATTCAATGAGATGGTACGTAGTGGTGAGTTATCGGCGCCTGTCGTCATCGGGCGCGATCATCTGGACAGTGGCTCGGTCGCAAGTCCGAATCGAGAAACAGAAGCCATGCGCGATGGATCGGATGCAGTGTCGGACTGGCCATTGCTGAATGCGTTGCTGAACACGGCGAGCGGTGCCACCTGGGTGTCGCTGCATCATGGTGGCGGTGTGGGCATGGGTTACTCGCAACACGCCGGACTTGTGATCGTTTGCGATGGCAGCGAAGCTGCCGACCGCCGTGTTGAACGCGTCCTTTGGAATGATCCTGGTACGGGCGTAATGCGCCACGCGGATGCAGGCTATGACGAGGCGCTCAGTTGCGCGCGCGAGCATGGCCTCAATTTGCCAATGCTGGCAACAGGAGATCAATCATGAACCTGATCGTCGATAACCAGCTGATTGGACTCGCTGAATTACGCCAGGCATGGCGCAATCCGCTAACTGTTGAACTTGGCAATCAGGCAAGACAGCGGGTGGCCGAGTCGCACGAGCTGATCACTGAAGTGCTCGCCGGCGGTGACCAGGTGTACGGCGTAAACACGGGCTTCGGACAATTGGCACAGGTACGTGTCAGCGACGACGACCTTGCAACATTGCAGGAGAATCTTGTGCGGTCGCATTCTGTTGGTGTGGGTAAGCATCTGGATGACAACATTGTTCGACTGATCATGTTGATGAAAATAGTCGCATTGGCCGAGGGCTTTTCAGGTGTCAGGCTGGCGCTTATCGAGGCGCTGTGCGAACTCGTCAACAGGAATATCTATCCCTGCATACCAGAGAAAGGTTCAGTGGGCGCATCCGGTGACCTTGCGCCATTGGCGCATTTAGCTGGCGTTCTGATTGGTGTTGGCGAAGCGCGCGTAAACGGCACGGTCGTCCCTGCACAGATTGCGTTACAGCAAGCCGGTGTCGAGCCGCTGTCCCTCGAGCCGAAAGAAGGGCTGGCTTTGCTCAATGGCACACAGGTCTCGACGGCACTGGCACTGGCCGCTGCATTTCGTACCGAGAACGTCTTATCAGCTGCGCTGGCTGCAGGTGCCATGTCGTCAGATGCAATCAAAGGCAGCGACACGCCGTTCGACAAACGTATTCAAAGCGTTCGTGGACATGGTGGTCAGATCGCTGTCGCAGGTGTGCTGCGCCAGCTCATGCGCGATAGCGAGATACGCGCTTCGCATATCCAGTGTGATCACGTGCAAGACCCGTATTCGATTCGTTGCCAGCCACAAGTTGTCGGCTCCTGCCTCGATGTGTTGCGACATGTTTGCTCAGTCTTGCAGACCGAGGCCAACGCCGTCACCGACAATCCGCTCGTGTTTGCTGAGTCGCAGGCTGTTCTTTCAGGCGGTAACTTCCACGCCGAGCCGGTCGCATTGGCGGCAGATTATCTGGCACTTGCAATCGCGGAAGTGGGTTCTTTATCTGAGCGACGCACGGCACTATTGATTGACGCGAATCTGAGCGGTTTACCCGCATTCCTCGTGCAGGAAGGAGGGCTGAACAGTGGTTTCATGATGGCGCAAGTAACTGCGGCAGCGTTGACCTCAGAAAACAAGACGCTCGCGCATCCTGCAAGTGTTGATAGCATCCCAACTTCTGCGAATCAGGAAGATCATGTGAGCATGGCGACCTTTGCGGCGCGACGATTGCACGACATGCTGGACAACGTAAGTTGCATAGTTGCCATCGAACTGCTGGCAGCCGCACAGGGTATTGAATTTCATCGTCCGAAGAGAAGTTCGCCAGACATAGAAGCCGTTATCGCTTCTCTGCGCAAAGTTTCACCAGCGTTTTTAACGGATCGTTCGTTGTCGTCGGATATAACGCGAGTCGCAGCATTGGTTGATGATGGCTTGTTTTGCGAACATGCCGAATCGATTCTGCCCAGCATGAGCGCATGAGCGACATTTTTTCGTTGCACCGTGGCAATTCGCCGCTGTTGATTAGCGTGCCGCACGATGGTTGGCATATACCGACGGATATTGTGCAGTACATGAGCGATGCGGGACGAGCCATTCCGGACACGGACTGGCACGTTGCGGAGCTGTACGAATTCGCGAAGGAAATGGGCGCATCGATGATCGTGGCTAAGATGTCGCGCTATGTCGTTGACCTGAATCGCCCAGCAGATGATGCGGCGATGTATGAGGATCAACTTGCGACCGGACTATGTCCGCTGCAAACTTTTGCCGGTGCTGATATCTATCTTGACCCGATCGAGATCGACCAGCAGGCGAGGGTAGAACAATACTGGCGCCCGTATCACGAGCAGCTCGCTAACGTGCTCGCCGAACTCCGTGACGAACATGGCCATGCCTTGTTGTGGGATGCACATTCAATTAACAGTGAGGTGCCGTCGCTGTTTGCTGGACAGTTACCAATATTCAATGTCGGTACCTGGGGTGGCCGTAGTTGTGCGCCGCAACTGGCTGATGCGGTTATGGCAGTTGCTACTCAGACCGAACACGATGCAGTGATAAATGCGCGTTTTAGCGGCGGCCATATCACGCGCTACTATGGCGATCCGGAACATCACATTCATGCATTGCAACTGGAGCTTGCACAACGCGCCTACATGCACGAACGTACGCTGGAATTCGACCACGTCAAGGCGGCAGGACTTCGTGCTACGCTCAAAAACATGTTGAATGCTTACCAGGACGCCGCCGGCTAATGAGCAGTCGCGACACTGAATTTGAGTCCTTAA
This sequence comes from Woeseiaceae bacterium, assembly GCA_051007995.1. Taxonomy (GTDB): domain Bacteria; phylum Pseudomonadota; class Gammaproteobacteria; order Steroidobacterales; family Woeseiaceae; genus UBA1847. The sequence goes on along the minus strand of JBPCYB010000056.1, from coordinate 4,483 downwards.
CTCGCCGGCGTTTCCTGCGTCGTTCCGGCCTGGCCGCAATGTCGGCGGCCGTTGGAGCAAGCATTCCGTTCGCGCATCTCCTGCCCGACGGTCTGCTGCCGGTCGTGCTGGCGCAGTCAATTGAGCCAGTGCAGCTGCCGGGCAAGTCGGGTCTGACGATTCTCAATGATCGACCAATTAATGCTGAGACGCCGGCGCATTTGCTCGACGATCCGGTAACACCTGCGTCCCGATTGTTTGTACGCAACAATGGCTTGCCGCCGGTTACCTATGACATTGATCCACTGAATTGGGAACTAAGTGTCGAAGGCGAAGCCTGCGAGAATCCGCAGACGTTCACGCTGCGCGAATTGCAGCAACGTTATCGTCACCACACATTGCAAATTCAAATTGAGTGTGGCGGCAATGGTCGCTCCGAATTTCAACCACCAGCTACCGGCAACCAGTGGTCAACCGGTGCGGTAGGTTGCCCCGAATGGACCGGTGTTCGCCTGAAAGATGTGCTTGCAGACTGTGGCGTCGGCGACAACGCAGTCTATGTGGCCTATGAAGCAGCAGATAGTCATCTGTCGGGTGATCCGACCAAGCAAGCTATATCTCGCGGCGTGCCTGTGCACAAAGCGCTCGAAAACGAGTCGCTGATCGTGTGGGCGATGAATGGCGAACCGCTGCCCGAGTTGCACGGCTACCCACTACGCATGTTGTGTGGCGGGTGGCCAGCGTCGGTCAGTGGCAAATGGCTGACCCGACTTCTGATTCGTGATCGCGTGCATGATGGCGCCAAGATGACCGGCAAATCTTATCGGGTGCCGTGCGAGTCGGTCGCGCCGGGGACCGATGTTGCTGACGAAGACATGTGCATCATTGAATCGATGCCAGTGAAATCGCTGATTACTTACCCAAAATCCGGAATCGAACATGCGCTTTCCAGGACGCTACAATTGCGCGGCCATGCGTGGGCGGGCGATCGTCGTGTGCAAAAGCTGTACACATCAATCGATTTCGGCGCTACCTGGCAGGCAGCAAAGCTCAAAAGACCTGCGAATCGTCTCGCGTGGCAACACTGGTCAGCCAAAGTCGAATTCCCGCAGGCGGGATACTACGAAGTTTGGGCACGCGCCGTGGATGACGAAGGCGTGTCGCAACCTGTGATATTGCCGGGCTGGAATCCGCGCGGCTATCTGAATAATGCCTGTCACCGTGTCGCAGTGATGGTCAACGCATGAAACGTATCGTCGTCGTTCTCTATTTCTTGGTTCCAACAGTATTCGCCGCCGAAATTGATGCAACGACGGGTTTGATCAAGGCACCGGGCTGGGAGAATGTGCGTGCACACTGCGGTGGCTGCCATTCGCATGCACTGGTAACCCAACAACGTGCTGATCGCCAGACCTGGCTCGACATGATTCGCTGGATGCAGGCGTCACAAAACTTGTGGCAGTTTCCGCCCGATACCGAAGCGCAAATTCTCGACTACCTTGCGGCGAACTATCCGCCGCGACCCAATCGTCGGCGTGCTCCGATTCCGCCAAGCCTGATGCCCCGGGCGACTGGGGACGAAACGTAGGTTCGTTCAGACTGTATTCATTTGGCGACAGATAGGCTCGCCGCAATTGTTAGGATATTATTCCGCCGGAATTTGTCGTACTCAAACAGGTACCACCCCGAGGGCAAGACCATGAGAAAAAGCAAACTGCTACTCACCGCCACTGTCGTAGGCGCGCTGATGATTTCTGGCGCTGCAATGGCTTGGTCCGCGAACAAGATTGAACGCGAGGTCGCCAAGACTATTGAGGTGTTCAAAGAAGAGGTTAACGGTTCGGAGATGTTTCTCAATCAGGCAGCGGGCTACCTCGTATTTCCGCGCGTCATTAAAGTCGGATTAGGGTTTGGTGCGGAGACCGGCGAAGGTTCCTTAATCGTTGGCGGTCAGTCAGCCGATTACTATCGAACAACAGCTGGGTCCTTCGGTCTTCAGGCTGGCGCACAGGCGAAGTCGATTGTCATCGCGTTCATGACCCAGGACTCGTTGAACAAATTCCGCAACTCGAGCGGCTGGAAAGCTGGTGTCGATGGTTCTGTCGCATTGATCGATCTGGGTATTGGCAAGACGATTGATACGGACAATCTCAAAGATCCTGTTGTTGGATTCATCTTCGGCTCAAAGGGCTTGATGTACAATCTCACGCTTGAAGGATCCAAGTTCACAAAGCTCGACAAGTCCGAAGAAGAGTAATCTTCCCTGGCATAGGCGCTGGCTCGCCAAAGTCTGGCTGGCGTACGGCGGCGGCCTCTATGCTGTCGGCTACGCGCTGACGTTTATATATCTCGAAGCGCAATCCATTCTTGAAGAAGTACTCGAGGCAGACGGCCTCGTTGACTTCTTGACAAGCCACTTACTCGAATTCTTTTTTCGTTTTCTTGGCGATTCGATCAGCAACATGGTGCAGGCGTTTATCTGGTTCTTGCCGTTCTTCGACTTTCGCCCACCGTTGGGATTCATCTTGCTCGGTGTTGGTTTCTTCGTATTCGATATTTACTTACGTAAGCCTGTGGGAGACTGGTTGCTGCGCGAGGAAGATTGATTTATCCGTGGCGACCAGAACGATCTCGCCCTGGCGCAAAAATGTATGGAGCGATCCTCAGTTCTGCGGTGGACCGTAATAGCCGCTCTTATCAGACGCTTTGTCACGCAGTAGCTCCGCTGCCTCTATGACGCGTTCGTCAACACCGTCTCCGCCCGCATCGATATGTGCGAGCAGCGCTTTACGCATGCGCGGGTCCCAGTTTATCCGCACATGGTTGCGGAACCCTTCGCGAGCGCGCTCGGGCGGGTATGGCGCAAAGAAGTCGCCAATCTGATTCGCCATCGTGATTAGGCGCTCCAAATCGATGACGGGACCCGCAACGTCCGGCTGCTCGACATCGTTCATGTTCAGACTTCCGCCGCCGCACGTTCGCGCCGCGCCGGCCGTTTGACGCCCGAATCTGCGTGCCGCGAATCGGGCGATGTGACTTTTGCTACTTCCACCGCGGTGACCTTGTACTCGGGACAGTTCGTGGCCCAGTCGGAAAGGTCGCTCGTTACGACATTGGCTTTAGTTTCCGCGTGGTGGAACGTTGTATAGATCACGCCTGGATTCATACGCGCGGATTGCACAACTTTGAGACGTATCGAGCCAAATCGGCTAGTGATTGTGACGCTGTCACCATCGCTCAGGCCGCGCGTTCGCATGTCACCGTCAGACATTTCCAGTACGTCTTCGGGATGCCATTCTGAATTGGCGGTGCGCCGCGTCTGCGTACCGACATTGTACTGGGTCAGGATGCGGCCGGTGGTCAGCAGCAAGGGAAACTGGTCGCTAACTCGCTCGCGAGTAGGTACAAATTCTGTAAGCATGAATGTGCCGAGACCGTTGGCTCGGGGGAACCGCTCCATGTGTAGCACTTCGGTGCCCTCGGGCGCGTCTGTATTGACTGGCCACTGCGCCGATCCGACACGGTCGATCAGTTCGAAGCTCGCTCCGCTGTAAGCTGGCGTAACGCGCGCGAGCTCTTCAAGCACCTCGCCGGCATGCGCGTACTCGCACTCGTAGCCCATCGCATTCATCAGCTTCACCGTTACTTCCCAGTCCTGGTAACCGGCCATCGGCTCGACAACCTGGCGTACCCGGCCGATGCGTCGCTCGGCGCCCGTAAACGTGCCGTCTTTTTCGAGCGAAGAGCTGCCCGGCAAGAAAACATGCGCATATTTCGACGTTTCGTTGAGGAACAAGTCATGCAGGATGACGCATTCCATGTTGCGAAACGCTTCGATGACATGGGTCTGATTCGGGTCGGACTGCACCGGGTCTTCGCCCATGATATACATGCCCTTGAAGTGTCCTGTCAGTGCGGCATCCAACATATTCGGCAACCGCAGGCCTGGCTCACCGTCGAGACCGACGCCCCACTCAGCTTCGAAGCTCTTCCGGGTCGCGTCGTCGGTGACAAAGCGATAACCACTAAAGACATGCGGCCAACTGCCGAGGCAACTGCCGCCCTGTACGTTGCCCTGGCCGCGCAGCGGGTTCACCCCGACGCCTTGACGACCGTACATGCCGCAGGCCAACCCAAGGTTGCCGAGGCACATAACGCCGGTCGACCCTTGCGAGTGCTCGGTCACGCCGAGGCCGTAATAGATAGTGCTATTCGGCCCGCTTGAGTACATCCTTGCGGCGCGCCGAATATCCTCGGGATCAACGCCAGCGATTGGTCCAATCTTGTCAGGTGAATATTCTTTACCGCCGACCAGCTCGGCCCAGTGCTCGAACTCCTGCCATTCGCAACGCGACTTGATGAACTCCTCATCGTATCTGTTCTCGGAAACGATGACGTGGCCGATGCTGTTAAGGATTGCGACGTTCGTACCGGGCCGCAACGCCAGGTGGACGTCGGCGCGGCAGTGCGGACTGTCGACGGTCTCGGTACGGCGAGGATCGAT
>JBPCYB010000055.1:0-25262 GCA_051007995.1 Woeseiaceae bacterium | reverse complement strand
CAGGGGGAGATTTTGTGGCGCGCTACATTTCAGAACAACCGATACGATGCCGATCTTGGCGAGGTCGTCATCGCGGACGTTGATGGATCTGGACGCCCACAGATTCTGATCAATACAGCGTCCGGTTACATGTACGGTTTAGGCGCGCCGCCGCAGCTCAACGTTGTCGCGTTGCCAGATCTGAATTCCAACGGCTCGCCTGAGCTTGGCGTTGCGCTGTCCGGTGGCTCAAACGGTCATGTTCGTGATTCGAGCACCGACGCACTGATTCAAACCATCACGTACGATGCCGATCGCACACCGTTGAACACAGGCGTTGCCGATATCAACGGTTCGCCGGCAATCGCCGTCCTCGAACGCGATGCAACGGGCAGGGCGTGGGTCGAGGTACGAGACGCGTTGACCGGCACGCTCGTGCGTGACGTTTGGTTCTCATCGGGTTTTACGCCACGTGCGATGGCAGTGTTGCCAGACATGAACGGCAACAACACGTCGGAGTTAGCCGTGCTCATGACCAAGGACTCGGACAACGACCGTGCCTGGGTGCATATCAAAGATTCACAAACACTCGCTTACGTTAACAATGTCTGGTTCGAGGCGGGTTACACGCCACTGGATCTTGAGGTGGTGCCGAACATTGATGGCAATGCCGGACCCGAATTGGCAGTACTGATGACTCGCGATGCGGACAACGATCGTGCTTGGGTACATTTAAAGGATGCGATGAGTGGAGCCTACGTAAAGAACGTCTGGTTCCAGGCAGGCTATACACCGAAAGACTTAGCAATCATCGACAACCTGGATGGCAATCCGGGTTCCGAGGTCGCGGTGTTGATGGTGCGCGATAGTGACAGTCGTCCGTGGGTTCACATTAAAGATGCGTTATCGGGCGCATACGTCAGGAATGTCTGGTTTGACTCGGGGTTCACACCGACGCGGCTCGAGACTGTGCCTGATCTGGATTCTAATGCCGGTGATGAGTTAGCGATATTGACGACTAAGGATGCCGATGGACGTGCCTGGGTGTTGATGAAAGATGCCCTGTCTGGCTCGTTTATTCGAAACGTCTGGTTTCAGGCTGGCTTCGACCCGATGGACTTTGTAGTGTTGCCGGAAATGGATGCAAACGCCGGCAGTGAGTTGGCGGTACTCGGTAGGAAGACGGACGGGCAGTTGCAGGTTGAGATTAAGGACGCCAAGACCAATGCATTCATAAATCAGGTCGACTTTCCGTAGTAATCGGATACCTATTACTTGCTGAAGCGTATCTCGGTGATCGCGGCATTGATGCTGCCTTCTTTCCACTCACTAGGGACCTGTTTCGCGGTGTAGAACTTGTTGTTCTCCATCTGCCAAATATAGCCGGGTTTTAGCGGTGTGTTATTGCCAGACCTTGAATATTCGGAGACTAAGACAGGGTGGTAGTCTTCCTCCGCTATCGTGTTGCCGTTCGCGTCCTTAAAGTAAACTGTTACTTCAACTCGATCTAACGATCGGTCACCTACGTTTTTAATCTTAAAGTTCACACCCGGAACAGTTCCGCTGTAAGTCTTTTTCAGCCCTGACGAAACTTCGTACAGTTCAAGTCCATTGGCGATGTATGCTGCTGTATCCGGATCCGTTTCAGAGGCCGTAGTCTTCGTTTTTCGCTCAGATTTTTCGGAATCAACTTCGCTCGTACCGCCGAACGCGTTGGTTAAACCTGCAGAGAACTCTTCTGCAGCGGAAGTGAGTGCTGTTCGCATCTCATATTTCAAATGTTCCCGCCCTGCAAAGTACCCAATTGCCAGGCTTAGCAGAACAGCGACAAAAACTCCGGCTGACCGACCCATAACAACCTCTCCACGACCGCAACAAGTACGGCTATGTGTATGTTGCCAGCATCATATCAAGTGGCCGTGGGCCGCATATGTGACCGACTCCAACTTTCCTGCCTTTCAGGCATACCTGCACAATGAAGTGGCGGATCAAAGTTGAAATAGAAATTCCTGCATGCCGTTACTGAGTAGCCGTGCACGATCCAGCGTGAAATGGCCCATGCTTTTGCCGAGATCTTCGGGCGAATACCGTGGGGCTGCGATCATCGCGCCCGCATCGCTGTTGTCGATGAGTTCACCGTCTGCAGTCGGTACAAGCCGGCTGGGATGCTCTGACATCTCGGGCCCGGAATAGAAGATTAAAGCATGAGCGATAGCGCCAGGTCGGGCGCGCTGTCTGATCGCATTCATTAGTGCAGACAGAGAGTTAAGCGTCAGGTAGTTCGGCAAGTCCCAGCAAAACACCAGGTCATATGCGTCATCTACCAATTGGTTTGGCACCATAGAATCGGCAACCTCGGCAAGTGCAGCGCCAGGTTCTGCCGCGTTTAAGCGTTCAATGCCACCGAAATGCGCGAGGTCTGCGATTTCCGCGCGGCATCGGGACCTGCCCAACAACGCCAGCATCGCCGTCGATGCGGCACCGAGATCAAGAACGACATGCCGGTCAGTCTCATGCAGTCCGGCAACGATTTCTTCAAAGAGGGGCGCGTGAAACGCCGCCGGCGAAGCCGACGGCACTCCGATGCTCGCCCGACGTAGGGAGAGTGTCACGACTGTTACGCGGTCTTGGCGGGCGGGATCACGCTTGCGCCAGCATCCTTCGAGATTTTCTTGGAAGCATCCTTGGTGTCGGCGGCTATGCCGGCTTTCTTCTGAGTGACCGATTTGACGGAACTACTTGCCGTCGTTTTTCCCAGCGCCTTTTCAACTGCGGCGGGATCCATCTCGATCGAACCCTTAAAGTGCGCGCCTTCTTCAATGCTGACTTTGGGTGCGATGATGTTGCCCTGAACTCGGGCATTAACGTGCACGCTGACGCGTTCAGTGGCGTACAGATCACCTTTAGTCTCACCGTCTACGGCAATAGACTTGGCGAACACGCCCGCCTTAACTTTTCCTTCTTTGCCGATGGTCAGGACGCTGTTCCTGAGTTCGACAGTACCGCTCACGTCGCCTTCAATACGCAGATCCTCGTCGCCGCGCAGGTCACCATTGATTTGAATCGATCTGCCGATAATGGCTACATCGCCGCTTCGTCCTGTCACCTTGGACCTGAGGGCACCAAAGGTCATGTCGGACTCAGTCCGGTTTGTATCCGTCGATTCAATGGTGTCGTCGCCTCTCTTGCTGCGCTCAAACATATCGCTCTCCATCTATTGTATGGAAGGCAGTAATTATCACGCTGTCATAGCGCGAACAAGTGTCTCTAAATTGCGACGCGCGGTGTGCGCTAGGGCGTAGGAGTTGACAACTTGGAAAAAGTTTGGAGGGCGTTTCAGCTCTGCTTTCTCAATATCGGTACGACGGCTGCATTGCGCGCGTCCTCAAGCACCTGGTCTTGTTGTTTTTCTATAGCCACGAAGTTTTCCTCGAGGTCAGCCAGCTTGAGACGCAGTGTATCGGATTGTTTTTCAGACTCGTCCGCTTGTTGGCGGTAGCGTTCCGCGTCTGTCTCGTGTTCTTTACGGCTTCCCTCAAGCGCTTCGACAGCACGTACTAACTGTTCGTTATGAATTCTAAGTTCTCGCAACTCTGAGAGATCGCGTTCCCGTGCTTCGGCGTCTTTCTTTAGTTGAACGACGTCACGATTGAGATCTTCGTTCTCAGCCTCCAGCTTGTTTACGTTTCTCTCGAGCACTTGCAGTTGCCCTAACCTAAGTTGAGCTGCGACGACCATGTTTTCTTCTGAGCCGTGTTCCAATGTCGCCGACTCTACAAGTTCAGCAAATGACTCTTGCTCAGCTCGTGCGTCCTTGGCTTCTTTTTCAAGCAGTTTGCGTTTCTCAAGCGACTTGATCAATTCCCGTTTATAGAACTCCTGAGTCTTTTCAAATTCTGTCTGCAACGCGCCTGTTCGTTGTCTTAGTGAACCAAGAGCATTTTGTAACTTGCCAAGCTTGATTTTAGTGTTCTCACGTTCGGTGCGAAGCGTGAGTACATTCTTGGCTAGAATTTTCGATTTCTTGAGAAGGGACTGGGTCTCGGCGCTTCGTCTAGCGTCTGTTGCCTCAAGCGACTCGAGTTTGGCTCGCGACCGGGAGTGCTTTTTGGCGAATATATCCCTCTGCGCTGCGAGGTCATTCAATTGCGCTTGCGCCGCAGTGGCCATTTGATCGACGCGCTTCTTGGTGAGGATGGCATGAACAATCCACCCGCCAGCGGCGCCCAATAGGCCTCCACCGAGCGCAATCATCACTGTTCCAAGTATCGATGTGCCCATGCCTGTCCCAGATGCAGGTCAAAAAGACCTTTCCTGATCCTGCCAGTATGGACCGGCCAGGGTATCTGGGATGCGACGGATCGCACAAATTGGGACATATTTCGATGGGTGGTGGCGCTCGCGTCGAGGTAAAATGCCGGTGTCTGACCCAACGCCGGGCTTAGGATATATGACTATCAGCCGTTTGTTCCGAGCTAATAAATCGCACTCTTTGCTATTGCTGTGCTTATTAGTGTCAGCATGTGCACAGGATCAAGTTCGTCCCGACGAAGAATCATTCACGTTGATCGTGCTGCCAGATACGCAACACATGATTAATTTCGAACGTCAGAAGGCGCAGGGCTTTGCCATAGACAGTAGCGAGCTGTTCCTGGGGCAGATGGAATATATCGCTGGTAAGAGCGTGAAGAGCGGAGGTGATGTCGTATTCGTTGCGTCAGTTGGTGACGTTTGGCAACACGCGGTGACTAGTTGGGATCCAGCTCACACAGCTCGCAATGTCGTGCCTGAGCCCGATACCGTTCATCGGTATGTCAAAAGTGAAGCCACTCTGAATTATGAAATTCCGAAAGCGGTCGAAGGTTACGAAATCCTACGAGCTGCAGCAGTGCCATTTGGTATTGCACCCGGAAACCACGACTACGATGCGTGGTGGCAGGTTGCTGGTTCGACACGCGGCGCCAATGGACGATTTCCCGCACACATTGGCGGACTCGACCACTTCCGCAATGAGTTCGGAAGTGACAGCCAGTTCTTCGATGGCAAAGACTGGTACGTAAGCGCATTTCGTGGTGGCGCAAACAGCGCACAGGTTTTCAGTGCTGGTGGATACCAGTTCCTGCACCTCGCGTTGGAGATGCAACCCGGCGATGAGGTGCTCGTTTGGGCAGAGGAAGTCGTTGCAGAATATCCCGGTCTACCCACCATCATTACGACACATGACTTCCTGGATGCACATGGCCGACGAGATTACGTCGCTATGGAATTGGCCGCGATTGATCCGGAGTATCACAATACTCGACAAGAAATGTGGGAAAAATTTATACGCAATACTGATCAGATATTCCTGGTCCTATGTGGACATCGAAGCGGGCAGTCTATTCGGATCGATGACAATGCCTACGGGCACAAGGTGTATCAGGTGCTGTCGGATTACCAGCAACGCGGACAAGCCGGTTTGGATGCCGGCCATCCGAGAGAGCCTAATGGAGACAGCTTCGATATCGGCGACGGATGGTTGCGAGAGATGCAATTTCATATCAACGGCGATGCACCCAGAATTGAAGTCAGGACATACTCGAGTCACTACGGCGTGTATTCCAGCGAGTTGGGAACTTATGCGGAGTGGTACAAGGCAGATGAACAGCCGAACATGTCGGACGAGGAATTTGCAGCGGCCGATGAATTTACTATCGAGTTATCAGATTTCTATTCCCGCTTCGGTACCGGGAACCTTGAGTAAAGGTGACGTGATGATAAGAGCGACAACGATTCTCATTTTGGCAATGTTTAGTGGCCTTACGTATTCGAGCGATGTCGATGAAGAATCTCGGCTACACAATTTTCTTTTAGGAAAGCACGTGCTGTTCTCGTACCGCGATGGCGGTGCAATTTACGGTACCTACTACTTCTATGACACGCACCACTGTCCGGCCGGGCGCTACATTGATTACGGCAGTAGCTCCAAACAGTCTGTCCTTGGCGGTGAGATCAACAATAGCTGGCAAGACAGTGGCAGCTGGCAAGTGGTCACCTACGAGGGTCAAACGGGTGCGTATTACGTATCTGTTGGCGGCGAGGAGACCTTCCTGCCGATGCAGTTGAATGCCGATGGTAGTGTGTACATCAACGATACGATGTCGTTTGTGACCCAGGGAATCGCCCAATGCCAGTAAGAAAGAGCCCAAACTGGGACTGAGGTCGCAGATTTATGTAAAGCAAAAGTTCTAAAGTCTTTATCGGGTACTTTTGGGCTCAATGAAGATGCTCCTGAAGCAACTAATCGAATCGCCGATGAATTCCTCGAGGCTGCTCGTTTGCGACCCGTTTCGCGAGCTTGATCGAGAAGAACTGGTCACGGAAGTGATCGGTTTGGCCAATGCAGACGTTGATGGTCCCAGGAATATCCTGTTTGGCGTCAATGCGGGCGCCCTCGACGGCGGTGGAATCGTCGGAATCGCCGAAAGCTATATAGCCGATCTCAAAAGAGCCCATCGGATACTATCGGAACTGATCGAACCCGTACTCCACCTGGCATTCATCTACGACAGAATTAACGGCAAGCTCGTTGGTGCGCTTGAAATCGATGGCTGCGATGACAGGCCATATATCGTTGGGAAAAATTTCTCCGAGAAACTGTCTCGCGGCCAGTGCTGGGTCAGGGAGGACCGGGACCTTCGCTCGGTACAACCTGGTGATCTCTCTCGAAGCGAGACGATCGAGCCGGTTAAGAAACCCGTGAAGATGGGCAAGCCACCACCGATAGCGGTGGGCTTTAATGATGAACCGAGTTGTCGGCTGCTCGAGGTGGCCATTCCCGATTCGTCTGACCCGCCTTTCGCTGAAGACAAACGCCAGAGAGAGCAGTCGTCAGAATTGAAACAAACGATCAGAGAGAAGATTGGCACCGTAACGACTCGAATACTGCGTCTGGGAAGCGGGCGTAAGCAAGACGAATCGGACAAGACTGAGGAGTCCGGCACCGATACTCAAGGCGACGATTTCGATGAAACGCAAACGGTATTGGCAGATGCAAATGATCACTATTTTTTCGAAGAGAAAGCACTGCGTCTAAATTTGTGCGCTCGCAATATGGGTTCCGAAGAAATCGAGAATGTCAGCATCAAACTCGGCTTTCCGCGAGTTCAAGGTTTCGAAGTCGTCGATCGTCTATACACGAGTCCGTTCGACAAACGCTCACAGCAATCCGGAAAAAACCTCGGCTACCCTGGCGTTGAGCGCAGTGACGACGCTGCAGTGGTGCGCGGCACTATTAACCGACTTGTTCCTGGCAGTCCAAAGCAAGTATTCAATTGCGATTTGCGCCTGGCAGTAGGACCCAGGATGAAGGGAAAGAAGATAGCGATCCTCTACACGCTTCGCGGGCCCGACAATCAAAGTGTTGGTAAGGGTCGCCTAAAGATCAAGTTTGCCAAGGAATCTGCCTGAGTGAGGAAATTGAGGTGAACCACGTAGCGTTCGCCTAATTCGGTCTCAATTCTTGGCTCGTCTCTCTTTGTCGGCCTCGACCTGATCGTGCGCCAAATTGAGCGTGTCCGCCGCTGATTTCAAGTCTGAATTTGCAGCAACCAGCGTTGCGAGGTTCTTCCTAAACGTCGCAATTTCGTCCTCGATGTCGGAATTGGTACCCAGGCCGACCCCTTTACTGAGCTTTCCTTCTTTTATAGCTCTGGCGAGAAAGTTCGGACGGCAGACTTGAACTCTGATCATGCTGGCCGTCGGTGTCTCTTTGTAGCAGCGAACGTCGTAAAGGGCGTCATCGTTCAGTTTGTTGTAGATGTTATAGAAGTCCTTTTCGGCCCTCCAAAGGTCTTGCCGCAGTTCGCGCGGCGATTTCTGGCTAGCGAGGCTAGCCTCTTGAATTGCCGCATTTTCCGAGGCCTGCCCGACGGCCACCACCGGAAACATCAATACAGCGACAAATAGCGCCAAAATTATGCGAGTCAGTTTCATGACAGTTCGTCTCTCCGCTCAGGTTCCTCACTTACCTATAAGATGCGTCAACTCGGCAAATAGTTTATTCCTTTTCGTTATTTGAGCGAAAAAGACGGATACAGCGGCGAAACCTCGCTTCGGCTACTACGGATAGCGTAATTGCTGGCCTGGACGTACAAGATCCATATATACCAGGGATCACAGATGAAGATTACCCACTATCTGTATAACGCGTTCCTTATCGAGGTTGACGACAAGAAGATCGCCATCGATCCGGGCGCACTGTTCCTGTACTACTTCCGAATGACCACGCTTTTTCCCAAGTCTGAGTGGGAGGGCATCACGCACATTTTCATAACGCACGGTGACCCAGATCACTATTGGCATGCAGACCGGGTTGCCGAAGCGTCCGATGCCGCTGTTATCTGCAACGAGACGATGTTGCGAGAGGAGGGTGGAAAGACGGTGATGCTCGACCCAAGGGGCAAGGGACTTGCGTTTCGCACCGTGATGAAGAACGTGCACCCGCTTGCTCTTGATGCGGCCATTGAGCTTGATGGAATGACGATCCGCGGCATCAAGACGACACACGGCAGCCTAATTCTAAAGCTGGGACCATTTTCAAAAACGGTGACACCGGGTCCGCAGGAACGAATTGGCTGGGGTGCGATTGGGTTTCAAATTGAAGTGAATGGCCTGAGCATTGTCAATCTGGGCGATACGCTTTTGCATACCACTGAATGGGCGTCGATTAAGAACCCCGATGTTCTTATGATCCCAATCGGCGGGAAATTTGCTCGCAATACGATGGATGAAGATGAGGCATTAGAGGCCGTCGCTTTGATGCGGCCGAGCACGGTTATTCCATGTCACTACAACTGCCCGGGTTTCTTCTCAGATCGCTACAATCCGGGCGATGATGCGTACTTCAAAAGAAAGGTCGAAGAGCTTGGAATTAGGTGCGTCATCCTCGGCAAGGGGGAATCTGTAGAGATTCCGAATGATCTAGTTGCGAATCGGATAGATCAGAAAAAACTTTAAAAAACAATCTGTTAAAAGAATAAGTTAAACTAGTATCTATCTAGCCTCGACATCGCCGATAACGCATCCGGCATTTGCCCCTGCTCCAAGACGGACTCGACCCGTACAATACTTGCCCCAATCGTTGTCGCGGCCCTCGATGAGAAATGGTGCTCCTCGGGCACGAATCACCGTTGCCTCAATCACGTCAAACCCCGCATTACATGCAGAGGCCGCTTTCTCGAGCTCGGGCGATGGTCCGTTGCGCACCAGGTTTAGGGCGTCGACGCAGGCTTTCGAACATAGTGAATCGCCGGTTTGTTCGCACTTCACAGCTTTGTTCGCATAGTCTTGAACAATCAGGTCGATGTCCTGACCGCAATTTTTTTCCTCTACGTGGTTGAATACGGTAGTGCAGAGCGTACCAGATGTCCGGTTGATTGAGGATCAGCGTGATGGCTGGGCCGCTGCAGCTATTGGTCTGATAGACTTCTGACGGTCCGCACTCAGAAAATTCCAATGAGGGTAAATCATGCCAGGTGATCAGTGGCTTGAAGACGTAGGCGATAGAAACATCGATCAGGTTATTCAACTTGAAAGTTCTCATCGAATTGACTCGATCGTCGTCGCAATTGAGTCATTATTGTTGCTGAAAGAAGACCTGACGACGACTGAACGAGTCGTTGTAGTAGTTGAAGCAATGGAGCGAGAGGTCGGCAATGGCGGGTTCAATCAGTTCTTCTATAACTCTTCCAATGAGTATGCTGGGGAGTTAGCTGCAGCACTACGCCAGATAGGTATCCCGGACATTGCGGCAATTGCAGAACGAGCGCTGCAGGCAATCGGAGCCCAGCCCGAATGGACCTACGACGAATTCGAAGAAGCAGCGGAAGATCCTGACGACGCGACTGCAGCTGAGTTAGATGCATGTGATCAGGCGTATTACGAAACCGAAGACGGAATTGCCAACACGCTGTTCGAGTTCATCAAGAAAAACTCGAGCGAGATCAGTCTCGGCGCGAAATCCGAGTGACATATTGGATAAACAAGGATCTGAACGAGTGAATACGGTTTTCTTGAACGGTCGCTATCAGCCAAAGGAAGACGCGCGGATCTCCCCTATGGATCGCGGGTTTCTCTTTGGAGACAGTATTTACGAAGTAATACCTACCTACGACGGCAAGATGGTCGGTTTCTCCGCGCACATCGCGAGAATGAATGCCGGTCTTGCCGCAACCGGCATCGAACTCGAATGGTCGGATGACGAATGGAGGGAGCTGGTTGAGACGCTGGTAAAGGAGAATGGCGGCGGAAACCTCGGCGTCTATTTGCAGGTGAGCAGAGGGGCTGATACGACGAGGTTCCATGGATTTCCCGATGATGTTGAACCTACCGTATTTGGTTTCGTGTTCGTGATTCCCGAACCGCAGGTAGCTGACAAGAAACTCGCTAAACTTGGCAGGATGGTCACAGCGCAGGACCTGAGATGGAATCGCTGCGATATCAAGTCTACGTCGCTTACCGGGAACGTGATGTTGTTCCAGCATGGCCATAAGAACAGCATGATTGATACTTTGCTGTTCGATGCTAACGATGAGTTAACCGAGGCAAGCACGTCTAACGCCTACATTGTCAGCAATGGCAAGGTCATAACACCGCCATTGGGACAGAATATCCTCGCAGGCGTCACACGCCATATCTTGCTTAGTATTCTTCGCAAAGATGGCTCTATCGCGGTCGAGGAGCGGCCCGTGACACGAGATGAGGTGAATCGGGCGGACGAAGTGTGGATAAGCAGTTCCACAAAGGAAATTGTCCCTGTCGTTGAAATTGACGGAAAAGCCGTCGGCGACGGCCAGGTTGGTGATGTGTGGCTGGCGGCACAGAAACTGTATTCAACCGGAAAATTCGATTTCTAGACGGCGAGTAATTAACAGTGAATCGAAAATGCAGAATATGAGAATACAACTGCATCACTGGAAGTACTGTCTTGTCTTCTGCGTGCTCGGACTGGCGACGTCTTGCGCCGAAGATCCACTCTATGAAGTCCTGATTCTGAACGGCATGATCGTTGATGGCACGGGAGCCCCGGCGTACGCTGCGGACCTTGCTATTCGTGGTGGCACGATCGTAGAAATCGGCGACCTCGATGGAGTCGTCGCTCAACGGACGATTGACGCAAGTGGTCTGATCGTTTCTCCGGGGTTTATCGATCTGCACAATCACTCTGACCGGAACATCCGCGATAACCCAGGGATGGAGAATTATCTCTTTCAGGGCGTCACGACCGTTTTGGCTGGAAACTGTGGGAATTCGCCGGACGATTTTTCGGAATTTGTCGAATCGATGGAGCAAGCTGAGATCGGATTGAACCTCACTTTGCTGATTGGCCACAACCGCGTTCGGGAGAGCGTCATGGGCAACGACAATCGTGCCCCGACGGCAGACGAGCAGGCGCAAATGGAGGCGCTTGTCACAGCCGCAATGGATGCAGGTGCTTTCGGTTTGTCGACAGGCCTGATCTATCTCCCCGGCACCTACTCAGAAACAGATGAAGTCGTCAGCCTTGCCCGCATAGTTGCCAATTACGATGGCATCTACGCGAGCCACATCCGCAATGAATTTGGCGAAGTCCTAACCGCCATAGAGGAAGCAATTCAGATCGGTCGCGAAGCCAACCTGCCAGTCCACATTTCACACTTCAAAGTGGCCGACAATACGATGTGGGGCGATAGTGTGAAAACATTGGGATTGGTTGCTGCGGCGAGAAATTCGGGCCTGGATGTGACCGTCGACCAATACCCGTATACCGCAGGAAGCACTGGCCTCGCTAACGTGCTGCCAAAATGGGCCAGAGCGGGGGATCGCGAGGATTTACAACAACGCCTCGACGATCCGGAAACTCGGGCAAGCATTAAAGCCGAGGTGATCGATATTTTGTACGGCGCCAGGGCAGCCGGTGACTTGTCGAGAATAACAATATCGTCTTTCGAATCGAGGCCAGAGTTGGTCGGTAAGACGATGGCCGAAGTCACGAGAATGAATGGTTTGGAGATCACAATCGAAAATGGCGCTGAGGTTGCAATGAACCTATTGTACGAAGACTCGCCCAGCGCGATTTATCACATGATGGTAGAAGATGACGTGCGGCGAATAATGAGGGCGCCATTCACAAGCATCGCATCCGATGGATCGGCCGTCACTTTTGACGAGGACATGCCGCACCTGCGTAACTACGGAACGTTTCCGAGAGTGCTGCGAAAATACGTTCGGGAAGAAAGCCTGCTCTCTCTTGAAGACGCGATTAACAAGATGACACTAATGCCGGCATCTCGAATCGGACTGCCTATGCGCGGGTCGATCTCTAAGGGAAACTTCGCCGATATCGTCGTGTTTGATGCGGAGTCAATCACCGATTACGACGATTGGACTAATCCACACCGGTACGCATCGGGAATCGTCTACGCTTTTGTGAATGGTGTGGCCGTAATCGAACAAGGCGAGAGAACCGATGCGTTGCCCGGACGTATGTTACGCAAACAAGTAAAGCATTAGGCAGTTATCGTCTGAAACTGAATTGACTCGAACTGTTCTGCATAGGCGTGAACGGCGGGGGAACCACCTAAGTGCATAAGTAGAATCTTAGCGTTCTTTTCGAATCGATTTTCGCTGGCGAGTGTCGAGAGTCCATGGATTGCGCGACCTTCGTAGACAGGGTCAGCGATCAGGCCTTCCTGTTGAGCGAATAGAGCTATTCCACTTTTAATGTCTTTGTCCGGCACTCCATACGCGTTGGCGCTGGATGAGATTACTTCAACATCCTGCTCCGCGACACGCACAGCCAAACCCAATTCCTGCAATGCATTATTCGCCAGCAATCGTACGCGAGCTCGTTTTATCTCTGTCTCGTCATCATCGGATACTCCGATTACATGCGTTTTGACTCCTAGGGCTGCAAATCCCGCCAGCAAACCCGCTTGAGTACTGCTGGACCCCGTACAATGTATGAGGTAGTCGAACTCGACACCGCTTTCTGCGGACTGCATTGCAATTTCGGCAGCACACTGGATGTAACCCATGCTTCCAAGGCGATGCTCTGATGCGCCAGCGGGAATCAGGTACGGTTTGTGTCCTTTACTCGTGAGCAGCTCTACGAACTCTTCGAGTGGACCCTGATCCTCTATGGGTCGCTCAGTTTCATCGATATAGAGCTCGGCTCCCATCATGTGACTTAGCAGCACATTGCCAACGCTGCGGTAGTTCGGGCCGGCGCCCTTGGTCCATGCGCAGTGTAAGAGCGCACATTTAAGACCCGATTTGGCCGCAGCGGCCGCGGTCTGGCGCGTGTGATTGGACTGTATCGCTCCGACTGTTACCAACATATCGGCTTTCTGAGTAAGCGCGTCGCCGACGAAATACTCAAGTTTACGGGTCTTGTTGCCGCCACCTTCCAGTCCGGACAGATCATCCCGCTTCATCCAAAGATCCAGGCCCCCGAGCGACGACCCAAAGTTGCGAAGTGGTTGTATTGGAGTAGGTAGTAGTGCCAGCGACGCGCGCGGCAACTTCTCGAGGCGATTTTGCAGATCGGCCAAAGCGTTCTTGTCATGCATTTCGGATTCCTCAGAAACTTGTCGAGATCACGACGTATCTGATTGATTGTTAGAGGCCGTCTGAAGAACCGTCGTCGCACTTACAATTCTGCATCACAGGACTTGCAATTACACGTCGGTGACGCGCTTTTTGAAGAGTATGAGGTCTGCGAGGACCAGTTGGACGAGGATTTTGGGATCTACAACACGCCGTCCATTATCAGCGGTCGCTAGAGTATTGAAATGAACTCTAACGTGCATCCGGCGATTGCCGCATTGGTCTTGGCGACGACTGCTATCGCCGTGGCTCTGTGGATGTGGGGCACGGGCGTAGCCGGCGGTTTTGGCGGACCTGCAGAACTGAAAGTTTCCCCCAACGGACACAGCTTTGTCCAAATTCAAAACTATCTCGTCGAGCACGACACAAACGGCGAGTACCTCGAGACGCACGATCTCGGCAAATGGGATGTCGAGCTGTTTCTTGGTGGCTTCGGTTTCTTTTCCAACGGTGACATTTTGTTGCGCCGCGGTGCGGATACACGTTCATTCCTCGACAACGTTCGCGCGTACAAGCGAGAGACGAATCAAACTTCCATTGTTCCTGACAGCCCCGACCAAGGGTTGTTCCGATGCAATCTCGACACCTCCGCCTGCGAGCGATTTGGGAAAGAGGGGATCGATTTCAAAGCAGCGCACGGTGTCTTTATCGACTGGCAGACTGACGAAGTCTATATCAGCGATACAACCCGTCACCTTTTGCGAAAGTATTCGGCGACTGGTGTCGAACTGGCAACACCGGTTGACGGATTTCAATTCCCGAACCAGCTGATGTTGCACGACGGGCAGTTACTGGTCGCGGACACCAATCACCATGTCATTCGCAGGCTCGAGTCACAATCGTCATCGTTTGCGGAGTCAATAGATCGCAAAGACGTGTTGCCGATGGCTGCGAAATCGGCGCAGCACAACTGGCCAAGCCATTTCGCGCCTGTTGGCGACGAATGGTGGGTTAATAATATGCAGACCGGGATGAATCGCGGCGGACTCTACGTGTTCGACAACGATTGGCGGTATGTTCGGCGCATCGAATTGCCCGCCGATGCCGATCCAATTTCAATCCTCACTGTCGGCGACGCGGTTTGGGTTAGTGACTGGAACAACGATGTCGTACGACGATTCTCGATGGCGGGGGAACCGCTGTCAGATCTCGAATCGGCAGGACTGGAAACTGTCCTTGCAACGTCGCGGCTCGAACGGCGCAAATACAATATGTTCGGCTACGCCGGCGTCGCAGCAGTTGCGTTGATGTTCATCGTACTAATCGCGCAGTCATTGGTGCGCGGCACGAACAACAAAACGGCTCAACGCTCGGCGAAGGACGATTCGGTCGAATCGGGTGACGGTACGGAGTCTCTACATCTGGAACCGGATGCGCGAGCGAAGAAGCGAATGATGGCGGCAGCCTGGTTGGTCGGGCTCCTGATGCTTGTTGCCGTTGTCGCAAGCATTTTCGTCTTTGCGGAGTTGGAGAATCCAGGCGCCCTGGTTCCGCTAATTGGCCTGTTCGCAGTCATGTCGGTCATCGCGATAATGATTGCCTGGACCAACAGGGCGAATTGGGGAACAGTTGTCTCGGTTGAAGGAAACACCGTGACGTTACGTGACTATACTGGCCGGCAATCAAGTTGCCCGATCCGGGACGTCCGCTATGACGGTACTGCAATAGCCACCCGAGATGCTGTGGTAATCCTTGGGCGGCCCAACGCGCGCGTATACACTTCTGAAGAGGTGGAGGACCAGTTGATGCCGCGACTCGGCGACGCTCAGAAAGTTGGGCCGCTCGCGATGCTATTGATACAAATCCAACTTCGCCACCCGCAGGGCATATTCGTGGTGCTTGCCCTCATCGGTCTCCTCGCATACGGTGTTGTGCAACTAGTCTCGTAATCAAGAACGACTGACAACGAGTTTTGCGAGGAGATTGACGAATGAAACCAATGGTTTTTCATTTCTTTGTGTTCATGGCGTTGTTTGGGTCCGTTCACGCCGACGAAGTTCATCCAATGGCCGCCCGTATCGCCAAGCAGCAGATGACAGCCGATCGCCATGAATTTGATCTTCCACGCGACGCGGCAAGAAGACCCTACGACCTATTTCACTTCCTGGGTCTGGAGGAGGGCATGGTTGCGTTAGATGTTGGCGCCTATGCCGGATACACCACCGAGATGCTTTCAGCGGCTGTCGGCCCTCAGGGCAAAGTCTATGCGCACAACACAGAGAAGGTGCTCACGACTTATGCCGACGGCTATTACGATCGCACGATGGCCGAACGACTCGGCAATGATCGCCTGCCAAACGTTGTCCTGCACCTGCGCGAGTACGAGGATCTTGGACTCGACAGCGAAGTGGATTTGGCGTTTCTTGGCAACTTGCTGCACGACTTCTATTACCGCGATGGTGAAGAGAATGCGATCGCATTTCTAACGAGCATCCACAAAGCACTAAAACCTGGCGGTGTCCTGGGCGTTATGGATCACGTCGGTATCGACGGCGCGGACAACCAGGCGTTGCATCGTATGACGCCGCAACTTGCAAGAGACCTGTTGACCCAAGCTGGGTTTGCGATCGAAGCGACATCCAAGATTTACAACAACCCTGACGACGACCACAGCCTGATGGTCTACAACGACGAGATTTATCTGAAAACGGATCGCTTTCTGTTTCGGGCGAGAAAGCCTGAGTAAGCATTCGGCAAAATGCTACGTTCTTCAATAGGAGAAACTCAATGAAACTATCAGCTCGCAAGTTACTTGGCTGTGTTGTCATCCTCGCCGCATTAGCTGCGTTCAGTCCGGACCGCGCGCTCGTAGCCCACGAAGCAGATGCGCCAAAGCCCGCTATCAACGAGTTTTACTATCGCGTGAAGTGGGGTTATTTCGACGAGTTCATGAGACTGTTCAAGAAGAATCATTACCCGATTCTGGTACGACTGAAGGAAGAGGGCGTCATTCTCGACATGTACGCGTCCTATCCGGCGAGTCACGCGGCCGAAAGCAAGCGATGGGACATGCGGTTTACCGTTGTTCTCGCAGATCCTAAACATACCTACGAATATATGTATGGACCGGATCTAATTGAAGAGCTGTATCCAGACCAAGAAACGTTCAAGAAGGAAGAGCAGCGACGATTTTCACTGCTGGAAGAGCACATGGACATTCCGGTCAAAAAGGATGATCTTTCTGACTGGACGGCATCGGCGAAATAGCAGAAACGGAGTGCCCATCGGCAAGAGAGTCGCCTGAGGGATATTTTGTAACCCGTGCCCCAATTTTCATTTTCTCTACTAAACTGAAGGTTGGTGCTTGAAGATAACAACCAAAATTAGGGGAGAATCATGAAGAGAATAATTACAGTCACAGTCGCATCACTGCTGTTGGGCGTGGGTGGATTGGCGGCGGCCGATCCGGTGACGATGGTCTGGTCGTGCACTTTGAATGACGGCGTTAGCGCAGAGCAATCTCAGGCCTCGGGCAAGAAATGGGTCGCGCTGGTTCGAAAGCTGGTCGACAATGACGAAATCACGAGTAGTTGGGTCACCGCGGTCGTGGGCGAGACGGGACAATTCATGTGGGTTGATACTTATCCGAGCCTGGAGGTATGGGCCGCCGTACAGACCGCCTGGGCAGACTCCGAAGAAGCGGCTGCGCTCGATGAAGAATTCGAGGCCAATGACAACTGTACGAGGAATCGTTTGTATCGATCAGTTGTCGTCGATTAAATGCCAAGCTTCTCCTTGATGTAACTGCTTCTCAGGTGCTTTGCGACATCCATAGGGTCGCAGCGACCATCGGGATCGAAATCAATTGGCCCTATTTGCTCGGCGACCTTGAGGGCGGCGGCATTGAGCGTAATGTTGCGCTTGCCAATGCCCATTAAGGCGGTGGCCATCGACATGAGAATTCCGGTGGACTGTTTTTCGTACGTCTTTTCGATGCGCGCAATGTGCGAGAGAAAGTACTTCTCGTCAGGAGCGCTTTTCTTCTTGCTCTTCGATATTTCGTAGAGCAGGCCATAGCCACAATCCTTGCGCGCTGAGTCTTCGCTATTGATCCATTTGTCTGCAAGCTCGACGACGAATGGCGCTTTGGCGAGCGTGGCATCGCAAGATGAAAATACATGCGCGAGATAACCGCCGCGCAGTTGTTCGACTTGTTTCTCGGCCTGTTCGATGGTCAGGGTTTTGGGATCATCGATAAGCAACGAAATAATTTTCATCTCGTAGATATTTGATTGCCAGAGTTGCCGCGCGAGTTTCGAATCTCTGCCGACGGCCTTGGAAAACTTGCGCAGCTTGGTCAATCCGATGCCGAAGCTCTTTAGCTCACCAGACTTGTGCTTGTGGCTTTCCCAATGCGCAATTCCACGCGCATCCTGGTTCGTTTTCAGGTAGTCGAGAATCTCTGATTTATTCATGAACCAAGTATATATCGGGTTTGCACCCGAAAGCAGCGACCCCGCTGATCTGCGCTAGAATGTCGGCTGCTAACCCCAGGAGTAACTTAAGATATGAGTGTATTGGAAAGAATAATACGCGCGGCCAACACAAGCCTTATCGAAGACGGAAACGTCGAAGAAATCGAGAAGTACTTCAGTGAGAAATACGTCGTAAGCTTTGGAGGCTCCAAAAAGAGCGGTCACGCGGGAGTTCGCGGCTTTACTAAGACAATTCATAGTGCATTCTCGGAGTTAAGCGTTGATGTCGAGATTCTCGTGGAGTCTGGCAGACGTATATCGTGGCAAAGATCTATTCAGGGTACGCAGACCGGTGCTTTCCAGGGTTTTCCTGCGTCAGGTCTTGGAATTACCTGGCGTGACATGGTGGTTAGCCAAATCGTGGATGGCAAGATAGAAGAAGAGTGGTTGGTTACCGACCTGGCGGAAGCGCTGCTCCGCTCCAGAAAAGCGTGAGCGCCCCTAAGAGGTTGTTATAGAGATACGGCATGCTCTGGTTAGAACATCGCATCATTGACCCGAAGTCAGTTTCGCACGAGCTCTTGAACAAGATTCTCGAAGGCGGAAAGAATCCGATTATTCAATTCTCGAAACCAGGCTATTCGGCCTGTCTTCTAAAGAAGATAAATACACTTTGTGAAGAGTACGAAGACAAACTGACAGTCCGATTCTATGCACACGACACGGACGAGTTTGATGCTTCCGTGGTGAAACACCTTCCCGATGTGCAGTATTTGTCAGTCGATTGTTTAATGCGCATTAAAAATGAGGACGAGATTGCTCGGCTACGCAATCTTCGAAAGTTCTCTTTTGGTGTTTACTATTTCGATAACCCAGGTTTTCTGAAGACCCTAGATTTGGCGGAGCTATCCCGCCTGACTTTGTCGGATACCAAGAAGAAGAATTTCGACTTATCGCCTTTGTCGCAATGCGAGGCGTTGGAAGTGCTCTCTCTCAACAGCCATACAAAGAACATTGCATCAATTTCGCAGCTTCCAAAACTTACAAGACTTCATTTGGGGTCAATTGGGAAACGACAGACGCTCGAGTTCGTCAATGAAATATCAAACTTAGAAAAACTCACGATATTGCTCGGCGGCCGAGAGAATATCGGTGAGGTCGAACATTATGGATTGAATGACTTGGAGATCATTCGAGTCAGGGCTTTAAATGACCTTGGCGATCTAACGAGATTTCCGAATTTGCGCCGCGTACTCGTAGAAGACCAAATACAACTTCGGAGCATTTCGTTTGTTGGCACCGGCCTGGAAGACGTACGCATACGCAATTGCAAGAATCTGGAGCAGCTAGATGGCCTGTTTGATCTGACGAATTTGCGCGCCTTCCACACGTGGCAAACAAAGCTCGATCTAGACGCACTTGTTGAAGCAGATTGGCCCGAATCGATGGGGACAGTTGCGATCTACTCAAACAACCAGAAATGGAATGACCGGGCGAGGCAAATATTGGACGACAAAGGTTTAGGAGAATTTCCGTAGCACTGATTCATTCTGCGATCCGCACCTCAGCATCGAGGTGGCTCTCTGCGTGCAGGGAATTCGTAATCAGGCAAGAGTGCTCAGACTTCTCAAGCAGCCGCCTTGCCTTTTGTTCGTCAGTCCCTTGAGGCGCATCGAGTACAACTCGTAACCTAAATTCCGTGAATAGGGTAACGTTATCCACACGGTCGAGGGTGCCGTCAACGTCGCAAGTTAACGATTCCCAGTCCATCTTCGATGCACGAGCGATCGCCCTAAACGTCAGTACGAAACAGTCTGCAACTGCAGCAACGAGAAGAGTCTCAGGAGACCAAAGATCGCCCGGTCCGCCGAACTCTGCAGGTGGCGCCGAATCAATCTGTGTCAGCCCCGAGCTCGTCAAATCAACATTTCCTTCGGCGGTCGCCGCTGCAGCGACCGCATAGTGGTGCGGAAGTTTTTGCATTTCTAGTTCCCAAAGAGTTTTGTAGGTCGCGAATATCGACCATACACAGACCGGAGTCCGTCCACTATCGGTAGTTGTCCTCAGAGGATGTGGTCGTCACGTAGATCCGCCGGAAGGTGTACAATCGACGCAAGAGATAGAGGTTCCTTGGGGAGAGCCGATGTCGACTATGAAGACGTCTACCTTCGATTCTGTGCCGCAGCGCAATTCAGCCTTGAGCCGTCGCAAATTCTTGGTTGCTGCCATTGCTTTGTCCGGTCTTGCATCTGGAATGCCTGGCCTATCGGTTCTTCGTCGCGCCTGGGCGCAATCTGTCACGCCGCTTGAGGAGGACGTCTACCACGCGCTGGTCCAAATGGCACGCCGTCTCTATCCACATGACTCGATTCCGGATGAAGTCTATGCCCAAGTTCTAGACGATGTTCTGGCTGCAACTGCTAACGACGAATCGTTCGTCGAGATGCTTCAATCAGCCGAGCAGGTACTGAATTCGCAGCAGCCAACTGACTTCATCGATCTTGGCACTGACGCGCAAATCGAAGCGATGCGTGCAGTCGAGCAAATGAGCTTCTTCGCGGCCATTCGGTGGGCAGTCTATGTTCGGCTCTACAACCATTCCGCCATCTGGAACCTAATTGGATATGAAGGCCCGTCATTCCAGCAAGGCGGTTACCTGAATCGCGGCGCCGGCGAGATCGACTGGTTACCGGAGGTCGAGTAATGGCGCGTAAATATGAACTCTCCGATGATTCAGTCGTTGTCGTAATCGGTTCGGGCGCCGGTGGTGGGACGTTGGCGAACGAGCTCGCGCAGAAAGGCATCGACGTCATCTGCCTTGAAGCCGGTTCACGACTTGCGCTATCGGATATCGAGAATGATCCGGGACTGATGGATCAACGTATGGGGTGGCACGACAGACGTTTAGGCCCTCCCGTGTGGCTGTGCAAGACCGTGGGCGGCACTACGGTGCGTTGGTCGGCTCTGACACCGCGCTTCCAGGAGCACGAGTTCAGGCCGAGGACCACGTATGGTCATTTGCAAGATACGACACTTATCGACTGGCCCGTGACCCTTGCAGAGCTCGCACCCTATTACGATAAGGCCGAATTCAACATGGGTGTCTCCGGCACGCACGACCTTCCGCCGTCGTTCGAGACAAGCAATTTCAAAGTTCTCAGGGCCGGCGGACGGAAGATCGGATACAAGGAGATCACGACCACACGTAACGCGATCAATCCTGTTGCCCACGACGGTCGGCCAGGCTGTCTGCAGATTGGTTTTTGCACGTCAGGCTGCAAGATTGGCGCCAAGTGGTCCACGTTGCATAGCGAAATCCCGAAGGCGGAATCAACCGATCATTTTGAACTGCGCACCAATGCCATGGCCTTGAAAATAGTCCACGACGATGCGGGTTCAGTAACCGGCGTCGTCTACAAAGATGCCAACGGAAATACGGTCGAGCAAAAAGCAAGGGCAGTAGCCGTCGCGGCAAACGTGGTTGAGACGACACGGATACTCCTGAACTCGGAATCCAGCAAGTTCCCTGACGGGCTGGGCAACTCGAGTGGCCACGTGGGACGCAACTATATGCGCCACGTGTTCAGCGTCATTCTCGCGTCGATGCCGAAACCGGTGAATTTTCATCGGGGAACACGGATTTCGGGCTTTATCGGCGATGAGAAATACCACAAGCCGGAACGCGGTTTTGCCGGCGGCTATTTCATCGAGACCATCGGGCTGGACCCGGCTAGCGTGCCGACTTTTTATGGCGGTTGGGGTGAACCAGCAGCTGCAGTGATGGAGAAATACACGCATCTAGCAGGCGCCTTTATTACAGGCGAGGACCCACCAGAGGCGACCAATCGGATTAACTTGCACCCGAGCGAGCGGGACGAATTGGGATTACCGGTACCGGTTATCAACTATGACCTGCATCCGAACAGCGCAGCTATGCAGCAGCACGCAAACAAAAAGACCACGGAAATATATGAGTCGCTCGATGGTGAAGTCATTAGCGCAACGCAAGGCGTGGCTGTCGGATGCCACAACATGGGTGTTGCTCGCATGAGCGTGAAGCCCGAAGACGGTGTGACGAACCGCTGGGGCCAGACTCACGACTCTTCAAATTTGTTCATCTCGGATGGCAGCGTATTTACGTCGAGCGCGGCCGCGAATCCGACCTTGACGATTGTTGCACTGGCCATTCGGCAAGCCGATCACATTGCCGAACGGATGCGTAGCAAAGAACTGTGACCCAACAGCCGTGTTCTCAATATAAGTATTGTTATATCAATATCTTATAGATGATAGTTAAACTAATATCTATTAAGAGCTATGCGTCCTATTCTGGGAGCCGTTATTGATCTGTGTAGTGGTATCGTAAGCGCATGAAAAAATTCCTTCAGGAAAACCCCACCATCGCCTTTGGCGTGGGTGTGCCATTGTTACTCGTCGTTATTTTCCTCGTTGTTTCAGGACTACCCCAATTATTAGTAGCGAAGCCTCAATATGATCTGTTGTATGCCACTGGGATTCATAGTTACCCGAACGTCATACAAATCGCTGTGGTTGAGCAAAAGGTGCAGGTGATCTATCAGGGGGAGTCCTACGGCGATCAACGACCACGCTTGTGGCGATACAACGCAAAATCGGGAGGCGTGCAGGAAATTGCGATAATCCTTCCGCCAAACCCGGATCGGTCGAGAAAAGCGACGGATGCAGCTCCGCAAACGCCAGAAACAACGGTTATCGATGTTCCGGATCTCGCCAACCTAATAGTTGATTCGTCCAGCATCGCTCCGGACGGCTACGAGTTTCGCGGCGCGGATAATCGCTATTCGCGCAACATATTTGGCGGCCTGTTTTACTCGCGAAGATACTACGATGAAGCAGAATTGACGAAGAATGGGCGCAGTATCCGCCTGCCAAATTCGACCGGTGCTTATTACAGTCGCAACACGCAATTCGTCGGTTGGATCCTACCTCAATGATCGGTTTGCTCGTCCTGATCGTCATAGTCGTGTTGATCGGCGGCGGAATGTGGGTTTGGCCGTTTTTGGCAGGAATTCTTGGGCTATCAAGCGTCACCGACAAGCCGGGCGCGCTGCAACACATTCGCCAACTTATGGTCACCTACGATATTTCGCCGAGTGAGGTTGAGGCGACGTATCTTGCACCGGCCGTTAGCGGTGCCGCCACAACTCAACGCAGCAAGAGCGACATTGCCAAGACGCTCTTTGTCTACCTCGGCGCAATTTTTATCCTCGCCGGTGTCGGGACCTACATTGGCATGTTTTGGGGCAGCATGGGCAGCGCAATGCGCATCTTCGTCACGCTCGGCATCGGCTACATTTTGCTCCTTGTCTTGATTTCGGCGCTGCATGAGAACAAGTATCTGCGAGCAGTATGGCCGCTGACGTTTGCCATGGTTTTCATGATGGTCAGCGGTTGGTTCGTCCTCATTGATGAGTTAATTCGCACCAACAACTGGCGAAATGTCTTGCTGTTTGTCACTGGCACAATGGCCGTTCACCTAGGACTCTTGTTCCGCAAATACCGGCGCACGCTGTTCGCGGTCTTGGGATTGATTTTCGTGTACGGGTTCATGCAGGTGGGTCTCGATAAACTCGGCATGTCGTATACCCATATCGCCATAGTCCTGGGCGCGTCTTTGTTCCTGGTTGGCTCGACATTGGAAAAGACACCGCAGCCAGTCCTGGCAGAGTTAGCGATCTTGATTGGATCATTTTGGTTAAACGGCGGTTTGTTTGATGTGATCGCCAAGGCGACAGCCCCAAATTGGGCAAGCCTGATCATCGGCGTGAGTCTGGTCTTGACAGCTTATGGCCTGCAAACGGCGGACAAGTATCCGCGATTGATTGCGCTGGGATACCTGGTCGGCTCCGCCATGCTCTATGCAGGCCTGTTCGATCTTGTACAAGGCACGTCAATAGAACTTCTTTTCCTGGCGGTGACGGCCGGTATTTTATATGCCTGTGTGGTCCTGCAAAGCAGGGCAATGTTATTAACGACTGTCCTGGCAATGCTCTCGTTCATCGGCTATTTCTCAGCGAAACATTTTGTAGATTCGCTGGGCTGGCCGATTACTTTGGTTATCACCGGCGTCATCTTCTTAGGTATTGGGATGATTGCAATTCGTGTGAAGAGAGCTATTTGATCAGCCGGAATAACCAACGTCGCGAAACTGATGGTAGCCATTATGTGACGCATAATTTCAGGAACGCCGCAAAGCCACCCATCCTCCCCAGGAAAGCGTTCCAAGACCCAACAGCCAAATGATCATTACGGCGATGGCCCCGAGATAGGGTACGTAGCTCAAAAGGCCGATTGCAACGACGATGACAAGAATGGCGACCAGCGCTTGCCAGCGTGTGGGGTTTGACTGAAACCGACGCAGCGCGAAATGGCTCAGCGCAAACAAGCCCGTTAACACACCGAGAACTAGCAATGCGAGCCAGATACAAATCACAGTCAGGCCGATCCACGCTTTGAGCGGCGAGAAGATTAGAATCAACGCAAGTACGGGTATCGAGACCAGAACTGCAAAGCCCAGTGCCAATGACTTGCCGGGGTGTGCTGCTAACCGTTCCGCGCACGTGTGCAACGGACGAGGGAACAGCAAGAAGAGCAGTACTACAGCTACGATGACGCTAATTGTGAACGAGAGCGCGCGCCCGGATTTGACGTCCTCTGCAAGTCCAGGTGACGGCTCCTGAACAAATTCGCCGTCAATTTGCGCCTCAGGACTGATATCGGCCTCGTTCTCACTGCGCCAGGTCAGATTGCCGTGAACGATCGCGTTAGGGCCAATCTGTAAATCGTTACCGGCTAGCTCTACGTCGCCATCGACCTCAGAATCAATCGTGATCGTATTCGCGCGAACTTTGAGTTCACCACCAACGTCGCCCTGTACGTCTATGGTGTCGCCAAACAGCCATGCCCAATCGCCCACGCTTTCGCGAATCGTTACGGTTTGTCCGGCGGCAACGACGTGGCCTGCGACAGGAGACGTAATCTGTATGTGCTGACCGGCTAAGCGCAAGTCGTCATTCCCTTGCGACCGAATCTCAATTTCACGGGCAGCCAGTATCATGTCGCCATCGACGACGCCATCGACTGTGACGCGCTGTGCTGCGGCAACCAGATCGCCGCTAATCGAACTTTGCACGTTAACCTCACGCCGCGCGGCGTAGACATCTTGATCAACTGGCTGATCGATCACGAGGATTTCTTCGGAGC
>JBPCYB010000054.1:0-9260 GCA_051007995.1 Woeseiaceae bacterium | reverse complement strand
TCCTGCGACCGCGCCAATTTAGCGCAAATACATGCGTATAATGTATATTATGTTAAATTAGATATATGCATTGCCACAATTGCTGCCCAGAATGGCCATATTCCCCCGCCACACTTAAATCTCCTGCTGTAACGGAGATCTACAGTGATCAACGCAATTCGGTGGCTATTGGTTGCCCCACTGGCCGTATTCTCATGGCTCGTCGTGTTTGTGGTCGCGCTGGCGCTACATTCAACTGTTGTTACGTACTGTCCTGAGTCGTATCTGGTTTCAGGCATGTGCACCTGGAAATGGGCGTTTCTTGCACAGGACGCACTCATAGTCGTTGGCGCATCCATTTCGGCCGTTGTGTTCGTCTTGGTGGCTACCTGGACGGCGCCGGACCATAAAGCGCGTGTCGCCATGCTTAGCTACGCAATTGGACTTGCGGCGGCTTTCTGGATGGTCTTGCAAACAGACGCCTGGGCAGCGTTCGCTGGAGCGTCCTGCTTTGGTCTTATGACTGCCTGGATTGCTTTCAGGCGACTCTCGCGGCGATCCGGATTACGCGACGGCTTCCAACGACGGCTATTTGTCTGAAAATCGAGCTCGTCAGTCTGCCGTGGCTGTCGCTGCTTTGATTTGGCTCAGCTTGGCTTTGAAGAAGTTTGCGATGTCTTCCGCGATCATAATATTGGTCGGAATCAGTATCAGCGTGATAACGGTGGCGAACAGAATTCCAAAACCTAACGAGATAGCCATCGGTATCATAAACTGAGCGGACACTGATCCATCCAATAGCAACGGCATGAGTCCGAAGAATGTCGTCAGTGACGTCAGCATTACGGGTCGGAATCTGACGACACCGGCACGCTCAACCGCCGACAGCAATTTTTCGCCGGTACTTCGATGCCGTTGGTTGATGAAGTCAACAAGCACCAGACTGTCGTTAATCACGACGCCCGTTAATGCCATCAAACCCAGCATGCTCAGAATTGTGAGCGTTTGGCCCATTAACCAATGGCCCAACACCGCACCGATCATGCCGAACGGAATAATCGACATAACGAGCAACGGCTGCACATAGGATTTAAGCGGTAGCGCAAGCATGCAGTAAATCGCGAACAGTACGATGATAATGCCGAATGCCAGACTGCCGAATGTTTCCTCTTGTCGGCGTTGTTCACCCTCTAGTGAATACGTAATGGACGGGTACTTAACGAGCAATGTGTCAACGTGGTCTCGCATGTCTTTAAGCATGACCGTCATGTTGGCATCTTCTTGTTCAACGTCAGCCGTCACGTTGAGTACTCGATAGCCGTCGATTCGGGTGATTTGCGACGGCCCACGACCCGGGGTGATCGTGGCGACATTGGAAAGCGGAATTAGCCGCCCACTTGGTGCCGAAATCAACATCTCGTTCAGCGAGGCGATCGTATTGCGTTCGTCAATCGGGAAACGAACCAACACGCGAATGTCATCACGTCCGCGTTGAATGCGTTGCGCTTGCAGTCCTTTAAACGCCTGACCAACTTGATTGACAATCGCGCTGCGGGTCAATCCGATTAAGTGCCCTTGCGGGCTCAATTCAATTTGCAGTTCTTCCTTACCATCCGAAAGACTGTCTGCGATCTCGAAGACACCGGGGTACGTCGCGAGATAGGCTTTGAACTCATCCCCGACCTTGTTAAGCGTTTCAAGTGAATTGCCACTGAACTGAAAGTCGATCGGGTCGCCCGAGCGGAAAAAGGACGCACGAAAACTGACGCTCTCCGCGCCGGGTAGTTGTCCTGTAAGCCCGCGCCATTCGTTATTCATTTGCGTGACCGACATTTCGATGGATCGATCTTCTTGCGGCACCGTTTCGATCTGAACGCGTGCTAGATGTGAGCCATTACTACGTCCCGTCGAACCAACACTGGAGAGAATGTTGGTAATCATACTTTCGCCTGTCTCCGGATCCGTGTATTTCTCTTGCAGACTATTCGCAGCTTCAACCATTTTCTCTGCGTGGCGGCTGGTCGCTTCAAATGGTGTGCCGACCGGCATTACCAGTGTCGCAGTCGCCGTATCGCTTGGTAGAGACTCGAATAAGACAAATCGCGTCCAGCCACTTGTGATCAGCATGATCATTATGACGAGAACGCCAACAAATGCCGACACCGTTGAATAACGATGACGCAACGCGAATTGCAGTGCGGGTTTGTAGTACTTGAGAATAAGTTCTTCAAAACCATCGGCGAAACGACTTTGCCAGGCCTGGAAGCCGGACGCCTTGTGATCATGCTCGTGCAAATGAATGTTCTTGAGATGCGCCGGCAATACGAACTTTGATTCGATTAACGAAAAAATCAGACACGGTATGACGACGGCCGGAATCGCTGCGAAAATCTGACCAAGGCGCCCTTCTATGAATGCCAGTGGCATGAAGGCCGCGATGGTGGTCAGGATGCCGAACGTCACCGGAATAGCGACTTCCTTGGTGCCGTGAATCGCAGACGCAAGTCCGCCCTCTCCGGCTCGCAAATGCGAATAGACGTTTTCGCCCGTGACAATGGCGTCATCAACAACAATGCCTAACACAATAATGAACGCGAACGCACTCATCAGATTAAGACTGATGTCGAACACGTACATCGTGATAAATGCGCCCAGGAAGCTAATCGGAATGCCGAGGAACACCCAAAATGCGATGGCAGGTCGCAGGAACAGTGACAACAACAGAATAACCAAAACGCCGCCTTGTACGGCACTGGTCGTCATGATGCTGAGACGATCCTTCAAGCGTTGCGAATCGTCGTCCCAATAATCCATTTCCATGCCGACGGGCAGCGTGTCTTGTTTAGACGCAATGTACTCTTTCACTTTGTCGGCAATTTCGATTGCGTTTTGATTGCCTACTCTTGATACGTCGACAAACGCGGCATGTTTACCATTAAATCGTGTACGCAGCGATTCTTCTTCGAAGCCGTCCAGGACGACTGCAATATCGCTAACGCGTACGATGCTGCCATCGGGATTCGTCTTGACGACAATTTGTTCGAAATCGGTTCGGCGATAGGCCTGGCCTTTGGAACGAATCAATACGTCACCGCCGTCGGTACGCACGTTGCCGGCGGAGAGATCAACGGAACTAGCTTGGATGGCACGGGACAGATTTTCCAACGTGACATCGAATTCGCGCAATCGGTCGGGGGATGCTTCGATTGCAATTTCATATCGACGCACCGAATCAAGATCTGCCTGCGTGATGCCATCAATGCGTAACAGATCGTCGCGCACCCGTTCCGCCAAGGTGCGGATTTCATCTTCACTGTAATCACCGGCGACAACCACGCTGATGACGGCAAAGCTGCGTACGGCGAGACTTATAACGGGTTTTTCAGTTTCGGCGGGGAACGTATTGATTGCATCAACACGACTCTTAATGTCATCAAGGAGTTCGCGCGGTTCATAGCTGGAATCAATTTCGATCGAAACACGCGTGCTGCCTTCGACAGAACGCGATGTTACTTTGTCGATGCCTTCGAGATCCTGGATCGCTTCCTCGATTCGTACGGCAACACCGAGTTCTACGTCTTCGGGCGTCGCTCCACGCAATGGCACTGAAACGGAAACGGTGTCTGGTTCAGATGATGGGAAAATTTCGAGCCGAAGGCCATCGCGAAGCGACATGACGCCGCCAATAATGATGGCGATCATGAGCAGATTGGCGGCGACCGAGTTCTTGGCAAACCACGCGATCATTGTGAGCCACCCTGCCGTTGTCCTTGTCCTTGCCCTTGTCCTTGCCCCTGCCCTTGTCCTTGCGCCTGCCTCTGACCCTGCCGCTGCGGGTTCGGTTTCATGCCAAGTGCATTTGGCCGCTGTCCATTGGGGCCTCGTTGCTGTTCGCCCATGATAGAAACGCGAATGCCCGACGTAACTTGGCCAAGCGCCGTGGTGACCAAATCATCCCCGGGCACCAGTCCTGCCGAAACCAAGGCCTCGCTATCATTCTGCCAGGCGATTTCGATATCGCGTCGTTGCAGGACGCCCTCTTCCACGAC
This sequence comes from Woeseiaceae bacterium, assembly GCA_051007995.1. Taxonomy (GTDB): domain Bacteria; phylum Pseudomonadota; class Gammaproteobacteria; order Steroidobacterales; family Woeseiaceae; genus UBA1847. The sequence continues at coordinate 5,232 of JBPCYB010000054.1, read as the reverse complement.
ATATACGTAGGTGCCTTGGTAAATCGTGCTATTGGGAATGACCAATGCGTCGTCGAGCGTCTTGCCCTTGAGTTTTGCAGTGACGTACTGACCGATTTTCAACGGCACGCGGTCGTCGACTTGCTCGCCAAATGGATCATCGATCATCGCAATGACATGCAATTGCCGGGCAGTTTCGTCGATGGCGCTTTCCGTACGTACGAGCTCAGCATCCCAACTGGCTTCGTCACCCAGTTGCGAGACAATTTCTACCTCGCCACCAGCCGCTTCCACGTCCTCTTCATAGCGATAGGATTCAGGAAGATCGATATACGGCAGGTCACGGTTTCTGAGCGGCAGTCGGATCTCTACGTTGTCTGTCGCGTAGATTTCGGCGAGTTGCGTGTTGGTACCGACCACCTGACCAACGTCAACCAGCTTTCGCAGCACACGTCCGGCAAATGGCGCAACAATGTTGGTTCGTTCCAGATCGAGCTCGGCCTTCTGCAACGATGATTCGGCTGAGATGACTCTCGCTTTGGCCGCCTCAAGCTGTGGAAGTCGCAATACGAGGTCCGATGGTTCACCGTCGTTGCCAAGACGTTGCCAGTCTTCACGTGCCTGCTCAGTTCGGGCTTCTGCCTCCGCAAGCGTTTGGCGAGCATCCATCAGGCTCGCCGATGATATACGTACATCTGCTTCGTAGTCGCGCGAATCGATAGTCCCGAGAACGTCGCCTTTCTCAAAAAAACCACCATCGCGAACATTTGGATTTACAGAAACAATCTGCCCCCCAACCTGCGCAACCAAAACGCTCTGTGTACGTGGCTGCACGGTACCGTAGCTTTCGAGTACCACCGTGTAGTCACGCGTCGCAAGCGGCTGCGTTTCCACAATCATCTGCGGTCCGCTCGGACCGCGACGCTCCGGCGCTTCCGGTGGATTCAACTTGATCAATGCGGCGATCAAAAACAGCCCGCCTAGAATCGCGATCGGTATGAGTTTTTTCTTGTTCAAGTTAATAGGCTCAGTCTTGTAGTTTCAGTAAGTCGTCGAAAATTCGCCGCCCAGAGCCTGATATAGACCAATGCGGTTCTGCAATAGTTGGTTCTTTAATTGTACAACGGTCGATTCTGCGTCAAACGCCTGACGTTGCGACTCGAGCACAGTTGTGTAAGAAATCAGGCCACGCTGATATTGCTCCAATGCAAGATTAAGTGCAGCGCTTGAGTTTTTTTCTGCTTCAAGAAACGAATCATAGCGTTGACTGAGCGATACCGAACGCGAGATGGCGTTCTCCACACTCGCAAACGCACGATAAACAAGGTCAAGGTATTGCTGTTCTGCCAATTGTACCCGCGCCAGTGCTTGTTCTTCGATGGCTTTCAGTCGTCCGGTATTGAACAGCGGCTGCGTCAGTCCGCCCGCGAGCGACCAGACCGAAGCTTCGCCGTCTAACAGGTCGGAGAACGCGACACTCGTAACGCCGGTGCTGCCAACCAAAGACAAACTGGGAAAGCGATCCTTGTGTGCAGCAGCGAGATTGGCATCAGCAGCCAGCAGATTCAGCCAGGCTTCCTGCACATCACTTCTGCGCATCAATAATTCAGACGGCAGGCCGGCCGGGATCGGGTCCGTTATTAGTGGCAATTCCTGTTCAATCGCCATACGGCCGTCCGGATAACGGGCGAGCGCCAATTGCAGGTCGGCGATCGTCTCTACGAGGGTCTGCTCTTGCTGTGCGTAGCTCGCTTCCTGGCGTTCGACCTGGTTTTTCGCAAGATACAGGTCAAGCGCATCATTCAATCCCTGGCGATAGCCGCTTTCTACGATGTCCTGGCTCACTTTCGTGTTGTCCAGGCGCCGTTCAGCGACTTCGAGTAGTTGCTTGGCTTCAAGAACGGCGAAAAATGCGCCGGCCGTTGATGCGGCCAGGTCACGTTCGGCCGATGCCAGCTTCGCCTGCTGCGCGGCGAATTGCAGCTGCGCCGACTTTTGTTCTTTGTTCAACTTTCCCCACAGGTCGACTTCCCATCGTCCACCGACCGAAGCATCGACAGATTGTGAGGTGATTCGATTACCGCTTGAGTCGTCAAAGCCGCGCCGCGACCCGTCCAGTGAGACATCGAGCGTCGGAAAACGATTTGCGCGCGTGATAACGACGGTTTGCTCTGCCTGGTACAGGCGTGCCCGTTCTTGATGCAATGAATAATTATTCGCAATGGCTTCATCAACGAGCGATGTAACTTGTGGATTATCAAAACTTGCCAGCCAATTGAGCTCGGCCTCGCCGCTTGCACCACCACGCTGCCATTCTTCAGGTACCTGTGGGTCAAGGGCTTCTGATGTGATCGCAGTATGCGAACAGCCGCCCGCTGTCACTGCCAGCAGCAGAATAGATGCTACGCGTGGCGTTCGCCTATTTTGAGATGTTGGTAACAGCTGAAAGTACCTGGTGGCTTGCAGAGTGCTGAAGAGCAATTATCGCAAATTTAGTTGCGATAGTTCATTGCCTTGTCGATTCTTAACAAATCGGCATGAGGAGCCAGGCGACAGGATGTGCTGCCACGGGGGGAGAGAGCAACCATCCTGCCACCGGTTCCGATGTACAAGCGACTATTTGCCGCCGCGTCTTCCTTTGCGGCCTTTACCCTTCCGGCCGACGTGCTCTGCTACTTTTGCACGCTGTTCATCCGTCAATACGGCACTGATTTCGCCTCGAACACGGTCAAAAAGCAGTGTTGCCTCGGTTGCCAGCTGGCCGTTCTCGACTGCGATGTCGTTGAGCAAAGCAGACCGGTTCGGGTCATTCGGGTCCAGCGCCTTCATTTTCTCGCTATTGGCCTTCTTCCGCTCGCGAAGCGCGGTCATTTCGGGCTCGGCGGCGAGTTTGATGTTCTCCAACGTCTGACGTTGTGTCTCGTCCAATCCCAGACGGTCGGCTACTTTCTCCGAGAATGCGCCCGGTGCGCCGAAACCTTCGCCAGACCATCCATGCCGGTCGCCTCGATCGCGCTTGGCCCGATCGTCAGTTTCTGCGTAGACACTGGCTCCCAGTGAGGCGGTCATCAACACGAGCATGATCGCTGCAATTCGATTTTTCATTTGCGTACTCCTTCAAGAACAAGACCCGCTAGGCCGATGTATGCACCATACGGCTTTGTTTCTCAGGTTCTGTCGGCGTACTCATAAGTACTGCAAAGATTTGTCAGGTCGAGCGATAAACCGTTGAATGCGCATCGTCGATGCTCCACGATGTATACACGATGACGGCCGATATACTCATTATTGACGACGACCAGGAACTCGGCGAAATGCTGAGTGAGTTCCTCGCGCCCGACCATCTCAAGCTCACAGCCAGTCACACCGGGGAAGATGGATTGCAGGCGTTAGCTGCAAAAAATTACGACCTCTTGATACTCGACTTCATGTTGCCCGGAATGAGCGGCCTGGACGTCTTAAAGAAGCTGCGGCAGAAAAGTGACATACCGGTCATCATGCTGACCGCACGAGGTGAAGATATTGATCGCATTCTCGGGCTTGAGTTCGGTGCTGATGATTACATTGCCAAACCGTTCAACCCGAGAGAGCTCGTCGCGCGAATAAAAGCCATCCTGCGGCGCATGCAACAAGTTGGCAGTGACACGAATCGGCAGGTCGTCGGTGAACTGGAGCTGGACACCCGTACCCGCAGTGTTACGGCGAATGGCGAAGCTATTCGGCTGACAGGCACCGAATTCGAAATTCTTCGTTGCATCATCGATACGCAAGGCGGTGTTGTCAGCAGGGAACACTTGAGCGAACAAGCACTCGGTCGCCGTCTGCTGCCCTACGATCGCAGCATCGATACGCATATCAGTAATCTTCGTGGCAAGCTCGAACGTGCGGGTCTGACCGATCCGGCCATCGTCAGTCAGCGTGGCGTCGGCTATCGTTTGGTACCGAAGGACTAAGGTCAATGCGTAGCTTACTCGTCCGAATCTTTCTCGCATTCTGGTTGATCATCGCGATCATGATCAGTATTGCAGCGATTCTCGGCTACTCCTATTCGCAACGAATGCGCGAAGCCTTCGAGAGTTTTGAAGCGAGCGACACGATGTTGCAAGCCAGTGCCAATTTGCAAAGTGGCGGTCGTGAAGGCTTGGAGCAATGGCTGCGCAACTTACCAAGAAGCATGCGAGTTGAAGTGTACGTCGTCGATGGTAATGGTCGCGACCTGCTCGGCCGACGAATTCCGTTTTCTATAGCGACCGCAATGCGGCGATTTGGCGCTCGCCGCGATCGGCACGATGACACGCCGGCAGATTCGCGCCGATTGCGCCCTGCCCGGCCGCTCACGCAAATGATCGGGCCCGATGATCGTGTTTATACGTTTTTTGCCACGCCGAAACGCGGTCGCGGCGGTGAATGGTTCAATGAACAAACCTGGATATTCCTTCTTGTTCTTGCCGTACTTGTCAGTGGCGGCGTGTCCTACCTACTCGCGCGGGCGATGTCGAAACCGGTCAGTCGATTCCGCGAGGCAACAGTTGCAATTGGAGAAGGCAACTTCGATACACGGGTAACCGAGTTTGTCGGCAAACGCCAGGATGAGATCGGCCATCTCGCTCGCGACTTCGACCGCATGGCGGACGAATTGCAACGTGCATGGCACCAGAAGACAGAGTTGACGAGAAACGTGTCGCATGAATTGCGCTCACCGCTGGCGCGTTTACGCGTTGCCCTCGAACTGGCGCGCCGCGAGGCAGGAAATCTGCCTGAATTCGCAAGAATCGACCAGGAGACAGAACGACTCGACGAACTAATCGGGCAGATTCTGGACTACGCCAAGATGGAAGCGGGAACCGGCGAACAATCCACGCGTTTTAAGCTGGATGATCTTGTGCATACCGTTGTAGAGGACGTCCAGTACGAGTGTCGCTCGGCGGGCATTGAAGGCGTCACGGTGGACCTGTCGACCGAAGCTTCCCCCTCCATTAACGGTTTTCCCATTGCGCTTGGCAGTGCGATTGAAAATATTATTCGCAATGCTGTTCACTTCAGCCCGGCGAACGGTTCTGTATCCGTTGCTCTGAGTCAAACTTCAACGCATGCGCGTATAGAGATCTGCGATCAGGGAAATGGTGTTGACGAGGCGGAACTTGGAAATCTGTTCGAGCCATTCTTCCGCTCCAAAGCGGCGCAGGACGAGAAGCAACAAAGCGGTACTGGGCTCGGTTTGGCTATCGCCCGACGCGCCGTGAAGAAGAATGG
>JBPCYB010000053.1:0-29648 GCA_051007995.1 Woeseiaceae bacterium | reverse complement strand
GAGACAGACAAATGAAGAAGCAACAAGGTTTTACATTGATCGAACTGATGATCGTAGTCGCGATTATCGGTATTTTGGCGGCTATCGCTATTCCTGCTTACCAGGACTACACGATTCGCGCTCAGGTTTCTGAGGGTTTGAATCTGTCAGGCGGCGCTAAAGCAGCTGTAACAGAGTACTTCCAGGATCGTGGCTCACTGCCGACTGACAACACCGAAGCTGGTCTCGCTGGATCAAGCGAAATTCAGGGTAAGTATGTTGACGAAGTCAACGTTGCTACTGGCGTTGTAACAGTTCAATACGGTAACGACGCTCACCAGATCATTTCTGGCGCAGCTATCCAGTTGACACCTGATACATCGAATCCGGGTTCTGTTGCTTGGGTATGTGCAACGGGCGCTGGTCCGATCGAAAACAAGCATCTTCCAGCTGCTTGCCGTACGTAAGACTTTTCTCTTAAGGCTTTTAGCTTAAGTAGAGTCAAAAAGCCCCGGTTCGTCCGGGGCTTTTTTTTGTGCAGCCGAACACAGGATTTTCGCAGCAATTGTCGTATGATCGCTAAACTTTCGTACGCAGAGAGACGTAACCAAGGTGACCGAGATGAATAAGTTCAACCGCGGCTTTACGCTGATCGAATTGATGATTGTTGTTGCGATCATCGGGATTCTGGCGTCAATCGCCATGGCAGCCTTTCAGACGTACAACGTACGTGCACAGGTTAGCGAAGCCATCGGTATGGCTGCCGGCACCAAGACACCTGTCGTTGATGCGTTCAACAATACTGGCGCCCCACCTGCCGACCGCACCGCGGCCGGAATGACGGCTCCACCAGGCGACACGCAAGGCAAATACGTTTCGGCAATTGACATTGACGACGGCCGCATCGACGTTACTTTCGGCAATGACGCCCATCAGGAGATATTTGGCGGGATACTGTCATTTACACCCTATATGGCGCCCAGTGGCAGCATCGTGTGGCGTTGCGGCCTCGCCGGTGTTCCGGGCACGACCGTATTATTGACCGGTGGTGGCGTCACAACTGTGCACGTGCCACCCACAATCGAGACCCGCTACCTGCCCTCCAGCTGCAAGAATTAAGGCCCCCAAACCGCTCCAAATTGCCCTATTGGATGATATTTGAGGGTTTGACTTAATCAAATTCCCTAACTGTGACACCGAGCACAAAATCGAGTTGATCCGGGGACTTAGATCAGTGAGACTGTGATGCTCAAAGGAACGATTGAGCGGCAGTTTTCACATGGCAGCACCGGCATCACAAACCAACCTTGCTGGCCTTCCGAGACGCCTTGTCCAGGACGGCATTATCAGCGAGGAGAAGCTTCTTGAGGCGCAAGAACTGGCCAAGAAAGAGAAGCAGACGTTGGTTGCCTACCTGGTCAATGAGGAGCTGGCGAATGCACGCGCCATCGCTGTCGCTGCCGCCCACGAATTCGGTGTACCGCTTCTGGATCTTGACGCCCTCGAGGTTGATCTCGATGTAGTCCGCTCTGTCGATCAAAAACTGGTCAACAAACATCGCGTGCTGCCGCTTGTAAAACGTGGCCAACGACTGTTCCTCGGAATCTCCGATCCGACCAATCTGCAAGCTATCGACGACATCAAGTTTCAGACAAGCATGCGGATCGACCCGGTTGTCGTCGAACAAGACAAACTTGAAGAACGAATCGTCAAAGCCATCGAGGCCGTCGATACAACGATGGGCGATCTCGAGGACGATGATTTTGATCTAGAGAATCTCGATGTCACCGGCGAAGACGAACAACAGGAAGATATCGCACGCGACGACATCGAAGACGCGCCTGTTGTTCGATTCGTTAACAAGATTTTGCTCGACGCAATCAAACGCGGCGCATCAGACGTTCACTTTGAACCGTATGAAAAGTACTTCCGGGTACGCACGCGTCTCGATGGCGTTTTGTCGGAGGTCGCACAACCGCCCGTTGCTTTGGCAAACAAAGTTTGTGCGCGCCTCAAGGTCATGTCGCGCATGGACATCGCTGAACGCCGTGTTCCACAGGACGGACGCATCAAGATGCGCTTGTCGAAAAACCGTGCCATCGACTTTCGTGTAAACACATGCCCGACCCTGTTCGGCGAAAAGATCGTATTACGTATTCTCGATCCGTCCAGCGCGCAACTCGGCATTGACGCACTCGGCTACGAGGAACATCAAAAACAGTTGTACCACAAACACCTAATGAAGCCGTACGGCATGATTCTGGTAACCGGCCCGACTGGTTCCGGTAAAACGGTATCGCTGTATACGGGTCTGAACGTACTCAACACGATTGATCGCAATATTTCGACGGCTGAGGATCCAGCTGAAATTAACCTGCCTGGCATTAACCAGGTCAACGTTAATCCAAAAGTGGGACTGACATTCGCCTCGTCGCTCAAGGCATTCCTGCGTCAGGATCCGGACATCATCATGGTTGGTGAGATTCGTGACCTTGAGACGGCTGAAATCGCGATTAAGGCCGCTCAAACGGGTCACTTGGTACTCTCCACGCTACATACCAATGATGCGCCAAGAACGCTTACGCGGTTGGTCGACATGGGCGTCAAGCCGTACGCTATCGCTACGTCTGTCAGTCTGATTATTGCGCAGCGGCTGGCACGCAAACTTTGCGACAACTGCAAAGAAAACAAAGACATTCCTCGCGAGGCACTCGAAAAAGAGGGATTTACAGCCGAGGATATGGATGCCGGTCTCGTTATTTTTGCGCCGAAGGGCTGCAAGAGCTGTAACGACGGCTACAAAGGCCGAGTTGGCATTTTCCAGGTCATGGAAGTTTCCGAGGCCATGGGCAGAATAATTATGGAGGGCGGAAACGCCATGCAGATCGCCGATCAGGCGGCTACTGAGGGGGTTATCGATTTACGCCGGGCCGGATTGAACAAAGTCAAGGACGGGGTTACCAGCCTTGATGAGATCAACCGGGTTACAATTGAGTAGGTTTACGCCTCGATAACGGACGAGAAAGATGGCCGAAGCAGCAACTATGAGTAACACCCCATTTGTCTGGGAAGGTACAGACAGAAAGGGACAAAAAGTCAAAGGCAAGGCAATGGCAGCGAACGAAGCCGCCGTGCGTGCCGATTTGCGCCGCCAGGGCGTCGTTCCCACCCGCATCAAGAAGCAGAGCAAAGGTCTGTTCGCTGGCGGTGGTACGATCACGCCCGGCGATATCGCGATTTTCATGCGTCAGCTAGCAACGATGCTGGCTGCCGGCATCCCGCTGGTCCAGTCCTTCGAAATTGTCGGCAATGGCCACGAAAACGCGGCGATGCAAAAACTGATTCTGGCGGTCAAAGCGGACGTCGAGGGCGGTACTGCACTTGCGGAAGCCTTTGCAAAACATCCTTTGTATTTCGATGATCTCGTCATCAACCTCGTGGAGGCAGGCGAACAAGCCGGTGCACTCGAAACGCTGCTGGACAAGATCGCCACCTACAAAGAAAAAACCGAAGCTCTGAAAAAGAAGATCAAGAAAGCGTTGACCTACCCGGCCGCCGTACTGGTAGTCGCGTTTGTCGTTACGACGATTCTGTTGATTTTCGTAATTCCGGCGTTCGAAGATCTGTTTAAGGGATTCGGTGCTGACTTGCCGACGTTTACTCGGATGGTCATTGACCTGTCGGTTTTCGTTCGAGAATCGGGCTGGATCATTGCCGTTATCATTGGTATCGCAGTCGCGACATTCTTCTACTTCAAGAAACGATCGCGACCGATGCGACATTTTCTTGATCGCATGATGCTGAAGATTCCAGTTATTGGTCCGATCCTGCAAAAAGCCTCGATCGCTCGGTATGCACGTACACTCTCGACGATGTTTGCAGCTGGTGTGCCATTGGTTGAAGCACTTCAGTCTGTTGCCGGCGCCACAGGTAACATTGTTTACGAAGTCGGCGTTCTTGAAATGCGCGACGAGGTTTCCACGGGTCAACGTCTACAACAGGCCATGGAAAACACAGATTTGTTCCCCAACATGGTGATTCAGATGATTGCCGTTGGTGAGGAATCGGGTTCTCTTGATGAGATGTCATCCAAGGTCGCGGACTTCTACGAAGAAGACGTAGATAACGCGGTAGACAATCTGTCGAGTTTGCTCGAGCCGATGATCATGGCCATTCTCGGCGTACTTGTTGGTGGCCTCGTGGTTGCCATGTACCTGCCAATATTCAAGATGGGATCGGTCATCTAAAGTACAAGCAGCGCAAGTTTGCATTGCGACGGCGTTCGGAGGAAACTCCGAACGCCGTTTTCATTTGTAATGACGACGATCAAACTGGAGGGTCCGGATGGCTGAACTTTTCGCCCAGTCACCTGAAATTTTTGCGGCAGTCGCATTTGCATTCGCATTGCTGGTTGGTAGTTTTCTCAACGTGGTCATTTATCGCTTGCCGTTGATGATGCAACGCGAATGGTACGAGCAATGCGAAGAATTACAGAGCGCTGAAAAGCCGGCACTACCTGACGGCGATTTCAATCTCGTCGCTCCGAGGTCTGCCTGCCCTTCTTGCGGCAAAAAGATTTCGGCCTGGCAAAACGTACCTGTATTGAGCTACATCCTGCTCGGCGGCCAATGCGCCAAATGCAAGGCAAAAATTTCAACGCGATACCCGATGATCGAAATGCTGACGGCGTCGCTTGCTGCCGTCTGCGCCTGGCGATTTGGATTCGGCTGGGAAGCCGTCATGGCTATCGGCCTGACGTGTGCTTTGGTAGCAATCAGCATGATCGACTTCGACCATCAATTGATTCCAGACTCGATTGTGCTTCCGCTCGTATGGGTCGGCCTTGGGATGAGCCTGTTTCATCCGATGACGGGCGCCGAGGCGCTGTTCGTCGCACCTACGGACAGCATCGTTGGCGCGATGGTCGGTTATTTGAGTCTCTGGAGCGTCTATCAAGTCTTCAAACTTGTAACTGGCAAAGAGGGGATGGGTTACGGCGACTTCAAGTTGCTCGCTGCGCTCGGCGCGTGGTTAGGATTGCAAGCGGTGCCGATCATCATCCTGATGTCCGCAATTGTAGGCGCCGTCGTCGGCATCGGACTCATTGTTATTCGCGGCCGCGACCGGCAGTTGCCCATTCCGTTTGGTCCGTATTTGGCTGCAGCCGGCTGGATCACAATGCTGTACGGCGAGACCATTAAGAACGCATACCTGGATACATTCCTGTAGACCTCATTGCATGCACACACCGCTACGAATTGGTCTAACGGGTGGCATCGCCAGCGGCAAGTCGACGGTCGCCGATCTATTTGCCCGGCTTGGCATTACCGTAGTTGATACTGACGTCATCGCCCGCGAACTCGTGCAGCTCGGGCGACCCGCCCTTGATGAGATTCGCGAAGCGTTTGGCGACACCGTGTTCAGTGATAACGGCACGCTTGATCGCGGCGCCATGCGTCAGCGCATATTTTCAGATTCCTCTGCCAGGCGCCAGCTTGAAGAAATCCTGCATCCTCGAATTCAGGAAGAAACGCTGCGGCAGGCCGAGGCTGGCGACGGCGACTATTTGTTGATTGTCGTACCGTTGTTGACCGGCTCTGCGCTGCGCGATGAGGTGGATCGAATTCTGGTGGTCGATTGCGATGAGGCCACGCAAATCGAGCGATTGCTGGCTCGAGACGCCGAATCTGAAGACCAGGCGCGCCGTATCCTCGCCTCACAGGCCAGCCGTGAAGAACGCCTCGCTATCGCCGATGATGTCATCCACAACGACGCAAGCTTCGATGCGACAGTAGCCCAGGTGTCTGCATTGCACGACAGTTATTTGGCGTTAGCTCATTTGCCTGAAAGCTAGCGGTGGCGCAGAATAGCCGGATGGCAAAACCTGCAACAGACATTCCGGCGCAGACAGCACCGGGCCGCCCAACTTACTACGAGCAACCCGTTTCCGAGCGTATGCGTACGTTTATGCGGCTCGAGTTTCTCTATCAGCAGATGCTGTACAACAGCGAGCTGGAGAGCGACTGGGCTACCCGGGCGACCATATCCAGTTTGCTCGAGATCATGGCCATATTGTCGCGTGGCGACGTCCGTAGCGAAGTCCACAAGGAGCTGGATCAGCAATTGGGCATTCTGCAGCGCTTCCAAAGCCAGCCGGGCGTCGACACACGCCGGCTCGATTCCCTGGTGCGCAATCTAATCGACAGCCGCGCCGAACTTGGCAGCATAGGCACGAGTTTTCTGCAGCCCTTGAAGGATTCAGATTTTCTCAACGCGATCAAGAATCGCAGTGCGATCCCAGGCGGCACCTGTGAATTTGACCTGCCTGAATACGGTCATTGGCTGCGCCAGCCGTTCGACCGACGCGGTGAAGATATGAGTGGCTGGATGGGCGCCATTCGCCCGTTGTGTGATGCGGTCACCGAAGTCCTGTGGTTGATCCGCGAGAGTGCGCAGATGTCGGACAAGATGGCGATCAACGGCATGTATCAGCACAGCATGCAAAAAGACGCGCATTGCCGCCTGCTACGCGTGAGCTTGTTACAGAAAAGCGCTTTGTATCCGGAGATCAGTGGCAGTCAACATCGATTCACCGTGCGTTTTCTTGAATGGTCCACGATAGACAGCCGCGCCGTTCAAACGGGTCACGACGTACCGTTTCAGTTAAGCATCTGCTAGGCGATTTTGCAGGGCGTCGACGAGCGGCGCATCAGCGGGCAGCAGTTCGTCGACATTGAGGTCGCGGATCGCGACCCAGCGCAGGCCCTGACCTTCCAGACCTTCTGGATCACCATTCCAGTCCCTAATAAGAAAAAACTCCAGAACGACCGATCGATCGGGGTACTCATGTGACAGGCCCATGAAGCTTTCAACGCTTGTGGCTTCGATACCCAGCTCTTCGCGCAACTCGCGCCGCAATGCAGCCCGTGCCGACTCTCCTGCATCAATTTTTCCGCCTGGAAATTCCCACAAGCCGTTATATGGTCCGTCGCACAGACGCTCGGCGATCAGCACTTCGCCCGTTGTATTTTGCAAAATACCGGCGGCGACGTGAATCTGGGTCATACCTGAATTCTCAGGTCAGCTTGCCGTGACACTGCTTGTATTTCTTACCCGATCCACACGGGCACGGATCATTGCGCCCGACTTTTGGTGCGTCGCGTATAAACGTCTCGACCGGCCCTGTCTGTGCCTTGGGTACGCCCGCTGGTCCCTGCCCCTGACCAGCTGCTTGCGCCTTTGCATCGCCAAGAGCGGACGCTTCGGCGTGCTGAAACTTCAAGGCCTGGGCGGCACGCTTGCGTTCTGCGGAGTCATCAAGATCTTCCTCACCTTGAACCCGAACCCGCGCCAGAATACTGATCGTGTCGTGTTTGACTTGCTCAAGCATCGCCCCAAACATTTCAAACGCCTCACGCTTGTATTCCTGCTTGGGATTTTTCTGTGCATAGGAACGCAAGCCGATGCCCTGACGCAAATGATCCATGCCGGCCAGATGCTCTTTCCAGTGATGGTCGAGCTGGCGCAACATGACTTGCTTTTCGATACTGCGCATCAAGTCTGAACCGATGGTTTCTTCACGTGTTGCATAAGCCTTGTCGGCTTCCTCAACGCAACGTTCGTAAATCCCTTCGTCATTCAGTGTCTTGTCTTCGCGAATCCAGGAGCCGACATCGACTTGCACACCGAAGTCGGAATCCAGAGCCTGACTTAATGTATCCGCTTCCCACTGCTCTTCCAGGCTGCCGGGTGGAATGTATTGTTGTACGGTGCCTCCGATGACTTCTTCCCGAATCGCCGCTACCGAATCTTCGATCTCGTCGGCGGCCATGAGTTCGGAGCGCTGGTGGTAGACGACCTTGCGTTGATCATTGGCAACATCATCATATTCAAGCAGGTTCTTTCGAATATCGAAGTTATGCGATTCGACTTTGCGTTGTGCACGTTCAATCTGACGCGATAACAATTTGCTTTCAATTGCTTCGCCTTCACGCATGCCAGCGCGTGCCAACAGTGACTTTGTGCGCTCGGGGTCACCGAAGATCCGCATCAGCGTGTCTTCCATCGACAGATAAAAGCGCGACGAACCCGCATCACCCTGACGGCCGGATCGACCTCTGAGCTGGTTGTCTATGCGACGGGACTCATGTCTTTCGGTGCCAACGATGTGCAGCCCTCCGGCGGCCAGAACCGCCTCGTGACGTTGCTCCCAATCGCCGCGAATAGCCGCCTCATCGCCGCCGTCACCCGCAGCGGCAAATTCGGCGTCGAGATTGCCACCGAGCACAATATCGGTACCGCGGCCCGCCATATTCGTTGCAATGGTAATGGCGCCCGGCCTACCGGCCTGTTGCACAACTGTCGCCTCACGTTCGTGCTGCTTCGCATTCAGAACCTCGTGCTCGATCTTGCGCCCGGTGAGCAGCTCCGACAGCAGCTCCGAAGTTTCGATTGATGTCGTACCCACGAGGACCGGTTGACCGCGCTCACGACAGTCACTGATGTCCTCAATAATCGCTTCGAATTTGTCATCTTGCGTCAAATACACCAGATCGGCGGAGTCGACTCGCACCATTTCGCGGTGCGTCGGAATGACGACAACTTCAAGACCATAAATCGACTGAAATTCGAACGCCTCGGTATCAGCGGTACCGGTCATGCCTGACAGATTGTTGTAGAGCCGGAAGTAGTTCTGAAATGTAATCGAGGCGACCGTCTGGTTTTCCTGCCGGATCGCGACGCCTTCCTTGGCTTCGATGGCCTGATGTAGACCATCTGACCAACGACGCCCCGGCATTGTGCGGCCGGTGAACTCATCGACAATAACGACTTCGCCGTCCTTGACGATATATTCCACATCACGCTGGTAAATCGCATGCGCTCTGAGTGCGGCATTCAGGTGATGCAGCAAACGAATGTTGCCCGCATCGTAAAGACTCTCACCCTCTTGCAACAAACCGGCTTTCGCCATTAGACCTTCGACCTTGAGGTGACCGTCTTCGGTCATATGCGCCTGCTTGGCTTTTTCATCGGTCGTGTAGTCGCCGCGAACAACCAATTTGCACGCAACAACTTTCTCAGTTTCATCGACAGCGACTACGTCGGCTGAACGTGACTCAGCAATTTCGATCGCTTGCTCGAGACTCATGATGTCGCTCTGTTCGCCGTCTTCGCTGGCGGCCCGAACGGCCATGCCTTTTTCGTCGGTGAGCGAAACCTGTTTCGCTATGATGTCGAAATTGCTCGCCTCTTCTGATTCCACATGTGCATTGAGCTTTGGAATCAACTTATTTATGTGGCCGTAAAGATCGGTACTCGATTCTGCTGGCCCCGAGATGATCAGTGGCGTACGGGCTTCATCGATCAGAATAGAGTCCACTTCGTCCACGATGCCGAAGTTGAGCTTGCGCTGGACCTTGTCCTGCAACGAGAAGGCCAGGTTGTCGCGCAGGTAATCGAATCCAAGTTCGTTGTTGGTCGCGTACGTAATGTCGCTTCCATAAGCGTCGCGCTTCTCGTCCTGCGTCTGACCACTTTTCGAAACACCGACGGTCAGACCGAGAAACTCATAAACAGGCCGCATCCAGTCCGCATCGCGCTGGGCCAGGTATTCATTGACTGTGACGATGTGCACGCCGTCACCGCTGATCGCATTCAGGTAGGCCGGCAACGTGGCCATAAGGGTCTTACCTTCACCCGTGCGCATTTCTGCGATATTGCCGTCATGCAGCACCATGCCACCGATCAATTGCACATCGAACGGGCGCATGCCGAGCGTACGGACTGCCGCCTCGCGACCGACAGCAAATACTTCAGGCAACATGTCATGAAGACTGTCACCATTCTCGTAACGCTGCCTGAACTCGTCCGTTTTACCGCGTAGTTCCTCGTCAGAGAGCGCCTGCAGGCCCTCCTCCATCGAGTTCGCGCGATTCACAGACTTCGAGTACTGACGTAGCAGACGTTGATTACGGCTGCCGAAAATTCGGGTGAAGAAATTGGCCACGTGGGCTCCTGCACAGATGGGCACGCAAAGCCCGCTATTCTAACGAAACTGGCGATTTAAGGGTGATTTCCGGGATATCAATATCCGCGGAGAAAAGACTTTTTGGGCGACCTACTTGGTGGATTCGCGAATGAAATTCACCGGATTGACACGACTACCGCCCTTTAGCACTTCGAAATGCAGATTTGGCCCGGTTGCGCGGCCGGTTTCGCCCATCAGCGCAACTGATTGGCCTTTCTTCACCTCGTCGCCAACCTCGACCAGGTTTTCCGAATTGTGTGCATAACGTGTTGAATAGCCGTTGCCATGATTGATCTCAACCATGATGCCGTAGCCGTATCGATCGGCTGACCATGTGACCACACCGTCGGCAACAGCAACGACATCTGCGCCCAGCTTACCCGCGAAATCGATACCCGTGTGATTGGCCTGTTTGCCGGTAAATGGATCGGTGCGCTTGCCAAAATATGATGAGATCCAGCCCGAACCCACAGGGCGTCCTTGCGGATAAACCCGGTCATTCAGATTCTGGTTCATCAGCATGCCTTCCAGAACCCGTAGCTGCGCCTCGCGATTATCGAGCTGGTAATCCAGCGACTGCATTTGATCCACCACGTCAGGAACTGCGACGTTCGAACCGGTTGCAACCGGTTCCTCCGGGCCACCCAAGGCGGGTGCCGAATCAAAATCGAATTCACCGTCTTCAAGATCGGCCATGCCTGTCAGGCGACGGCCTAACGCGTCGAGCCGAATGACGCGTGCATTCATTTGTGCGATACGAATAGCAAGTGCGTCGAGCGTATCTTCGTTCGACTGACGAATCGTGTCGATGTTGTCACGTTGCTGAAAAAGTTCGGTCGTCAAATCGGCGACCTGATTCTGGCTGACGCCGGAGCCTGTATAGGATGAAAATAGGTAGCCACCGGCAAAGCCTGCGGCAGATACGATTACCGCAAATCCAACAGCAACTGCCCACGCCGAAGGACCGGACAAATTAAGTTGCCGGGGCTTGCCAAAGCCCTTGCCGAAAATAACTACGTTCATCGAGAAAACCCCGAGAAATCCTGCGTTTGTATTAGTGACATACAGGCGTCAGCCGGAAGCCGGCATACTGTTCTTGTTATAGACCTGTCGTCATTATTCACTTCGGTAGCCCCGCTGTCGTAGGATACGTTCCCTTAGACCGGTGGTTTTGCGCCCCCGCTTTTCAACGGGTTTGCCCTTATCGAGAGACACAATATGCATAATGTCGGTTTTTAATACAAGAAAACGCCTCCCGAACCGAGCTATCCGTCGCATTGGGATCCTCAAAATAGCCAACTACGTCACATTTCTATGTCCGAAAAGAGCCTTGAAAAACTGCTGAATTCCAACGCTGACGGGGGCTTGGGCAAGGTCATCCAGCATGCGCGGGATATGGGCGATCTGGTCCAAATGCTGCAGAAGGCGCTGCCGGCCGAGCAGGCCCCAGCGATCGCCGCCGCGAATATTCGCGACGACGGAGAATTGGTGATTCTGGCCACCTCCTCCGCCTGGGCGTCCCGTTTGCGCTATGAAACCGAGGTTTTGATCAACGCGGCCCGCACGTCAGGCAAAACCGTGAATCGGTGTACCGTTAGGGTTAATCGAGAGTGACGCGGATACGATCAGGCGTAGGACGGTGTTGCGTATGAAACCGGCGCCTTTTCGGGTCTTTAAAAGTTACTTCATCCCAGGCGCTGGTGTCGTCCAGCAAGGCGCGAAGCAATTTGTTGTTCAGGTCATGTCCCGACTTGTAAGCGCGGAACTCACCGATTACGCAATGGCCGAGCAAATAGACATCACCGATCGCGTCGAGGATTTTGTGAATGACGAATTCGTTGCCGTAACGTAAGCCGTCTTCGTTGAGGATACGGTAATCATCTAGGACAATTGCATTATCCATGCTGCCACCGAGTGTCAGGTTCCGTTCCCGCAGTGCTTCGACATCTCGCAGAAAACAGAATGTTCGCGCGCGACTGACTTCTTTGAGAAATGATGTCGACGAAAAATCGATCGTCGCGTGTTGCGACAGCTTGTTAAAGACAGGGTGATTGAAGAACACTTCAAAGTTCACTTTGAAACCGTTGAATGGAACCAATTCGGCCCACTTGTCGCCGTCCTCAACCCGAATCTTCTTCTTGATACGAATAAATCTCTTGGCAACATTTTGTTCTTCAATTCCGGCCGACTGCAACAGGAAGACAAACGGTCCAGCGCTGCCATCCATAATCGGCACTTCGGGTGCTGACAAGTCGACGTGAACATTGTCGATGCCCAGACCGGCGAGCGCGGACATTAAGTGCTCAACGGTCGCTACTTTGACACCATCCTT
Source organism: Woeseiaceae bacterium (assembly GCA_051007995.1). Lineage (GTDB taxonomy): Bacteria > Pseudomonadota > Gammaproteobacteria > Steroidobacterales > Woeseiaceae > UBA1847. Next base: position 17,310 of record JBPCYB010000053.1, on the reverse strand, counting down.
CACCAGCGTCGTACCCAGCATCGTCTCACCGACCAAGCGAGCATCGGCCTTGATGTCAACGGGGTGATCCAGATCGACGCGTCTGAATGTAATGCCGGAGTTTTCAGCGGCGGGTCGGAGGGTCATGTAGACCTTTTCGCCGGTATGCAGGCCAACGCCGGTCGCGCGGATAGCAGTCTTCAGGGTTCGTTGTCGCAGCATTGGGTTTCTGTATCGGCGATTTGCGCGCAAGGTTAGCACAAATAGGAAAAACTCTTCAAGATTTCAATCTCTTAGAGGCGATCTATGGGATTGTGCTTAAGGTTTGGTGGCAGCGGTCAGGAAGATTGCCGGCCCGGATGAACCGGGCCGGCAAAGCGGAGGTCATACTGTGACGAACGCCTGGTTCGTCAATCGGCCTGGCGACGCAGGAAGGCTGGAATGTCCAGCAGCTCCTCCTGTAGTCCGCCGCTATCGAGGCCGTCACCGACAGCACGTTGTCGCTGCACAGTCGGCTTGTCGAGACCATGGTAGTTAGGCTCGGACACTGCCGCTGCGCGCTTTACGATGCGCATTGGCGACTCAGCATTGGTTGCGCTGTGTCCCAGTCCCGTTGCAACTACCGTGACTCGAATCCGATCGGTCATGTCAGGATCGATAACAGTACCAACAACAACCGTCGCATCATCGGATGCAAATTCCTTGATGGTCTTGCCGACTTCCTGGAATTCGCCAATCGACAGATCCATACCTGCTGTAACGTTGGCGAGAATGCCGTTTGCGCCAGCCAGGTTGATGTCTTCAAGCAAAGGACTCGATATCGCTGCTTCTGCAGCTTCACGCGCTCGATCTTCACCGGACGACTCGCCTGAACCCATCATGGCCATACCCATTTCGGCCATTACCGTTCGGACGTCTGCGAAGTCGACATTGATCAGTCCAGGACGAGTAATCAATTCAGCGATGCCCTGCACTGCGCCCTGCAGTACCTGATTCGCCGAGCGAAAAGCGTCAAGCAGGGTGGTCTCGCCGCCCAGCACTGTCAGCAGTTTCTCGTTAGGAATCGTGATCAGCGAGTCCACGTATTTGCCAAGTTCACCGATGCCCTGATCCGCAATCGACAATCGTTTGCCGCCTTCCATTTCAAACGGCTTCGTGACGACCGCCACGGTCAGGATGCCAAGTTCTTTGGCAACCTGAGCGACCACAGGCGCAGCACCAGTTCCCGTTCCACCGCCCATACCAGCGGTAATGAACAGCATGTCCGCACCTTCGATGACTTCGTGAATACGGTCGCGATCTTCCATCGCAGCCTGACGCCCGATGTCAGGGTTCGCACCAGCGCCGAGTCCCTTCGTAATATTGCAGCCGATCTGCAGCGCCGTTCGCACACGCGCGGTCTTGAGCGCTTGTGCGTCGGTATTGGCACAGATGAAATCGACTCCTTCGATTCCGGTATCGACCATGTGCGCGACGGCGTTTCCGCCACCACCACCGACACCGATGACTTTGATCACAGCACTCTGACTGTGCGCATCCATTAATTCAAACATTTAAACTTCCTCCGCTTATAGACCTCTTAGTGGGGTATTCCCCGTTATCACTCGCCGGCAACTTGCTGCCGGTATTCTTAAAACTGTCCACTGAACCACGCTTTCATACGGCCCCAAACATCGCTCAAGTTGCTGCTCATCGGCGTGCCACGCGAACTGCGGCGCGACATGCTTTCAAAGCCGTACAGCAACAATCCAACCCCGGTGGCGTGAATCGGATTTCTGACCACGTCCATGAGTCCGTCAACGTACTGCGGTGCACCGAGCCGCACCGGCATGTGAAAAACCTCTTCGGCAAGCTCAACAGCACCTTCCATCTTGGCGCTGCCACCCGTGATGACGATGCCGGCTGCAATCAGCTCTTCGAATCCTGAGCGTCGCAATTCATCGCGAATCAACCCAAAGAGCTCTTCGTATCTGGGTTCGACGATCTCGGCGAGTGTCTGCCGTGCGAGCCGCCGCGGCGGCCGCTCACCAACACTTGGAACTTCGATCGTTTCATCGGGGTTTGCGAGCTGCGACAGCGCGCAGGCGTATTTGATCTTGATCTCTTCCGCGTACTGCGTCGGTGTGCGCATCGAAACCGCAATATCATTAGTCACCTGATCGCCGGCGATCGGTATCACTGCCGTGTGCTGAATCGCACCACCCAAGAACACGGCAAGATCAGTTGTGCCGCCGCCGATGTCGACAATGCACGAACCGAGTTCTTTTTCATCGTCGGTCAGGACTGAGTAGCTCGAGGCAAGTTGCTCAAGCACGATATCGTCAACTTCGAGACCGCATCGCTGCACACACTTGACGATATTCTGCGCCGCACTTTCTGCGCCCGTCACCATGTGAACCTTCGCTTCGAGGCGGACACCCGACATACTGATCGGCTCGCGAATGCCTTCCTGATTATCGATGATGAATTCCTGCGGCAGGATATGCAGAATCTTTTGGTCCGCCGGAATTGCGACTGCCCGTGCTGCGTCGATCACACGATCAACGTCTCCGGCACTCACCTCTTTGTCGCGCACACCAACAATGCCGTGCGAGTTCAAGCTTCGAACGTGACTGCCGGCAATTCCTGTGTAGACCGAGTGAATGTCGCAACCGGCCATGAGCTCGGCTTCTTCGATCGCGCGTTGAATCGAATGCACAGTCGATTCAATATTTACGACGACGCCTTTTTTCAGGCCGCGCGATGGATGCGAGCCAATGCCGACGACTTCAATGCCACCATTGTCATTAATTTCTCCGACTATCGCGACGACCTTGGACGTTCCAATGTCGAGACCTACAATCAGGTTTTTGTCACCGCGCTTGGACATTCTATTGGTCACCCCGCAAGGCAAGCATGTTGTCAGCGTCGTGCACGGGATCTGGAACCGGTGTGTTCGAGCCATTGTTCCAACCGATCGTGAATCCGTTGCTGTAGCGCATGTCGACATATTCGATTTCCGCCGCACGGCTCGTAATGATGTCGGCGACGATATCGAGAAACAGGTCGGTGCGATCTTCGATCGCGCGGCGGCCAAGTCGAATCTCGACGCCATTTTGCAAGGTCATTTCCCACGCGCCGCGTGGATCCAGGTGTACCCTGCGCAGATCCAGTCCGACCGGAATCAGGCGGTCACGAACATCCAGGTAACGACGCGCAACGTCGGCCGATCTGTCTTGTGGGCCACTTAGTCGCGGTAGTTCGGCCGGTACGTGGCGTACGCTGTTGACGAACAACTCACCGCGAACATTCAGGAGGCCACTTTCACCCCAGATAGCGGCCGGCACCTGCTCAGTCACACTGATGCGCACGCGACTGGGCCAGCGTCTGGCAACCGTGGCCTGATCGATCCACGGTAAAGCGACAATGCGCTGTTGAATCGTGCCGAGGTCGGCGCTAACAAAACCGTCCTCCAATTCTTCGCTTATCGCTTCTTCAATTTGCAAGGCTGTCACGCGCTGGAATGGTCCACTGATCTCTATCGAACGAATCGGTCGATCAAGCATGTTCGAGCTCAATAAATACGTACCAACCACCGCGCCGACAACGACCAGTGGCGCAATGATCAATCCAAGTCGGATACTTGGCATGCGGAAGCTCGTGGTTTTCTTCGGTTTACGCCGTCTCGCTTGTTTACGCGTCATTGGCTGCTACCTCGATGTGAGTCGCGCTGGTGTCCGCCCCAACACTGGTTTCAAGTATTCGCCAGCACAATTCGGCGAAGTCGATACCTGCCTCTTTAGCCGCCATCGGCACAAGGCTGTGACTGGTCATGCCCGGAACCGTATTCACTTCCAATACCTTAGGTTCACCGTCAGCGCCGGTCATGAAATCGACCCGCCCCCAACCGGAACAACCAAGCTCACCAAACGCGGCGACGGCCAGCTCAGCGTGTCGTTGTTCGAGCGCCGTATCGGTGCTGCCCGGACAGTGATACTGGGTACGTTCCGATTCGTACTTGGCGCGGTAGTCGTAGAAAACACGTGGTGTTTCGATGCGGATGCTTGGCAGAGCTTCGCCCTGCAACACGGCCACCGTGGTTTCAGTGCCGACGATGCAGCGTTCAGCCAGTGCAACACCGCCATATTTGAGCGCCAGATTGACCGCATCATCGAGATCTTCGGGCTCGAATACTTTACTCATGCCCACGCTCGAACCTTCGCCTGCCGGTTTTAGAATCAGCGGGAAACCAAGTTCCTCGACAGCCATGACAGCGTCGGCGCGGTGCCGAATAACCGCGTAGTCCGGTGTAGGAATTCCGGCGGCGTCAAACAGATGCTTGCTACGAACCTTGTCCATCGCGATCGCCGATGCCATGACCCCACTGCCTGTGTACGGCGTGTCGAGCCATTCGAGCGCACCCTGCAAAGCGCCGTCTTCACCGCCCGGTCCGTGCAACGCGATCCATACTCGCTCGAACCCGGCGGCCGCGAACTCAGTCAGGCTGTTGCTAGCGGGATCCCAGGGGTGCGCATCGACGCCACGTTGTTGCAACGCCTGCAAGACGGCAGCGCCAGTATCGAGCGATACCTCGCGCTCGCTCGAAAATCCGCCCATCATTACGGCAACACGACCAAAGTCGCGCGCATTTTCCACATGGGCACGGCGTTCACGCATTGATAAGAAGCGCGTCATTGCGGCACCTCCCCAACGATTCGAACTTCATGTCGCAGCTCGACACCGTGCTGTTCGATGACCGTGTGGCGTACATGTTCGATCAATTCTTCAACGTCGGTTGCGGTCGCGTTGTCGCTGTTGATGATGAAGTTCGCATGCTTGGGCGAAACTTCAGCGCCGCCGATGCGATGACCTTTAAGCCCAGCTGCCTCAATAAGCCGAGCCGCATGATCGCCATGTGGATTACGGAATACCGAACCACAACTAGGCAACCCAAGCGGTTGCGTCGCCTTGCGGCGCTCCAACAGTGCATCGAGTGTTTCCTTACTCGCGACGACATCCGGATCGAAACGGAAATTTGCTTCGAGAAACCATTCATTGCTGGGTCCGGTCACGCTGCGATATGCAACCGAGTACTCACCGGGCGCGCGCAGATGGATCTCGCCAGTTCGATCTATGGTTCTTACAGATTCAACGCGTTCCCAGGTTTCACCGCCGTGCGCGCCAGCGTTCATTGCCAGTGCGCCGCCAACCGTGCCGGGAATGCCAGCGAAAAACTCGGAAGGACCGATGCCCCAGCGCAGACACTGACGAGCAAGTTGTGTGCACGGCAACCCACTGCCTGCCGTGACTAGGTGCGATTCGATGCGCTCAAGCGTTCGCAGGATTTTCGCAGCGGAAATAACCACGCCCCTTATTCCGCCGTCACGAACCAGCAAATTGCTGCCGACGCCGTGCCAAAAAATCGCAGTATCCTCATCCAGGTCATGCAGGAACTGCGACAGCTCTGCAACACTGGCTGGTACAAAAAACAAATCCGCAGGCCCGCCAACGCGCCATGATGTGTGCCGGCTCATTGGCTCGTTCTCGCGCAGTTCACCATGACCGTCGACTTGTGTCGCAGTAGCCATCATGAGTGCACCGTCAAATTCGGTTTGTTGCGCAACAGGTCGGGTAAACCGGCAGCGTAGGCACCGATATCACCAGCACCCATCGTCAGGACGAGGTCGCCGTCTTCGACAAGACCATCCAGCACCGGCAGCAATTCGTCGAGTGATTCGACAAAGACGGGCTCAATCGAACCGCGCGAGCGAACAGCGCGCGCAATTGCACGACCATCGGCACCCGCGATCGGCGCTTCGCCGGCCGCATAGACATCGAGAACAATCGTGACATCGGCCTCGGACAGGACGGTTGCAAAATCATCCATCAGGTCGCGTGTTCGTGAGTAACGGTGCGGTTGAAATACGAGAACGATGCGCTTGTCCGGCCACCCCGATCGTGCTGCTTCCAGTGTTGCTGCAATCTCCGTCGGGTGATGACCGTAGTCGTCGATCATTAGCACTTTGCCGGCTGCCGTATCGATTTCGCCTAAGTCTTGGAAGCGACGATCAATGCCTTCGAATTTTTCCAACGCGCCGACGACGGCCGAATCTGCAATCTGCAGTTCATCGGCGACTGCGATTGCGGCAAGTGCATTGCGCACATTGTGCAGACCGGGCAATCGCAGCGATACGTGCAAGGGTTCACGATCACCCGCTCGGATAACATCGAACTGCGCCAATCCGCCGGAAAATTCGACGTTCACCGCACGCACATCGGCGTCTTCATTGATGCCATAAGACACAATCGAACGACCGATATTGTTTAAGACTTCATTGACGCCGGCATCGTCCGTACAAACGACGGCGAGACCGTAGAAAGGCAAGTTGTGTAGGAACTCAATAAAGCCGGTCCGCAATTTTTCGATGTCACCGTCGTACGTCGACATGTGGTCGGCATCGATATTGGTCACAACAGCGAGCATTGGCTTCAGATGAACAAACGATGCATCACTTTCATCCGCCTCCGCGACCAGATAGTCACCCTGACCAAGACGGGCATTGGCATCGGCACTCTTGAGCCGACCTCCAATCACGAACGTTGGATCCAGCCCGCCCTCTGCGAGGACGCTGGCAACCAGGCTGGTCGTGGTGGTCTTGCCATGCGTGCCAGCTACGGCGATCGAGTAACGAAAGCGCATAAGCTCGGCAAGCATCTCAGCGCGCGGAACAACCGGCATGAGTTTTTCGCGTGCGGCGACAAGCTCTGCATTGGTTTCATCGACCGCGCTCGAAACAACCACCGCATCTGCGGTATCGATGTTTTCGGCAGCGTGGCCGATGAAGATTGTGGCGCCCTGATTTTCAAGACGCCGTGTTTGTTTGTTGCCCTTCAGGTCAGAGCCCTGCACTTTGTATCCAAGGCTCAGCATCACTTCGGCAATTCCGGACATACCGGAACCGCCAATACCGACAAAGTGCACGCAGTGAATACGGCGCATTCTCTTGATCATGCCGCGACTCCCGCTTGTTCCAGACATAGCTCGGTAATTCGCATCAGCGCATTCGGCCGCGCAAGTGTGCGAGCTGTTTCGGCTTTTTCTTGCAAGACTTCACGTGACCCCAGCCATTCACGCAGCTGACCGGCAAGAACCTCTGCACTGAGCATGCTTTCATCAACGATGACCGCGGCCCCGGCATCGGCCATTGGCCGCGCGTTCGCCGTTTGATGATCGTCGACGGCACCTGGATACGGAACGAATACTGCCGGCAGGCCAACTGCACAGAGTTCAGCAACCGTTAACGCGCCGGAACGACAAACCACAAGATCCGCCCATGCGTATGCCGATGCCATGTCATCGATGAACGCGGTCAACTCAACGTCAACGCCATGTTGTTCGTAAGAGGCGCGCGCCGTATCGAATGTTCGTTCACCGCACTGGTGCTTCACGACTGGTCGCTCATCCGGCGCCAGCTTCGCGAGCGCTTCGGGAACTGTTCGATTTAGTGCCAGGGCTCCTTGACTGCCGCCAAGAACCAGGAGATGTAGCGGACCGTGTCGATCCGCATAGCGACTAGCCGGTACGGCAACCGCTGCTATGTCTTCGCGCACCGGGTTGCCCACGGTTTCAACGACGACACTGGAATTAAAACTGCCCGGGAAGGCTTGCAGCACAACCCGGGCAAGACGCGCCAGAAGACGGTTTGTAAGTCCGGCGGCCGCATTCTGCTCATGTATCACGAGCGGCCGACGGGTGAGCCAGGCAGCAAGGCCGCCCGGTCCGGAGACGAAGCCACCCATGCCGAGTACAGCAGCCGGGCGACGACGCAAAATTACGCGAATGGCCTGCAGTAGAGCCCAGGCCAATTGAAATGGAGCGACTAACAGAGCGGCAACGCCTTTGCGGCGTAAGCCTTTAACATTGATCCACTCAACCTCGATACCAGCCGCTGGCACCACGCGAGATTCGATACCGCGATGCGTGCCAAGCCAGACGATGTCCTGTGCATGTGCCTCGAGCGCACGCGCGACGGCCAGAGCTGGATACACATGTCCGCCCGTGCCACCTGCCATGACGAGAATCGGTCGATTCATTCTTTGCCCACTCATCGCTTGCTCCGCCGTTTGCGATTAACGGGTTTCGCATCGACCGTTAGTTCGTGATGTATGCGCATGAGCAAACCAATGCCAGCCATCGTGACAATCAGGCTGCTGCGGCCGTAGCTGATGAGCGGCAGTGTCAGTCCCTTGGTTGGCAGCAGGCCCATGTTCACGCCGACATTGATGAAGGCTTGCAGACCGAGCCAGGTTCCAAGACCGATCGCGAGATAGGCTTCGAAATAACGTTCCGCATTAGCAGCGCGCAACGCCAACCTGAAGATTCGCCACAATAGCGCGAGAAACAAACCAATTAGAACGAGTGACCCGAGCAAGCCGAATTCTTCAGCAAATACCGCAAAGACGAAGTCGGTGTGTGCTTCCGGCAAATAGAACAGTTTTTGCACACTTTCGCCGAGGCCAACACCGAACCACTCCCCGCGTCCAATAGCGATAAGCGACTGTGTCAATTGAAATCCTGAATCGTAGGGATCAGCCCAGGGATCGAGGAAACCGGTGAGGCGTTTCATGCGATAGGCCGATGTCAGCGTCAGCGCTGTGACCCCTACCAACGCCGCAGAAAAGAACAGCAGGAAATCGCGAATGCGCGCGCCAGCGACAAACAGAACGACCAACGTTGTGGCAAGCAATACGATGGCGGCGCCGAAGTCAGGTTGTGCCAGCAATAGTGCACAGGCAGCTGTTAGCACGAGCATCGGTCGCAGGAAGCCAACGAACCTCTCGCGCAGGGCTTTTTGCTGGCGCACTACGTAGCCGGCAATGTAGATGAACAAACACAGTCGTGCCGGTTCCGACACCTGCAAATTCATGATGCCAAACCGAACCCAGCGTGTAGCGCCATTCACCTCATAGCCAAGGCCCGGCACAAGCACCAAACAAAGTAACGCCAGGCCGAGCAACAACATGAGCGGGCTTAGTGTTTGCCACACCTGCATCGGCACGAACAAGCAAGCAAGGCCGGCTGCTGCGCCAATCAGGGCCGCGATCAGTTGTCGCTGTACATAAAAGAAGGGTTCACCTGCGGCATTGTCGGACACGGTGATAGACGCTGACGCAAGAATGACAAAACCGCCAAGCAACAAAGCACCAACGATGAGCAGCATGACCGGGTCAATTTTAAGCTGCGTCTTAAGTCGCGCCGGAAATCCAATGGTTGCGCTGGTTGTCATCGCGGCAACGCCCCCACAGCAGTGGCAAACGCATCACCACGCGCGCCGTAGTTATCAAACTGATCCAAACTCGCGCACGCCGGTGCCAGCAATACTGTGTCATCAGTGTCTGCATAGGCGGCGGCCTGCTGCACCGCGTCATCCATGTCAGTTGCGAAGTACACCGGCATAACAGTGTCGAGCGCGTCGGCAATCTTCGTAGCATCGGTACCGATCAGTACGGCTGCGCGAATTTTGTTTTCCAATGCTATCGCTAGCTCGGCAAAGTCGCTGCCTTTGCCATCGCCCCCTGCAACCAGCACGATCATGTTGTCGACCGAATCGATCGACGCAACTGCGGCCGCCACGTTGGTCGCCTTAGAGTCGTTGATGTAGTCCACCGACGCCTTGCGTGCAACGAACTGCATACGATGGGGTAAGCCTGGAAATTCACTCAACACCTGCAACATCGCAGCTGGTTCAAAGCCGAGCAGCTCACCAGCTGCAAGCGCCGCAAGCGCATTCGCCTGATTGTGTCGGCCATACATCGCCAGATCGGAGGTTGCTATCAACAAGGTCGTGCCGCGCGCAAGATAGTCGACGCCCTCCTCATTTCGAATGCCGTACTGGCCTTCCTCGGGTGCATCCAGACCAAAGCTGATGAGACTCTCGCAATGAGCGGCATCTTTGACAGCGCGTTCGTCAGCACGATTGACGACGGCGGCGCTAGCTTCGCGAAACACACGGTACTTTGAATTGCGGTATTCGCGCTCGCTGGCATGCCAGTCGAGATGATCCGGTGAGACGTTGAGCAAGACCGCAACTGCTGTTGGCAAGGATGCGGTGCGTTGCAGCTGGAAGCTGGACAGTTCAAGCACGTACAGATCCGGCGTCTGTTGATCGAGCAAATCCAGGGCCGGCTTGCCCAGATTACCGCCTGCCAACGTACTGCGATTCGCCGCATGTCCCATGTGATAGAGCAGCATTGTGACTGTGCTCTTGCCGTTGGACCCTGTTATGGCGACGAACGGCGCTTCGACTTCGCGGGCGAACAATTCGATATCCGAAACAATTTCGATGTTTTGCTGGCGCGCTTTTTTCAACAAGGCGTTGTTGTCGGCGATGCCCGGTGACACAACGATTCGATCGACATTCTTCGGCAGACTCATGTCACCCAATTGGATTTCCGCGTCGGGCCATGCTGCTTTAAGTTCGTCAATTCCAGGCGGCTCATCGCGACTATCAATGAACATCGCGTCGAGACCCGCGCGACGCAGATAACGTGCTACCGATAAGCCGGTTGCACCAAGGCCCACGACGAGGTCCTTGTTGGCTGCGCTACTTTTCTTCACGGCACTCATCGGATTTTCAAACTCGCAAGACCGATCAGTACGAGAATGAACGTGATGATCCAGAAACGAACGATGACTTTCGGTTCGGCCCAGCCCTTCAACTCAAAATGGTGATGCAGAGGCGCCATGCGAAATACACGCTTGCCGGTCAACTTGTAGGATCCGACCTGAATAATCACCGACAATGTTTCAACGACGAAAACGCCGCCCATAATTGCGAGCACGATTTCCTGTCGAACGACGACGGCTACGGCGCCCAGAGCAGCGCCGAGCGACAATGCACCAATGTCTCCCATAAATACTTGCGCTGGATAAGTGTTGAACCAAAGAAAGCCAAGGCCGGCACCGGTCAATGCTGCGCAAAATACCAGTATCTCGCCGGTTCCGGCGACATACGGGATTCCGAGATAATCTGAAAAATTGACGTTACCTGTCACGTAGGCAAACAAACCGAGTGCGCCGCCCACCAGCACCGTTGGCATGATTGCCAGTCCGTCGAGGCCGTCAGTCAGATTGACAGCATTGCTGAATCCGACAATAAAAATGTAGGTCACGAAGATCTGCAGCATGCCCAACTGAATCGTCCAGTCTTTGAAGTACGGAATCAGCAAAGCTGTTGCTGTATCCAGCGTGCCATTGGCTGCGGCGAAGTAATACAGTGCAACTGCAGCGGCGATCGCGGCAAGCGACTGCCAAAACAATTTCTGTTTTGCTGAAATTCCGGCTGGGTCCTGCAGGACCAATTTTTTGTAGTCGTCGACATAACCGATAACGCCGAACGCCAACGTGACGAATAGCACGACCCAGACGAACATGTTTTCGAGATCGGACCACAGCAGCGTGCTAACCGAAATTGACGCAAGAATAAGCGCGCCGCCCATTGTCGGCGTACCGGCCTTGATGATGTGAGTGTCCGGACCATCGTCCCGAATCGGTTGGCCGACTTGATTATTACTCAGCTTGCGGATCATCCGTGGGCCGATAACGAACGACAAAATCAGAGCTGTGAGCGCACCCAGAATCGCGCGCATCGTCAAGTAATTGAAAACGTTAAAGCCGGACTCGAACTGCGCCAGATAGTTTGTGAGATAGAGCAACATATCAGGCCTCTCGCCTCAGGGCCTGGGATGCGTGAAGCGCCGCAACAACTCGCTCCATGCGTGCGGCGCGGGACCCTTTCACCAGCACGTTTACATCGGCTTTCAGCTCGCCCGCAACATGCGCGACCAGTTTGTCGACTGAGTCGAACCACACGCCACCTGCGCCGAATGCTTCTACAGTTTCCTGACTTAGCTCACCGACTGCGAACAAACGGTCTATACCCAAGTCATGCAGTTCCTTACCAACCTGCCGGTGTAGCGCTTTGGTATCAGCACCCAGTTCACCCATGTCACCCAGCAGCATCCAGTTTTCACCGTCGAGCGACGCCATGAATTTTCCGGCAGCTGTTACTGAAACCGGGTTGGCGTTATAGCTATCGTCAAATAGCGTGGCACCGTGAAGGCCCTCTGCAGGTTGCAGACGTCCCGCCACGGGTGTGACTGATTCGAGTGCTGCTTTGATTTGTTGCGCCTTGACGCCAAGCGCGACAGCAACCGCGGCAGCCGCACAGGCATTGCGAACATTGTGCATACCGACGAGCGGCAGTTGCACATCGATTTCGGCATCGTGCAGACGCAATGTAAACGACGTATCGCCCTTGCCGGCCTTAATGCTACTGGCACTGATATCGGCGCTCTCGAGCAAGCCGAAGCTCAGTACATCGATGTCGCTGACCAGTGAACGCCAGTAATCGTAATACTCGTCTTCGGCGTTAAGTACTGCACAGCGCGGCCGCGGTTCGCCGCACAAAATCTCACCTTTGCCTTGCGCAATCCCGTCGATCGACCCAAAGCCTTCGAGGTGCGACGTACCCGCGTTGGTAATGACAACAACATCGGGCTTCGCAAGCGACGTCAGATATGCGATCTCACCAATGTGATTCGCGCCCATCTCCAGAACAGCGAATTCATGTTCGGTGTCGATGCGTAACAACATCAACGGCATTCCGATATCGTTGTTCAGGTTTCCGGCCGTCGCTATCGTCGGTGCTACCTGTGACAAACAGGCTGCGATCAACTCTTTTAATGTCGTCTTGCCATTGCTGCCGGTAACTCCGACTACGACGGCAGGCTGATCATCGCGCCAGGCGGCACCAAGCCGACCGAGTGCCAGACGCGTATCGTCGACGGCAATCTGTGCAAGATCATTGTCGATGGGTGCCGCAACTACGGCGCCCGCTGCGCCCTTTTCGGACGCATCGGCGACGAATTTGCCGCCATCATAATTAGGACCGGCAAGGGCGAAAAACAACTCGCCGCGGCCAATCGTTCGACTGTCGGTGCTAACTCCTGCAAACGCGCAATCCGCACCATGGAGTTTGCCCTGCATTGATGCCGCGGCAGCCGTTAGCGTCGAGTTCATGTCGCGGACCCCGCACGTCGTTCGAGATTCGCGGTTGCTGCACCGAGATCGGAGAAGTCCTTACTCTGATCTCCAATCAACTGATAATTCTCATGGCCTTTGCCTGCGATCAGAACGACGTCATCGACATCGGCATTGGCAACCGCCCAGGCAATCGCAGTGGCGCGATCCTCGATCAGTGTCGCGGCATCTTTGCGCTGCAATCCTGAGACGATTGCGGCCATGATGTCGCCAGGGACTTCGCTGCGCGGATTGTCACTTGTAATTACGACTTGATCGGCTCGACGCTCGGCCACCCTGCCCATCTGCGGACGCTTGCCTGCATCCCGATCACCGCCACAACCAAATACGCACCAGAGCTTGCCACGGCAATGTGTCGCAAGTGCCCGCAGTGCGACTTCAAGGGCATCTGGCGTGTGCGCATAGTCGACATACACTGTCGGTCCGGCCGCAGCCGACAAGACACGCTGCATTCTGCCCGGTGGCGCATCGATCTCTTCAAGCACGGAGCACGCTTTGTCTATCGGCACGCCTTGATTGAGCAACAACGCCAAAACGATAACGGCATTTGCAACATTGAAGTCGCCGGGCAACGGCAATGCGAATTCGCCATCGCCCCAGCTGCTGACGACCCGCACGCGTGATCCATGCGGGTTAGCGACAACCGACCGTACGAAAACGTATGGTCGCCCATTCGCAACGCGATCAAAATTTGTTGAGACCGTAACGACGTCCTGACCGCAACGATCCGCCAGTTGGGTTCCAAATTCGGAATCCAGATTGATAATTTTATGCTTGGCGCTGTACTCGGTGAACAAGCGCGCTTTGGCATCTGCATAGCTTTGCATGTCGCCGTGATAGTCGAGATGATCACGAGTTAGGTTTGTAAAAAGGACGGTGTCGAAAGCGACACCGTCAACGCGATTTTGTGCGAGTGCGTGTGACGACACTTCCAGTGCGGAAAATGTTGCACCAGCCTCGCGAAAACGCGCCAGAGATTCATGTAATTCAATTGTTGCCGGCGTGGTCATGCTTTCGCCAAGGCCTACCTCACCCGTGCCGGCACCGAGCGTACCGATGTAGCCACAGGTCTCGCCTAGCCGCTCCAGACATTGTGCAATCAGCCATGCAACCGTGGTTTTGCCGTTGGTGCCGGTTACGCCAATGACGCGCACCGACGCAGACGGCGCAGCGAAAAAACGGTTCGCAATCGTGCCAAGGTGCGATCCGAGCTTGTCGACTGCAATCGTCGGAATTCCCAGATCACTTGCCGGCAATGTAGTGGTAGCAGCGTCAAAGGCGATCGCAACAGCACCCGCTTTTATGACCGCGTCGACATAATCGATGCCGTGACTACTGACGCCCTGGCACGCGAGGAATAGATCACCGTGTTGCACCCGCCGACTGTCACTCGCGATACCGTGCACTGCGATCTCGGGTGCATCTGCAAAACCATGCAGTAATTCAGAGAGCGTCATTTCATTATGGATTTGTTCTGCCGGCATGCTCATCGACTCATCGCCTGCATCGCACTGTTCGGTTCACGCGCTGGCAGCGCATCCGGCGGTATCGCGAGCAGTCGCAAAGATTCGGACATGATGTCGGCGAACACGGGTGCTGCTACGTCGCCACCGTAGTACAACTCACCACTGGGCTCGTCGATTACGACAACCGCAGCAAGTCGTGGATTACTAGCCGGGGCGAGACCGGCGAATACCGAAATGTATTTGTCTTGCGAATAACCTCCTGCCGCAAATTTCCAGGATGTTCCAGTCTTGCCAGCGATTCGATAGCCGTCCACAGCCGCGCCGGTACCAGTACCGCCAGGGCGAACAACTTCCTCAAGCATGCGACGAACGGCTGTGGCCGAGTCTTTCGACACGGTCCGCTCGCCTTCGCCCGGTTGCTCGAGTGCGACCAGAGAAATGGGACGCATAACGCCGTTGCTACCCAATACAGCGTAGGCCTGCGCAAGTTGCAGCGGCGTTACCGACAGTCCGTAACCATAAGCAAGCGTGGCCTGACTAATCGGTTGCCAGTGATCATGGTGTGTCAGTGTGCCGGCTGATTCGCCCGGGAACCCGCTCGCGGTCAGGGAACCAAAACCGAACTGCGTCATCGTGCTCCAGAGTTGATCGGGCTGCAGTGACATCGCAAGTTTGGTTGCACCAACATTGCTTGAACGCGCAAGAATCGTAGTCAGGCTTACGCGCCCGAGGTTGCGACTATCTTCAATTATCTTCGCACCAACTGTGACTCGGCCGGGCGCCGTATCAATGATGCTGCTCGGCCGGTAACGACCGCTTTCAAGCGCTGCCGCGACGACAAGTGGTTTAATGCTCGAGCCGGGCTCAAAAATATCGGTAATTGCGCGATTGCGATAACGCTCGGCCGTCATTTGCGAACGATCGTTCGGGTTGTAGGTGGGTTGATTTGCAACGGCGAGAACTTCGCCTGTCTGCGTGTCCAACACCACGATGGATCCTGACTCCGCGCTGTTGAGTTTTATCGCCGTCTTGAGGGCGCGATACGCTACATATTGAATTCGCAAATCGATACTGGTGCGCAACTCTTTGCCGTGGTGCGGCGGGCGAATGCTCTCAACATTTTCTACCGAACGCCCGAGCCGGTCCTTTAAAACGCGTTTCGCACCGGACTCACCGGCCAACCAGTGATTGAATGCCAACTCCAGACCTTCAAGGCCTTTGTCATCAATATCAGTGAATCCGACGAGATGACCAACAACTTCACCCGCCGGGTAGTAACGGCGATACTCGCGCTGAATATTGACACCCGGAAGATCCAACGCCATGACTTCCTGGGCTTTGCTGGGACTTAAGTGACGCCGCAGGTAAACAAAGTCGCGGTTCATGCTGAATGTTATCTGCCGAATTAGCGATTGCTCATCGAGTCCAAGCACGCGCGCCAATTGCGGCATTTTGTCTTCGGCCAGCGCCAATTCTTTCGGATTCGCCCAGACACTATCGACCGGCGTGCTGATCGCCAGAGGTTCGCCATTGCGATCGGTAATAGTGCCGCGGTGGGCTGTGATCTGCTCCGTGCGCAGATGGCGCGTGTCTGCCTGCAGGTTCAGAAACTCGGTGTTAAATACCTGCAGATGAACGGCGCGCGCGACCAGAGAAATCGCAATCAGCGAAAAGAACACACTTACCAGCGTGACTCTGCCGACGAAGCGTCTTGCAGTTCGATTTTTTGTCTCTGCGCCGCGTGTCATTGTCGTTCAATTACAAAAATTTCCGTACTTGTCGGTCGCACCAAAGACAGGTCATCTGTTGCAACCTGCTCGATGCGGGCGTGTGTGGCCCAGGTGCTTTGCTCTATTTGCAACTGGCCCCACTCAATATTCAGTTCGTCACGTGTTTGTGTCAGTCCCTCAAGCTCGACAAACAACTTGCGTGACTCATGTTTCGTGTAAACCAGCGCCATTGCGCTAAGCACGCAAACAACAGCGAATACGATCACCAGCAAAAACGGTTGTCGTTTGCTCATCAGTTCCATCAGCAACGCTCCGCGACGCGCAAACGAGCGCTCCGGGCACGAACGTTTTCTGCAATTTCTTCACTGCTGGCGGTAATCGCTTTGCCAATAAGTTTCAGCCGCGGCTGAAATTCTTCGGGCACATTCGGCATGCCGCGATACTGTTCGGACTCGCGCGATGCGTCGCGCATGAAACGCTTGACGATACGATCTTCAAGCGAATGAAAACTGATTACGCAAAGACGACCACCGCGCTTCAGCACGTCGATCGATTGCTCCAGCACCACTTCAAGTTGACGCAACTCATCATTGATGAAAATTCGAATGGCCTGAAACGTTTTGGTCGCTGGGTGTTTCTTGCGCGTGTGCGCTGGTACCACCGACGCGATGATGGCGGCAAGTTGTCCGGTTGTTTCAATACTGGCTGTCGCGCGCGCACTTACAATCGCACGTGCGATTCGCGGTGCGTCATTTTCTTCGCCGTATTGATACAACACTTTTTTCAAGTCTTTTTCTTCCACACTGCCGAGCCAGTCTGCTGCACTGATCGACTGCTCTGAATCCATGCGCATGTCGAGCGGTCCGTCGCGGAGAAAACTGAAACCTCGATCGGCTTCGTCCAACTGCGGAGACGAGACGCCCAGATCGAGGAGCAAGCCGTCGACTTGTCCCGTGAGCCCCCTTTCCCCCATGCATGTCGCCAATTCTGCAAAATCGCTCCTTACCAAACTCAATCGTTTGTCGCTCGTCAATGACGGTGCTGCTGATGCAAT
>JBPCYB010000052.1:0-17223 GCA_051007995.1 Woeseiaceae bacterium | reverse complement strand
ATTCCTGCGTGTCCACTGTCATGCCACGCGTTGACACAATCTTCAGCGGTTCGAGCGTGTCACCTTCCATGATGACGTACTGCGGCGGCCAGTAAGCACCGGCAATCGCATATTTGTCTTCGTAACCCTTGTATTTCGACGTTTCAACGGAGCGTGCTTCGAGACCAACCTTGATCTCCGAAACAATCGCCGGCGGATCCATCCACATGTCAATCATATCCACTTTGGCGTCGCGGCCAATTGTGAACATGTAACGACCCGATGCAGATGGCCGCGAAATATGCACGGCGTAACCTGTCGGCAGGATCGCGACAATTTCCTTGGTATCGCCATCGATGATTGCGACCTGACCCGCGTCACGCAGCGTCACTGAGAAGAAGTTGTCAATGTTGCGATCGTGTTGTGGGCTCGTTGGGCGGTCTTCAGGAGCAACCATTACCTTCCAGCTAGCCATCATCTCCGGCATGCCAAACTCTGGTGGTGCGGGTGGCTCCTGCTGCAGGAAGCGCGCCATAACATCGATCTCGGAATCGCTCATCTCTCCCGACGTACCCCAGTTCGGCATACCTGCCGGGGATCCATAGGTGATTAGTGCCTTGAGGTACTCCGTTCCCTTTTCGAGCGTTATGTCGGGCGTCAAAGGTTTGCCTGTTGCGCCCTTGCGCAGAACACCATGGCACCCCGCGCAGCGTTCGAAATACAGTTGCGTTGCTGTTTCAAATTCGGCCTCGCTCAATACAGGGCCGCCCGCAGACATTACCTGCCGCGTATCCTCTCCGGAAATCGCCGATGGTGCGCCTTGATACTTCAGCTCACCTTCGGTCGCACCGACGTGGCGCTGACCTGCAGCACGATCTTCCTGGCCGAGCTCTGCGCGCAACGCCGCTACTTCTGCAACGCTGACAGCGGCACCGTCATTGCCCCAGGAGCCGAACACATACGTCAGTGCAGCTGCCAGATCCTCATCCGGCAGGTGTCCCAGACTCGGCATGACGCCGTTGTAGTCGACACCATTTACCGTTATCGGTCCGGACAGACCGAACAACGCTGCAGACATGACCTCTTTGCGATCGCCTTGCAGGTAATCGGATTCTGCCAGCGGCGGAAACGCCCCAGTCAGGCCCGTTCCTGCCGGTTGATGGCAGGCAGAGCAATTCGCGAGATAGACCGCCTCGCCCTTCGCCATCATTTCTTCGACATTGCCGGCGGCAACTTCCGCTGTGTGAACAACGGTGTCATCGCCTTGTGCAGGCGCGGCCGAGTCATCGCTTTGCTGGGAACAGGCACTGCCTGCAAATCCAAAGAGCACCAGCAAGAATGTAAGACTCAATTTATTGTGTTGCATGACATGTACTCCTGTTTATTGCGGTCATGGCTGTGACTAAAGTTCTACCAATTCAGATTCAGGCTGAGCGACGCGGACGTTCCTGCCTGCGCGAGGTACGGCAGAAGTGGATCGTCGGCGCTAAGGCCGCGGACATCGGACCAGTTCCAATACGTGCGATCGGTCAGATTGTGCAATCCGGCACGCAGCGTCGTTCGTTCGCCCAGTTTTTGTGTAAGAAAAAGATCGAATACTGCGAAGCCGGCGGGCTTGAATAATTCGCCATTGCTCTCATCACGATCCGACCAATCGTCGGTCAACGTCGTTTTTAATCGCAACTGACGGCGCTCGTCTGCCGAATTCCAGGCCAGTCCCAGGACAGCCTGTGGCGGTCCAACGGAATTGAGAGCCTCACCCGTCTCCTTGTTTTCACCGCGTGCGTAATAGGCTGATCCATCCACACTGAAAGCGGCCATTCGACCGCCCAGACGCGAGTTGAAACCGGCTTCGATCCCTTCGATTCGTGTCTCGCGTAGATTCAGAGACTGAAACAACACGCGCCCGCTAACCGGATCGGTACCAAGACGTACTTTGGATTCGATGAAGTCGTCGTAGCGCGTATGAAACACGGACAAGCGTGCCGTTGAACGATTGCCGACCCAACGCAGACCAAGGTCGAATCCGTCCGACGATTCGGATTTCAAATCTGGATTCGGAATCGCTCGATAATTGAAGAACGGAATATCGAGGCCAATATTCGCGTCGGCGTAAGGCGGCGCACGAAATCCGTGCGAATACTGCAGATAAACGTCCACGCCGGGTGTCGCGTGGTAGATCACGCCGAGTTTCGGCGACAGATCCGATTCAGTTATTGAAACCAGCTCTGCAAATGGATAGTCCTCGAGGTACATCGGGTCCTGGCTGGGCGACAGGTCGAAGCGATCAGCTCGCAGCGCAGCGACGACGGTCCAGTTGGCAATCGTCATGCTGTCTTCGATATAGGCGCCCCACTCCCGGGTTGTCGAGATCGGAAAATCACGCAGCGGAAATTCCTCGCCGAGCAGGTTCTTGGTTTGCTCGCCAGTCGCCATATTGGTCGAAAGACCGTCGCGATATTCTTCGGTCTCGCGTTCACGATATTCGATGCCAAAGCCAAGTCGATGCGAAACTCGCGCCCCGGTCAGTTCTTTCCAGAGATTGACCTCAACGCCTTTTATCTCCTGTTCGAACGCAAAAAAGCGATCGATGGACACTGGTGTTCTTGCAGCGCCACGTTCATCAAGCGTCGTTTGCTCGATGTTGGCGACCTCGTAGAAGCCGCGCACGATACCGTTGTCAATCCAACTGTCCGGTGACCCGAACTCATAAGCGGCGATCACCAAATCAACCTCGTAGCGATCGTCGCCCTGCAATGCTGTTGTCGACCGATAACGGCCCTGACCCAACAAAGACGTCAGCTCAGACTCGGTATTGGATTCCTGCCGAATATATTGCGCACGCCACGTATGACCGAACCGATTGTCACCAACGACTTTGAGTAGGCCGGTCCGGCGCTCAGTGTTGCGCGTATCCGCAGCGTCAGGCGCAGCCGCTGAATCAATCTGCTGGCCATCGTGCCAGCTGAAACCGGCCATAAGACCCAGCGCCTCGCTGCCCATGCCGAACATTGCCTGCGCATGATCACTGCTGTCCGCACCTTGCCAGGTACCGATGAAATCACCGCCAAAACCCTGCGCGCCAGCGAGATCAAACGGATCCGGTGTCGTTACGGCCACTACACCGCCGATGGCTGAGCTGCCGTACAGAGCCGACGCCGGGCCGTGCAAGACTTCGACATTCTGAATCAGACCAGCATCGATGAAGTCCCGGGTTGCGTTCGAAAAACTGCCGACGTCGAAATGATCCGACAGAGGCACACCGTCGACGACAATAGCCACGCGATTGCCGCCGACACCACGAATATTGATGCCCTCGGTACCGAATCGGGTGCCCGCTGCCTCATAGTCGATGCCGGGCAGATAGCGCAGCACGTCATTGACCGAGGTCGCGAGCTGGTCATTGAGGTCAGCTCTCGACACCACGGTGACGTTGGCTGCGATCTCACGAATTGAGCGTTCGTCTTTGTGTGCGACGACGACGATCTGGTCGATAGTATCGACCGTAGCCGCTTCATCCGCTGACGAATTCAGCGCACAAAACATAAAAAAGCCCGCTACCAACATCGCAGCGGGCGAAACAGGGGGTCCGGGTTTTCGGCTCATATTTTGGGTGCCAATTAGCGCTTGATTCTTTAAGTAGAACCTTGCCAAATGCCCGCTGGAAAACTATAGGTAGGTACCCGTATCCCTCACCGGGTAATGCGTAGCGAGCTATTTGATGAAAAATCTGCACATGACTTTTGCGTTTCTGACGATCTGCGGATTCGTCATTCGCGGCATCTGGATGATGCGCTCATCGCCACTTCTTCAGCATCCGATCAGCCGCATCGCCCCGCATATTATTGACACTTTGTTTCTCGTCACTGGCGTAGCAATGGTTGTGCAGATGCGACTCGCAGTCATGCAAAATAACTGGCTATTGGCGAAATTTGCCGGCCTGGCTCTATATATCGTGCTCGGTGCTATCGCGCTGCGCCGCGGCCCGACAATGCGGGTACGCCAACTCGCATTCGTGGCAGCATTGCTTTCGTTTGCCTATGTCGTTGGTGCCGCAATCAACAAGTCACCGCTGAGTTGGTTCGCCTAGTCGTCCGGCACCAGACCAGTTTGAGTTGCCACTCTCGCGGCCGCGAGCAGCCGTTTCGTATTTACTGGCTTACTCATAACAGTGCAGTTGTCCAACGGACGCGCATCTTTGACGATTTTCGATGTGTCTCCACTGACGATAAATGACGGTATGTTCTCGTCAAAATGACTGCGAATGACATCAACAGCTTCGACACCGGTTGATCCGTCCAGCAAATGAAAATCGGAAACAATCAGCGCCGGTGTTTCCGCCAGATGCTTGATTAGGGCACTCGCCTCGGAAACCGATGCTCCGGTTGCGACGCTGTAGCCCTCGGCTTCCAGCAGCAATCCCCACGCATTCGCAACATTGACATCGTCTTCAATCAACACGACCAGGCCCGACGCGTCGCCTGCGCTTTCTGCATCCTGCACTTCTTCGGTTATCTGTCCTACCGTGCCTTGCACGATTGTCGGCAAACACACTGAAAAACACGAGCCATTGCCTGGACTCGATTGGACATCGACATCATGTTCAAGCAAGTCGGCGAGCCGGCGAACGATCGCAAGGCCCAGACCAAAACCCTCTTTGCTCGACCCAGGCTGCTTAACCTGGTGAAATTCATTGAAAATGGCTTCGAGCTGATCGTTTTCGATACCAATGCCGGTGTCCGCAACTTCGACACAGCAATGTTCGCCTCTCTCAACGCAACGCAGAGTCACCGTGCCGTTGTCCGTATAGCGAATTGCATTGGAAACAAGGTTTTGAATGATCTCGCTAAGCAAATTTGGGTCGCTGCGGACAACCGCGCCACAGGAATCGGATGCGAATGCCAGTCCCTTGTGATTCGCCTGCCGCGCAAATTCGGCTGACAGGCGATCGATCATGCGTTGCATCGGAAATTCTTCAAAGTCCGGCGTAATAGCCCCCGCGTCGAGGCGACTAATATCGAGCAATGAATTCAGGAGATTGGTCATCGCCGTTAGCGAGTGTTCCTGGATTTCGA
This sequence comes from Woeseiaceae bacterium, assembly GCA_051007995.1. GTDB lineage: Bacteria > Pseudomonadota > Gammaproteobacteria > Steroidobacterales > Woeseiaceae > UBA1847. The sequence continues at coordinate 12,169 of JBPCYB010000052.1, read as the reverse complement.
TCATCTCGAGCGCACGCTCGTTTTTGACGGTGCGACGCAGAGCACCATTCAACAAACTCAATGCCTGCACCGGTTGGCGCAAGTCGTGGCTAGCCGCCGCCAGGAACGCACTGTTAGCCTTGTTGGCACGTTCCGCAGCCATTTGCGCTGCGATGATTTCCTGCTCCATTTTCTTGCGCTCAGTGACATCGCGGATAACGCTGGACACAAAAGTCGCCGATTCCATCTCGACCGGGCTGAGGCTAATTTCAACGGGAAATTCACTACCGTCTTTGCGCTGGGCAATCAACTCCAACCCCGCTCCCATCGGCCGGACATCCGGATTTTTGACGAAACCGTCGCGATGCGCGACGTGACGTTGCCGCGCCTGCTCGGGCAATAGCATCTCAATTGTTTTCCCCTGGAGCTCCGCGCGATCATAGCCAAACATGTTTTCTGTCTGGCTATTGACGATTTCTATCTCACCCGCGTCATTCACAATGATCATTGCATCGGGCGCTGAGTCCAGCAGCGTGCGGAACCAGGCCGCTGACTCTTTTGATCTGAATTTTTTCGAACCCATTAAAGCCACAATTGATTTCACAGGACCTCACAAGTATACCGTGACGAAATGCTGTCAATTTCTGCAGATTTGCCATGCTCTGTGATATAGGTATCGTCACCTATGTACGGCAGCAAGATCATCGTCAAATTTAGGGGAAAAGGTGACGCGAGCCGAAGACAACGAAGAGTCGTTTGACCGTGCGAGCATGCCGTTTGTCGCGCCGTGTCGACAAATCTCGCCGCTAGCGCCGTTCAATTGGCTGCGCAAGGGTCTGGCCGATTTCAAGAGTGCTCTGCCGCAGAGCATCGCCTACGGTGCGTTCATGGCGGTCACCATGGGTCTCGTCGTCTGGCTGGCGTGGGTGTACGGCAGTCACTGGTTGATGCTCGCGATGATCGGTGGATTCGCGTTTCTCGCGCCACTTGCCTGCATCGGTCTCTACGCCATAAGCGCCCAACTGGAACGCGGCCAGGTACCGTCAATGTCGCGCAGTCTAAGAGCTGCATTCAAACGACATCTTGGCAACGAAATGATCTTCGCTCTGGCACTGCTGGTCATTTTCATGGTCTGGGCACGAGCAGGCGCGATGATCAGCATATTTCTGCCAACTTCTGGAAATCCAGAGATCGGTGATCTTGTCGGTTATCTAAGCGTCGGCAGCATTGTTGGCGCATTCTTTGCCATCGTGACTTTTTCGGCCAGCGCGTTCTCCCTGCCGATGATTATTCACCGCGATGTCGACAGCATCACTGCCATCGTGACATCGATTAACGCGGTACTGCGCAATAAACTAGCGATGATGGTCTGGCTGGGTCTGATCATCGTCGGCTTGCTAATCGGCATGTTGACGGCATTCATTGGTCTGATCGTCATTCTGCCCATCATCGGATACGGGGCCTGGCAAGGCTATCTTGAGACAATCGACGCCGATAGCTTTCCGCGCCACCCTGTTGGGATCACCGCAACACCACGAAACAATTGAATTGGGGTATATGCTTATAGCTGCGATAGCTGAGATTTGGCATCGTCGCGCCTCGCAAGAAAAGCTCTGGACGACAACGAAATAAGTAGGGCAGCAATATATGGATAACCAATCGAGTTACAACGACAAAGTTGTACGGCAATTCGCGATCATGACCGTCGTTTGGGGCATCGTCGGAATGCTTGTCGGCATCATCATTGCGGCTGAACTTATCTGGCCGCAGCTAAGCATGGACCTACCATGGCTGAGTTACGGCCGGCTTCGTCCACTGCATACCAATGCAGTCATCTTTGCCTTCGGCGGCTCGGCGCTTTTCGGCACTGCATACTATGTCGTACAGCGCACCTGCCACGTTCGGCTTGCTTTTGACAAGCTCGCAGCGTTCACGTTTTGGGGCTGGCAAGCAATCATTGTGTTGGCCGCGATCACGTTGCCGCTCGGTATCACGCAGAGCAAAGAGTACGCAGAGCTCGAGTGGCCGATTGATCTGCTGATCGCCGTCGTCTGGGTTTCGTTTGCTATTGTTTTTCTTTTCACGATCGGCCGGCGGCGCGTCAAACATATTTACGTCGCCAACTGGTTCTATGCTGCCTTTATCCTCACGGTCGCGGTTCTGCACATATTCAACAATCTCGCAATTCCCGTATCGCTGTGGAAGTCGTACCCGATTTACAGCGGCGTCGTCGATGCCATGATGCAATGGTGGTACGGGCACAACGCCGTCGGCTTTTTCCTGACAGCGGGCTTCCTCGGCATGATGTATTACTTCGTGCCGAAGCAAGCGAATCGTCCGGTCTACTCCTATCGCTTATCCGTGGTGCACTTCTGGGCGCTGATCGCGATCTACATGTGGGCGGGTCCACACCATTTGCATTACACATCACTGCCAAACTGGGCACAGTCTTTGGGAATGGTGTTTTCGATAATCCTGCTCGCACCTTCCTGGGGCGGCATGATCAACGGCATCATGACACTGTCAGGCGCCTGGCATAAATTGCGGACCGATCCGATCCTCAAATTCATGATTGTGTCGCTGTCGTTCTATGGCATGTCAACGTTCGAAGGTCCGATGATGTCGATCAAGACTGTCAATGCGCTATCGCACTACACTGATTGGACCATTGGGCATGTGCATTCAGGTGCGCTTGGGTGGGTCGCGATGATGACCATTGGCACGATGTATTGCCTGATACCGCGCCTGTACGGCAAAGCCGGCATGTACTCGACAAAACTGATCGATGTGCATTTCTGGACGTCAACAATCGGCGTAGTCCTGTACGCAGTATCCATGTGGATATCCGGTATCACTCAAGGCTTGATGTGGCGCGCGTTGAACGACGACGGAACACTGACGTACTCCTTCATTGAAAGCATCAAGTTCACCTATCCGTATTACGGCATTCGCCTGCTCGGCGGCCTCATATTCTTCTCCGGCATGCTCGTGATGGCATACAACGTTTACATGACGGTCAGGCGGGTTGAACCCGAACCTGTCGCTGTCATTCAGCCGGCGTGAGGGTAGCGATATGAAACATGAAAAGATCGAAAAGAATATCAACCTTATGGCGGTCCTCATTGTTGTGGTTATCAGTATCGGCGGGCTGATCGAAATTCTGCCGTTGATGGTCAGTGCCGACGCCACCGAGCCTTATGAAGGCATTACGCCGTATCCCGCGTTACAACTCGAGGGACGGGACGTTTATATTCGGGAAGGCTGTTATGGCTGCCACTCACAACAGATCAGACCATTTCGTAGTGAAACTGAACGCTATGGCCCCTACTCGGTTGCGGGAGAATTTGTCTACGATCGGCCGTTCCAGTTTGGCTCAAAGCGAACCGGGCCTGACCTGGCACGCGTTGGCAAACGCTATAGCGACGACTGGCATCGTATTCACCTGATCAACCCAAGGGATGTTGTGCCGGAATCGAACATGCCGGCTTATCCATGGCTCGTCGATGCAATGTTAGATGGTGAGTCGGTCAGTGCGAAGATGCGCGCGTTGCAAATGCTGGGCGATCCGTATTCGGACGAAGAGATTGCCGCCGCTGCCGATGCCGTTGCGGGTAAGACCGAAATGGACGCGCTGGTCGCGTATTTGCAGAACCTCGGCACCGCCCGGTCGGCACGTTAGGAGTCTTGCAAATGGATATCGGCACAATTAGAGGACTTCTGACACTGGCTATTCTGGTGTTGTTTCTCGGTCTTTGGGCGTGGAGCTGGAGCCGCAGGCGGAAACCGGAATTCGATGCCGCCGCGCAATTACCGCTCGACGACGATGACGGTCGCCCGCCTGCATACGAATATGAAAAGGAGCATAGCTCATGAGTAGCGCATGGAGCTGGTATGTCATTCTCGGTACGGCGGCATCGCTGATTGCTTGTTTTTGGGTCGTGGCTTATGCGAATCGGCAACGGGCATCGTCCGAAGAGATCGAAGAGTCCGAATCCCATGTCTGGGACGAAGATATCCGTGAATTGAACAATCCATTGCCGATGTGGTGGTTCTGGTTGTTCATCCTGACGGTCATCTGGTCTGCCGCCTATCTCATTTACTACCCGGGCATGGGAAGTTTTGAAGGCACGAGCGGTTGGAGCCAGGAGAAACAATACGCTGAGGAAGTTGCCGCTGCCGAAGCGGAATACGGCCCGATGTTTGCCGCATTTGCTGCTCGTGAGGTTGTCGATATCGCCAAGGATCCTGCGGCACTCGATATCGGTGCAAGCCTGTTCGCCAATTATTGTTCGCAATGTCATGGCTCCACTGCAATGGGCGCACGCGGTTTTCCAAACCTGGCAGATGATGTCTGGCTATACGGAGGTGCGCCAGCACAGATCAAACAGAGTATTGTTTCTGGCCGTAATGGCGTTATGCCACCGCTGGCTGCAGTTTTCACAGACGAGGACGCACTAACAGAAATGGTCAGTTATGTGCAGGCTATGCAGGATGGCATAGATGCAAGTTCGCCAGCGCATACGCAGTACATGACATTGTGTGTTGCATGCCACGGCCCTACGGGTGCCGGCATGCAGGCTCTCGGCGCACCCAGCCTGATTGACGATGTTTGGTTGTATGGCAGTTCGCCGCGTGAAATTCGCAAATCGATCGTCGAAGGTCGTCTGGGCGCAATGCCAGCACATGGCGATCTCTTGGGTGCCGATCGTGCTCACATTCTGACCGCCTACGTATACAGCCTCTCCAACCAGTAAGACGGCGTGCGAAATGGACACTGACTGGTCGCGTGATACACAAAAGATAGCAGTACTGAGCTGGATTACGTTTCTGACAGCTGCCGTATTCACGATGCTGTTTTTCGCTTTCATCGATCCACTGGTGGTCGTTGATTCGATCGGCCTGGACCTTTTTGAGAGTCGCAATGCCGGCTACGCAATCGGCTTTTTCTTTTTCTGGGTCAATGGCTGGGTTGCTGGCTGGCTTACTTTGAGGCTCGTCAGACGCAAACGTAGCGGTCCCAAGTCACCGTCGACGACACATTAGTCATGGCTGGAAAACTTGGCGGCGAATACGAATACGGCAAACTCTATCGTAGCGAGGACAAAGTCTATCCGCGCGAGGTGAAAGGCCGTTTTGCGACGCTGCGGCGCGCAGCGATGTTCTTATTGCTCGGCGCTTTCTACGGCGGACCTTGGCTGATCTGGGATCAGCGCCAGGCGATTCTTTTTGACCTTCCTGCACGCAAGTTTTACGTGTTCGGTATGACGCTTTGGCCGCAGGATTTTGTTTACCTTGCTCTTCTATTGATCATTCTTGCCGTCAGCCTGTTTTTCTTCACGGCGATAGCGGGTCGGGTGTGGTGTGGTTTCGCTTGCCCACAAACGGTTTGGACGGAAGCCTTTACGTGGATCGAAATGGCCGTTGAAGGCGATCGTAGCAAACGCATAAAGCTCGACAAGGCACCGTGGACGTTTGACAAGATTCGCAAGAAAGTAATCAAACAATTCTGCTGGATCACGCTGGCATTGTTTACGGGTTTCAGTTTTGTCGGCTATTTCACAGCCGTGCGTCCGTTGGCACTCGACCTGCTTAGTTTTAACGCTAATGCGTGGTCAGTATTCTGGGTGTTCTTTTACGGCTTCGCGACGTATGGCAATGCCGGATTTATGCGCGAGCAGGTCTGCAAATACATGTGCCCTTACGCGCGCTTCCAGGGCGCCATGTTCGACCGCGATTCGCTCATCGTTACTTACGATAGCGAGCGCGGCGAACCGCGCGGTGGTCGCCGACGTGGCTCCGATGCGAAAGCGCAAGGCCTCGGCGACTGTGTTGATTGCACAATGTGCGTGCAGGTCTGTCCAACCGGCATCGACATTCGGCAAGGACTGCAATATGAGTGTATCGCCTGCGCCGCTTGTATCGATGCATGCGATACGATCATGGACAAAGTTGGCTCGCCGCGCGGCCTGATTCGTTACAGTACCGAGCGCGCGCTTGAACACAAGTCGTATCGACTCATTCGACCACGGACGATCGTCTACTCAGGAATCCTCGTGCTACTGCTCACCACGATGGTCACAACGATGGCGTTGAGAAAACCCGCCATCATGGATGTAATGCGAGATCGCAACGCCTTGTATCGAGATATCGGGCGACAAGGTATCGAAAACAGCTTCACAGTTCGTATCATCAACAAGCAGAATGAGCGCCACGACTATCTGCTGAGCGTTAGCGGCGTTGATGGCATACAGCTTCGGACAGACTCAGCATTTTCCGTTGCCGGCGAATCGGTTCTGACTCTGCCCGTGTCGGTTGTCGTTCCACACGAACACGCTTATGGCGGCAATGTAATCAGTTTTGAGCTTAACAGCACGGACGGCAGCGAAATTCACTTAGTTGAAGAAAGCCGGTTCCGCGGCCCGACAGAGGATTTCTGATGCAGGTAAATGCAGAGGAGTGGTATCGAAACCCCTGGGTATGGCTGTTGATCGCTATTCCGTCACTAACCGTAGTCGGCTGTGCATTGACGATATATCTGGCGATCTCTCGTCCGCATACCATTGTGCACGACTCTGCCGCACCGGCATCGACCGCACCGGGAATTTCGAATAGCGACGCCGAATAATGGCGACAACCGCTGAGTGTTTCCATTGCGGTTATCCGCTACCAAGCGGTGACTCGATTATCGCCAGACTTAGCGATCACGATCGGCCCATGTGCTGTATCGGTTGCAAAGCCGTTGCAGAATTCATCGAAGCGAGCGGTCTAAACGCGTTTTACGAATTCCGCAGTCAGCCAGCCGCCGACTTGAATCTCACCCCTGAAGACCGCGAGTGGCAACACTTTGATGATGCGGAGCTGATGGGCCGATATGTCAGTCAGCGTGCCGACGTTGCGGAAACAACGATCGATATCGGCGGCATGTATTGTTCGGCGTGTGTCTGGCTGCTCGACAAGGCGATGCGATCCTTGCCCGCAATTGAAAACGTGGACGTCAATCCGGCCGTACGCCGTGCGGTGATTCGCTGGAACATCAGCGAACTCAATTTCAGCGATTTACTACAAGCGATATCACGAATCGGCTTCAAGCCTGCGCCGGTTGGTACCGGGCAGAACATCGATTCGAAGACTGAAGACTATCGCCAGGCATTAAAACGTCTGATCGTCGCTGCCGCAGCCGGGATGCAAGTCATGATGTTTGCGGTCGCGTTGTATGCCGGCGACTATTTCGGCATTGATGACACGATCGAGCGTTTCCTGCGAATCGTCAGCTTGCTTCTCACGGTACCCGTCGTTTTCTATTCCGCGCGACCCTTTTTCGTTGGTGCCGCGCGTGGACTTCGCGCGCGTACACCCGGAATGGATCTGCCCGTATCACTAGCGATCGGTTTTGCATTCGCCGCGTCAAGCATAGCCACCTGGTCCAACCGCGGCGCAATTTATTTCGATTCGGTCGTAATGTTCGTGTTTTTCCTTAGCGCCACACGATTTCTGGAAATGCGTGCACGACATCGATCCAGCGACCACGCAATTGCTCTGGCGCAGCTATTGCCCGACACAGCAATCCAGATACGAGATGGAGTCTCCACGAGGGTTGCGCTGGACCGGCTTCGCGTTGGCGATACGATCGGCATTCGCCCCGGCGATGTGATTCCCATTGACGGCGACATCCTGACCGGAACTATGGCGGTCGATGAGTCAATGCTGAGCGGCGAATCGATGCCTGTTGATCACGGTGTCGGCGATGCCGTGTTCGCAGGCGCGATTGTTCGCTCCGGGAACGCAACGGTTCGAGTGACCCAAACCGGCGCTAGCACAAGCCTCGCCGAAATTGGCCGGATGCTCGAGCGTGCTCGGGCAGACCGTCCGCCAATTGCGATGCTGGCCGATCGCATAGCGGGAAAATTTGTATTGGCGGTACTCGCCATTGCGACCGCCGCAGGAGCGATATGGTATTGGCTCGATCCATCGCGCGCGTTTGAAGTCGTCCTCGCAACTCTGGTGGTCACCTGCCCATGCGCACTTGCGCTAGCGACACCAGCTGCGCTTGCGGCTGCGGCTTCGCGGCTGGCAAAAAACGGTTTTCTCTTAGTACGATCGCGAATTCTCAGCATCTTAAGCCACCCGACCACGATCGTATTCGACAAAACGGGAACACTGACAGAAGGCCGACCAATTGTCCTCGATACCCGTTTGCTGAAGAAAAATATTGACGCCGAGTCCGCCTTAAGAATTGCAGCGGCATTGGAAACGGTGTCCGAACATGTCCTGGCACGGGCATTTTCGGCGTATTTCGATTCTGCGATGCCAGAGCCGCTTGACGTGACGGTAACCGCGGGATCCGGTGTAGAGGCATCACTCGACGGTCAAAGGTATCGAATCGGCAAGGCGAATTTCGTCGCAGAAATCAGTCGATCGACGCCCGCCGAAGACGGCAACAAAGTGCGGCAAACACAGGTCTTCCTCGGCAACAACGATGGAATGATCGCGCAGTTCAGTCTCGGCGACGAAGTCAGACAAGACGCTCGACAGGCCATACGCAAACTGCAGCAGTCTGGGTTCACACCGGTCATTGCCAGTGGCGACCATAAAGCCGCAGTACACGAGGTCGCATCGCATCTCGGTATTGATTCCTGGCACGCGGCGATGTCGCCCGCCGACAAGCTGCGATTAGTTGCGCACCTGCAAGAATCTGGCAAGCCCATCATCATGGTTGGCGATGGCATCAATGATGCACCCGTTCTTGCAGCTGCTGACGGATCGATCGCTCTTGACAGCGGCACGGCTCTTGCCAGAGCGAGTGCCGATGCCGTATCACTTGGTCGCAAACTCGACACAATCAATTTTGCGATCGGCATCGCACAGAGAACTCAGCGTGTAATCCGACAGAACATAGCCTGGGCTATAATTTACAATGCAACTGCAGTACCGCTGGCGATTAGCGGCGTATTGCTGCCGTGGATGGCAGCTATCGGCATGTCGCTCAGTTCATTGATTGTCGTATTTAACGCCTTACGATTGCAAAGCACGCCGGAAGACTAGTTATGAATATTCTTTACTTGCTGATTCCGCTTGGCCTGCTTTTGCTCGCCGCCGCCGTGGCCGCGTTTTTCTGGGCGGTAGGATCTGGCCAGTTCGACGACCTTGAGTCTCCCGCCGTCAGCGTCATCATGGATGACGACAGCAAGCCGCCGGCTGACAAACGCAGACCCACTCAGGAATGACGCCGGAGCTGGCCATCGGCGCCGCGCTCCTTGCCGGTTTTTTCGGCAGCACGCATTGCGTGGGAATGTGTGGAGCAATCGTCGTGCTTTTCGAAGGACCCGCGTCAGCCGTCCCGAAATTCAATCGTTGGCTACGACGTTTCATGTACAACGTCGGGCGACTTCTTTTCTACGTGCTATTAGGCGGTGTTGCTGGTGCGGGCGGCGCTGTATTAACCAAGACCGTCGGAATATCGCAAGGCCTCCTCATACTACGCCTGCTCGCCGCAGCACTAGTCATCGCGATCGGTCTAAATCTCTTGTTCGATTGGCGTTTGACACGATTTCTGGAATCGGCCGGAGCTCGCCTTTGGCCAAAGTTTTCGAAACTCGCTAAGCATGTCTTGCCGGTCAATTCGCCGACACGCGCACTCAGTGCCGGATTCGTTTGGGGCGCACTTCCCTGTGGCCTCGTATACAGCGCGGTGGCCATTGCGGCGACGTCTGGCAACGTGCTCGGAGGCGCATCTATTATGATCGCCTTCTGGCTCGGTACCTTGCCCGCGCTACTGGCTGTCGGAGTGTCGGCGCAGCAACTGAACCGCTGGAAGTCCAGCAAGGCGCTTCGCCGTATGGCTGGAATTGTTGTAATCTTGATCGGACTTGCCGCATTGACACCGTTTGGCGCGACATCTGGCCAACATTCGCATCATGCCGCAAAACATTCGAACACGCTTCAGGAGAGTACGTAGCTATGTTGACCCGCCGTGAATACTTGAAGAACTCTGCTTTGCTTGGCGCCGCTTGCGCGCTTCCCGCAGGACTCCTGCAGGCTTTTGAATCCGGCGATCTGATCAAGCGCGCCATTCCAAAGACAGGCGAAGAGCTGCCAATCGTCGGTCTCGGCAGCTCTGCGACATTCCGGCAAGTCGCACAGAGTGAAGACATCACTGCGCTGAGAAGTGTCTTGAAAACACTGGTCGAAAATGGAGGCTCTGTATTCGACACCGCTCCGGGCTACGGCGCATCCGAGAAAGTCGCGGGTCAAATTGCGCACGACGGCGGATTCAGCAAAGACATTTTTTGGGCCACCAAAGTCAATGTCGCGGGTCGCGGCGGCAGCAAAGCTGACGAAGGTAGAGCACGAGCGCAGCTCGCGCAGTCGCTTGCCTACATTGACAAGAAACCAGTCGACCTGATTCAGGTCCACAATCTTGGAGACCTCGCAACGCAGGTGCCACTGATCCAGGAATTGAAAGAGGATCAAGAAATCCGATATATCGGTACGACTGTTACACGGACGAGTCGTTACCCGGAACTTGAGCAAGCGATGCGCGACTACCCGCTGGATTTCATCGGCGTGGACTACGCTATCGACAATCGCGTGGCAGCAGACAGTGTGTTGCCGTTAGCTGAAGAATTGGGCATCGCAACACTTATCTATGTGCCGTTCGGACGTAGCCGGTTGTTCTCCAGAGTTCGAGGCGTCGAGCTTCCGGAGTGGGCGGGCGAGCTCGGCATCGACACCTGGGGCAAGTTTTTTCTCAAATACATAGCGGCCAATCCACGCGTGACCTGCGTAACGCCCGCCACCAGCAAACCCAAGAACATGCTCGACAACATGGGGGCGGCCTACGGTGAGTTACCTGACGCCGCAACGCTCGCAAAAATGGAACAGCTCATCGACGGACTGCCGGGCGGCTGATACGCGACGCGTTATTCCTCGAGACTTTCCGCCATCGTGCGGGCTCGATTCGCCGAGGAGAGCGTGTAATTTCTTGCCGGGGCATTGAAGGTCTGCTCGCCGATGGCGAACAGCGCGTCAGCCAGAATCGACCAGGGCTCAGGATTATCGGATTCGAGTGTTGACCAGGCGTCGCTGAGTTGCGCCGCGCCAAGATGGTCGCCTTTTGCTAGTGCGTCACGCGACTTCTCGGCGAGAGCATCAACACCACCTAACAATGCTGCCAGTCGCTCGGCTTGTGCCGCCGGGCTCTCGCGATGCAGATTCAACACATCGCCATCAAACCAGCCGAGATCCTGTGCGTAGATGTCGCGAACGGTTCCCCAGCGACTGCCGTAATAATCCTGCAGGTAGTCCAATTCGGCGAGATGTTCGGGAAGCCGCGTGTATTCGATAAGCTCATCGGGCGTCAGTTTTGCTCGTGCGCCCTCGACGGTTCTGTCCAGAACCCACTTCAGAGCATCGCGGTAATTTGTCAGCACCACAGTCGCATCTTGCATTGGCGTGGTGTGCCCTGGAACAACTGTCTCGGGCTGTTCCTGAATCATCGCCGTCAAACTGTTGACCCAGTCTCGTACGGAACGTCGCGCCGTGCCGCGCAGAGGATACGTATTCGGCCATGATTGGTAGAAGTTATCACCCGTAAAGATAACCCTCTTGTCCGGGTACCAGACGTACAACTGGTCGGCGGTCTCTCCCGGCGCTTTGACCAGCTCAAGGCGCACGCCCGCAATTTCCAGGTGTTGCCGCTCGCCATCAAACGTATGCGTCGGTGCAATGCTTGCCGGTCGTGGCTGCGGAGCTGCGGGCTCGGCACCGTCCGCCATCAATGTGTTGCCTAGCGCCGGCCTCGTTCGCGGCGGAATTCCGATGCCTACGCCGATGCGTTGTTCAAAAGGAAGATCAAAACCTTGCGTATTGGACGACCTGACACCACCGACATAGCCATTACGTCGCACGAGCGTCGGCTCGCTGTTGTAATTGCTGCGCGCCCAGACTTCGACCCCATCGGTATAGAACACACTAGCCGCATTCGTATGATCACCGTGACCATGTGTATAGATGATCGCCTTCACCGGCTTGTCGGTAATTTCTCTGAATGCAGCGAGCATTTTCTCGGCCATCGGCGGTGCGATACCGGGATCGACGATGATCACGCCATCGTCGCCAACGATCATCGAATTAGTGGATACTTGAAAGCCGACGGAGACAAAGACGTTGTCAGCAACCTCAATGATACGCG